>NZ_BKAJ01000096.1 GCF_007992495.1 Reyranella soli
CCCTGTTTAGGGGACATCGTCAGACCGCCGCCAGGACCGGAAGAGGCAGACGGATCAATGGCTTCGGGAAATTTCCGGCAGAGTCGCACGAATGCGATCCCGTTTGCCGTTCAGCCCATCATAACCACTGTGCAGAGCCACTAGCCGCCGGAACCAGGTTGGCGTGTTCGTCGCCACGGCAATCCGGATGCGACTTCACCCAGCTTGAGGCGCAGGCGATCGAGATAAAGATAGATCACCGGTGTCGTATAGAGCGTGAAGATCTGACTGAGGATGAGGCCGCCCATGACGGTGATGCCGAGGGGCTGACGCAGCGAGGCGCCCTGGCCGATGCCGATGGCAAGCGGCACGGCGCCCAGCACCGCGGCAGCCGTGGTCATCATGATCGGCCGCAGACGCACCACGGCGGCCTCGTGAATGGCCTCCTTGGCCTCGCGCCCCTCGTTGCGTTCCAGATGGATCGCGACATCGACCATCATGATGGCGTTCTTCTTCACGATGCCGATGAGGAGGATGATGCCGATCAGCGCGATCATCGAGAACGGCACGCCGAACAGCAGCAGGGCCAGCGTGGCGCCGATGCCGGCCGAAGGCAGCGTCGACAGGATGGTCAGCGGATGAATGGTGTTCTCGTAGAGGATGCCCAGCACGACATAGACGGCGACAAGGGCCGCGAGGATCAAAAGCGGGATCGTCGCCAGCGATTGACCGAAAACCTGGGCCGAACCCTGGAAGCCGCCATGGATCGAGGCGGGCGCGCCGAGGTCGCGCATTGCCGCCTCGATCGCTGCCTGTGCCGTACTGAGCGACCCACCCGGTGGCAGGTTGAAGGAAATCGTCGCCGCGATGAGGCCGCTCTGGTGATTGACCTGGATCGCCGTGTGATTGTCGACGGAGCTGGCGAAAGCCCGCAGCGGCACCATCGTCTCCGCGGCCGTGCTGTCGGGGCTGCCGCTCGAAGTCCCGCCACGGCTGTTGGATATCGCGTTCGTTGCGACGTTTGCCTGCGCATTGGCATTGAGCGCATTGGCGATCGACGAGATCGTCCGCGGAGCAACCGGCGTGAACGCCTTCACGCCGCTCACCGTACCGCCTTGCATCTGCGTCTGCTGCGTGCCGGTGACATTGCCGGCTGCCGTGCTCAGGAAAATCCGATCGAGGTCCTGCGGGTGCTGCCAGTATTTGGGCGCCACCTCCATCACCACGAAATACTGATTGTACGGATTGTAGATGGTCGAAACGGTGCGCTGGCCGAAGGCGTCGTAGAGCACGGCGTCGACCTGGTTCGGTGCGAAGCCGTAGCGCGCCGCGGTGGCACGGTCGATCGTCACATAGGTCTGGAGGCCGTTCTGCTGCATGTCCGTGTTGACGTCGGTCAGTTGATCCGGATGCTTGCCGAGCTCGGCAATCAGCTTGGGCACGAAGCTGTACAGGGCGGCAGGGTCGTCGCCGCTCAACGTATACTGATAGGCCGCTGCCGTTTGCCTGCCGCCAATCCTCAGGTCCTGCTGCGCCTGCAGGATCAGCCTCGCCCCGGAAATGCCGTTGAGCCTGGGACGCAGGCGCTGGACGATCTGCTGCGCTGACGCGCCCCGCTCGGCGAGCGGCTTGAGGGCGATGAAGACATTGGCGGTATTGCCCGCGCGGCCGGCCGAGCCGGAGCCGGCGAATCCGAAGACCGAGGCCACTGCGGGATCCTTCTGCACGATGCCCTGCAACTGGGCGAGCTTCTCGGACATCGCCGGAAAGGAGATCGCCTGATCGGCGATGATCTGTCCGATCAAAATGCCGGTGTCCTGCTCGGGGAACAGGGTCGACGGCAACAGCCCGAACAGGAAGACATTTCCCACGATCAGGCCGATCAGCACGAGCCCGACCAGCAACGTGTGGTCGAGCACGGCATGCAGGCCGCGCGCGTAAGCCTGCTTGAACCGATCGAACCGGCTCTCCGCCCAGGCAGCCCAGCGCGCCCTGACCGGCAATTCCGTGCGGTCCTTGAGCATATGGGCGCACATGCAGGGCGTTATGGTGAGCGAGATCACCATCGAGATCAGGATGGCGATCGATAGCGTCACCGCGAATTCGTGAAACAGGAGCCCGACGATGCCCGGCATCAGCAGGATCGGAATGAACACGGCAACCAGCGATACGCTCATCGAGACGACCGTGAAGCTGACCTCGGCGCTGCCGCGCAAGGCGGCTTCCCGCCGATCGAGGCCCGAGTCGAGATGGCGCGTTATATTCTCGAGCACGACCACGGCGTCGTCGACGACGAAGCCCGTGCCGATGGTGAGAGCCATTAGCGAAAGATTGTCGATGCTGTAGCCCAGCAGATACATCGGCCCGAACGTGCCGATGATCGACAGCGGCAACGCCACGGCCGGTATCCAGATCGAGCGCGGCGATTGCAGGAAGACGAAGACCACGGCAATCACCAGCACCACGGCGATCGCGAGGGTGCGCCCGGTATCGTCTACCGCGGCATTGACCGATTGCGAGCGGTCCATGGCGACGTTGAGACGTACGCCGTGCGGCAACGTCGCCTCGATCGAAGGCAGGAGCTTGCGGATCTGGGCATCGGTCGCGACGATGTTGGCGCCTGGTACTGGAAAGACGATGACGCCCACTGCCGGCGCGCCGTTGTAGAGGCCGATGTTGCGGATGTTCTCGCTCGAATCGTCCACTTCGGCAACATCCCGCAACAGGACGGGTGAATTGTTGCGGTAGGCGATGACGAGATCCCGGTAGTCCGCTGCCTTGGTCGCCTGATCGTTGGAGGTGACCTCGAACCGTTGCCCGCCCTGGTCGATATCGCCCTTGGCACTGTCGGCATTGGCCGCCGACACCGCGGCCCGGACATCCTCCATGCCGATGCCGTAGCTGCTGAGCTTGTCCGGTTCGAGCTCGATGCGGACGGCGGGCAGCGCGGCGCCGCCGAGCGTGATCTGGCCGACGCCGCTGATCTGGGAGAGCTGCTGCTGGATCACCGTATAGGCGCTGTCGTAGAGCTGCGGACGGCTCAAGGTGTCCGAAGTCAGGGCCAGGATCATGATCGGCGCATCGGCCGGGTTGAACTGGCGCCAGGTCGGATTGGCGCGCAACGTCGTCGGCAGGTCGGCGCGCGATGCCTGGATCGCCGCCTGGACGTCGCGCGAGGCGCCGTCGATGTCGCGATTGACGTCGAACTGGACGGCGATGGTCACCGCACCGACGTAACTGGTCGAGGTCAGCTGGTTCACGCCGGCGATGGTGGCCAGGCGTTTTTCCAGCGGCTCGGCGACGGTGGCCGCCATGGTTTCGGGCGCGGCCCCCGCCAGGGTCGCCTGGACGACGACCACGGGGAAGGTGACGTTCGGCAAGGGCGCCACCGGCAGGTGGAAATAGGCGAGCGCTCCGGACAGAAGGATCGCGACGGCCAGCAGCGTCGTCGCCACCGGCCGGTCGATGAAGAGGGCGGAGATGTTCACGTCGGCCTCTCGGTCGGGGCAGAGGTCCGTCTGCGGCCGAAACGCCGCGAAAGGCGATCGAAGGCGAGGTAGATCACCGGCGAGGTGAACAGGGTCAAGACCTGGCTCAAGGCGAGGCCGCCGATGATCGCCAGGCCGAGCGGCTGGCGCAGTTCGGAGCCTGTTCCGCTGCCCAGCAGCAGCGGCAGTGCGCCCAGCATGGCGGCGAACGTGGTCATCAGGATGGGCCTGAAGCGCAGCAACGATGCCTCGAAGATCGCCTCCTCGGGCGACTTGCCGCGTTCCCGCTCGGCCTCCAGGGCGAAGTCGACGATCATGATCGCGTTCTTCTTGACGATGCCGATCAGCAGGACGATGCCGATGATGCCGATCACGTCGAGATCCCTGCCGGCGATCATCAGCGCCAGCAGCGCCCCGATGCCGGCCGAGGGCAATGTCGACAGGATCGTCACGGGATGGATGAAGCTCTCGTACAGCACGCCCAGCACGATATAGACGGCGACGAGTGCGGCGATCAGCAGGAAGACCTCGCTCGACAGGGAATCCTCGAAAGCCTGAGCGGCGCCCTGGAAGCTGCTCGTGATCGACGGCGGCAGGTGCACCGCCTGGATCGTCTGGTTGATGTCGTTGATGGCCGTGCTGAGCGATGCGCCTTCGGTCAGGTTGAACGATACGGTGACCGCGGGAAACTGTGCCAGATGACTGACGACCAGCGGCGCCTTCCCGACCTTGATGTCGGCGATGGCGGAAAGCGGCACCTGGCCCGTACTGGCCGTCTGGGTCGGCAGATAGAGCGACCCCAATGATTGCAGGTTCGGCAGCCGGTCGTGCCGGGCCACGAGGATCACGCGATACTGCGTCGACTGGTTGAAGATCGTCGTGACGATGCGCTGGCCAAGCGCATCATAGAGCGCGTTGTCGATGGTCGCCGGGGTGATGCCGTAGCGCGCGGCGAGTGGGCGATTGACCTCGATATTGACCGTCGACCCGTCATTGTTCAGGTCGCTGGCGACGTCGGTGATCGCCTTGATCTGCTTCATGCGGTCGACGATCTGCGGGACGTATGTCTCGAAGTCCTGCCGGTTGGGCCCGCGCAGCACGACCTGGTACTGGTTGGGCGAAGTCGTCGTATCGAGCGTCAGATCCTGTTCGGGCTGCAGGTAGAGCTTGATGCCCGGGACGTTCGCGACCTCGCGCTGAAGGCGCCTTGCGATCTGCTGCGCGGTGAGCGAGCGGTCGTCGACCCCCTTGAGATTGATCAGGAAGCGGCCGTTGTTCAGGGTCTTGTTGGTGCCGTCGATGCCGACATACGACGTCAGGCTGGTGACGTCGGCGTCTTTCAGGATCGCGTCGGCCAATGCCATCTGCCGGGCCGTCATCACCTGGTACGAGACCGAGTTGTCGGCGACGCTGATTCCTTGGATGACACCGACATCCTGCACGGGAAACAATCCCTTCGGGATGACCACGTAAAGCGCGCCCGTCAGTCCCACGGTGACGACCGCCACGAGCAGGGTCAGCCCCTGATGGCGCAGCACCCAGCGCAAGCTGCGCTCGTAGGCGGCCAGCGTCCTGTTGAACAGGCCTTCGCTGATGCGCTCGAACCGGCTTGGCGTGCGCTCGGACCGGCGCCGTAGCATGCGGGCGCAGAGCATCGGCACGAGGGTCAACGAGACGACGCCGGAAAGCACGATCGTGATCGCCAGCGTAACGGCGAACTCACTGAACAGACGGCCGATCACGCCGCCCATGAACAGTAAGGGAATGAGCACCGCGATCAGCGACACGGTCAGCGAGAGGATGGTGAAGCCCATCTGCCCGGCTCCGGCCAGCGCGGCCTCGAGCGGGGCCATGCCGTCTTCGAGGTAGCGCACGACGTTCTCGATCATCACGATCGAATCGTCGACGACGAAGCCGGTGGCGATGATCAGCGCCATCAGCGACAGGTTGTCGATCGAGTAGCCGAGCTTGTACATCACCGCCAGCGTGCCGATCAGCGACACCGGCACGGAGATGCTGGGGATGATCGTTGCCGGCACGTTGCGCAGGAAAACGAAGATCACAAGGACGACCAGCCCGATCGCGAGCACCAGCTCGAAGAAGGCGTCGTTCACGGAGGAGCGGATCACGCCGGTGCTGTCCGCCACGATCTCGACATGCATCGACGGCGGCAGACTTGCCAGTAGCTGCGGCAGCTGTTGCTTGATCTGATTGACCGTCTTGATGACGTTGGCGCCCGGCTGGCGCTGCACGTTGAGCACGATGGCCGCTGTGCCGTCGAACCAGGCGCCCTGCTCGGTATTCTGGGCGGCCTGGCTCACCGTGGCGACGTCGCGCAGCCGGACCGGCGAGCCATTCTGGTAGGAAATGACCGTGTTGAGATAGTCCTGCGGATCGGAGATCTGATCATTGTCGTTGATCGTGTAGTCGAGCTCGGGACCGTCGAAATTGCCTTTCGGCTGACTCACCGTGATGTTGCCGAGCAGCGTGCGCAGATCGTCGATATTCAGCCCGTAGGCGGCGAGCTTCTGCGGGTCCGCCTCCACCCTGATCGCCGGCACGTTGCCGCCGGCCGGGCTGACGAGGCCGACGCCCGGCACCTCGGCGATCTTCGACGCGAGCCGATTGTTGGCGATGTCCTGCAACTGGGTGAGCGACATCGCCTTGGACGTCACGGCCAGCGTCAGGATCGGCTGGTCGGCGGGATTGACCTTGGCATAGGTCGGCGGCGCCGGCAGGCCGGCCGGCAGGAAGCTGTTTGCTGCGTTGATCGCTTCCTGGACGTTCTGCTCGGCGACGTCGAGGTCGATCGACAGGTCGAATTGCAGGGTGATGATCGAGGCCGTCGCCGAGCTCGACGAGGTCATCTGCTGCAGCCCGGGAATCCGGCCGAGCTGGACCTCGAGCGGTGCGGTCACCGTGGTCGATGTCACCTGTGGGCTGGCGCCCGGATAGAATGTCTGCACCTGGATCGTCGGATAGTCGACATCGGGCAGGGACGAGACCGGCAGGAAGGCCACCGAGACAAGGCCGACGAGCACGAGGGAAATCATCAGCAGCGCCGTCGCCACCGGCCGCACGATGAACAGGCGGGAAATGTTCATCTGCTGCGTCCGCTGCTCATCAATCTGGCGGCGCTGCCGACGCCGGCGAGGCCTGCTGTCCCGGCGCCGCGGCGACTCTGATCTTCGCGCCGTCACTCAATCGGTCCGTGCCGTCGATGACGACAGTGTCGCCGGCAGCGAGGCCGCTGGTGATGACGGTGTTCTGCCCGTCACTCGGCCCGAGCGTGACCTTGCGCACCGAAGCCGTATTATCCTTGTTCACCAGATAGACGTAGTCGCCCGGCGCGCCACTCAGCACGGCGGCCGTCGGCACGAGCACGGCCTGGTGCAGCGTATCGACGAGCAGCCGGACGTTGACGAATTCGTTGGGAAACAGGGCTTCGTCGTCGTTGGCGAAGGCGGCTCGCAGCGTGACGGTGCCGGTGCTCGTGGTCATCTGATTGTTGATGGCATACAGCGTGCCTGTCGCAAGCTGCTTGTTGCCGTCGCTGGTGTAAGCCGTCACCGGCAACTTCACGCCGGCCGTACGGAACCGCTCGACCACTTTCTGCAAATCGTTCTGGGCAACCGTGAACTCGACCGTTGTCGGCTTGATCGTCGTGATGACGGCAATTCCGGTGCTCGATGAGCCGGTGATGTAGTTGCCCGGATCGACGAGGCGCAAGCCCGCACGGCCTGCGACGGGCGAGGTGATGCGGCAATAGGAGAGGTTGAGCTTGGCGGTGTCGACCGCGGCCTGGTCGAGCTTTACCGTGCCCTCGTCCTGTTTGACGAGATAGGCCTGGTCTTCGGTCTGCTGACGGGCAATCGAGTCGAGCTTGGTGAGCCTTTGGAAGCGCACGAGGTCCATCTTCGCCTCATCGAGCAGGCCCTGGTCGCGCTGCAGCGTTCCGGTGGCCTGATCGAGGGCCGCCTGGAACGGCCGGGGATCGATCTCGGCCAACACCTGGCCCTTCTGCACGTCCTGGCCTTCCTGGAAAGGCACGTCGACCAGGTAACCGCTGACGGCCTGGTTGGGCATGACGGTGACCGTGGCGGTCGGCGTGACGGTCCCCAGCTCGTTGAGAATAACCGGCATGTCGCCGCGCGTTGCTTTCATGACCCTGACAACCTGCGCGGCGGCACCTCTCGCCTGCGGCTTCTGTGGCAATTTCTGCCAGAGCACGAAGGCGATCAGGATCAGCACCGCCGACGCCACGATCCAATGCTCACGATGGACGCGCGGCTGACGAGCCATTTGTGTGTTCACATCTTCGGTCATGCCGTCGGACTTCCACCAGGCACTGGGCGGACGTTGGTCGCCGCGCGAGGCTTATCAAGGACGATTGATTACGAGTTCGCACGGGCAGGCGAGGGAATCGACACCAACGATGGTATCGGCGTCATTGCACCAAGGTGTACCGCTCCCTGGAGCCCAGAAACTCGCTGGAGCGAGACGGGTAGCGGAAACGGCACGGCCCCTCAGGGCTTGCGCTGCAATCCCCACGTCTGCGCCAGCAGCTCGCAAATCCGCGCCGCCACCATGCGGTTGCCGGGGCTGAGGCCTTCGGCGTCGGCGAGATAGTGGATCTGGTCGGCGTAGATGGTGCTGGTGTCGTTCTTGAAAATGTCGCCGAGGTCGTAGATCGGCAGGCCGCGCTGGCGCAGCGTCATCATGCCGGCGACCATGCGGCGATAGAGCTCGCCGTAGCCGAGGTCGCCGACGACGCGCCGCTCCTCGTCGGTCAGCGTCTTGCCCCAAGCTGGAATGGGCTGCATGAAATAGGCCGACTTCACGCCGTTGTCGTGCGCCACAGCTTCCGTCGCCCGGAAGTATTTCTGGTAGAGGTCGAGCTGGACGTCGAACAGGCGTTGCGGATTGTCCTGCACGTCCTTGGGCAGGGCGAACAGGCTCGGGATCGTCGTCCGCTTGTTGGACTTGAAACTGTCCCTGCCCTTGGCTGCTGCCTCGATGGCGCGAACGAGCAGGTAGGCGGCGTGCGATTTGCCGAGGACCGGGTTGACCGACATGGCGCCGGCGATGCGCCCCATCACCCAGCCAATCGCGGCGTCGCCGAAATTCTCGTCGGCGGCGAACGGATTGGCTTCCAGGAAGTTGGCCGCCGGGCCTTCCAGGCGCTGGTCCATCTTCGGCTGGAAGTAATAGTGCTCGTTGTAGCCGCTCAAGTTCACGATGGCGTCGACTGCCGTGGCATACATCGCAAAGGCGATGAAAGACTGCGGCTCCTTCCATGCGCCGGCGGCGGCATCCAGCACCATCCACGGCTTGCCGCTGGGGCTGATCCAGTGAG
This sequence comes from Reyranella soli, assembly GCF_007992495.1. GTDB lineage: Bacteria > Pseudomonadota > Alphaproteobacteria > Reyranellales > Reyranellaceae > Reyranella > Reyranella soli. The sequence continues at coordinate 8,824 of NZ_BKAJ01000096.1, forward strand.
TGTTCAGTTCCTCCTCGAGATAGCGCGGATAGGGCGGCTTCTGGTTGCCGCCGAGATAGGCTGCGACGGAGCCGCCGTTGATCATGAGGACGTAGCGGTCGGTGGGCTTGGCGGTGGGGAAGTCGGGACCGAACAGGCCAACATTGTTGGCCCACGAGATGCCGCACGGCGGGTTGGCGTGATGCACGAACGCCCAGTAGGGGTGCGGATAGAGCGTGTCGATGAAGCGGCAGCCCGTGCCCCGGGTCATGTCGCGCACGTAGGTGTTCTGCGTGCGCTCGAACAGCTCGGCCGCGGGAGTGTGGCGGCCGTCCTCGATATAGAGCCAGCCGATCGCCATGATCTCGACCATGGCCAGAGCGATGATGAATCCGACGACGATCGAGATGAACGTGAAGAAGCGTTTCTTCATCACACCGGCTTGTCGCCGCTGATCTGGATGCGCCGCAGCAGGCGGCGGAACGGGCCGGTGTCGCCCAGCGCGATGTGCTTGGTGCTGCGATTGTCCCAGAAGGCGATGGAACCCTTCTGCCAGCGATAGCGGAAGGTGAATTCCGGCCGGTTGCCGTGCTCGAACAGGAAGTCGAGCAAGGGCTTGCTCTCGGCCTCGGTCATGCCCTCGAAGCCCACCGTGTAGGACTTGTTGACGAACAGCATCTTGCGGCCGGTCTCGGTATTGGTGCGCACCACCGGATGGCTGTTGCGCGTCTCGCGCCAGTCCGCGCCGTCGCGATGCTTGGTCGAGCGGCCCTTGTTCTTCCCGGCCTGCGGGCCCGCCACCAGGATGTCGCTGTGCACGGCGCGCAGTCCCTTGAGCATCTTCTTCATGCCGTCCGACAGCGTCTCGTAGGCGAGGTACTGGTTGGCGAACATGGTGTCGCCGCTGTAGGGCGGGATATCGATGCCGTAGAGGATTGCGCCCATCGGCGGCTCGGCGCTCATGGTGGTATCGGCGTGCCAGTCCTCGCCGACATAGCCCGTGTCGCCGGGCTCGCGGCGGACCATGACGATCTCGGGATCGTCGCCCATGCCGACATAGTTGGGATGGATAAAGAGCTCGCCGAAGCGGCGGGCGAAGGCCTTGTGCTGGGCGACGTCGATCTCCTGGTCGCGGAAGAACACCACGCAATGCTCGTTCAGCGCATCGCGGATCTCGCCGATGGTCTCGTCGTCGAGATCCTGCGCCACGTCGACGCCGGAAATCTCGGCGCCGCCGGCGCCGGAGAGCAGACGAATCTCGAGACGCGTGTTACGCATGGGCTCGCTCCGTCGTGTTGCTGTTGCCGAGGCTACCGCAATGGGCCGACTTTGCCAGCCGTCACTGGCAGGTAAAGGTGACCTTTCGCGGTGTGATCGTAGGCAGGGCCGGGGCGGCCGGATCGGCCGGCCGGGGCCACGAGCGGTCGGCCAGGTGCTTATCGACCACCGGCACCAGCAGATTGAAGGTGATCCAGGCCTGCAGCCGCAGGCCGGCATAGTTGGTGTGCACGGCGTCGACGAACAGGTCCGGATCGAGCGGGAAGTAGCGCGCCGTGTCGATGAACGGGATGTCGTGCGTCCTGGCGTACTTGGCGAGCAGCCGGTTCTGGAAGATCGCCAGCCGTTCCAGGTCGCGATAGCGGAACGGGAAATAGACGCGGTTGAGCTGGTCGAGGATGTATTTGTGGCGGACCGGGTCGAGCACCAGGCCGTCCTTCACCATCCACAGGAACGAGCTTACCGCGAAGTCGCTGCCGACCTTCTGCACGGCGCTGCGCATGTCGTCGAGGTCGCGCTGGATCAGGTTCAGGTTGACCGGCAGCTTGGGGTAGGCGAGGTCGGGATCGGTTTCGCTCAGCCCCTCCGGCCACTGCAGCTTGTAGGCGGGCTTGGGCCATTCGCGGCCGTCCTGCGACGGGCCGGTCATACCGATGGCGGCGCGGACACGGGCGGCGATGGCGGAATAGCGCGTGGCCTCCTGAAGCCAGCCCGGCACGACGGTGGCCGGCGGCGTCTTGGGTGCTTCCGAGCGTGGCGGCACCTTGTCGACGATCGAATGCAGTTCGAACTGGTTGCCACCTTCGTAGTAGACGACAAGGTCGGGCCGCAGCGGCGCCACCTCGTTCTTCACGATGGCGACGTTGTCGGTCGACACGGTGCTCTCGCGCGCCGAATTCAGCACCTCGAAATGCACGTCGAGCTTCCGGGACTCGGCCCAGCGGTTCAGCCAGTAGCCGACCAGCTCGGGATAGGAAAAGGGGAGGTGCGGCGCGCCGACAGTGGTCGAGGAACCGACGAAGACGATGCGGACAGTCTTGGGCCCGCGCGGCACCTCGATCGGCGGCCCGCGCCAGCCCATCTGGTTGGTCACCAGGCCGGTCGGCTGCGTGGCATCGGGCATGTAGCGGTAGGGCGGCCGCGGCTGGCCGTCGGGCGGATCGTAGAGATAGAGCATGCCCGGGGCATGGTGCAGGAAGCTGTGCTTGCAGGGATCGCCGGCGAACACCGAGTTCCACGCCTTGAACGGGTCGGCCGGACGGAACTCCATGCCGCCGGTATTGTGATCCTCGATGTAATGGTACGTACGCTGCCACTCGGGATCGACCTTGCGCCGGTTGGAGAGAGGCGGCGGCTCGCTGAAGAACCACTTGCCGTCGACGCCGGCGGCGAGCGGAAACTTGTCCAGCATCGCGGGATCGACGCTGGCGCTGCCCTCCGGATCGCCGAGGGCGAGCGCGGACATGCGGTAGCCGTCGATGTAGCGGACGGCTGCTTCGGCAACGAGGACGCTGAGGACGATTGACGCGAGAAACAGCAGGACGTTCTTCAGTTTCAGGGCGCTCCCTTGGGACGGGAAAGCCACCTAGCACAGAATTTGGGCGGTGCAAGCCGACTGCGACTTTCCTCCCCTTCGCACGAATCTTCATATTCCTCTCCCCCTTGGGGGAGAGGCTAGGTGAGGGGGTGCAACACGAAGGTTGCCTCCTGCATCACCCCTCAGAGATTATCTCACGGTGCCTGCGTCTCCGGCTCGGCCTTTGGCGGCGCCTTGGCCGGCTTGCCCTTGCTGCGCCATTCCTCGAAGCGCTGCAGCACCGTGAAGAACGACGGCACGAACAGCACGGCGAGGCAGGTCGAGGCGATCATGCCGCTGAACACCGCAAGCCCGAGCGAGATGCGCGAGTTGGCGCCCGCGCCCGTCGCCGTCACCAGCGGCACGACGCCCAGGATAAAGGCGAACGACGTCATCAGGATGGGCCGGAAGCGCGTGCGGGCGGCTTCGACCGCCGCCTCGACGATGTCCTTGCCGTCGATCAGGCGGCGCTCGCGCGCGACCTCGACGATCAGGATGGCGTTCTTGGCGCTGAGCGCGATCAGCAGCATCAGGCCGATCTGGGTGTAGAGGTTGTTGGGCAGGCCGAGCGCGCCCAGCGCGATCGCCGGGCCGACCAGCGACAGCGGCACGGCGAAGATCACCGCCAGCGGCAGGATCCAGCTTTCATACTGTCCGGCGAGGCAGAGATAGACCAGCAGGATGGCCAGCGCGAAGACGTAGGTCATCTGGCTGCCGACCAGGTTCTCCTGGTACGACATCGCCGTCCATTCGTAGCCGGTGCCCGGCGGCAGGACGGCGTTGGAGATCTCGTCCATCAGCTCGATCCCCTCGCCCGAGCTGAAGCCCGGCGCCGGCGTGCCGACGATCGAGGACGACGGATAGAGATTGTAGAGGCTGATGATCGGCGGGCCCGCTGCCTCGTGCAACTCGGCCAGCGCCCCGATCGGCACCATCTTGCCCTCGATGTTGCGCACCTGCAGCTTCAGGATGTCCTCGGCCTTGGTGCGGTACTCCGCTTCGGCCTGCATGAAGACCATCAGGGTCAGGCCGAACTTGTTGAAGCGGTTGACGTAGGCCGAGCCGAGATACGAGGAGAGCGTGGTGAACACGTCGCCGATCGAGACCTTGAGCGTCTCGGCCTTCGAGCGATCGACGTCCACCCGGATGTGCGGCGCCCCCGCGCGGAAGGACGTCACGACGTTGGTGAGCGCCGACTGTGTGCTGGCGTTGCGGATCAGGTTGTCGGTGGCGTTCTGCAGCTTGACGTAGTCGAAGCTGCCATCCCTCTGCTCGACCTGGAGCGCGAAGCCGCCGGCGTTGCCGACGCCCTGGATGGCGGGCGGCACCAGCGGGAAGCCGTGGCCGTCCTGCAAGGTCCTGAGCTGCCCACCGATATGCATGACGATCGAGCGCAGGTCCTGGTTCGGCTCCTTGAGGCGCACGCCCCAGTCCTTGAGGATCACGTAGGCGACGCCGCCATTGGCCAGCATGGAGTTGCTGTCGAGCACCGACATGCCGCTCAGCGCCACGACCTTGTCGACGCCCGGCGTCGCCATGGCGATCTTGGTGACCTCTTCCATCGCCGCATTGGTGCGCTCCAGCGAGGCGCCGTCGGGCAATTGCAAGCCGACCAGCATGTAGCCCTGGTCCTCGTTGGGGATGAACGCCGTCGGCAGGCGTGCCACGCCCCAACCGCCCAGGCCGGCGATGACGAAGGCGATGAGCATCATCACGACGCTGCGATGGACCATCGCGCCGATCAGCCAGGCGTAGGCGTCCTCGATCTTGCCGTAGACCTTGTTGAAGCCGCGGAAGAAGAAATTGCGCTTCTCCGGCGGCACGGTGGGCCTGAGCCACAGGGCGCACTGGGTGGGCTTCAGCGTCGCCGCGTTGATGGCGCTGATGAGGGCGGTGGCGGCGATCACCAGGGCGAACTGGGCGAACATCTGGCCGGTCAGGCCGGGCACGAAGGCGGCCGGCAGGAACACTGACATCAGCACCAGCGTGATGCCGATCACCGGCCCGAACAGCTCGCTCATCGCCTTGATGGCGGCATCGTGGGGCGTCATGCCACGCTCGATGTGGTGGGCGACGCCTTCGACGATGACGATGGCGTCGTCGACCACGATGCCGATCGCCAGGACGATGCCGAACAGGGTCGTGGTGTTGACGGTGAAACCCATGGCCGCCATGGCGGCAAACGCGCCGATGATCGTCACCGGGATGGTCGTGGCCGGCACCAGCATGGCGCGCCAATCCTGCAGAAACAGCACGATCACGATCAGCACCAGGACACCCGCCTCGATCAGGGTCGTGAAGACCTCCTTGATCGAGGCGTTGACGAAGCGGGTCGTGTCGAACGGCACCTCGTAGATCAGGCCCTTCGGGAAGTTCTTGCCGAGCTCGGCCATCTTGGCGTTGACGCGCTTGGCGACGTCGAGCGCGTTGGCCTCCGGGAGCTGGTAGATGGCGATGCCGGCGTTCGGCTTGCCGTTCAGCTTGGAGGTCATGGTGTAGGTCTGGGCGCCGAGCTCGACCCGACCGATGTCCTTCAGCCTGAGGATGCGTCCGCCGTTGCCCTGCTCGGACTTGACGACGATGTTGCCGAATTCCTCGGGTGTGCTGAGGCGCCCCTGGATGTCGACGGTGAACTGGAAGTCCTGGTTCTTGGGCGCGGGCGGGGCACCGACCTGGCCCGCCGTGACGGGCTGGCTCTGCTCCTGGATGGTTTTGCTCACCTCCGCCGGCGTCAGCCCGTAGGTGTAGAGCTTCTGCGGGTCGAGCCAGACGCGCATCGAGTATTCGCCGATGCCCAGCACCTGCGTGTTGCCGACGCCCGGCAGGCGCGAAAGCTCGTTGACCAGGTTGATGGTGGCGTAATTCGCCATGTAGAGGCTATCGAAGGTCGAGTCCGGCGAGGTGAGCGACACGATCTGCAGGATCGACGTCGACTTCTTCTGCACGATGACGCCCTGCGCCTGGACGGAAAAGGGCAGCGAGGCGATGGCCGCACTCACCTTGTTCTGCACCAGCACCTGCGCGAAATCGAGATTGGTGCCGATCTGGAAGGTGACGGTGAGCGTGTAGGTGCCGGCATCGGTGCTGTACGACTGCATGTAGATCATGCCTTCGACGCCGTTGACCTGCAGCTCGATGGGCAGCGCCACGTTGTCGACCACGGTCTTGGCGCTGGCGCCCGGATAGGTCGTCGTCACCTGGACGGTCGGCGGCACGATGTTGGGATACTGGGCGACCGGGAGGGTGACCAGGGCCACGGCGCCCAGGATCACGATCACGATCGCCAGCACGTTGGCCAGTACCGGCCGATTGATGAAGAACTCGGAAATCATGAGGGCGACCCGGCGGTTACTTGGTCGTCGTGATGTTGGCCCCGGGCGGCGGCGGCGGGATGGTCTCCTGCTTCGGCACCACCTTGCCGCCGGGCACTGCCTGGCCGTTGGTCGTCAGCACGACGCGGTCCTCGGCGGTGAGACCCTCCATGACCACCCGCAGCCCGCCGACCAGGAGCTGACCCGTCTTGATGCGCTTCTGCTCGACGACGTCGTCCTTGTTGATGACCAGCACGTACTTGCCGGCCTGGTCCTCGGCGATGACCCGATTGGGGATCAGGAGGACAGCCGTCGAGCCCAGGCCCATCGGCAGCCTGATACGGGCGAAGAAGCCCGGGATCAGGTCGCGATCGGGATTCTTGAACAGGCCGCGCACCAGGATGGTGCCGGTCTGCGCATCGATCTCGGGCGCCACGTAGTTCAGAAAGCCGGCGTGCGGGTAGCCCTCCTCGTTCATCAGGCCGATATCGAGCGGGATCTTGCCCAGCTCCTCGACGGTCAGCCGCCGATTGGCGAGGTTCTGGCGGATCTTCAGGACATCCTGCTCGCTCACGTTGAACTCGACATAGATCGGGTCGAGCTGGACGATGGTGGCGAGCTTCGTCGCCTTGCCGTTGCCGACGAGCTCGCCGACCGAGACCAAATGCTTGGACACGATGCCGTCGAACGGCGCCTGCACCGTCGTATAGCCGAGGTTGGTCTGGGCGATGGTGAGGTTGCCCTCGGCGTTCTCGACGTTGGCTCGAGCAGAGTCGCGCTTGGCCTTGGCCTGATCGTAGGTGTTCTGCGCCGTCACGTTCTGGCGCAGCAGCGTCTCCTGACGGGTAAACTCGGCCTCGGCATTCAACAGTTGTGCCTTGGCGCCGTCGAGCTGGGCCTCGGCTTCCTTGACCTGTGCCTTGTACATCGTCTGCTCGATGACGAAGAGGGTGTCGCCCTGCTTCATGACCGAGCCGTCGACGTAGTTCTGCGAGTTCAGGAAGCCTTCGACGCGCGCCACCAGGTCGACGGTGGCGAAGGCCACGGTGTTGCCCGTCAGCTCCTCGTAGGGGATGACGTTCTGCTGGAGCGGGATGGCGACGCTGATCTGCGGCGGCGGCGGCGGCTGGAACTTGTTCTCAGGTTTGCAGCCGGCCAGGAAAACGGCCAGCAGAGGCAGCAGGATCAGGCTGCGGTTCATGTTCCGACGACGCTCCCCCGCAATGGCGATGCAAAATCGTTACCGCATCCCAACCCGGAACGCCACCGCATCGCGATCACGCAAACGGGAAAGGCCCCTCGAACCGCCCGATATAGCTGGTGTGCGTCACTATCGCGCCGTCGCGCCACCAGTGCAGCAGGCAGGCCGGCGGTTCGCAGAAGGAGGCCGGCGGCGCGTCGGGCCGGAGATTCAATGCAATTTGTGTCGCCGTGCTGGGGCAGGAGACCAGCACGGTCCCCGCCCAGCGCTGCACGATCGGCCGATGGACGTGACCGCACAGCACGCGCTCGACATTGGCAAAGCGGCCGATCACGCCGGCCAGCCGCTCGGGCCGCCGGCACATATTTTGTCGAGGTAGGGGATGCCGGTGACGATCGGCGGATGATGCATCATCACCAGGGTCGGCGCGCCCTCTGCCTCCCGCAGCGCCGTCTCCAGCCAGGCAAGGCCCGCTTCGTCGACCTCGCCGTGATGGTCGCGCGGCACTGTCGTGTCGAGCGCCACGATGCGGAGCGGCGCCCGGTCGACCACGAAGTGCTTGGGCCCGTGGGACGGCAGGTAGGCATGGTCGGGAAAGCAGCGCGCCAGCATCTCGCGGTCGTCGTGATTGCCCGGCATCAGCAGGCAGGGCAGCTCGAGCCCGGCCAGCAGTGCGCGCAGCGAGGCGTATTCGGCCTCGAGCCCCTCGTCGACGAGGTCGCCGGTGACCAGCACCAGGTCGGGCCGCGGGTCGAGCCGGTTCAGATGCTCGACGGCCTCGGCGAACATGCGGTTGGAATCGACGGCGTCCTTGTAGCTCTGGCCGACCGGGCGAACGTGAAGGTCGGAGATCTGGGCGATGAGCATGAGCGGACTTACAGCAAGAAGCGGGCCTCTGTATCCTGGCTTCAGTCGATCCCGGGGGAGCGGCGCGTGATTCGATGGATCGTCATTGCCTGTCTCGCCTTGGCCGGCTGCTCGGTACCGCAGCGTGGTCCGGCTGTCCCGCTGGACCATGTCGAGCAGGCCATGCCGCTCGGCATTGCCAATGTGCGTTTCTTTGCCGACGGCAGCCTGGAGCCGATGATCCGCGTGGCCACGCAGGCCGTCGATCGTGAGAAGGCGGCCTTGCAGGCGGCTGGCCGGCCGACCAGGTCGATGCCATCGGCTTATTACCTTGCGGTCTCCGGCGGCGGCGCCAATGGCGCCTTCGGCGCCGGCCTGCTGAACGGCTGGAGCCGCAGCGGCCAGCGACCGACCTTCAACGTGGTGACCGGCATCAGCACCGGCGCCTTGATCGCGCCGTTCGCCTTTCTCGGCGCCAGCCACGACGATGCCTTGCGCGAGATCTACACCTCCATGAGCGCCGACCGGATCTTCCGCCGCCGTAGCCTGGCGGCGATCATGTTCAGCGACGCATTGGCCGACGCCACGCCGCTTGCCGAGACGATCGACAAGTACGCCGACCAGCCGTTGCTCGACGCCATCGGCCGCGAATACGAAAAGGGCCGCCTGCTGCTGATCGGTACCACCGATCTCGATGCCCAGCGGCCGGTGATCTGGAACATCGGCGCGTTGGCGGTGAGCCGCCATCCGCAGGCGCTCGACCTCTTCCGCAGGATCCTGCGCGCCTCGACCGCCATTCCCGGCGCCTTCCAGCCGGTGCTGATCGACGTCGAGATCGACGGACGGAAGTTCCAGGAGATGCATGTCGACGGCGGCGCCATCGCCCAGCTCTTCCTGTATCCGTCGTCCTTCGAGGTGGGACGGATGGGCGAGCGCGCCCGCCACGCCTATATCATCCGCAACGCCCGGGTCGACGCCAGGCATTCCGAGACCGAGCCGCGCACCATCAACATCGCGGTACGCGCCGTCGGCACCATGCTCACGGCCAGCGGCAACAATGACCTGTTGTTGACCTACTTCGTGAGCCGGCGCGACGGCGTCGACTATAACCTCGCCTTTATCGGCCCCGACTTCGGCGAGGTGCGCAGCGGTGAGTTCGAGCCGGCCTACATGCAGGCGCTCTACGACTATGGCTATCGCCGCGGCGCGTTGGGCGGCCTCTGGTACAAAGTGCCGCCCGCCCTCGCGCCGCAGCAGTGAGCCTCCGCGATTGGTCGCGGCGGCGACGGCGTCGCACCCAAGCTATGCGTTAATGAATATTCTGCCTTTTGCTACTTTGGGTCTATGAATTCGCAGATGCTCGCGCAATGTTTGCGTCCATGATGCAGTCAACCACTGCATCATGGATCGTGAGTCGGGAATGCCATGATCGCACATGCATTTTCAACTCAACGCTTGCCGTTGTTGGAGCAGCTCGAAGCGTGGTGTCGCTGGTACACGCCCACCTTCGAGATAGAGCCACTGCGGTCCAAGCAGGACGGGTTTCCGGCCAGCAATCGGAGCTGGAGCGTCGACGGCCTGGCGGTCAGTCGGGTTCGTTCGCCGCCGACGTCGGTCTGGCGGTCGAAGACCAACATCCGCAAGAGCCCCGTCGATCATTGGGCGATCACCCTCAGCAAGAGCCGCACGAGCAGCGTCGAGGTGGGCGACACGTCGCTGGACGTGCCGGCGGGAGCGCCGTTCGTGCTGTCGGTGGGCGAGGAACTGCGCGTCCACCGCACCGAAGATGACGATCGCCTGGTACTGCTTCTGTCGCGCGATCGTTTCAGCAGGATCGCCCATCTCCTCGACGCGGTGAAGGCGACGATCCTGCCGGCCTCGCAAGGCAGATTCCTGGCCGACTACATGTTGGTCCTCGAGCGCAACCTGCCAAACCTGTCGGCGATGGACGTGGCCCGCTTCCCGAACGCCGTCGAGGCCATGCTCGCGGCCTGCCTGGTACCTTCGGCCGACCGCCTCGACAGCGCTCGCCATCAGATCGAGCTCACCTTGATGGAGCGCGTACGCCAGGCCGTGCGCCGCAACCTGCGCTCGCCGTCGCTCGGCCCGGACAAGCTCTGCCGCGAGACCGCAATGTCGCGCTCGCAGCTCTATCGCGTCCTCGAGAGCGAAGGCGGTGCAGCCCACTACATCCAGCGCCGGCGACTGTCGGAAAGCTTCTCGATCCTGTGCGATGCGTCCAATACTCACCCGATCGCCCGTATTGCGGAAGCATTGTGCTTTGCCGATGCCTCGAGCTTCACCCGCGCCTTCCGCCAGGAATTCGGCATGACGCCGCGGCAGGTGCGCGCCGCCTCGCTCGCCGGCCAGGCGCCCATGGCGGCGAAGACAGGCGGCGGCGGCGACCTCCTGCACGGGTTCTAGGACGACCTTCAGAGCACCTACTTGATCGCCAGCGTGGTCAGATCGAAATTGACCGACGTCATGCCGCCTGCCTGAAGCTCGACCACGGCGATGCCGCGGTTGAAATCGAGGGCAACGATACGGCTGGCCTGGTGCTTGTTCTTGATGCCGTTCAGCAGCATGGTCGTCAGCACTTCATAGACTGTCTGGCCTGGCTGACTGGCCCGTTGTTCGACTTCGGTGCGCTTCGCTGCCGTGAGTCCGGCAAGCTCAGCCTGCTCCAGCGTCGTTGCCTTCATGTGTTGCGCACGGGCGGCCGTCGTCGCGAGCGTTCCAGACGCCAACAGCATCAATGCGGTGCGCTTGCCGATCATCTTGGTCTCCATCGACGGCCCGTGATGGTGATCTGCCGAAACGGGGCCTTGCGTCTCGGCTGACTGGAGTCACCGGCGATCATCCGACCAGCCGGCTTCTGAGCATCAGGTACTCCTCGTTGGAAATGACGTTCTGCGCCTTCAGCCGGTCGAGCTTCAGCAACTCGTCGACGGTGCTGAAGCCTACGAACTGGCGCACGGCGTCGCGCATCTCTTCGGTCTGTGCGGTCTTGCGTTCCGCCATTCCGGCGCCCTCGCTCAGGATGTAGGCGAAGGTCCCGACATAGGGCAGACCGACGAGAAGAACGACCCACAGAAACTTGCCGGCACCGGACATATCTCTTCTGCGGAACAGGTCGCTTGCCGTGATCACGAGCAGCCACAGCCACAAGACGAAGATGAACGCGGCAACCGCATTGACGAGCAGCCCGGCGAATGAACCGCCGTTGGAAAGCAGCATGGTCTTCCCGCTCCGCTTTGTTCGAGATCGGATTTTACGAAGGCTGGCGGCGAACACATCGGCGCGAAGTCCCAGGACTGTTCCGCGCGTCCCAATCAGCGAGCACCGCGAGCAGGCCCTCTTCAAAAAGGGACGAAGTAACCAGTTTGGGGACGCCCGGCACAACGGGGATTCTGAGTGAAGTGGTATCGTTAGCGCGTCCGTGCATCAGCACGGATGGAACCCAGTGAGGATGGCAGCCATGACTTTCGGTCGCATACTGACGCTAACCGGGTGCGTTGTTCTCATTTCCACCGGATCGTTCGCGCAGCAGATGAGCGATGCGGACTATTGCCAGCAGTTGTCCAGCCTGTATCGCATGTTCTCTCGTGCCCAGACGGCCAATGCAGTAGCCGCTGCTGCGATGAACGAGTGCGACAAGGGCAACTTCCAGGTCGGGATCGCCAGGCTCGAGGAGATCCTGAACGGCCGCCGCATTCCGCTTCCTCCGCGCGGATAGTCGCATCGACACGGGCAAAGCCTGACATCCGGAGGCAGCGCAGACCATTGCGCTGCTTCCCGGCCCCCCGACGCGTCGTCGTCTGACTATCTGTTGCCGGCTGCGGAGCCCACGATGGCGCCAGCCGCGCCGCCGATCAGGCCCGCGCCCACCACCTGGCCGAAGCTGCCGCCTGCGACCATGCCGACGCCGGTTCCGAGCGCGGCCCCGGTCACGGCGCCTCTCTGTGTTGGGGTCATGTTCTCGCAGCTGCTCGCCAGGACGGAGACGGACAGCATCATCAGCATTTTCGACTTCAGCACGTTTGCCTCCCGTCAGATCGTTGCAGCGCTCAGCACGACGGCGATCGCCACCAGGGAGCAGGCTGCCGCCGGCCACCGTCGAAGCATGTGGTCCGCGCGCTCCATGGCCACGCCGATCGCGTAGCTGGAGCGAAACACCCTCTCGATCGTGCCCATGACGTCGCCAGCCGGGATTCGCGGCATGTGGCTTCCCCATCGCACCCAAGCGGGGGCTAGCACTGCCCCGATGACGACCGGCCATGCGGCATCCCACAACGCACCGGGAGCGAGAACGGCCTGCACGGTTCCGCTGCTTGCGAGGTAGAGCAGCCAGGGAACGAAGAGTGCGGCCAGCGCCACGAGGCGCCACGACAGCAGGAAAGCCTGTGGAATAACGGTCGGTGGCTCATGCGCCGCCGACCGCGCGAGACGTACGAGGAAGTGCACCATGAGCAACGTCGTGGCGGCGGCCGAGAGGTTTGCCAGCGTACCGGCCAGGCCGTTGCCCAGCGGCTCCTTGATGGCGAGCTTGGCCAGCGCGCCGCCGGTCAACGGCAATCCACCGAGGCCGAGCGCCACCAGGGTGGCGAGGAACAGCGTCGGCGCCGTGCGAGGCGCCGTCGTCATGGCGATCACCCCGATCGCCAGGAACAGCGCCCCCTTGGCCAGCACGTGATGCGCTGCATAGAGGGAGCCGGCGATCGGGGCGCTGTCGTTGCCCGCCGCGAGGCCCATGCCCAGCACGGCCGCGATGACGCCCATCTGGCTGATGCTGGAATAGGCCAGCACGCTTGCCGGCCGGGATTGCAGGAGGCCGATGGCCACGCCGTAGAATGCCGAGAAGAAGCCGAGCACCGCCAGCAGTTCGCCGGCCACGGGCATCGCGCTGTCGAACGGCAGGAAGCGCAGGAAGCCGATGACGCCGGCCTTCACGCCGGCACCGCTCAGTACCGCCGCAGCGGGAACGGGCGCGGCGGCATAAGCCAGCGGCATCCAGCCGTGCACCGGCACCAGTCCGATCTTGAGGACGAAGCCGATCGCCGTCAGTGTCACCGCACCGTTGAGCCACGGCGATTGCGGCAGCGCTGCCATCACGTCGCCGATCCGGAGGCTGCCGGTGGGATCGCCGGCGGCGAGCAGGACGAAGCCCATCAGCAGGAACGCCTCGCTCAGGACGGTGAAGGCCGTGTAGATCGCGCCGGCGCGCCACGCCGTCGGCTCGTCGTCGTGTGCGATCAGGCCATACGCGGGCAGACTTGCCAACGCGAACAGCAGATAGAAACCGACGAGATCGTCCGCCATGAACACGCCCAAGCTGCCGCTGAGCGTGAGCAGCCAGCACACGACGAAGCGCAACGTCGCCGTGGTGCGTTTCAGGAAAGCGGCGGCGTAAAGACCGCCAGCGCTCCACAGCAGCGCCGAGACGCCGAGCAGGATCGCGCCGGGAAAGTCGAGCGCCAAGGCGAGACGCAGCCAGGGGAGCTCGACTGCAACAGGATCGTTCTCGAGCGCCATGAGCGCTGCGGCCAATGCGGGCAGCGGCGCCACGGCCAGCCACGCCGGGACCGCGGGGCGCCATGCCGGGCGCAGGCACGCGGCGAGCAGCACCAGAGGGGCGAGCAATCCCGTGGCGAGCAGCGCGGTCATGGCACGATGGCCGCGCGGCCGACTTGCAGCAGGCCAAGGAAGCCCGGCGGTGCGAAGCCCAGCAGCAGCGCCGCAATCGCCAGGGCAAGCACGATGCCTTCGCGACCGCGCGATGGGCTCGCCCTCACGTCGAGGGGCGAGGCGGCGAGCGCCGGCGCCACCACGCGATAGACGTAGCCGCCGGCCAGCAGGCCGCCGCAGAGCACGATCGCCGCCCAGAACCACTGACCGCCTTCGACGGTCGCCTGCAGCAGCAGCCACTTCGCGGTGAAACCGCCGCTCGGTGGCAATCCCATCAGGGACAATCCGCCGAGGCCGAAGGCGAACAGGGTCATCGGCATGGCGTGGCCGATGCCGCGCAGGTCGGCGATGCGGTCGTGGCCCAGCGATTCGGCAACCAGGCCGGCGGCCAGGAACATCGATGCCTTGGCAAAGGCGTGACTGAGCGCCTGCATCACGCCGCCGTTCCAGGCCTGGCCGTTCCACGGCTCGGAGCCGGCAGCCAGCGGGAACATCAGGAAGAGATAGCCGACCTGGGCGATGGTCGAGTAGGCGATCAGGAGTTTCAATCGCCGCTGCCGCAAGGCAAGCACGCTGCCGAACAGGATGGCGCCGCTGCCCAGCGCGCCCAGCAGCCCCATCGCGGCATCCGAGGCGAGGCCTGGCATGACGTCGAACCACAACCGCACGACCAGGAAGAACGATCCCTTGACGACCAGTGCCGACAGAACGGCGCTTGCCGGGGCGGGTGCGTTGGCGTGCGCCGGCGGCAGCCACAGATGCAGCGGGAACAGCGCGGTCTTGGCGAGCAAGCCGGCTGTCATCAACCCGCCGGCGGCGAAGGTGGCCGGCGCGACGACGGGCGCGGCGCGAATGCCCTCGGCGAGGAGGACGATGTCGAGCGTGCCGTAGGAGCCGTAGAGCAGGGCCGCGCCCAGCAGATAGAACACCGAGCCGATCAACGCGAAGAGAAGGTAGCGCAGCGCCGCGCGCAGCGTTTCGGGACGGCCGTCGAGGCAGACCAGCGGAACGGCGGCGAAGGTGAGGAGTTCCAGCGCGACGTAGAGGTTGAACAGGTCGCCGCCGAGAAAGACCATGTTGAGCGCCGCCCAGAGTCCCTGCAGCAGCGTCCAGAAGGCAAGCGGTGCGCGGGCTTCGGCACGTTGCGGCGGTGTCGCAAAGAGAGGTCGTGCGAAGTATCCGGCGGCCGCGACCACCAGCGCCGCCGTTACCAGCATCACCGCGGAGAAGCCGTCGGCGCGGAGCGCAATGCCGAGCGGCGGCGCCCAGCCGCCCAGGATGTAGACGAGCGGCGCCTGTTCCCGCCACACGCCGAAGGCGATCACGAGGGCGATGCCAAGGCCGGCGGGCATCAGCGCGAGCGCGATCCGCTCGGCGTTGCGCCCGCCCGCGACCAGGGACAGCAGCATGCCGACCACCGGCAGAACGATCGCCAGCACCAGCAGGTAGCCGCCGGGATTGGTGGCCAGCGCCAGCGCCACTGCTGACATTATTCAGGCCTTTGCTCGTCGGGATTGAGAGTCACCGTTCCCGAGGTCTCGAACAGCCGCAGCAGCAAGGCGACCGCCAGAGCCGTGGCCGAGAAAGCGACCACGATGCCGGTGATGACCAGCGCCTGCGGCACCGGATCGGCGGCAAATCCGGCGGCCCCGCCCTTGCGTGCCAGGATGCCGAACATCAGGAAGACGCCGCTGCCCAGAAGATTGAAGCACAGCAGCTTGCGCAGCGGATGGGCGAGGACCAGCAGGCCGTACACGCCGAGGCCGACCAGCGCGGCGCCCGTCAGTCCGGCGAGGGTTGCGGCGGTCATGGTGGTCCGGCCTGCGGCCGATTGGGCGGCCCGATGACCAGCAGAGGCAGCACCGCGGCGATGGAGAGCACCATGAACGCTTCGATGAACAGGATCAGCGGCTTGGCGATGCCGTCGGGATAGGCCAGGAAGCCGGCCGCGACGGCGAAACCGATCATGCCGATCAGCAGGAACATCGCGGGTCCTGCGACCAGCACGACGCGCAGCCAGCGTCGATCGACCGCCGGTGCCTGAACGACCCGCGCCATCAGCACGATCATTGCCATTGCAGCGAGGAGCGCACCGCCCTGGAAGGCACCGCCAGGCTCGTTGGCGCCTACCCAGGCGATGTGGACGGCCACCACGATGCCGACCGGCGGCAACAATTGCGCGAAGAAGGTGAGGGGACCTTGATGATGCGCCAGCGGTCGTGGGCCTGCGACGCTGCCCCAGGCGTCATCGGCGGCCAGCGACCACACGCCGATCACCGCCAGGATCAGCACGACCTTCTCGAGCATCGTGTCGAAGGCGCGAAACGCCATAAGGACGGCCGTGACAGGATTGCCGAGACCCGTCTCGCCCAAGTGGCGTGCCACGTCGGGTGCCAGCGTCGGGCCGGGATCGGCCATCATCAGGACGCCGGCTGCAAGGACCCCGGCGATGGCGATGCAGAGCGTTGCTGCGGCGACGCGCACCATCGGCCGGAGCTGTTCGCTTGCCTGCGGTGGATCGGTGCCGCGCAGGCGCATCGCGGCGGTGATCAGCAGCACGCCGGTCACGCCGCTGCCGATCGCTGCCTCGGTCAGGGCGACATCCAGGGCGAACAGGCGTACCCAGACCAGCGACAGCAGCAGTCCGTACGCGACATAGCCCACAGCCGCCGCGAAGAGCTCGCGGGCGGCGATCGTCCACGCCGCGACGCCAAGCACGAGGACGGCGAGGCCGATGTCGAGGATCTCGATCACTGTCATGGCGGCGGCCGGCGGCGGCCCAGCGCCTGTGCGATGACCTGCGCCGCCGTCGCGCTCGACAACTGGACCAGCACCCAGACGCCCAGCAGCTTGAGGCCGCCGAGCAGGCCGCTGGCCTGCGGCAGCAACCCGAGGACCACGAGGCCGAGCCCGAGATTGTCGGCCTTGGTGAGGGCGTGCAGACGCGTGAGCGAATCCGGGAAGCGAAGCAATCCGACGCTGCCCGCGAGGAAGAAGAAGGCGCCGGCGGAGACCGCGACAACCGTGAAGACGTCCGCCGCGCTCATGGGTCGTCATCCTGCCGGGGCGCGGCGCTGTTCACGAACGCCACCGAAGCGAAGGCGGCCAGCAACGCCAGTCCCAGGGCGACGTCCTCGGCGCCGCGCACACCGGTGGCCGCGGCCACCAGCAAAAGCGTGGCGATGCCGCCGGTTCCGAGCAGCTGAGCCGCCATCGTGCGATCGACGTTCTCAGGACCACGCAGGATGCGGGCCAGGCCGACGGCTACCGTCAGGAGGATCAAGCCGGCGGCGGCGAGCAGGAAGTCAGTCATCGCCGATCATCCGGCTGAACCGGGCTTCTTCCGCGGCGAAGCTCGCGGCAACGGGCTGGTCGACGTCGAGGCAATGGACCAGCAGCGCACCATCGTCGTCGGATCCCGCCGGCAGCGTTCCGGGCAGCAGACTCGACAGCGCGCAGAAGGCGCTGCGTGCGCCGGCTGAGTGCAGGCGCGGGCGATAGACCACGAAGCCCGGGCGCAGCTTCATCGATGGACTGAGGGCGAGCCAGGCGACCTGCACGCCCGCGCTCACCGATTGCGCGAGGAAGTGCGCGACGAACGATGCCAAGGACCACCAACGCAGGTGCAGCCGGCTGGGCGGCAGCAGCCGCAGACTTGCCCATGTCGCCAGCACAGCCGTAGCGAGGCCGATCGGCAGATCGGCCACATGGTAGCCGGCGATCATCAGCCACAGGGCGAAGAACAACGCCGTCCGACCGACAGCGACCTGGTTCATCGCTGTTCTCCCGGCCTCGGCGGCGGTGATGGCGGTGGTGGCTTGCCGTGCGCTCCGGGCGCCTGCTGTTCGAGGCCCGGCGAGGTCGAGAAGCGATTGGTCTGCGGCACGGGCGTCACCTTGTTGGGTGTCCCCAACATCGAGTCGGTGCGCGCGTCGGCGCCGGAGTCGCGCGCTTCGCGACCGGGCTGCGCGGAAGCCTGGTGAGCCGCAACGATAGCGACCGACAGAAGGAACAGGACCGGCTTCATGCGGCGGCGGCCATCGCGGCCTCGTGCGACGGCTCCCTGATGCGGAACAGAGCGACGTACATCGCCGGCAGGACGATCAGCGTGAGCAGGGTGGCCACGAACAACCCGCCCATGATGGCGAATGCCATCGGTCCCCAGAACACATCCGCGGCAATGGGAATGAACCCGAGCACGGTGGAGATCGCCGTCAGCATGATCGGCCGGAAGCGCGAGAGCGTGGCCTCGATCACGGCATCCCAGGCGTGCTCCCTCTCGACCCGCTCGGCCTCGATCTGTTCGATCAGCAGCACGGCGTTTCGCGCGATCATGCCGAACAGGGCAAGGATGCCGAGGATCGCCACGAAGCCCAGCGGCTTATTGACGATCAGCAGGGTGAACACGATGCCGATCAGTCCCATCGGGATCACGCTGACGACCAGGAACAGGCGGCTGAAGCTGTGCAGCTGCGCCATCAGGAAGAACAGCATCAGCAGCAGCATCAGCGGCACCTTGGCGAACACCGAAGCCTGCGAATACGCACTTTCCTCGACGGTACCGCCGACGGCGATGCGATAGTCCTTGGGCAGGCTGCCGGCGAGCTTGTCGATCGCCAGTGCCAGCGCATCGACGGCACCCGCCGGGGAGACGGCCGGCGGGACGTCGGCCAGCACGGTAAGGGTCGGCACCCTCTGGCGGCGCCAGATCAGCGGGTACTCCTGCTTGAAGTCGAATGTCGCCACCTGATTCAGCGGCACGGTGCGGCCATTCGCCAGCGGCAGCTGCAGGGCGCGCAGCGTCGACAGCGAGCTGCGCTGCTCGTCGAGGGCGCGCGTGATGACGGGAACGAGATAGATGTCGTCACGGACCTGCGTGACGGCGGTGCCCGCCATCAGAGTGTTGATGACCTCGGCGATCGCCCGCGAGCTCAAACCCAGCAGCCGCGCCTTGTCCTGGTCGATCGTGACTCGCACCTGGCGGGCAGGCTC
Source organism: Reyranella soli (assembly GCF_007992495.1). GTDB lineage: Bacteria > Pseudomonadota > Alphaproteobacteria > Reyranellales > Reyranellaceae > Reyranella > Reyranella soli. The sequence goes on from NZ_BKAJ01000096.1 coordinate 27,692, forward strand.
CATCCAGTCGAAGCTGACCTCCGCAATGTGGGGATCGCTGCCGAGGACTTCGGCGAGCCGCAAGGCGATCGACCGCACTTGCGAAAGATCGGGGCCGCTCACCCTGTACTGCACGGGCCAGCCGACGGGTGGCCCCAACTCGAGCGGCGAAACGCGACCCACGACGCTCGGCATCTGCTCGGACATCAGCTTCTCGAGCTTGGCCTGAAGGCGATCGCGCGCCGCGATATCCTTTGCCACGACGACGGCCTGGGAGAAGAAGTCGTTGGGCAGCTTGACGTCGAGCGGCAGGTAGAAGCGGATCGCGCCGCGGCCGACATAGGTGCTCCAGCGCTCGACGTCGGGATCGGCCTTGAGGAAGGCATCGAGCTGGCCGGCGACGGTCTCACTGGCGTAGATCGAGGCGTTCTGCGGCAGGGTGAGATCGACCACGAGCTCGGGCCGGTCGGAGGCCGGAAAGAACTGGCGCGGCACGAACGGCGAGGCGAGGAACGCGGCAACCAGGCTCGCGACCGTGACGCCGATGGTGACCCAGCGCATCCGCATCGCTCCGACCAGCAGGGCGCGGAAGGTGCGCAAGACGATGTTGGGCCTGGCGGGTTCCGTCGACGTCGGCGGCTTCAGCAGCACGACGCCGAGCAGGGGCGCGAACAGCACCGCCACGAACCACGACACGAACAGCGTGATTGTCACGACGGCGAAGATCGAGAAGGTGTATTCGCCCGCCGCGCTTTGCGCGAAGCCGATCGGCACGAACCCGGCCGCAGTGACGAAGGTCCCGGTCAGCATCGGAAAAGCCAGCGTCTTGTAGGCGAAGGACGCAGCCTGCTCGGTGCTGTCGCCCTGGGCGATGCGCGTGGTCATGACGTCGACCGTCGTCATGGCGCTGTCGACCAGCAGGCTCAGCGCAATGATCAGGGCGCCGAGCGAGATGCGCTGCAGGTCGATGCCGAAGCCCTGCATGATGGGGAAGGTGATGGCGAGCGTGAGCGGAATCGACGCCGCGACGATGGCGCCGGCCCGCAGGCCCAGGCTGATGATGCTGACGGCCATGATGATGGCGATGGCCTGCCACAGCGAGACCATGAACTCGCCGATCGCGTGGTCGACGACGGCAGGCTGGTCGGACACCAGCGTCGGCTCGATCCCGAGCGGCAGGTCGACCAGGACGTTGTCGATCTCTGTCGTCACGTTCTTTCCGAGCGCGAGGATGTCGCCGCCGGGGCGCATGGCGAGGGCGAGGCCGATGGCGGGCTTGCCGTTGACGCGGAACATCGGCTGCGGCGGGTCGGCGTAGCTGCGGCGCACTTCGGCGATGTCGCGCAATCTGATCATCCGCCCGTTCGACAGGAAGCTGACGTTGAGGATGTCCTGCTCGGAGCGGAAGGCCCCCGACACCTGCAGCGACAGCGTCTCCTTGCTGGTCTCGACGGAGCCGGCGGGAACGACGCTGTTCTGCGCCTGGACCGCGGCGATCAGGGCGGCGCGGTCGATGCCGAGGCCGGCGAGCTGTGGCGTCGAGAACTCGATGAAGATCTGCTCGTCCTGGGCGCCGATGATCTCGATCTTCGAGACGTCGGGAACGTTCAGGAGCCGCGAGCGGATGGCCTCGACATAGTCGCGCAATTCGCGATGGGTGAAGCCGTCGGCGGTGAAGCCGTAGATCAACCCGAACGTGTCGCCGAAGTCGTCGTTGAAGCCCGGCCCCAGCACGCCGGCGGGCAAGGTGTGGCGGATATCGCCGATGTTCTTGCGCACCTGGTACCAGACATCGGGGACCTCGGCCGCCGAGGTCGAACCCTTCAGGTTGACGAAGATGGTGGTTTGGCCAGGCACCGTGTAACTGCGCAGGAAATCCAGTCCGCGCGTCTCCTGCAGCTTGCGCTCCAGCCGTTCGGTAACCTGCTGCAGCGTGTCGTCGAGGGTGGCGCCCGGCCATGCGGCCTGCACCACCATCGTCCTGAAGGTGAAGGCCGGATCCTCGTTGCGTCCCAACCCGAAGTAGGCCGACAGGCCTGCCGCCGTGACGATGATCATCAGGAACACGGTGAACGACCGGTGCCTGAGGGCCCATTCCGAGAGGTTGGGGCCGGTCACGGAGTGGCTCCGAGCAGGCGAACCTTCTGGCCGGGATGAAGAGCCTGCACGCCCGCGGTGACCACGATCTCGCCGCCGTCCAGGCCGTGCGACAGGAGCACGCTGCCCGGATCGAAACGCTCCACCTGCACGTTGTGCAGCGACACCGTCATGTCCTTTGGGTCGACGAGCCAGACCGCTGGCTGCCCGTTGATGCGCGTCAACGCGCTTGCCGGGACCGCGATACCGGGTGTCGCTGCGAGTTCCATGCGGCCCTTGACCGTCGCGCCGAGGAACATCGCCGATGGCGGGTCGATCAGGCCGACACGGACACGGAAGGTCCGGGTGATGGGATCGGCCTGGGGATCCACCTGCCGGATCCTGCCGCTGGCGGTGATGGACGGATCGTCGGTCAGCGACACCACGACCTTGGGATCGGATGGCGCCGAGCGGATCACCTGCGCGGGCACGTCGAACACGGCGTCACGGCCATCCTGCCGGGCGACCTGAAATACCGTCTGTCCCGGCTGGACGACTTCGCCTGCCTCCGCCATGCGCGCAGTGATCGACCCTGCGACCCCTGCCTTGAGCTGGGTGTAGCTGACGCGGTCCTTGGCGATGTGCAGCTGGGCCTCGGCATTGTCGAGCTGCGATTGCGCCGTGCGCAGGGCCTGCTGGGCCTGGTCGTACAAGGCCTGGGTCGTGAAGCCCTGGGGCAACAGGACCTTCTGCCGTTCGAAGGCGTTGCTCGTCTCGGTCAGGCGGCCTTCGGCGGCCGAGAGCGCCGCCTGCGCCGACCGCAGGGCGTTCAGCTCGTTCTGCGGATCGAGCTTGGCGAGCACCTGGTCGGGCTCGACGCGGTCGCCGACATTGCCCAGTCGTTCAATGATGCGGCCGCCGATACGGAAGGACAGGGACGCCTCGTTCTCGGCGCTGATCTGGCCGGTCAGGACGACCGTCTCGCCGTCGCCGCCCTTCGTGGCGGTGACGGTGCGGACGGGACGGGGCTCCACGACCTTGGCCTTGGCCTTGGTCCGCCACTCGCAACCGCTCAGGGCAAGCGCCGGCGTCAGCAACAGCGCCAACATCGCCACGCCGACCGCGCTTCGCCAGGGAGTGGGCCGGGCCACGATCGCGTTCCCGCCGGCGGCTATTGAAGGATTCGCGCTCGCAGGCGCGCATATTCTTCCTTCGAGATCGACTTCTCCGTCATCAGCCGTTCGAGCTTGGTCAGCTCGTCCGCGACGCTGAAGCCCACGGCCTGGCGCAGTTCGTCGCGTGCCTGGCGAACCTGGGAGCGGTTGCGCTCCGCCATGCCGCCGCCCTGCGTGAGGATGTAGGCGAAGATGCCGATATAGGGCAGCACGATGAGCAGGATGACCCACAGGACCTTGCCGAAGCCGGAAATGTCCTGCCGTCGGAACAGATCGCTTGCCGTGGTTATGAAGAGCCAGAACCACAGGATGAAGACGAAGATCGCAAAGGCGTCTGCCAGGAAATTCGCGAATGTGGATTCTGCAGAGAACACCATCGTTCTTCTCCAACACGCAGCACGTCGGCGCTTCGCAGCCCTCGCGAATCAGTCCTACGGGACTTTGCGAAGCGACATCGCGGCCACGCCGGCAGCTGCGTTGAGGCCGACGCTGCCTTCGACGCTTACGGGCTGCAGGGTGATCTGGTTACTGCTGCCCCCGAGCAGCACGTTGGCGCCGACGCCGACGCCAACGGTCCCCTGGGCCGTCGGGCCGGCATACTCTCCGCCGAGCGCTCCGGGTGCGACGCTGCCCGGCGCGAACACCATCCACACGATGGTGCTGTCGCGGGTGAAACCCACGTCGACGCCATAGCGCCTGATCGTTCCCTCATAGCGCTCGGCCGTGCCGTCGGTGCGGGTGAACAGGCAGTTGAGCGTCCGTGAGGAACCGAAGACGAAGCCGACGCCGCCGGCGACATTGCAGGTGAGCGAACCGATATTGAAGCCCCCGCGGCTGGGAGCCTGCGGGTTGGCGGTCGCCGTCGTCTGCTGCTGCTGGCACCCTGCTACCGCCAGGAACAGAAGCAGGGCCGTCGTCATTGCTGCGCGCATCTTCGGTCCTTTCGCCGGGAAGTGATCAGCGGGCGACGGCGCTCCATCGGCAGCCGGTCCTCGGTTCGGCCACGTCCAGCGTACCCGGAGGCTTCGATGTGTCGGCGGTCACGTTGAAGTTCGTGCTTCCGATTGTCAGTGTGGTCGTGAACACCTTTGGCGGGTTCTGCGTCATGTTTCGGGTGATGCCGCCGGCCGTGCGCAGCGTCGCGCCGTCCGTCGTCGGCGTGAAGGTATGGACGCGCGACAGTTCGGCGTCCCACTGCTGGCAGGAGGTGGGATTGCGATCTGTCGGGGTGACCCGGAACTCGATCGGCGCGGACTGGGCGGACACCTGCGCCGAGATCATCCCGGCGAGTGACACGATGAGAAACGTCTTGATGGTCCTCATGTGACTCTCCTTGCGGTGAAGTGACAACGCCTGGCGACTCGGCTGGCGCAATTCCGTCACGCCGGTCCTGGGATCGCGGAACTCGGGACCGCCCGTCGAGGCGGCGATGTCGAGGCTGGCTAGCGAGCGTCGTGATGAAAGCCTCAGCGTCACGCTCTGCATTCCGCTCATCGCGACCTCCGACGGTCTCGGCGATGCACGCATTCTACGAGGCGGCCTCAAGCGCACATCAGCTTGGAATCCCGTGATTGTTCCCGGTGTCCCAATTCACGCGCCGGCCTTTCGACAGCCTGAGCGTGAAGGCCAGGTTGCACCCGACCGGAAAGGACTCGCCAGTCCTGCGTATTTGCATATTCAACCTACGGTATTATGGTCGCTCCTGAAGGTGACTTCGACCTCCGCTGTTGGCGCTTAGCGCTCGAGCCGATTGTGAGGACACGATGACTCCTAAGAGATTCGAAACGGCATCGTTGCCGCCGCGTGAGCAGTTCGCCGCCTGGCATGCCTGGTACAGCTCGTTTCTCGACACTGCCGTGACTAGGACACCGGACGAAGGTTTTTCGGCGTGTAGTGAAACCTGGTCGCTCGGCGGGCTCACGATAAGCGATGGAACGGCTCCGGCGATCTTCACGGCGAGAACGAAGACTCTCATTCGGCGCAATCCGGTCGATCACTGGGTGCTCACTCTTTGCCGGCGCGGAACGGTTGCCCTTCAGGCGTCCAACGGATCGGTCTCCTTCGAGCCTGGTGTTCCCTTCGTGGTTTCGCTGGCGGACGTGATGGTGACCACCAAGACCGATTACAGTCGTGTGCAGTTCTACCTGTCGCGTAGCGCCTTTGCAGGAGTTGCCGCCTTGCTCGATGCGGCGCGAGGCAAGCCGCTGGACACGCCCGAGGGTGCGCTCCTCGCCGATTACATGCTGCTTCTTGTCAGTCACCTTCGCGATCTTGCGCCCGAGGATGGACCGCGGATCGCGGCCGCTGTTGAAGCGATGGTGGGTGCATGTCTCGCTCCGTCGGCAGAACGCTGGGCGGGCGCGCAGGGCCAGATTGACTTCACGCTGATGGAACGCGTGCGCCGCGCAGTTCGTGCCCATCTGCGCTCGCCGTTGTTGGGACCCGAGAAACTTTGCCATGAGGCGGCGACTTCGCGATCGCAGCTGTACCGCCTGCTGGAGGGCGAAGGGGGCGTGGCCCACTACATCCGACGGCAGAGACTGTCGGAGAGCTTCGCGATGCTTTGCGACGTTTCCCATGCCGTGCCGATCGGCAGGATCGCCGACATTCTGTGCTTCTCCGACGCCTCGAGCTTCAGCCGCGCGTTCAGGCGAGAGTTCGGCATGAGTCCGCGGGATGTGCGGGCCGCCTCCGTGGCCGGATTGCAGCCGTCGGTTTCACTGAAGGAAACGGCGCCCGACGGCATTCAGTGCTTTGCCGATTGTCTTAGCGGAGCCTAGCGAAGGCTGCTTTTGGGACGTTCAGGATAGTTCAGGGACGAGGCGCTAAAGAAACCGTGCTTCGCCGCACGTAGGATGCAACGAGGAGCGCCATTAACTCCGCTTTGCACGGATGGGAGCTGATGCAGTACTTCCGTTCCGACCGAGCCCGCCGGCCTTGGCTGCTGACGATACTATCGACGGTCTTGCTGATTGCCACGGCCGGTCGACTTGCCGCGCAACACACGGACGCGCAAGAGGCGCGAATCGATGCGATGTTCGGCACACCGGACCGCTATGGGGTGACGCCTCAGGACAACATCTTCGCGACCACGCCCGGCCTCGAGCAGCAGGCGCGGCGGTCGGCATTCACCTTCAATATTCTCGCGCCGATCTCCTACAACTCCAACGCCGCGGCGGGCCCGTCCGGCGTCCCGACGGACAAGAATTCGGCAGAGTTCAGCCCCGTCGTCGGCCTGTCGTGGTCGACGCCGGTCTTCGACCTGCCGTTGCGGTTCACGGCGAACGCCCGTGCCGAGGTCGATCGCTTCACCCAGGTGCCGTCCGCCGACTTCGACAAGATCGTCCTCTCGAGCCGGCTGCAGTACGTGGACCCGACCAACGATCAGGCCTACTCGCCCTACATCGTCTACGCGCCGCGATGGTCCTACACGCCGTTCTATCAGGACTGGCTGCAGACACGTCAGGATCTGAGCGTCGGGGTCAACAAGACGTTCAATTTTGACGCAAACTTCAGGCGGGTCCCCTTCGCCGCCGACACCTTGGCGGAGACCACCTGGTCGTTCGGCGTGACGACATTCTTCCAGCGGCGGTTCAGCAACCCCGGGCCCTCGTCGTGGGCCTTGTTCGTCATCCCGTCAGCCACCTACGTCTTCTCCGAGCAATGGAATCTGAGCCTCGGCGTGGAGTTCATGCGCCGCGCCTTTGAATCCTATCAAGGCGGCCCTGCCGACGAGGACTGGCTGCTGCAGCCGATCGCGACGCTCGAATTCGTGCTGCCGAGCGCCTGGTTCGGATCCGACCGAAACGCCACGCTGGTCGGCCGGCCGGCGCTCGACTTCCAGGTAGCCTACGAGCGGAACTGGTCCACCGTGCCGGTCTTCGACTACAGCGCATTGCACGTCGGCGTCGCCCTGAAGATGGGTTGGAGGTTCTAGTGACAACGCAAATATCCGCTGAGGGCGCCATGGCATCGCAATCCACCCAAAGGCTCTCCCTGTTTGCCTTGACGATGATGGTCGTGGGCGGAATGGTCGGTGCCGGCATCTTCTCGCTGCCGCGAACCTTCGCGGGCGCAACCGGGCCGATCGGCGCCATCATCGCCTGGTTGATCGCCGGCACCGGCATGTACATGCTGGCGCGCGTGTTCCAGGCGCTCGCCGAGCGCAAGCCCGACCTCGATGCCGGCGTGTTCGCCTACGCCAAGGCGGGCTTTGGCGACTATCCCGGCTTCCTGTCGGCTTTCGGCTACTGGATCGGTAGCTGCATCGGCAACGTTTCGTACTGGGTCCTCATCAAGTCGACACTGGGCGCGTTCTTCCCGGTGTTCGGCGACGGCAACACCGCTGTGGCCATCATCGTCGCCTCGCTGGGCATCTGGCTGTTCCATTTCATGATCCTGCGCGGCACCCAGCAGGCCGCCGTCATCAACAGCATCGTGACCGTCGCCAAGGTGGTTCCGATCCTGGTGTTCATCGTCATTCTCATCTTCGCCTTCAAGCTCGATCTGTTCCGCTTCAACCTGTATGGCGGCGACTTGACCGACGGCATATTCGAGCAGGTGCGCGCCACCATGCTGGTTACCGTCTTCGTCTTCCTCGGCATCGAGGGCGCGAGCGTCTACTCGCGCTTTGCCAGGGAACGCTCCGACGTCGGCCGCGCCACGATCATGGGCTTCGTCGTCGTCACCTCGATGATGGTCCTGGTGACGCTGCTGCCCTACGCCGTCCTGCAGCGCGCCGACATCGCCGGCATGCGCCAGCCCTCCATGGCACAGGTGCTCGAGGCGGTCGTCGGTCACTGGGGTGCGGTTTTCGTCAGCATCGGCCTCCTGATATCGGTGCTCGGCGCCTATCTCGCCTGGTCGCTGATCTGCGCCGAGGTACTGTTCACCGCGGCCAAGACCAAGGACATGCCTTCGGTATTCGCGCGCGAGAATGCCAACAAGGTGCCATCGGCGGCCCTTTGGGCGACCAACATCGTGGTTCAGATCATCGTCATCACGACCTATTGGTCACGCGATGCCTTCGCGCTGATGCTGAACCTGACCAGCGCGATGTCGCTGATTCCCTTCCTGTTCGTGGCCGCCTACGGACTGCAGCTCACCAGGCGGGGCGAAACCTATGATGTGCGACCCGACGAGCGTCGGCGGGACCTGATCATCGCGGCCGTCGCCACCGCCTACACGATCTTCCTGCTCTATGCCGGCGGCCTGAAGTTCATCCTGCTCTCGGCGGTCCTCTATGCACCCGGGACGGCGCTGTATTTCTGGGCGCGTCGCGAGCAAGGCAGGCCGGTTTTCAACGGGACGTCGGACTGGATCATTTTCGGCCTCGCCGTCATCGGCGCGATCATTGGCATCTATTGGCTGGCCACTGGCTACATCACGATCTGATCAACGGAGCGTATCATGGCACAGGCGACGCAGAAGGCTTTCGGCGTTCATTCCGAGGTCGGCAAGCTGCACAAGGTAATGGTCTGCGCGCCCGGTCGTGCCCATCAGCGGCTGACGCCGTCCAACTGCGACCAGCTGCTGTTCGACGACGTGCTGTGGGTCGACAACGCCAAGCGCGATCACTTCGATTTCGTGCAGAAGATGCGCGATCGCGGCGTCGACGTCGTCGAGATGCACAGTCTGCTGGCCGAGACGGTGGCGATCCCCGAGGCCAGGAAATGGATCATCGACAACCAGGTTGTGCCCAACCAGGTCGGGCTGGGCCTGGTCGACGAGATCAGGAGTTACCTCGATGGCCTCAATCCGAGGGATCTCGCCGAGACGCTGATCGGCGGTCTGTCGACCCAGGAATTTCCCGAGACCCACGGCGGCGAGATGCTGAAGCTCGTCAAGGACGCCGCCGGCGTCACCGAGTACCTGCTGCCGCCGCTGCCCAACACGCTCTACACGCGCGACACGACCTGCTGGATCTATGGCGGCGTCACCATCAACTCGCTGTTCTGGCCGGCGCGCCACGAGGAGCCCATCCTGGCGGCGGCGATCTACAAGTTCCATCCGGACTTCGCCGGCAAGGTCAAGGTGTGGTGGGGCGATCCGACGGCCGACCATGGGCTGGCGACGATCGAAGGCGGCGACGTCATGCCGATCGGCAAGGGCGTCGTGCTGATCGGCATGAGCGAGCGCACCTCGCGCCAAGGCATCAGCCAGCTGGCGCAGGCGTTGTTCAAGCAGGGTGCGGCCGAGCGCGTCATCGTCGCCGCCATGCCCAAGCTCAGGGCGGCGATGCATCTCGACACGGTGTTCACCTTCGCCGATCGCGATTGCGTGCTGCTCTATCCCGACATCGTCTACAGCATCCACGCCTACTCATACCGCCCCGCCGACACGCCAAGCGGCATCGAGTTGCGCAAGGACGCCAAGCCGTTCGTCGAAACGGTGGCCGACGCGCTCGGCGTCAAGAAGATGCGCGTCGTCGAGACAGGCGGCACGGACTACATGCGCGAGCGCACCCAGTGGGACAGCGGTGCCAACCTCGTCTGCGCCTCGCCCGGCGTCGTCTTCGCCTACGACCGCAACACCTACGCCAACACGTTGCTGCGCAAGGCCGGCATCGAGGTGATCACCATCGTCGGCGCCGAGCTCGGTCGCGGCCGCGGCGGCGGCCATTGCATGACCTGCCCGATCATTCGCGAGCCGGTCGACTACTAGACGACCGGTAGAGTCAACATTATCCGTCGCTGGCGATCGTCGCTGCCAACACCTATATCCGGCACAGTGAGGCATGGCCAAGGAGCCAGCGTGCAGCGACGCTTATTCATCGGCGGGGTTCTTTCCAGCCTTCTTATCGATCCGGTCCTTGCCGCCGATCCGAGTCCGGCGATGCAGGAGACCCCACTGTTTGCCGACAGGGTGAAAGCAGGTACGCTGCCACCGGTTGCCCAGCGCATTCCCAGCCAGCCGCGGATCGTGCGGCGATTCGCCGGCGGTGACGGTCCCGGCCGGCAGGGCGGTCAGCTCGACATGCTGATATCGGCCATGCGCGAGACCTCGTTGATGACGATCTACAGCTACACGCGGCTGATCGTCTATGACGACAAATTCAAGCTCCATCCCGACATACTGGAAAGCTACGACGCGAGCGAAGGCAGCGTCTTCACCTTCAGGCTGCGGGCCGGCCACAAGTGGTCCGACGGCCATCCCTTCACCACCGAGGATTTCCGCTTCTTCTGGGAGGACGTCGCCAACAACAAGGATCTCTCGCCTGGCGGTCCGTCGATCGAGCTTCTGGTCGACGACAAGCCGCCCAAGGTCGAGATTCTCGACGATCTCACGATCAGGTACAGCTGGCAGAGGCCCAATCCCTACTTCCTGGAAAGCCAGGCGCGGGCGGCGCCGCTCTTCCTGTTCCGGCCGGCCCACTATCTCAAGAAGTTCCACGCGAAATACACCGACCCGGCCGAGATCGTGCGGCAGGCGAGGGGCGGTCCGTTGGCCGGGAGCTGGGTGCAGATCTTCCGCCGCGTCGATGCGATGTACAGCAACGACAACGTCGATCTTCCCAGCCTCAATCCCTGGATCGCGACGACCAACCCGCCGGCGCAACGCTTCGTCTTCGTGCGCAATCCCTTCTATCATCGCATTGACGAGAATGGCCGCCAGCTGCCCTATGTCGATCGCGTCGTCTTCACCATGGCGGCGGCCAACCTGATCCCGGCCAAGGCCGGGCTCGGCGAATCCGACCTGCAGTCGCGCTATCTCAACATGCGCGACTACACCTTCCTGAAGAAGAGCGCCAAGGACTCCGGCGCCGAGGTGCGCCTGTGGGAGATCGGTTCGGGCTCGCAGGTCGCGCTCTATCCCAATCTCAACGCCAACGACCCGCTGTGGCGCGGGCTTTTCCGCGACGTGCGCTTCCGGCGGGCGCTGTCGATGGGCATCGATCGGGACGAGCTGAACCAGGTCGCCTTCATTGGCCTCGCCACGCCGTCGAACAATACGATCATGCCGAGGTCCCCGCTGTTCAAGCCCGAGTACGCGACGACATGGGCGCAGCACGATCCTGCGGCCGCCAACAAGCTTTTGGACGAGATCGGCCTCACCAAGCGCCGTGGCGACGGCGTCCGGCTGCTGTCCGACGGGCGTCCGGCCATCATCATCGTCGAGAGCCAGCGCGAACAGACGGAAGAAGCCGACGTCATGCAGCTGATCGCCGACCATTGGAGGAAGATCGGCATCAAGATCCTGATGAAGCCGCAGACGATCGAGAACTTCCGCCTGCGCAACCAGTCCGGCGAAGCGCTGATGATGGCCTATTCCGGCATTGTCACCGCCGTGCCGACGCTCAACACCAGCCCCCGGGAGTTCGCCCCGACGATGCGCGGCGGCCTGCAATGGCCGAAATGGGGTGTGTACGTCGAGACCAACGGCAAGCAGGGCGAGAAGTGCGACCTCGAGCCGGCCAGGCGGCTGCTCGACTATGTGGCGGAGTGGGAGAACGCGACCGACGACGACGGCCGCCGGCGGGCCTGGGAGAAGATCCTGCAGACCAACACCGACGAGGTGTTCTCGATCGGCACGGTGAACGGCGCGCGCCAGCCGGTCGTGGTCGGGCCCAAGGTCCGCAACGTGCCGAAGGAGGGCTACTATGCCTGGGATCCCGGCGGCTATATCGGGCTCTATCAGCCGGACACGTTCTGGGCTGCGTCTTAAGAACTATAGTTATTTACAAAAACCGGCGTTTTTGCTAGAATCCGACCTCGTTGTCGCTCTATGCATCGTTGATCCGGTTTTCCAATCCCGAGAGGGACCGCTCGCGCGCTGAGCGGTCCACCCTCTCCGGAAGCGCCCGAAGCTGTCCGCAATTTACTGTCTCACTTTTGGGGTGCACTCCACCTGAAGGGGGGTAGCGCAAAATGCGCGAAATGCGGAAATTCCTGACGGCAGTACATGCACGGGCCGGCCAAGCTAGATCGAGATCGCGCCGACAGCGAGGCCGCAGAGCCCGAGCACCGCGGCGATGACGACGACTGCGAACAGAAGCCATTCCAGGCGCGTGAAGACGGCGGCGCCCTGCTCGCGGCGGGCCAGGGCGAACAGGATCGTCCCCGGCGCATAGAGAAGCGCCGACAGCAGCAGGAACTTGGCGCCGCCGGCGTAGAGCATGCCGGCGGCATAGAGCGTGGCCAGCGCGGCGCGCGTCCAGTCGATGCGGCGGCTGCGACTGCCCGCGGCATAGGTCTCGCCGCTCCAGGCGAGTTTCAATCCGTAGGCCGCCACCAACAGATACGGCAGCAACGTCATGGCGCTCGTCATCTTGAGCGCCAGCGTGAAGGCATAGTCGGCAAACCAAGTCAGGATCAGGAAGACCTGGATGACGGCATTGGTGAGCCACAGCGCCGCTGCTGGCGCCTTGTTCCGGTTCTCGCCGGCCAGGAAGGACGGCATGGTGCGGTGCTGCGCCGCCGAATGGATGACCTCGGCGGCCAGCAGCGACCATGACAGATAGTTGCCGAGAACCGAGACGATGAGGCCGATGCTGATGAAGACGCTGCCCCATCGTCCGACGAGAGCTTCCAGGACGCCGGCCATCGACGGCGTGGGCAGGCCCGCCAGGTCGGTTCGCGGCATCACGCCGTAGGACAGCATCGTCACCAGGACGAGCAGGCTCAGCACCGAGAGGAAGCCCAGCACCGTCGCCTTGCCGACATCCTTGCGGTCCTTGGCATAGCGTGAGTAGACGCTGGCGCCCTCGATGCCGACGAACAGGAAGACGGTGACCAGCATCGAGTTGCGCACCTGGTCGGGCAGGCTGCCGGTGCCCCAGAAATTGAGGGTGAAGAGGCCGCTGTCGAAGCCGGCGATGGCGACCGCGACGAACAGCAGGATCGGCACGATCTTGGCCACGGTCGCGATGGTGTTGAGGGCCGCCGCCTCCTTGACGCCGCGCAGGATCAGGAAATGGACGCCCCACAGCAGCAGCGAGGCGGCGAAGATGGCGACCGGCGTGGTGCCGTCGCCGAAGATCGGGAAGAACTGGCCGAGCGTCGCCTTGATCAGCACCAGGCAGGCGACGTCGGCGAGGCAGCAGCCGATCCAGTAGCCGGCCGCCGACAGGAAGCCGAGATAGTCGCCGAAACCTTCCTTGGCATAGGCATAGATGCCGGCGTCGAGGTCGGGCTTGCGCTGCGCCAGGGTCTGAAAGACGAAGGCCAGCATCAGCATGCCGGCGCCGGCGATGCTCCAGGCGATCAAGGCGCCGGCCACGCCGGTTGTCCGGCCGAAGGCCGCCGGCAGGGCGAAGATGCCCGAGCCGATCATCGAGCCCACGACCAGGGCGATGAGGGCACCAAGCGAAAGTTTCTGGTCCGCCGAAGATGTCATCGCCACTCCAGGACCCATGGCCGGTGGCAGTGCAGCGCAGTCTACCACCGTCACTCACTCGCGTGATAGTGTGTTCGTCGAAAGAATCATGACGGCAAGGTTGTTCCGGCTTCTCAGGCGTACGCTGCTGCTGCTGGTCGTGGTTGCGGCGACCCTTCTTGCGGTGCGGACGTACGATTCGCAGCGTGGCGCGCCGCTGCAGCTCTGGCACACCCATGTGCCGCACGACATGCGGGCGGCCGACATCGACAAGGCCGACTGGCAGACCTGGTTGAAGGCCGAGGACGCGGTCTTCCACGAGGTCCGCACCGAGGTCGTCGACAAGCTCGACGCCGAAAGCCGCACCGCCAGCAATCGCTACTTCGCCGGCAGCCCGATCTACCCCGGCAATTTCAAGCAGGACTGGAACCGTTCCTACGTCCTCGAGCCCGCCGGGCCGCCCGCCGGCGCCGTGGTGCTGCTGCACGGCCTCACCGATTCGCCCTACAGCCTGCGCCACATCGCACGGCGCTATCGCGACCGCGGCTTCGTCGTCGTCGGCATCAGGCTGCCGGCGCACGGCACCGTGCCCGCCGCCCTGACCGACGTCGAATGGGAGGACTGGGATGCAGCGACACGGCTCGCGGTGCGCGAAGCGCGCCGGCGCGCCGGCCCGGCGGTGCCGCTGCACATCGTCGGCTTCTCCAATGGCGGCGCGCTAGCGGTCAAGTACGCCCTGGATGCGATGGAGGACAATCGGCTCGTCCAGGCCGACCGGCTGATCCTGGTCTCGCCCATGATCGGCATCACCGCCTTCGCCCGCTTTGCCGGGTTGGCGGCGCTGCCGGCGATGTTTCCCGCCTTCGCCAAGGCGGCCTGGCTCGGGCTGCTGCCCGAGTTCAATCCGTTCAAGTACAACTCCTTTCCGGTCAACGGCGCGCGGCAGTCTCACCGTCTGACGGTCGCGCTGCAGGATCGGCTGGCGCGTGCCGCCCGCGACGGCCGTCTGCAACGCATGCCGCCGATCCTGACCTTCCAGTCCGTCGTCGACTTCACGGTGAGCACCCGGGCGGTCATCGCCTCGCTCTATGCCTTGTTGCCGGCCAATGGCAGCGAGCTCGTGCTGTTCGACCTCAACCGCGCCGCCAAGATCAGCTCCGAGCTTATGCGCAATGCCTCGGAGACGGTCCTGACGCGCATCCTCGCCGACCCGCCGCGCAACTTCCGCACGACCATCATCGCCAACGTCAGCGACGATCGACAGGAGGTCCAGGAACGCGTGACCGAAGCCGGCGCCGTGACCGAGCAGACGCGCGATCTCGGTCTCGCCTTTCCGCCGGGACTGTTCTCGCTGTCGCATGTGGCCTTGCCGTTCCCGATGTACGACGCGCTCTACGGCCTGGAGCCCAATGAGCCGGAGGATTTCGGCGTCAATCTCGGCGCCATCGCGCCGCGGGGCGAGCGCGGCGTGCTGATCGTCGATCTCGACGCGCTGGTGCGCGTCTCGTCCAACCCGTTCTTTCCCTACATCCTGGAACGGCTGGGCGAGGCCAAGCCCTAGCTGCGATCGCCCAGCCAGTCCTCGACGTAGAACCGCATCACGGCGAGACGGCCCACGGCGACCACGGGCGCGGCCAGCGCCACGCCCATGATGCCGAACATGGCGCCCAGGATGACGATGGCGAACAGGGTCCAGGCTGGCGGGACGTTGACCGCTTCCTTCTGGATCAGCGGCGCCACGACGAAGCCCTCGATGGTCTGGATGATGAAGTAGATCGCCATCACCCAGGCCACCGCCGGCAGGCCGAGCGGCATTGCCGCCAGCGCCACCGGCAGGGCGGCGATCAACGGTCCGAGATAGGGCACGAAGTTGGCCACGCCGGCCTGCAGGCCGAGCAGGGGCGCGCCCGGCACGCCCAGCATCCGCAGGGCGAGCCACAGGACCAGCGCCACGACGATGCTGCGGGCGAGCTGGCCGAGCAGCCAGCTGCGCAGCATGCGGCCCATCTCGTCCATGACGCCGCGAACGCGGTCGCGCGCGCGAAGCGGCACCAGCCGCAGCGCGCCGTCGCGATAGCCCGCGGGATGGGCGGCGAAAAACAGCCCGAGGCAGACGATGACGATGGCGTTCATGGCCACGACATAGGCGCCGCTCACCGCATACTGGACGTGGCCGAACAATCGGCCGGGATCGGCGATGAAATGCGACAGGTCCTGCCGGCCGCCGGGGCCGAACAGGTCGACGCCGAAGGCGGCGAGGTTCCTTTCCAGCACGTCGAGCTGGGCATTGATGATATGCAGCAGCAGCGCCGCCTGGTCGGGCAGGCGGACGACCGCCCAGCCGATCGCCAGCGCCGTGAGGCCGGCCAGGACGAGCACGACCAGGCCAAAACGCCAGCCGCGTGACAGCGGGATGACGCGCGTCAGTCCGCGCGTGCAGGCGTCGAGGAAGGCCGCGAACAGGATGCCGGCGAAGAGCAGCAGCAGGCTCGGCGCGTAGTACCAGGTGAAGATCAGCGCGGCGGCGACGCCGAGGACGATCAGCGGCACACTGAGCGATCGACGCCCGGCGGGTGCTCCTGTCTCGCTGATTGGCGGAGAAGATCGGACATCTGCCTTCACTGGCGGGGACCTCGCAATTGAGTCATTGTATCCGAGGTTGCAGGCCCTGGCGATTTTCACGCCGTGCACAGTTGAGCGCGAACCCGTTGCGACGGAGGAGCGGACATGAGTACCGACTACACGGACGGCAAAGAGCGCCGTCACACGGCTGAGATCTTTCGCGACAACTGGCTCTGGCTGGTTCTGCTGGGCAGCGTGCTGATCCTGGCGGGCGCTCTCGCCATCCTGGTCCCGGCCGTCTCCGAGATCCCGGCCAGCAAGATTTTGGGCAGCGTGCTGGTCATCAGCGGCCTGGTGCAGATCATGCAGGCGGCCAAGATGCTGAACTGGATCGGCTTCATCTGGCACATGATGCTGGGTGTCCTGGCCACGATCGGCGGCATCCTGATCTACATGGATCCGTTTGCCGGCGTGCTGGCGCTCACGCTGCTGATCGCCATCATCTTCGCCGTTCACGGCCTGACGCAGATCGCCTTCGCCATCCGGGTGCGCAGCCAGGCGGGTTGGCACTGGTTCCTGGTGTCGGGCTTCATTGCCCTGATCGTGAGCGCACTCCTGGTGGCGAAGCTGCCCTACAGCCATTCCTTCACGCCGGCCACGATCGCGGGCGTGTCGTTGCTGTTCGCCGGCTGCGCCTACGTCGCCATCGCCTTGGCATCGCGGAAAGCCGCCGCCTCGACCTGACGCCATATTGGGACACCCGGCATAGCCGTGGGACAGAGCGTCAATGCGTTGACGATGGTCCTTCGTAGAATGCCCGGCAGACGAAGCCGGAGGGTTCCATGACGGTCGCTGATCAGGCTTCAGGCGCTGCAACCGAGCCGCTGCGCGCCAAGAGCGGTTGGATCGTGGCATTGGGCATCGTGTACCTGGTCGCCGGTGCCGTCGCGCTGTCGAGCGTCGCCATGGCCACGGTGATCAGCGTCTTCCTCGTCGGCGTCATGATGGTCGTCGCGGGTATCGCCGAGGTCATCAACGCCCTGCAGGTCAAGTCATGGGGCAAGTTCGTGCTCTGGCTGCTGCTGGGCGCGCTCTACGTCGTGGCCGGCATCCTGACCTTCGAGAATCCGCTGCTCGCGGCCAAGCTGCTGACCTTGCTGCTCGGCGCCTCGTTGATCGCCTCCGGCATCGTCAAGATCGTGCTTGGCTTCAGCATGAAGGCGGGATCGTCCTGGGGCGTCGTGGTGCTGGCCGGTCTCGTCACCGTGTTCGTCGGCGCGGTGATCGTGGCGCAATGGCCGGTCAACAGCCTCTACATCCTCGGCATCTTCCTCGCCGTCGATCTCATCTTCACGGGAGTCGGCTGGATTTCGATCGGCCTTGGCCTGAAGCCCCGTCCATAGGAGGTAATGCAATGACTAGATCACTGACCACATTGTCGCTCTGCCTGGTCGGCATGACGCTGGCGCCGGCGGTGCTGGCCCAGGCCAAGAGCTCGGTCGATGTGGCAGCCACCCAGGGCTCGCCGGAGTTCCGCGATCCCAAGACCGGCCAGGTCTGGACGCCCGAGACGGTCGGCCAGGACGGCCGGCCGATCGGTCCCGAGGACGCCGCCTTCGATCCGCGCGCCCAGGCGGCAACCATGCAGCAGGTGCTGCAGAAGGCGACGGCACGACCGGTCGGCTCGGTGCCGATCACCGCCGGACCCACGGTGCCGATCGTCGTCATGGAGAATCCGACCTTGCGCGCCATCCCCGGCCAGCGCTGGCAGGTGGTGATGTACCTGAACAACAACAGCGGCAACACGATCAACCCGGTCGTCGACTGCAACTTCACCAATGCCGGCAAGCCGGTCACCAACACGCGCGCCCAGGTCACGCCAATGGGGCCGGGTGTGCGCGCCGGCATCGCCGTCATGGGTCCGCGCACCAACTTCTTCGTCGACAAGGCGGCGTGCACGGTGGCCTCGCCCTAGGGCTCACGACCGCCGAAAGATGACGGACAGGTTGTTCGCCGGCATTCCCACGATCTCCGGCGCTGTGAAGCCCTCAGCCATCGCGAGCTCGGTCACGGCTTCGAGATCGCGAATGCCCCAGGCAGGGTCGCGCCGCCTGAGGTCGCGGTCGAAGGCCTCGTTGCTCGGCGCCGTGTGCCGGCCGTCGCGGCGAAAGGGGCCGTAGAGATAGAGCAGACCGTGATCCGGCAGGACGCGCGCCGCCCCTGAGACCAAGCCGACCGCCGCCGCCCAGGGCGCGATATGGATCATGTTGCAGCAGAGCACGGCGTCGGCGCGCTCGACCGGCCAGGCCGGCGCCTCGGCGTCGAGCGCCATCGCCGGCCGGATGTTTGGAAGCCCGCTGGTCTCGGCCCAGGCATCGATGCTGGCCAGCGCCTCGTGATCCGGATCGCTGGGCTGGAACACGAGCTGCGGCAGGTTGGCGGCGAAATGCACGGCATGCTCGCCCGAGCCGCTGGCGACTTCGAGGACGAGACCCTCGGCCGGCAGGTGCTGCTGCAGCACGTCGAGGATGGGCTGGCGGTTGCGCACCGTCGCCGGAGCATGGCGTTTCATCGGGCTGCCTGCATGGCCTGCCAGATGCGTGCCGGCGTCGCCGGGCCGTCGAAGCCCGTCACGCCGAACGGCGCCAGGGCGTCGACGATGGCGTTGGCGATCGCCGGAAAGGCGGCGATGGCGCCGGCCTCGCCGCAGCCCTTCACGCCCAGCGGGTTGGTCGTGCAGGGCGTGCCGTTGAAGCCCACGTCGAACGACGGCAGGTCGTCGGCGCGCGGCAGGGCGTAGTCCATGAACGAGCCCGCCACCATCTGGCCGGAGCCCGCATCGTAGGCTGCATGCTCCAGCAGCGCCTGGCCCGCGCCCTGGGCCATGCCGCCATGCATCTGGCCGGCCACGATCATCGGGTTGACCAGCACGCCGTAGTCGTCGACCGCCGTGTAGCGCACCAGCTCGACGCGGCCGGTGTCGCGGTCGATCTCGACTTCCACGACATGGGTACCGTTGGGAAAGGTCATGTGCTCGCGTTTCCAGTAGTCATAGGTGTCGATCGGCTCGCCTTTGTTGCGGCCCAGCGCCGCCACTTCGAAGAGGCCGATGGCGCGGTCGGTGCCCGACACGACGAAGCGGCCGTCTTCAAAGCGCATGTCGGCCTCCGACGCTTCCAGGGCGTCGGCGGCGAGGGCCAAGCCCTTGGCGACGATCTTGTCCGAAGCGCGCCAGATCGCCGTGCCACCCATGTAGGTCGCGCGCGAGCTGCCGTGGCCGCCGCCGTGCGCGATCAGGTCGGTGTCGCCCTGGCGGAGTCGGATGCGCTCGTTGGCCACGCCCAGGCGATGGGCCAGGATCTGGGGGAACGTCGTCTCATGGCCCTGGCCGATATGCTGCGTACCGGTGATCAGAGAGACCGTGCCGTCGCTTTCGAAGCGGATGTCGACATTCTCGTCCGGCGGGCCGCCCGTGCCCTTGATGTGATAGGCAAAGCCCAGGCCGCGCAGCCGGCCCGCCGCTTCGCTTTGCCGGCGTCGCGCGGCGAAGCCCGTGAGGTCCGCTCGTGCGAGAGCGGCGCCCATCGTCTCGGCGAAGCTGCCGCTGTCGACCTGGAAGCCGAAGACGTTGGTCATCGGCATGGCGTCGGCCGGCACCATGTTGAGGCGGCGCAGCTCGGCGCGGTCAAAGCCCGCCTTCGTCGCCGCGGCGTCGATCAGGCGTTCCAGGATGTTCACCGTCTCGGCGAAGCCCGGCCCGCGCGTCACGCCGATCGGTGCGGTGTTGCTCAGCACCGCGATGACGTGAAGCGCGATCGCCGGGATGCGGTACACCGTGCCCTGCAGATGGATGTACTGATAAGTCTGCACCGCGCCGCCGGCGCCGATCATGTAGGCGCCCAGATTGGCGACGCTGGTGACTTTCAGGGCGAGGAAACGGCCTTGGGCATCGAGCGCCAGCGAAGCCTCGGCCGTGGTGTCGCGCGCGGCGTGGTCGGACAGGAACACCTCGCTGCGGCTTGCAATCCATTTCACCGGCCGTCCAACGCGCCTGGCCGCCCACAGGACCAGCGCATGCTCGACATAGGCGAAGTTCTTGGCGCCGAAGCCGCCGCCGACATCGGGCGCCACGAAGCGCACATCTTTGGAGCCGACGCCGAGCGCGCGGGCGATGTGGTCGCGGTTGACATGGATGTTCTGGCTCGAGACGTGCAGCGTGTAGCGGCCGCTCGCCGGATCGTGCTGCCCGACGCCGCCGCGCGGCTCCATCGGATTCATGACGATGCGATGGTTGTCGAGCTTGAGCGAGATGACGTGCACGGCGCGCGCGAAGGCGGCGTCGGCGGCCTTCGCGTCGCCGGTATGCCAGTCGAGGCATACATTGCCCGGCACCTCGTCGGCAATCAGCGGCGCGCCGGTCGCGCGTGCCGCGTCGCCCGACGTCACGGCCGGCAGCGCCTCGTAGTCGACCTCTACCAGCTCGGCGGCGTCCGCCGCCTGCGCCTGGCTCTCGGCGACGATCAGGGCGACCGGCTCGCCCGCGAACCGCACCCTGTCATGGGCGAGCAATGGCTGGGGCGCGAAGGCGAACGGTTCGCCGGTCTGGATGTTGGCCTCGGCGTAGGGGCGCAGCGGCTTCAATCCGTCGGCCGCGGCGTCGGCCGCCGTCAGCACGGCGAGCACGCCCGGCGCCCGGCGCGCGACGGCGGTGTCGATCGAGCGGATGCGGGCATGCGCATGCGGCGAGCGCAGCACGACGGCGTGAGCCATTCCCGGAAAGTGCAAGTCGTCGAGATAGGCGCCATGGCCGGTCACGAACCGCGCATCCTCGCGTCGCCGCGGCGACGCCCCGATTCCATCCTTGCTCATGTGCGCAGCGACTCCGCGTTCTTGGCCTGTCGTTTTTCGTCCCACCAGTCGCTGGCCTGCAGCTTCCAATAGACGAGCTGTGTGCCGATGCGGCCCAGCGCGCCGCCGGCCCACGACGTGCCGAACGGCGCGAACAGGCGCCAGCGATCATCTTCGTGGGCGATGCCGGCGGCAACGGCGTCGGCGCCCGCTGCAGTCTGGGCCACGCCATGGCCACCGAACGCCGTACACGCCCACAGCCCGGGCTCGATCTCGCCGACCTGGGGCATCTTGTGCAGCGCGTAGCCCATGACGCCGGGCCAGGCATACTCGATCTCGATGTCGCCGAGCTGTGGATACACCGAGAGGATATCGCCTCGCATCATGGCGCGCAGCCGTGCCGGTTCGCGCGTGTCGGTGGTGATGCGACCACCCCACAGCAGGCGATCCTCGTCGACGATGCGATAATAGTCGCCGGCGCGGCGGGTGTCGCCGATGGCGCCGCGCCAGCGGATCGCCTCGCTGAGGCGCGACCCGAGCTTGCCGGTCACGGCGACATAGGTCGCGACCGGCAGGACCGCGCCGCTCAGCCGATGCACGCGGCCGAGATCGGCATTGCCCGCCAGCACGACATGCCGCGCCGTGATCTCGCCCATGGCGGTGCGCAGCTGCCATTCCGTGCCGCGGCGCTCCAGCGCCCGCGCTTCCGTGTCTTCATGGACCAGCACGCCGCGCTTCTCGGCGTCGGCCGCCAGCGCCAGCGCGAGGTTGAGCGGATGGATCTGGAACCCCGTCGCGTCGTGCAGCCCCTGGAAGTAGCGCTCGGTGACCAGCAGCGTGCGTATCTTGTCTGTTTCCCAAGGCTCGAACGTGGCGCCGAGCTTTTCGGCCAGCGCCCGCGACCGCTCGGCGAAGCCCGGCCCCTGATCGGTGCGCGAGACCGAGAGCCGGCCCCAGCCCATCATGATGTCGGGCCGCCCCATCTCCTTCAGCGAGGCGCGCACGATCTCCACACCGCGCTTCGACTGGGCATAGAGCTGGCGGGCATGGTCCTCGCCCAGCTGCTCGATCAGCGCGCCCGAGCGCAGGGCGAAGCCCGGCCCGACGAAACCGCCGTTGCGGCCCGAGGCGCCCCAGCCGATGCGCCGGCGCTCAAGCAGCACCACCTTCAGGCCGCGCATCGCCAGCAGCCGCGCCGTGTGCAGGCCGGCGAAGCCGCCGCCCACGACCGCCACGTCGGCAGCGACGCGGCCGGTGAGGGCCGGTCGCTCGGGGTTGGCATCTCGCGTGGCGGCATACCAGCTTGCGGGATAGTCGATGTCACTCATTCCGGCTAAGGATGGCATGGCGATTGGTCCGGAGGAACGATGTCGCTCGATTTCGATGCGGTAGTCATCGGCGCCGGCTTCGGCGGCATGTACATGCTGCATCGGCTGAGACTCAAGGGTTTCAAGGTGCGGGTCTTCGAGACCGGCAAGGGTGTGGGCGGCACCTGGTACTGGAACCGCTATCCCGGCGCGCGTTGCGACGTCGAGAGCGTGCAGTACTCCTACCAGTTCTCGCCCGAACTGCAGCAGGAATGGGAATGGACAGAGCGCTACGCCACCCAGCCCGAGATCCTGCGCTATGCTAACCACGTCGCTGACCGCTTCGACCTGCGCCGCGACATCAAGTTCGAGACCCGCATCACGAGAGCCACGTTCGACGAGGCGGCGCACGCCTGGACCGTCGAGACGGATAAAGGCGACCGCGTCACCGCGCGCTTCGTCGTCACGGCGCTGGGCTGCCTCTCGTCGCCGAACACGCCCAAGATCCCGGGTCTGGCGGACTTCAAGGGCCCGACCTATCACACCGGCAACTGGCCGCATGAAGGCGTCGACTTCACGGCCAAGACGGTCGGCGTGATCGGTACCGGCTCGTCGGCGATCCAGTCGATCCCGATGATCGCCAAGCAGGCGCGTCACGTCACCGTGTTCCAGCGCACGGCCAACTACACCATACCGGCGCACAACGGCCCGCTCGATCCGGACTATGTGCGCGAGGTCAAGGCCAACTACCCGGCGATGCGCAAGCGCGCCAAGACGATGCCGGCCGGCATCGATCTCAGGGTCAACATGGCCTCGGCCGTCGAGACGCCCGAGGCCGAGCGGCTGCGCGAATACCAGGGACGCTGGGACTATGGCGGGCTGGGCTTCATGGCCTCGTTCTCCGACCTGCTGCTGAACGACGAATCGAACAGGACGGCGGCGGAGTTCGTGCGCGGCAAGATCCGCGAGATCGTCAAGGATCCCGAGCTCGCCGCCAGGCTCTCGCCGCGCAACATCATCGGCTGCAAGCGCCTGTGCGTCGACACCGGCTACTGGGCGACCTACAACCAGCCGCATGTCAGCCTGGTCGATGTCGGCGACACGCCGATCGAGCGCATTACCGCCGGCGGACTACGCGCCAACGGCAAGGACTACCGCTTCGATTGCCTGGTGCTGGCGACCGGCTTCGACGCCATGACCGGCGCGCTGCTCAGGATCGACATTCGTGGCCGCGGCGGGCGCAGCCTGCAGGAGAAGTGGACCGAGGGGCCCAAGACCTATCTCGGCCTCACCATGGCGGGCTTCCCCAACCTCTTCACCATCACCGGGCCCGGCAGCCCGTCGGTGCTGACCAACATGCTGCCGTCGATCGAGCAGCACGTCGAATGGATCGCCGACTGCATCGAGCATGTGCGCTCGCGTGGCGCCACCCTGATCGAGGCGAGCCGCGACGCCGAGGAAGCCTGGGTCGGCCACGTCGGCGAGGCGGCCGGCGCCACGCTGCGCTCGTCCTGCAGCTCGTGGTACGTCGGTGCCAACATCCCCGGCAAACCGCGGGTGTTCATGCCTTATATCGGCGGCCTGCCGGCCTACATCGAACGCTGCGAGGCTGTGGTGAAGGCGGGCTACGAGGGCTTCGCCATCGTCTGACGCTGGGGCGCCCCACTCCAGTGGCGCGTCATGAGCGATGGACCAACCAAACAACATCACCCTGAGGAGCGTACGCAGTGCGCGTCTCGAAGGGTGGGCAACATCACGACTGGTTCCCATCCTTCGAGACGCATCGCTTCGCGATGCTCCTCAGGATGAGGTGGTTCTGGGTTTGCCAGCTCATGACGCGCCACTGGAGTGGCGCGTCCCCAGCTAACACCCAACCGCCTCTCCATCGCTGCGCGGGTCGGCGCCGCCCAGGCGCTCGCCGGTGGCGGGATCGATGGTGATGCCGTGGGCATGGCCTGCCGTCTCGTCCCAGTCGCCCCAGCGGTCGAGCAGGTGACCCCGCCGGTCCAGCTCGGCGATGGTCTCGCTGGGAAAGCGCGCCTCTATGTGCAGGGTGTCGCGCGGCTCGAGGAGGCCGAAGCGGCCGGAGAGAAAACGCGGCATGTCGAGCGCCTGCTGGATATCGAGCCCATGATCGATCAGGGCGCTGTAGACCTGCATGTGGATCTGCGGCTGGCCATCGGCGCCCATGCAGCCCACCGCGGCCCAGAGCTTGTCGTTCCTGAAGGCAAGTGAGGCGATCAGCGTGTGCAGCGGCGTCTTGCCCGGCTCGACGCGGTTGGGGCTCTTGGGATCGAGCGAGAAATAGGCCGACCGGTTCTGCAGCACCACGCCGGTGCGGCCCGCCACCACGGCTGCGCCGAAGCTGCCGTAGATCGAATGGATCAGCGAGACGGCGTTGCCCGCCTTGTCGACCACGGCGATGTACACCGTGTCGCCGGACAGGCTGCCATAGGAGGGGATGCGGTCCCACGGCAGGGCGCGCTCGGGATCCATCAGCGCCCGCCGTTCGTCGGCATAGTCCTTTGAGATCAGCCGATCCATCGGCACGTCGGCAAAGCGCGGATCGGCGAGATGCCGGTCGCGATCGTGATAGGCGATCTGCTTGGCCTGCACCATGAAATGCACGGCGTCGGGCCCGAGGAACGGCTTCTTATGCAGCTCGAAGGGTTCCAGCAGGTTCAGCATTTTCAGCACGGCGAAGCCTTGCGTCGGCGCCGGCGTCTCGTAGATCGTGACGTCGCGATAGCGGCCCATGAGGGGCTCACCCCAGCGCGCCGACTGCGCGAGAAGGTCGGCGGCGGTGAAGAAGCCGTCGTTGGCATCGGAGTAACGCACCAACTCGCGCGCCACCTCGCCGTCATAGAAGCCGTACCAGCCGTCGCTGGCGATGGCTTCCAAGGTGCGCGCAAGATCGGCGTTGGTCAGCGTCGGACCTTCCTTCAGGAAGATCGTCGCAGCTTCGGGACTTTTAGCCAGGTCCTGCCGTGTCGCGTCTCGCCAATGCGCGAGCCGCGCCGTCACCGGAAAGCCATCGCGTGCATAGCCGATGGCGCTCTCAAGGCAGCGCCTGAGGGGCAGGCGGCCATAGGCAGCATGCGCCATGCTCCAGCTCGCGACGGAGCCGGGCACGGTGAGCGTGCCCGGCAGCGGCCCGCGATAGGGCACCTCGTCGAGACCGCGACGCTGGAAGGCCTCGATCGTGCCGCGCGAGGTGGCGCGGCCACCGCCGTCGATGTAGCGCACGGCGTCGGCCGCGGCGTCGTAGATCAACCAGAAGGCATCGCCGCCCACACCGGTCATGTGGGGATAGAGCACGGAGAGCGCGGCGCTCGTCGCGACCGCGGCATCGACGGCCGTGCCGCCGTCGCGAAGAACGTCGGCGCCGGCTCGAGAGGCAAGCGCGTGCGGACTGGTCACCATGCCATGCGGCGAACGTGTTGCCGGGCGGCCGGCGCTGAATTCGATCATGATGATTTGGTGACTAACACATCCTCGTCAGGCCGAGGAGGGTTTGTGGCGGGACCGAATTTCTTTCATACAATTGACAGCATCGCGTCCGCTTTCTAATGCTTAACCCCAAGGTTAAGTGAAGGCTGCATCGATGCTGAAGACGTTTGCCATCATCGGCGCGATCGCCGTTGTCGTCATTGCCGGCATCCTGATCTACGCCGCAACCAAGCCCGATTCCTTCCGCGTCCAACGCGTCGTTCTCATCAACGCGCCACCGGACAAGGTTTTTCCGCTGATCAACGATATCAAGGCGTGGACCGCCTGGTCGCCCTACGAGAAGAAAGATCCGGCGATGAAGCGCACCTACGGTGCTGTCACTGCTGGCAAAGGCGCCACCTATGCCTGGGAAGGCAACAAGGAAGTCGGACAGGGCAGCATGGAGGTCGTCGAAAGCGGCCCGCGCAAGGTCCTGATCAAGCTCGATTTCCTGAAGCCGTTTGAGGCCCACAACATGGGCGAGTTCCTGATCGATCCGAAGGGCGACGGCACGTCGGTTACCTGGGCTACCTATGGACCCAGTCCCTATATCTCCAAGGTAATTGGCACGTTCATGAATATCGACGACATGATCGGCCGCGATTTCGAGAAGGGCCTGGCCGATCTCAAGGCCGCCGCCGAGAAGAAGTAATCAGCCCCCCGTCAAAGTCAGGAGTAGGCGATGTCTCGTGCATTGTGCGCGCTCGTTCTTTCGTTTGCTTTGTCTTCGCCGCTGGTTTCCGCCGTCCAGGCGCAAGGCACGCAGCCCAACGGCCTGCCGCCCGGCGTCTACATGGGTGAGGCCGACTACAAGCAGGCGCCCGCGGGCACCTATGCGATCGATCCCGACCATGCCTCGGTGATCGCCCGAGTCTCGCACCTGCGCTACTCCTGGAGCATCTTCCGCTTCGACCGCATCAGCGGCACTTTGAAGTGGGATCCGGCCGACACCGCCAATTCCTCGCTGACCGCCAAGGTCGAGACGGCGTCGATCACCTCCAACGTCAAGGATTTCGCCAAGGAGCTGTCGGGCAACAACTTCCTGAAGTCGGCGACCTTCCCCGACGCGACCTTCGTATCGACCGCTTTCCGGCAGATGAGCACGCGCCGCGGCAAGGTCGACGGCCAGCTCACGCTGATGGGCAAGACCAAGCCGGTAACCTTCGACGTCGAGCTGGTCGGCGCCGGCAAGGGCTTCGCCGATCGCCCGCGCATCGGCGCCAATGCCAAGGGCAGCATCAACCCGGTCGATTTCGGCCTGCCGCCTCTGTTCGGCGATTCGATCGAGATCGTGATCGACGTCGAGTTCCAGAGGGAGCCATGAACGTCGTCACTCGACCCGCGACCGAGCTCGTCATGAAGCGCGAGGTCGCGGCTCCGCGCGAGCAGGTGTTCGCCGCCTGGACCGATGTCGCCAAGGCTGCCCACTGGTGGGCGCCGCGCGGCTTCACGACGCTGTCCTGCGAGATGGATGTGCGTCCGGGCGGCGCCTGGCGGCGGCGCATGCGCGCGCCCGACGGTGCGTTGGTCACCAAGTACGGCGTCTATCGTGAGATCGCCGCGCCCGAACGCCTGGTCTTCACCTACAACACCGAAGGCTTCGGCGTCGACGATCCCGAAACTCTGGTGACCGTGACCTTCACCGATCTGGGCAATCGCACGCGGCTCACCTTGCGCCATACTCTCTTCGAGACCGACGCACAGGCCAGCGACCATGAGGGCGGCTGGACCGGCAGTCTGGAGCGCCTCGTGGCCTTCGTCGAACGGGTCGGGCCATGAGGGTCACGACGAGATCGGCGGCCTTCGAGCTCATCATGCATGCCGAGTTCGCGGCGCCGCGCGAAGCGGTGTTCGCAGCATGGACGGACAGGCGCCTGATCGCGCGCTGGTGGGCCGGCAAGACCTACACGACGCTGTCGTGCGAGATGGACGTCCGGCCCGGCGGCGCCTGGCGTCGCCTGCTGCGTCGGCCGGATGGAACGGTCCTCATCGAATACGGCACCTATCGCGAGGTCGTGGCGCCGGAGCGGCTGGTCTTCACCTACAACAGCGAAGGCGCCGATCCCGTCGAACCCGAGACAGTGGTGACGGTGACGCTGGCCAAGCTGAGCGGCAATCGCACACGATTGACGTTGCGTCACACGGGCATCGACAGCGATGCCGCGCACGCCATCCACGAGGCCGCGTGGTCGCGCTGCTTCGATCGCTTCACGAAGACCCTGCCGGAGAACTGAGGCAGATGGCTGCTCTGTCCATGACGAGATTGGTGCGCCTGCACGATGCCCTGGCGGCACACGTATCATCGACCGATGTCCCCGGCATCGTCGCCCTGGTGAGCCGCCGCGGCGAGACGCATGTCGTGACCCTCGGTCGCCGGTCGCTCGAAAGCGACGCGCCGATGACGCGAGACACGATCTTTCGCATCGCTTCCATGACCAAGCCGGTGACGGCGGTCGCCGCCATGATCCTGGTCGAGCGGTGCAGGCTCCGGCTGGACGAGCCGGTCGACACTCTGCTGCCGGAGCTCGCCAACCGGCGCGTGCTGAAGAGCCTCGAAAGCCCGCTCGACGATACCGTACCGGCAAGACGGTCGATCACGCTGCGCGACCTGCTCACCTTCACCTTCGGCCTGGGCGCGATCATGGTCTGGCCATCCAAGCACCCGATCCAGAAGGCGATGCAGGAGGCCGGAGTCGGGCCCAACCCCTATCTCGCGACCTTATCGCCGGATGAGTACATGAAGCGGATGGGCAGCCTGCCGCTCGCCTATCAGCCCGGCGAGCGCTGGCTCTATCACACCGGCTCGGAGGTCCTGGGCGTGCTGATCGCGCGCGCCTCGGGCCAGTCGCTGGGCGCCTTCATGCACGATCACCTGTTCGGGCCGCTAGGCATGCATGACACCGGCTTCCAGGTGCCGGCCGACAAGATCGGGCGGCTCGCCAGCAACTACATGACCGACCCGAAGGACAACACGAAGCTCGGCTTCTTCGACGACGCCCGCGACAGCCGCTGGAGCCGGCCGCCGGCCTTCGAATCGGGCGGCGGTGGCCTGGTCTCGACGGTCGACGACTATCTCGCCTTCCAGCACATGCTGCTGAACAAGGGGCGGCACCGCGGCGAGCGCATTCTGTCGCGCCCCTCGGTCGAGCTGATGATGACCGACCAGCTCACGCCGGCGCAGAAGGAGGGCACGGAGCTTTTCTTCGGCACGAGTGCGAGTTGGGGCCTGGGCGGTGCTGTGATCACGCGCCGCACCGATCTCTGGACGACGCCGGGACGTTACGGCTGGGACGGCGGCTACGGCAGCTCCGCCCATCTCGATCCAGCCGAGGACATCGCCGGGATCCTGATGACGACACGCATGATGGAATCGCCCCAACTGCCGCGCGTCTTCGCCGATTTCTGGACGTCCGCCTACCAATCCATCGACGACTGACCAAAGGAGAACGACATGACCGTGCAACAGACTGCTACCGTGCAGCCCTACCTCTTCTTCGACGGCAAGTGCGAGGAGGCGCTCGACTTCTACAAGGGCGCGATCGGCGCCAAGGTCGACATGATGATGCGCTTCAAGGAAGCGCCCGATCAAAGCCAGATGCAGCCCAACACGGGCGAGAAAGTCATGCACGCGGCCTTCCATGTCGGCACCACCCAGGTCCTGGCCTCGGACGGCCACTGTGCCGGCAAGCCATCCTTCCAGGGTTTTGGACTGGCACTCAACGCCAAGAACGACGCCGAGGCCGAGAAGCTGTTCGCCGCTGTCGGTAACGGCGGTCAGGTGCTGCAGCCGCTGACCAAGACCTTCTTCGCCTCCAAGTTCGGCATGGTGGCCGACAAGTTCGGCATCATGTGGATGGTGATCGCCGAGGCGAGTTAGGAGTCATGCCGGAGCGCGGACCTGCAGGTCCGCTCATGGTCTTCCGGACCGCGAGCCTCTGGC
>NZ_BKAJ01000097.1 GCF_007992495.1 Reyranella soli
GCTCTTCGGAGCAAAACCCATGGCGCGGGCGAGATGCGTGTAGCTCGCCCGCCGCACCTCTTCGTCGTGGGTCCAGGTGACGACGGCCATCTCATCGACACCGACCTGGTTCTTCAGCTCTTCGATGCGGGCCGCGACCTCTGGTCCGGTGCCGACGAAGGAATCGCGACGGAAGCGCGCGACGCGATCCTGATCATAGGCCTCCAGCGCCTTGGCGGCGACATCGGGTGCATCCAGCGGCACGAGGATGCCGCGGTCGCGGTTCATGCGTGAGAGCGCGCGTGACGTGAAGTGGTACTGCGCCTCTTCCATGGTCTCGGCCGCCAGCGCCCAGACGCAGAGGCCGGAGCGCGGCTCGGGATGGCGCGCGCTTGGCCGGTACTTCTCCTTGTAGAGTTTTATGGCGCGCTCGCCGCCGGCGCCGTCGCTGAAGAACCAGGCATAGCAATAGGGCAAGCCGAACAAGGCGGCGACCTGGGCGCCATAGTCGGAGCTGCCGAGGATCCAGATCTCGGGTGCCGTGTCGCCCTGCGGGAAGGCTTTTACCGCCGCGAAGGGATGGCGATCGACCAGGGGCTCGTTATGGACCCAGGCAATGAGATCGCGGACGTCTGCTGGAAAATGCTCCGGCCGTTCGTTGGCGGCGGGATTGAGGGCAAAGGCGGTGCGGCCGTCGGAGCCCGGTGCGCGGCCAAGCCCCAGGTCGATGCGGCCAGGCGCCAGCGCATCGAGCACCCGGAACACCTCGGCGACTTTGAAGGGCGCATAGTGCGGCAGCATGATGCCGGCGCTGCCGATGCGGATGCGATCGGTCGTGGCGGCGATGGCTGCGATCACGATCTCGGGCGCGGTACCCACGATCGTCGGATGGTTATGGTGCTCGGAAACCCAGAAGCGCTCGTAGCCGAGGGCTTCGCAATGCTTGGCAAGCGCGACGGTGTTGCGGATCGACTGGTCCTGAGGGCGGTCGGCGACGGCGATCGACTGATCGAGAACGGAAAGACGCATACGCTGCAGATGGCCCGCTTCGGCTAATCCGGCAAGCCCGAGATCTGGAACAAGGCGTTCAGGAGGGGGCTCGGCGTCGTAAGCGGCCCGAAAGCCCCTTTGAAAACCTGGACAATCTCGCCGCGCCGATAGATGTGGCTCAGAGCCGTGTCGACCGCGAGGCGGAAATCGCTGTCGCCACGGCGCACGGCGAGCGCGATCGGCTCGATGCTGAGATAGGTGTCGGCCATCAGCAGGCTCGCCGCTTCCTTCTCCTTGCGCAGCAGGAAGGTGAGCGTCGCCCGGTCGGCGAAATAGGCTTCGACCTGTCCCTTGGCGAGAAGGTCGATGCCCTCCTGGTTGGTCTTCACCAGGACCAGCTCGGCATTGATCTGCGTGCCGGTCAGTGCGCGGCGCAGCTCCTGCTCGGTCGTGGTGCCGGGCAGCACGGCGACCTTCTTGCCGGCAAGCTGCTTCACGTCACGCGGGCCGTTAGGGCCGATGGCGAAGCTCGCGCCGTCGATGAAGATCGGGATGGAGAAATCGACCTTGGCGCGGCGCGACAGGGTCGCGGTCGAGGATTCGCAGAGCAGGTCGGCCTTGTTGTCGACGATGCTGTCGAACCGGTTCACCGAATTGACCGAAACGTAGGCCACCTTCAGGTCGGGAATCTTGAGCTGCTCCTTGAACTGGTCGGCGACGGCGCGACAGAGATCGACCGAGTAGCCCTGCGGCGCGGCGGTGGCCGGGCTGCCGGGCGCGATGTAGGAGAAGGGCGGCGCATCGGCATCGTAGGCGATGCGCAGCGTCTTGCTGGAGCGAATCTGGTCGAGGGTCGGTGGCGTCTGGCCGACGGCTTCGCCGACGAACCATACGGTGCTTGCCAGTGTCAGTGCGCCGAACGTCTTGGATAGTGCGCTCATCGTCTTCCCCCCGGATGGTCGGGAAACAATCCGACATCCGTGCCGTTGTGACTACAGGAATTGGAGAGGCATCATGGCCAAGCCTGCCTGCAAGGTGGTCGGCATCGACCACATTTCCATCCGCGTCAAAGACTACGAGAAGTCGAAGGCCTTCTACGGCCGGCTGTTCGACTTCCTGGGCTTCGAGATCTCCGACGAGTATCCCAGCACGATCGGCTGGACCAACGGCAAGACGCGCTACTGGATCGCGCCGGCCGAGGGCCGCAAGAGCTACCGCATCGGCGATGTCGGCCTGCACCACTATGCCTTCGAGCTGCGCAACCGGAAGGACGTCGATGCCCTGCAGGCCTGGCTCGAGGAGGAGGGTGTGAAGATCGTCGACCCGGCCGACGAGTACTACGAGGACTACTATGCGGTGTTCTTCCTCGACCCGGATGGCATCAAGCTGGAGGGCATGAAGTACGGTGAACTGACGGCGAAGCGAAAGCGTAAGTCATTGAAAAAGAAGGCGTAAATTTTTTCCTTGAAATAGTTCTGCGAATGACTTGCAATTCAGTGCGAGTGCAGCATATTTAGAAACGTTCTAATCTGTTTACCGGAGCGTTTCATGCTGACCATTGGCGACAAGTTTCCTTCCTTCGACCTCAAGGCGGTGGTGAGCACCGACGCAAAGACGGCCTTCAAGCAGGTGTCCGACAAGAGCGACGCCGGCAAGTGGAAGGTCGTGTTCTTCTGGCCGAAGGACTTCACCTTCGTCTGTCCGACCGAGATCGCCGCCTTCGGCAAGATCAACAAGGACTTCGCCGAGCGCGACGCGGTGGTCTACGGCGTCTCGACCGATTCGGAGTTCGTGCACCTGGCCTGGCGCCAGAACCATGCCGACCTGAAGGCGCTGCCGTTCGCCATGCTGGCCGACATCAAGCGCGAGCTGTCGCAGGAGCTCGGCATCCTCGACAAGAGCGAGGGCGTCTGCCTGCGGGCCACCTTCATCGTCGATCCCGAGGGCATCATCCGCTTCGTGTCGGTGAACGACCTTTCGGTCGGCCGCAACCCGCAGGAAGTGCTGCGCGTGCTCGACGCGCTGCAGACCGACGAGCTCTGCCCCTGCAACTGGCAGAAGGGCGACGAGGTCCTGAAGGCCGCGTAAGGAGCCAACCATGTCGATCGACGTCCTGAAGGACCGGCTGCCGGAGTATGCCCGCGACCTCAAGCTCAACCTCTCGAGCCTGGCGTCCGAGCAGCTTCTCAGCCCGCAGCAGAAAGCCGGCAGCTTCATCGCTGCCGCGCTGGCGGCGAACCACGCACCAACCACGCAAGCCGTGGTCGATGCTTTCGCGGGCGAGCTCACGCCGGAAGCGCTGAACGCGACCAAGATCGCGGCGTCGCTGATGGCGATGAACAACATCTACTACCGCTTCGTGCACTTGGTGCACGCGGCGGACTACAAGACCTTGCCGGCCAAGCTGCGCATGACTGCCATGGCCAAGCCCGGCGTCGACAAGGTCGACTTCGAGCTGTGGTCGCTGGTGGTCTCGGCCATCAACGGCTGCGGCATGTGTCTGGAAGCACACGAGAAGGTCTGCCGCGAGCACGGCCTTTCCGCCGAGCAGATCCAGGCCGCGGTGCGCATCGCCGCGACGGTCCACGCCGTTGCCCGCACGCTCAGTGCGGAAGAGGCGTTGGCCACACCGCTGGCCCAAGCGGCGTAGAGGGGGCAGCGTCGTCTTGTAGCGTCACGACATGCGGGCCAAACTCCGGGCCGTTTTTGGTACCCGGAGGACCCGCATGTCGATGACCGCCACACAAAGCAACCCGCAGGCTCACTCCGTTTCTCCCAAGGGCATGCTGATCGGCGGCCAATGGGTCGACAGCGCCTCGGGCGCGCGCCTCACCGTCGAGAATCCCGCCAAGAAGACCGCAGTCGCCCAAGTGCCGCGCGGCAACGCCGCCGACGTCGATCGCGCCGTGGCGGCTGCGACCAAAGCCTATGCCGAGTGGCGCAAGGTGCCGCCGCGCGAGCGCGGCAAGGTGCTGCTGAAGATCGCCGAGGCGCTGCAAGCGCGCACCGAGGAGATGGCGCGCACCATCGCGCTCGAGACCGGCAATGCGCTGCGCACTCAGGCGCGCGGCGAGGCCAACCTCACGGCCGACATCTTCCGCTACTTCGGTGGGCTGGGCGGCGAGCTCAAGGGCGAGACCATCCCGCTCGGCGAGCATGTGCTGTCCTACACCCGCCGCGAGCCGCTGGGCGTGGTCGGCGCCATCATCCCGTGGAACGCACCGGTCATGCTGGCCGCGCTCAAGATCGCGCCGGCACTGTGCGCCGGCAACACCATGGTGATGAAGGCGGCCGAGGACGCGCCGATCGGCGTGCTGCTGCTGGCCGAGATCTGCCAGCAGTTCCTGCCGCCCGGCGTGCTGAACCTGTTGACCGGCTACGGCGAGGAAGTGGGCGGGCCGTTGCTCAACCATCCCGGCATTCGCAAGCTCTCCTTCACGGGCTCGACCGAGGTCGGCAAGATCGTTATGCGCGCCGCGGCCGAGCGCATCGTGCCGGTGTCGCTTGAGCTCGGCGG
The DNA here is from genome assembly GCF_007992495.1 of Reyranella soli. Classification (GTDB taxonomy): domain Bacteria; phylum Pseudomonadota; class Alphaproteobacteria; order Reyranellales; family Reyranellaceae; genus Reyranella; species Reyranella soli. The sequence goes on from NZ_BKAJ01000097.1 coordinate 4,487, forward strand.
CAAGAGCCCGTCGATCGTCTATCCTGACGCCGACGAGGACTGGGCGGTCGACGGCATCATCGCCGCCATGCGCTTCACGCGGCAAAGCCAGAGCTGCACGGCGGGCTCGCGGCTCTTCCTGCACGAGGACATCTTCGATTCCTTCCTCGGCAAGCTCGAGAAGAAGACGACATCGCTCAAGATCGGCGATCCGCTCGACGAGAAGACCGACATCGGCACGATCATCAACAACAAGCAGTTCACCAAGGTCTGCAAGTATGTCGACGAGGGCCTGAAGCGCTCCGACGCCAAGCTGGTGTTCGGCGGCCTGCCGCCCAAGAGCGGTCCGTTGAGCGAGGGTTACTTCGCCATCCCCACGGTGTTCGCCGATCGCTCGAACGACTGGCGGCTGGCGCGCGAGGAGATCTTCGGACCGGTGCTGGTGGCGATCCGCTGGAGCGACGAGGCCGAGGCGATCCGCATGGCCAACGACAGCCACTATGGCCTCGCGGCCTATGTCTGGACGCACGACATCGGCACGGGCCTCAGGACCGCGCATGCCATCGAATCGGGCTGGGTGCAGGTCAACCAGGGTTTGGGCCAGGTGCCGGGCATGTCCTACGGCGGCTACAAACAGAGCGGCATCGGCCGCGAGTTCTCACTCGAGGGCATGCTCGACAGCTTCACCCAGCGCAAGAACGTCACGGTGAACCTCGACGTGCGGCGCTAGGTCGGCACCTTCCGGTGATGATCGGTCGCGCCCTGGTAGGCGTGACCGATCCGATAGAGCAGGGCCTCGTCGAACGGCCGGCCGATCAGCTGCAGGCCGATCGGCGCGCCGTTGCTGTCGAAGCCGCACGGCACCGACAGCGCCGGCAGTCCCAGCGTGTTGAACGGCCGCGTCAGCCCGGTGAAGCGCGCCACCATCTTGAGCGTCGCCGGCCCACCCGAGGCTTCGACATCGGTTTCCTCGAGGGTCGGCACGGGGAAGGGGATGGCCGGCAGCAGGACGGCATCGACGCCATCCATCGCCTGCGCCAGGAACTCGCGCACGAAGTGGGCGCGTAGCCGCAGTGCATCGATGTACTGCGTCGCCGGGATGAAGTAGCCCGCGTCCGTGCGCGTGCGCACCTGGTTGGCGTAAGGCGCGTCGGCCTCCATCCATGGCCGGTGCATGGACGCCGCCTCGCACTTCACAATCACTTCTGCGGACCGGTAGAGATCGGTGAAGTCGGGCATCGTTGCCGGAACAATGGTGGCGCCGAGCTTGCCCAGCGCATCCGCTGCGGCCTGCATGGCAGCGCCGATCTGCGCATCGATCGGCACCAGCGCCTCGGGTAAGGCGAAGCCGATCCTGAGGCCGCGCACACCGCCCTCGAGCAAAGCCTCGTAGTCCGGCACCGGCTTTTCGCTGGTCGTTGAATCGTCGAGATCGTGGCCGGCGACAACGGCCAGCATGCGGGCGTTGTCGCGCACGGTCCGGGTGAGCGGCCCGACATGGTCGAGCGTCCAGGAGCGGGGCACCGCGCCGGCGCGGCTGACGCGGCCGTAGGTCGCCTTCATGCCGACGACGCCGCAGGCCGAAGCGGGCAGGCGGATCGAGCCGCCGGTGTCCGAGCCCAGCGCACCATAGACCATGCGCGCGGCGACCGACGCGCCCGACCCGCTGGAGCTGCCGCCGGTGACGCGCTTGTCGTCCCAGGGATTTCGGCAATGGCCGTGATGCACGTTGTGCCCGGTCGGGCCGGCGGCAAACTCGGCCATGTTGAGGAAGCCCAGCTCGACCACGCCTGCAGCATCGAGCTTCTGCAGCACCGTCGAGGTGACGGGCGCCACCCAGTTGCGGCGGATGGCGCTGCCGCCGGTCGAGATCTCGCCGGCGCGGTAGTACATGTCCTTGTGCGCCATCGGCACGCCGTGCAGGGGCCCGCGCCGCTTGCCGGCGGCAAGTTCCTTGTCCAGGACGCGCGCCTGCTCAAGCGCCTTCTCCTTGTTGAGACGCAGGAAGGCGTTGGTGCGCGGCTGCCACACTGCGATGCGCGCCAGGCAGGCTTCTGTTGCCTGCAGCGAGGTGATGCGGCCGGCGGCGATGGCGTCGGCGATCTCACTGAGATCGCGCAGGGCAAGATCGTCGTTGATCATTTTGCTTCCTTCGCGAGCACGCTGGCAAAGGCAGCGGGATCGTCGTCGAAGGTGAGGCGCTGGTTGGCGGCCTTACGGACCGCTTCGTTCAGTACTTCGACTTCGGCTGCGATCTCGGCGAGGCGTTTGTCGTCGTAGCTGAGCCCCTGGAGCTGCTTGGCGATACCGGCGGCAAGCCGGATCTTGTCGTCCATGAAACCTCCTTCAAGCCGCGAGGCGAAGCTGGCGCTCGCCGAGGCGCTGCTGGTCTTCCGTGGTGAACGTCATGGTCTTGCGGATCTTCTGATCGAGCTTCATGCCGACAGCCTCGGCACAAGCAGCAAGCGTGCCGGTCTCGGCCTCGAACAGGAAGTGCGTGAAGGTAAGCACCTTGTCGGAGAACGCGGCAAGCCCGCTCATCACCACCACCAGATCGCCGGCACGCAGCGGACGACGATAGTGGTTCAGCATCTCGACGACGACCGAACCTTCCTGTCGGTTCTGCATGGCGGCGCGATCGAAGCCAAGATGGTTCCACAGCAGCGGTGCACCGTCGGAGTAGCGACCGAACTGATGATGCGGCAGGAGCTCGCCGTTCTCGTCGCACTCGGCAGGCGCGATGACGCTGCGGCCGATGTCGATCAGGCCGCGTCCTGCGGCATCGTCGAGCGTCAGGTCTGGCAAGTCGAGCTTGCCGACACTGCGAGGCCTGGCGTTGTCAGGGAGCGCCACGATCGCCTTCCCGGCTCGCGCGCGGAACGCGTCGGGCCACGGTCGGTCGCAGTCGATGCGCCGGCGCACCGTTGCCGCGACGGTGCCGTCGGATGGATTGCGGATCTCGTGATAGGCGAGCAGGTGGCGCTCGCCGACCTCGATCGGAGCCGACAGAACCTGCACGGGATCGACCTCGCGGAACTCGCGCAGGTAGCGGAGGTGGTCGGAGGCGACGCGGACGTCCAGCGCGGAGGCGCGCCGGGCGCGTGGTCCGAGACCGAGCGCGGCCAGCAAGTGAGCCGACGCCTCGTGGCCGAACTCGGTATAGAACTGGACGTTCAAATGGTCGTTTTCATCGCACTGCCAAGTGTTCACGGCGGTGCTGAAAGTCGGGATCAGGCCAGGGCTCGACACGCTACGCGCTCTCTGCTTTCTGTGGATGACTGCTTCAAATGGCCGAAAAAGCCCCATAAATCGACATTTTTCGTGCATTGGGGACTTGCGGGGGATCGATTCGTGGATAACCTTGGGCACGTCAACGCTGTCCTGGGGCGTCAGGAAGACGTTGGCGAACGAAAAACCTAAGGGACCCCTCATCATGGCTACCGCAACCAAACCGTCTGCTCCAACCGTCCCGCTGTCGAAGGTGGCGGCCGAATTGGCCGAAAAGACGGGCATGACCAAGAAGGACGCCACCGGCGCCCTCGACGATTTCGTCGGCCTGGTCGTGAAGCATCTCAAGAAGGGCAACAAGGTCCGCATCACGGGCCTCGGCATCCTTCAGGTGCGCAACCGTCCGGCGCGCATGGGCCGCAACCCGGCGACCGGCGAGGCGATCAAGATCAAGGCGTCGAAGAAGGTTGCCTTCCGCGTCGCCAAGGATCTCAAGGAAGCGATCTAGGCCTCATCGATATCCTCGACGGGGAAAGATCGGGCGGGTCCCGGCGCGAGCCGGGCCCGCCCTTCTTTTTGTGAAGCGAACGACGGTGCGGGAACTCTTTGCGGGGCGCGAGCGAGCCTTGTATAGCCGGGCGTCTCGCCCTGTATGGATACTTTCACGCTCCTGAAATATCTGACCCAGTTCGCCATGCCGCCGGCATCGATGGCTGTCGGATTGTTGTTGGGTGGCATACTGGCGCTGGTGGGTCTGCGCCGACTGGGCGTGCTGGTCGCCGCGCTGGCCGTCGGTGAGACCCTGGTGATGGCATTCCCTCCAGTGTCCGACGCGCTGCTCGAGCCCCTGCAGGCCAAGGCGCGGGCGGCGGCGGCCGAGGCGCCCGCCTGCTGCTACGACGCGATCGTGGTGCTGGGCGGCGGCGTGACGCCGGCGGCGCCGCCTTTCCTCATGGATCCGGACCTCGCCGACGCCGCTGATCGCGTCTGGTATGCCGCCCGGCTCTATCACCGCGGTATCGCGCGCCGCGTCATCGTGAGCGGCGGCTCGCTGCTCGCCGGGAACAGCGAGCCGGCGAAGACCGAGGCCGAGGCCATGCGCCGATTCCTGGTCGACCTGGGCGTGCCCTCGGAGGCGATCGTCTCCGAAGGCAATTCGATGAACACGCTCGAGAACATCCGCAATGTGCGGCAGATGGTTGGGGAGGCGCGCGTGGCGCTGGTGACGTCGGCCTTTCACATGCCGCGTGCGCTGAAGATCGCGCGCCAGGGCAACCTCAATGTCGGCGCCTTTCCCACCGACTGGCGCCTGCCGGCCGAGGCGCGGCCGTCCTGGGACAACTGGGTGCCGTCGATCGCCGCCATGGCGTGGTCGAGCATCAGCTTGCGCGAGCACGTCGCCTTGCTGCTAGATCGCCGCGGAGAGATTTGATGACCAGCGCTTCCTGTCGTCTGCACCGCCGCACCGCCCTTCGTCTCACGATGGGCCTGGCCGCGACCGGCCCGTTGCTGCTGCCGATCGGCCGCCGCCCGCACGCCCAGACGCTCGACAAGCTCAGCATCCAGACCGACTGGCGCGCCCAGGCCGAGCATGGCGGCTACTACCAGGCGATCGCCGCGGGTCTTTATCGCAAGGCCGGCATCGAGTGCGATGTGCGCCCGGGCGGACCCAGCCTCAACATCAGCCAGCTCCTCATGGCCGGCCGGGTCGACATGACCATGTCGGGCAGTTTCGAGGCCTTTACCTTCGTCCGCGAGAACGCGCCCTTCTTCACCATTGCCTCGATCTTCCAGAAGGATCCCCAGGTCCTGATCGGTCATCCGGACACGGGTTTCGATTCTTTCGAGAAGCTCAAAGGCCGGCAGATCATGATTGGCGCCGGCGGGCGCGTGACCTACTGGCCTTATCTGCGCCAGAAATACGGGCTCTCCGACAGCCAGCTCAGGCCCTACAACTACAGCCTGGCGCCGTTCCTCGCCGACAAGAACCTGATCCAGCAAGGTTTCCTCTCGTCCGAACCTTATCCGATCACCCAGGCGCTCGGCCTGCCGCCGTCGGTGCTGCTGATCGCCGATGCGGGCTACACCCCCTACCAGAACACGATCGCGATCTCGCGCAAGCTGGTGGAGGAGAAGAAGGATCTCGTGCAGCGCTTCGTCGACGCCACGCTCGAGGGCTGGGCGCAGTACATGAAGGGCGGGCCTGCCATCGAAGCAGCCAATGCGATGATCAAGCAGGCCAACCCGGAGCAGACCGACGACCGCCTCGCCTATGCCCTCAAAGTGTTGAACGAGCGCGGTATCGTGATGTCGGGCGATGCGCTCAAGGACGGCATCGGCGCCATGACCAGCGAGCGCTGGCAAAGCTTCTACGACGCCATGGTGGCGGTCGGCGTGCTGCCGCCGGGACTCGACGTCAGGCGCAGCCATACGCTGGAATTCGTGAACAAGGGTATCGGAAAGGCATAGGAGAGCGGCATGTACCAGGTCAGTGAAGAACATCGGATGCTGCGCGATCTGGTGAAGAAGTTCGTGCGCAACGAGCTGATGCCTCTGGAGAAGAACATCCTCGACCGCTTTGCTTCCGGTCAGCCGGCCGCGCTGTCGGACGAGGAGAACAAGAAGCTCTTCAAGCAATGCAAGGATCTCGGCCTGTGGGCGCTCGACGTGCCGGAGGAGGTGGGCGGCGCCAACCTGCCGTGGACCGCGTTGGTCGGCGTCAACGAGGAGCTGGGATACACCGCCGTCCCCTTCACCTTCCCGCCGGACTCGCCCAACCTGCATATGCTGCTGGCGACGGCTAGCCCCGAGCAGCGCAAGAAGTACCTGGAACCCTACGCCGCCGGCGAGACGACGTCGGCCATTGCGATCTCCGAGCCCGGCGCGGGCGGCGATCCGGCCGGCATGAAGACGCGCGCGGTCAAGGACGGCAACGACTGGGTGATCAACGGCCGCAAGATCTGGATCAGCCGCATCGCCAAGGCCGACTTCACCATCGCCATGGCGGTGACCGATCCGGAGAAGGGTTCGCGCGGCGGCATCACCGCCTTCCTGGTCGACAAGGGCACGCCCGGCCTGGTCGTGGCGCGCGCCATCCCGATGCTGGCCGGCCAGCGCACCTACGAGGTGGTGTTCGAGGATTGCCGCGTGCCCGACACGCAGGTGCTCGGCCGCATCGGCCAGGGCTTTGCGCCCATGCAGCTTCGTCTCACCGTTCGCCGCCTGCAGATGGGCGCGTGGTGCATCGGCATGGCGCAACGTGCGCTCGACATGCTGGTCGACCACGCCAACCAGCGCGTGACCTTCGGCGAGAAGCTCGCCGATCGCCAGGCCATCCAGTGGTGGGTGGCTGACGCGGCAACCAAGCTGCATGCCTGCCGGCTCATGGTGATGGACGCCGCAGTCAAGCAGGACGAAGGCCGCGATGTGCGTATGGAGGCCTCGATGATCAAGGTCTTCGCCACCGAGATGGCGACCGAGATCATCGACCACGCCCAGCAGGCGTTCGGCGCCATGGGCGTCACCCAGGAGCTGCCGCTGTCGTGGCTGGCGCAGAAGGTGCGCACCATGCGGGTCTATGAGGGTCCGTCGGAGGTCCATCGCATGGTGATCGCGCGGCGCATCCTGGGCGGCCGTTGACAGTCGACCGCCGGCAGGCCGATGCTTTCGGCCTGCTCGGATGGAGTGCCAAATGACCTACACGCTCGACGCTTTCATCAAGGACGCAAAATCGGCCCTCGAGGACAACGAAGGTCCGGCCGGCCGCGAGAAGGTGCGCGTGCTCCTGGAGAAGCTTTTGACCAACAAGTCCTTCGTCGACGAGGCGGTGGGACCGGCCGCACCGATCGGCACGCGCAAGCTCTACGAGGACAAGGATCTCGGCTTCGTTGTGCTGGCGCATTGCAATCCCAAGCCGCATAAAAGCCCGCCGCACGATCATGGCAGCTCTTGGGCGGTCTACGGCCAGGCGATCAAGTACACCGACATGAGTGAGTACAAGCGGCTCGACGGTGGCGAGGGCGAGGGCGCGGCCAAGCTCGAAAAGGTCAAGAGCTATCGGCTGGAACCCGGCCATGCCGGCGTCTATGACGTCGGCGCCATCCACGCCATCGATTATCCCGAGGGCAGCCGCTTCGTGCGCGTCACCGGCCGCGATCTCGACTACGTGCAGCGGCTGAAATTCGATACCGCCGCCGGCAAGGCCATCACCATCGAGAGTGCGACCGCCGGCCGCGCGTAGCATTCGGGTTCTCACAGATCGGTCATCGCCGTTGCGTTGACCGTTCGTGTCGCGGCGGCGAGTTTCCGCCATGGATTCCCGAGTCGAAAACTACATTCGCCGCGGCAGGTTCTACATCGACGGCTGGCTGCACAGCGAAGCGGCACAAATCGTCGTCGCCTTGACCGAGCGCCAGCGATCGCTCGGCATCGCCGGCGGTGTCGCCGAGATCGGCGTTCATCACGGCAAGCTCTTCATCTTGCTCTACCTGCTTTGCCAAGCGTCGGAAAAGGCGGTCGCGATTGACCTGTTCGAGGATCAGCACCTGAACATCGACAAATCGGGCAGCGGGGACCTCGCGAAGTTCCGCCGCAACCTCGAACGGCACGCCGACAACGCGCGACTGGTGCTGCATCAGGGCAATTCGATGGATCTTTCCGGCGCCATCCTCACGCGACTGGCAGATGGACCGCTGCGTTTCGTCAGCGTCGACGGTGGCCACACTGCGGAGATCACGGCGCATGACCTCGCTACGGCCGAAGCGGCGATCGCCGAGGGCGGCGTCATCGTGGTCGACGACGTGTTCAACGAGCAGTGGCCTGGCGTCGGCGATGGCGTGCGTCGCTACTTCGAGCGCCAGCCCAACCTCGTTCCCTTCGCGATCGGCGCCAACAAGACTTATTTCTGCCGGCCATCACACCGTGGCATCTATCACGATGCAGTCGCGGCAACGGGATCGACTTCCACGACCACTGAGTTCCTGGGCCAGCCTGTCGCCTTCCTCCAATTTTTGCGTCCAGGATTGAAGGACAGGGTGGCTGAGTCGCCGGCTTGGCGGCGTCTGCGTACGACTCCGATCGGCCTGCCGTTGCGCTGGGCCTGGCATACAGGCCGCACCTTGCGGCGCGGCCTTACGCGCAACGAAGACTTTTAGTTCGGGACGGCGCTGATCTCGTGCGCAGACCGCGGGCGGGGCGCCCACGGTCTCTTAGCGGTTGGCCGATTCCTCGCGCTCCTGCGCGTACTCCTCGGCAGCGATGGCGAAATTAAGGTTCTGGCCGCCTCTGAAATGGAATGTGGTGATACCGAGCAAATGCCCGCGGGCGTCAAACAGGCCACCGCCTGAAGAGCCCGGCGAGATCGGTGCCGAGGTCTGAACAACTCGAGTCTGGTTGAAGACGCGCTTCGACGAGACGATGCCTTCGGCCGCCGTCAACTCAAGGCCCTGCGGTGTGCCGATGGTGATGGCGCGTTCGCCGACTTTGATGTCGTCGTAGGGGCGCACAGCGACCCATTTGGCGAGCTTGGTGTCTGTGCGCAACACGCAGCGATCGGCGTCGGCATTGCGCGAGATGACCTTGGCGGGCATCTCGTCCTTGGCGCGCGCGATCTTGACCTCGGCCAGGTCCCCTGTGACGTGACAGTTGGTCAGAAGTTCGTTGTCGCTGATCGCCACTGCCGAACCGAGACGCCGGTCGGCCTTGACGACGTAGACAGCGCCGGACGCCTTGTCGAATACCTCATCGGCCCGCAGGTCGGCGCCGTCGCGGGTTTCGAGCTTGAGCGCGCCGGTCTTGCCGGAATCGTCGATGGGCGAGGCCTTGGCCGCTTTTGCCTTCGGTTGTGGACGGGCAATCTGCTCGTCGGAGAAGCCGGATGGCGCGGACGGTAGATCGTCGATGCGCGGCCGCGGCCGCACGCTGGAGTCGGGCACACGGTTCAGCATCAGGCTGCTGGCCATGGCGAAGAACAAGCCGGGGTGCTTTTCCAGCGTCGCGTCGGTAACGGTCATCTCCATGACGATCGACCCGGCCTGGTGACACTTCACCTTCAGGTAGTTCTTGCCGTCGCCACGGTTGAACACGGCGGCGAACCAGTTGTCCGCGCGGACGCGCACCGCGGCACCGGCAGTCACAGAAGGATAGTAGCCGCCCAAGGTCTGGCAGGTCGGATAGCCGGGATGAAGGCGATCGACTGGGTGATCGTGCCTGCGGCGTAGTAGTAGAGCGTGCTGCCGTCGATGTGTGGCGTGCCGAAGCTCGCGAGCTTGGTCGGCACGCCGATTGCGAAGCCTACCGCGGGGTCGCGCAGGATAGACCAGCCGACGGAGTCGCGTTCCTTGAGGGCGTCTTTGACGAGCTGAGCCGTTTGCTCGTCACTCAGCCTGTCAGTCTGCTGGTAGCCCTTCGACTTTTGCCAGGCCTGGGTCCCCTTGCGCACCGCCACGCTGAGTTCTCCCTTGAAGAAGAAGTCGAGATGGCCGGTCCATACCAGGGCCTCTCGGATGTCGGCCGGGGTTATGGCGTCGGCAGGGGGGCCATCGTTCCATCGGTAGGGAAACACACCCATCGTCTGGGCCTGGACGGCGCTGCACAGCAGCATGCCGAGGGTGGCTGCAGTGCGGCCGAAAACACGAAGCGAGGCAGACGGGATGGGCAAAACGCGGTTCTCCCTGCGCCATTTTCATCCATGCGTGTCGCGCGGCCCACCATCGCTTTGTATCAAAAGCGTCACCGTGATCTCAGGCGCGGCGGCGTCGCTGGCCGTTCGCCTCGCCCCAGACTTCCATGGCGTCGAGAATGGGGCCGAGGGTCAGTCCTTTCCGCGTGAATGAATATTCGACGTGAGGCGGCACGCTGTTGTGCACCGTGCGCGCCACGATGCCGTCCTGCTCCAGCGCGCGCAGTTGCAGGGTCAGCATGCGCTGGGTAATGCCCGGAACCAGCCGGCGCAGTTCATTGAAGCGCCGCGGCTGATCCTTGAGATGGAACAGGATGGTGGGCTTCCATCGCCCGCCGATCACCTCGACCGTCGCCGCCACTGCGCACCAGGGTGTCTTGGTCGCCATGTCGTCTCCATGTTTGGCACCCAGTATAAAAATTGTGCGTACTTATGCGAAGGGCACTGCCGTGATAGCGGGAACCGTCGTCTGTCGGAGGCTTCGTCGTGATCAGCCACGTTGTCTTTGTGCTTATCTTCGCCGCTGCCATCGGCTGCGGCCTCGTTGCGGGAATCTTCTTTGCCTTTTCTTCCTTCGTCATGGCGGCGCTGGGTCGCCTGCCGTCGGATCACGGTATCGCCGCCATGAACGCGATCAACGTCACTGTCATCAATCCGGGTTTCTTCCTGGCCTTCTTCGGCACGGCAGCGCTCTGCCTGGCGGCGTCAGCTGGTGTCGCTTTGCGATGGACGGCAACCAGCGGCACGCTCGTGCTGCTGGCGAGCGTGATCTACCTCGTCGGCTGCATCGGCGTGACGATGCTGCGCAACGTGCCGCTGAACAATGCCCTCACGGCGGTGACTCTCGGCACACCCGAGGGCACCGCCTTGTGGACACGTTATCTCAGCGAATGGACCATGTGGAACACGGTACGCGCCGTGGCTCCGGTGCTGTCCGCGATCCTGTTCACCGCGGCGCTGCTCTGACGGTGCCCGTCAGTTGAGCCGCGCCGCTGCCTCGGCATTGGCCTTGCACCGGCTCTCGAGCAGGGGCGCCAGGCGCTCATAGATGCGCTTGACCCGCTCGGGGCCGGCCTTCTCCGGCGAGCCGGCATCGAACGGCGGCTGCGGATCGTACTCAAGCACAAGTTGGATCGACTTGGCGACCTCCTCGCCGGCCAGCTCGGCCGCCACGGTGAGACCGAAATCGATTCCAGCGGTTACGCCGCCACCCGAGATGCGGTTACGGTCGCGCACCACGCGCTCGGCGACCGGCGTGGCGCCGAAATCCTTCAGCATGTCGCGCCACGCCCAGTGGCAGGCCGACTTGTAGCCCTTGAGCAGGCCCGCCGCGCCCAGGATCAGCGAACCGGTGCAGACCGAGGTGACATAGCGCGCCTTTGCCGCCTGCTTGCGCAGGAAGTCGAGGGCCTCGGGATCGCCCATCACCGCGACCTGGCCGCCGCCGCCGGGCACGCAGACCACGTCGAGCTGCGGGCAGTCGGCGAAGGTCGTGGTCGGTACGATCGAGAAGCCGGCATCGGTCGGCACCGGATCGCGCGTCTTCCAGATCATATGCATCTGGGCTCCCGGCACGCGCGACAGGACCTGCGCGGGGCCGGTGGCATCGAGCTGGGTGACGTTGGGATAGAGCAGAATGCCGATCTGGATGGGCTCAGCCATGGGGACCTCCGTGATTGCCCGTACCTTAGGCATGGATCGCATTGGCAGAAATGACAAAAAAGGTCTATTTTCTGCCAATGCCCAAACACCGCATCTTCATCCTGGCCTATGAAGGCTGCCAACTTCTCGATGTCACCGGCCCCGCCGCCGTGTTCGGCGCGGCCAATGAAGGGCATGGCCAGGACTTCTACGATCTCGTCATCGTCTCACCCGGTGGCGGCGCGGTGACGTCCAACTGCGGCGTGGCGATCCAGAGCCGCAAGATCGGCGGCCAGCCCGACACCTTGCTGGTCGCTGGTGGCTCTCTCGGCCTCAAAGCGACGATGGCGCGCGACGATCTGCGGCGCTGGCTGTGCTCGGTGGCGCCCAAGGCGAGACGCTTCGGCTCGGTGTGCACCGGCGCATTCGTGCTGGCGGCAGCCGGGCTTCTGGATGGAAAGCGCGTAGCGACACATTGGGCACATTGTGAGCGCCTGGCCCGAAAGTTCCCCGCGCTCGAGGTCGACGCCGATTCGCTTTACGTCGTCGACGGCAAGGTCTGGACCTCGGCCGGGGTCACGACAGGTATCGACATGGCGCTGGCCCTGGTCGAGGAGGATCTTGGCGCGGCCACGGCGAATCTGATCGCACGGCACTTCGTGCTCTACGCACGTCGGCCCGGTTATCAGTCGCAGTTCAGCCCACTGCTGCAGGCACAGACCACGGCAGAGGCACCCTTCGGCAAGCTGATCGACTGGATGCAGGAGAACCTGGACCAGCCGCTCGACGTGCCGACTCTCGCGGCCCGCGCCGGCCTGACCGAGCGCAGCTTCTATCGCAAGTTCACCGAGGCCACCGGCAAGACGCCGGCGCATTTCGTCGAGGGCCTGCGGCTCGACGCGGCGCGCACACTGCTGACGCGAGGCCTCCCCATCAAGACGATTGCCGGCAAGGTCGGGCTGACCTCGCCGGCGCGACTGGGCCAGGCCTTTGAGCGCCGCTTCGGCATGGCGCCGTCATTGTTCCGCGAGATGCACCGCGCGGCATGACGCTCGCGCTGTTCGTTACATGCCGCTACCGCTGCCGCCCATGCGCTGCATCATCTCGTCGTGACGATGTTCCAGTTCGTTGACCGACGGGTCTGACGTCTTGCTCGTGGTGGCGCAGCCGCAGAGCTGCAACAGGATCAATGCGGCGAGAGCCGAGATCGATCGAAGCGACATCGTCGCCCCCTTCGTTTCCGACCCAGCATCGCAGCTGGCTGCGCGGCCAGCCAATCACGAGTGCGATAGCGGCGATGTTGCCTCTAGCCGGAGCTCGTCTCATGGATCTTTTGCAGGACTCGGCTCTCGAATTCCTCGACTGAGCAGTCGATTTCACAGGCGACGGCGCCGCAACGATCGCATCGGCATTCATATCGATCGGCAGGCCGGGTAGCGCCGACGTGCTTGAGCACGAGACGATTCCCGCAGCGCAGGCAGTAGGGGCTCAGGTCCTGCACGCCGCCTGATGCGTCGTATGACCAACGCCAGCGGATATTGAAGAAGTTGTCCTGAGTGCTGATCGGCGAGGGGCGGCGACTGTTGCGTGTGGGGCGCAAGCCGGCGCCGAGCAGTCCGGCGACGACGATCGCGCAAATCGCAAAAATGCCGAGCAGCCAGTTCGGCACGAGCGTCGAGGCGGCGAGGAAGTACCAGAGGTCGCTCAGCCATCCGCCGAGGTCCGACCACAGCCCGAGGAAGTAGCCGACGACCAAGGCGACGATGGCGGCCGCGGCGACAAGCTTGGCTGGCACGACGGCGTCCCTAATGCCTCAGCCGCAGGCTGCCGATCACCAGCGCTGCGGCGGCGAAGACGGCGCCCAGCCAGATCGCGGCGCGGGCGGCATCGGCGGCGCCTCCGCTGGAGAAGTCGAACAGCCCGAACACGACCGCGACCAGGGCGGCGCCCAGGGTCTGCCCGAACGTACGCGCCGTGGCGATGATGCCGCCGGCGCTGCCGCTGCGCTCGCGCGGCACGGAGTTCATCATCAGGCGGTTATTGGGCGAGGCGAAGACGCCGAAGCCCGCACCGCACAGGACCAGTCGCCACATGATGTCGGCGCTCGACGGATTCTCCGGCAGCAGCGCCGTCAGGACGAGGCCGGTGGTCATGCTGGTGAGGCCGATGGCGCCCAGCAGGCCGGCATGATGCCGGTCGGCCAGGCGGCCGGCGATCGGCGCGACGGTGGCCAGCGCCAGCGGCCATGCTGTCAGCAGGATACCAGTGCTCGTGGCGTCCCGACCCAGCACTGTATGAAAGAAGAACGGCAGGCTGACGAACGCCAGGCCTTGGGCTGTGAAGGTGCAGGCCGCTGCGGTGATCGAGAGCGAGAAGATGGGGCGCTTGAAGACGTCGATCGGCATCATCGGATCGGCCAGCGTCTTCTGCCGCAGGACGAAGAGCGTCCCCAGGACGGCCGCAGCGACGAATTCGGAGGCGACGATGAGACGATGATGACCATGCGCCAGTCCGTCGATGCCGAAGATCAGGAGGCCGAAGGTGGCGCCCGACATCGCTGCCGACGTCCAATCGAAGGGTCGATGGGTGTGGCTCGTGCGCGGCAGGTACCGCTCGGCCAGCACGAAAGAGATAAGTCCGAGCGGCGCGTAGACGGCGAACAGATACGGCCATGGAGCGATCGACAACACGGCCGCTCCGATCGAAGGGCCGGCGGCCAGTGACGTGGCGACGACGGTCGTGTTGAAGCCAAGGCCGCGGCCGAGTTGGGCGCGTGGGTAGATGGCGCGCACCAGCGCCGGCTGGACCGACATGATGGCGGCACCCCCCAGGCCTTGCAGGGTGCGCCCCAGCAGCAGCCAGGGCAGCGACGGCGCGAACGCGCAGCCGATCGAGGCCAGCGAGAACAGCACCAGGCCGATTCGGTAGACGTGGCGGTAGCCCACGATGTCGGCCAGCGCCGCCACAGGCAGCAGCGAGATGATGAGCGCGATCTGGGTGGCGTTGACGATCCAGATCGAGCTTTCAGCCGTGATGTTCAGGTCCTTGGCGATGTAGGGCAGCGCCAGGTTGGTCATCGAGTTGCTGAGCACCGACATCATCAGCCCGATGGTGATGGTCGCCACCGCCAGCCGGCGTGGCCAGCCAGGGGGCATTCCGTCGGGAAGCGGTACTGATGCCGGAGCCGGTGCAGCCATCTCTTATTGCGGCACCGTCGGCAGGTCGCCGCCGATGGTGGTGCGCTGCATGAAGCGCTTGTACTTCACCGTGTCGTAGTACGTAGCGCGGTGCAATACCGCACGGTTGTCCCACACGATCACGTCGCCTTCGCGCCAGGCGTGCGACAACCGGAACTCGGGCTGGTCGGCACGCTGCGAGAGCTCGTAGAGCAGGGCCTCGCCGGTCGCCCGCGGCCAGCCGACGATGAACCCGGCATGGGCGCCGATATAGAGGGCGCGCCGCCCGTTCACCGGATTGTCCCGGAACAGCCGCTGCTTGACCGGCGGCAGCTCGGCGATCGCCTTGGCGCTCAGGATGCCCTTCTGGACACGGTCGCGGGAGTACTGCAGCGAGTGCTCGGCGATCAGGGGATGGATGGTCGCCTGCAGCGCCGGTGGCAGGGCATTCCATGCCGCGCGCATGGACAGGAACTCGGTGTTGCCGCCCTCGGGCGGGCAGACGCGTGCGGTCAGGATCGAGCACAGCGAGGGCACGTGCTTGAAGGAGGAGTCGGAGTGCCAGAAGTAGTTGGCCTTCTGGTAGATCATGCGCATGTCGTCGGGCGGGATCGGCTCGCCCGTCATGATGTCGAGGTTCGACTGGCGTTGGAACTTGGTGCCGGCGGCGGGATTGGAGCTGCCGGTCGTCTCCAGCGGGCCGAACAGCTCGCTGAACTGGACCTGCTTCTCGTCGTCCATCGGCTGATCGCGGAAGAGGAGCACCGAATGCTCCTCGAACGCGGCGCGGATCGGCCCGAACTCGCGCGCCGACAAGGGACGCGTGATGTCTATGCCGCTGACCTCCGCCCCGAACAGGGGGTGGACCTTGGTGACCTTGAGGGGGCCGGTATTTCTCATCAGTCGACGATCGCCTGATAGGTGAGCACGCGCAGCTCGCGGCGGATCGGATAGGTCGAGGAAGGCATGAGCTGCGTCAGCAGCACCACCGCCATGTCCTCGGCCGGATCGCACCAGAAGGCGGTCGAGGCCGCACCGCCCCAGGCGTACTCGCCGGGCGTGCCGAGGATATGCGCCTTGGCCGGATCGATCATGACCGAGAAGCCGAGCCCGAAGCCAACGCCGTAATAAGTCGATTCCGAGAAGCGCGGCATGCCCATGTCGGCCATGTCGCCCTTGAGATGGTTCATGGTCATGAGCTCGACCGTCTTGCGGCCGAGCAGGCGCGTGCCGTCGAGCTCGCCCTTGTTCAGCATGAACCGGCAGAAGCGCAGATAGTCTGCTGCCGTCGACACCAGGCCGCCGCCACCGGAGTTCACGGCGCGTGGGGCGAGATAGCGGCTCTTGCCGGGGTCGTCGATCAGCTCGAGGTTGCCGCCGGGTCCTGCTTGGTAGTTGGCCGCGAAGCGCTCATGCTTGTCGGCCGGCACATGGAAGTCGGTGTCGACCATGCCGAGCGGCGCAAGAACCTTTTCCTTGAGATAGGTCTGGAAGGGCTGGCCGGAGATGACCTCCACCAGGTAGCCCAGCACGTCGGTGGCGACGCTGTAGTTCCACGCCTTGCCGGGCTGGGCGATCAGCGGAAAGGTCCCGAGCCGCTCGACGAGATCCTTGAGGCTGGTCGTGGCGGTCTGGAAGTCGACGCCATTGGTCTTGGAGCGATAGAGCGCGTCGACCGGATTGCTCTCCATGAAACCGTAGGTCAGGCCCGAGGTATGGGTCAGCAGGTCGCGGAAAGTGATCTCGCGCTCGGCCGGTACGCTGTCGATCTTGCCGCGGCTGCCGCCGGCATAGACGCGCGGATTGGCAAAGGCCGGGATGAACTTGGAGATCGGATCGTCGAGCTGAAAGCGGCCTTTCTCGTACAGCATCATGATCGCCGTCGAGGTAAGCGGCTTGGTCATGGAGTATATGCGGAAGATCGTGTCCGGCCGCATCGGCCTGTTGCGCTCAACGTCGGCCTTGCCGGCCGTCTCGGCGAAGGCAAGCTCGCCGCGGCGCATCACGACTGTCACCATTCCCGCCAGGCGGCCGCTGTCGACCCAGCCGTTCATCCACTTGCGAACGCGATCGAGCCGCGCTGCGGAAAGTCCGACCTGTTCGGGGGCTACGAGCGGCAGCGTGTCCATGGCGATCCTCCTTGCGTGAGCCGCCAGACTAGCGCAGGAAATCGCCTGCAGACACGCCAGAAACGGGAGGGAGCGATGGCAAGATTGTGCGAGGGCCGCGTGGCAATCGTGACGGGCGGGGCGCGCGGCGTCGGCCGGGAACACTGCCTGATGCTGGCCGAGCACGGTGCCAAGGTCGTGGTCAATGACCTGGGCGGCGATCGCGCCGGCAAGGGCAATGACGTCGGCCCCGCCCAGCAGGTCGTGAATGAGATCAAGGCCAAGGGCGGCGAGGCGGTGGCCAACGGCGACGACGTCTCCGACTGGAACGGCGCCAAGCGCATGATCGACCAGGCGGTCTCGGCCTTCGGCAAGCTCGACGCAGTGGTGCTGAACGCCGGCATCCTGCGCGACCGGATGCTGGTCAACATGACCGAGGACGAATGGGACGCTGTCATCAAGGTGCATCTCAAGGGCACCTTCGCCCCGGCGCGGCATGCCGCCGCCTACTGGCGTGATCAGGCCAAGATCAAGGGCGGGCCGGTCGATGCGCGCATCATCACCACGACCTCGGTGTCGGGCATCTACGGCAACATCGGCCAGACCAACTACGGCGCCGCCAAGGCCGGCATTGCGTCCTTCACGGTCATCGCGGCGCGCGAGCTTGGCCGCTACGGCATCACGGTGAACTCGATTTCGCCCTCGGCCTTCACACGCATGACCGAGGACCTGCGCACCTACACGGAGGAAGACAAGGAGACGCGCAGTCCGAAATGGATCGCGCCTGTCGCCACCTGGCTGGCGAGCGAGGAGAGCCGCGAGATCACCGGCCGCGTCTTCCAGGCGGGCAACGGCCAGTTCGCCGTCGCCGAAGGCTGGCACAAGGGACCGGAATCCAAGCCGATCCTCGACCCGCGCGCCGCGGGCAAGATCCTGACCGAGCTCGCCAAGAAGGCGCGCAAGAACGCCGGCATGAATGGACTGGATCTCGACTAGCCTGGGCAAGGATCAGGTACGACCTCACCCTGAGGAACCGCGCCCCTCGAGTACCTCGGGGTAAGCTCCACGCGGCGTCTCGAAGGGTGGGCAACGAAGGGGACTGCGGCCCACCCTTCGAGATGGCGCTTCGCGCCTCCTCAGGGTGAGGTCTTTTGTCGAGAGGGAGGACGAGATCATGAAGAAGGTGAACCGCCGCAGCGTCCTGGCGGCGAGCGCGGCCGCGTCCCTGTTCCCTGGAGCGCTGCGCGCGCAGTCCTGGCCCAGCAAGCCGATCAAATGGGTGGTGCCCTACACCGCGGGCGGGCTGACCGACGTGGTGACGCGGCTGACGCTCGAGAAGATGAATGTTGGCCAGAACTTCGTGGTCGACAACAAGCCCGGCGCCAATTCGCTGATCGGCGCGGAGATGGTCGCCAACGCGGCACCTGACGGCTACACCTTCCTGACGGTGATCGCGGCCCATGCCGCCAACAAGACGCTCTATGCGGGCAAGCTGAAGTTCGACCTCGTGAAGGGCTTCGCGCCGATCTCGCTGGTCGCCATTGCACCGATCATGGTGTCGGTGTCGAACTCGCTGCCGGTCAACAACATGGCCGAGTTCATCGCCTACGCGAAGAAGAACCCGGGCAAGATCTCATTCGGATCATCCGGTGTCGGCGCTGCTGCCCATCTCACCAGCGAATTGATCAAGCAGGTCGCCGGGATCGACATGGTGCATGTTCCCTACAAAGGCACGGCGCCGGCGCTGGCCGACCTTGTCTCGGGCAACATCCAGCTGCTGCTCGACGTTCCGATCGGCGTGATGTCCCAGGTGCGTGCCGGCAAGATCAAGGCACTGTGCATGCTGTCGAAAGAGCGCGTGCCCGGCGCGGAAGAAGTGCCGACCATCGTCGAATCGGGCGGGCCTCCGATCGAATCCTCGTCCTGGGTGATGTTCCTGGCTCCCGCCGGCACGTCTCAGGAGATCATCGATCGGCTGGCCGCCGACGTTGCCAAGGCGGTCAAGGACGAGGCGCTGCGCAAACGCCTGGCTGAGCAGGCGGTCGTGCCGGTGGGTGCCACGCCCGCCGACACGGCCAAGTTCCTGCAAAGTGAGATCGACAAGTGGGAGAAGGTCATCACGACTGCAGGCGTGAAGGTCGAGTCCTAAAGCCTACTCTAGCGCCCGAACGCCGCGCGGAGCGCTGCCATCGTCTCGGTCCACGCGGCGCGAGTGGCCGCTTCGTTGTATTCGATGTGATGGCCGAACGAGGTCACCGGTTTGTCGCGCGCAAAATTGAAGCCATAGTAGGCGCCAGGATAGACAACGAGCTTGACCGGTGACCCCTCACTACTGCGTCTTGCCACGGCGTTGCGACAATCGCGCGCCGGCGTCCAGTCGTCGAGTTCGCCGATCATGATCACCGTCGGGGCGGCAACGGCGATATCGCCGCACAGTGGATAGTAGGCGACAGCCGCACGGAAATGACGGTCGAAGAGCGTTCCGGCGCCGTTCAGTTCGACGGCCGACAAGGCCACCATCGCCCCCTGCGAGTAGCCAACGACGGCGATACGGTCGGCATCGACGAAACGCTGCTCGGCGAGGCAAAGCAAGGCGCCATAAGCATCCATGATGCGGTCGACGGTCGGACCTTCCCCCGTGCAGCGATGGCGGACGCCGCGCGGCCCAAAGCTGTCGACGATCAGAAGAACGTAGCCGAGGGCCGTGAAGTCAGCCCCGAATGTGTCCTCGACGGCACGCGAGAAGCGGCCGCCGCAGCCATGCAACATGACGACGGCCGGAAATGGACCATCACCAGCCGGTCGGTACAGCTCTCCGGAAAGTTCTATGCCTGGCTGCTGAGCGATCGTCTCACCGCGTTCGCGAGCGAGGCGCTGCTGCAGCGGCGTCGGCGGCGTCGTGGCACTGGGGAAATGAACGCTCTCGGCGGCCGCTTGTGTCGCGAACAGCGCAATGGCCAGCCAGAGCAGAACGTGGCGCATGACGACCCGAGATTAGGGCGCACCGTGCGCCCGCACCAGAGTGGCCGACGCCCGGCTTGCGGCGCGGGCGCCGGCCTCAGCGTCAGTTGGCGGCGAAGCAGTAAAGCAGGCCAGCACCGCCCGTTGCGACCAGGGACGCGGCATCGCATGCCCGCGACGGGTGCGAGGCGTTCCACGACTTCGACGCGTCGTCGTCGCGCAGGCCCATGCGGTCGGCATGCCCGACCATGGCATTGCCTTCGCCGCTCTTGGTCCAGTTGCCGCAGGTCATATCCTTGTCCGGCGGGAACGCGGTCCCATCGGCCTGCGAGCCGGTCAGGATGTCGTGCTGGTTGACCGTGTAGAACCGGCTCGGGATCAGGCGGCCGGTCTCGGCAACGTTGGTCTCGGCGGTGATCTTGTTGTTGGGCGAGTGCAGGTCCTCGACGCTGGTCGCGATGACGACGCCCTTGGCGTTGGTCCAAGGGCCCTTGCCGATGCGGTCCTTGGCGTTGACGGCGGTGGCGCCGCCGACGGCCTGGGTGCTGAGATAGGCACGCCAGGTCTTGCTGCCGGCGCCGGCCTTGGTGGCCAGCGCCTGGCAATGGCGGTCGGCGCCCTCGAGGCCGCCGAAGTTGGCGCCTTGCGATCCGCCGACGCTGGTGATGAAGAACGTCATGTCGGGAAATTGCGGCGGCGGTTGCTGGGCCTGCGAGCCGCCGGTGAACGCCAAGGCCGCCGTGGTCATGGCCAGCGCGGCCACCTTGATCTCTCTGCGCATCCATACCTCCCATGCGTTATTCATAGGGAGTGAACAGTGGCCGAGGCGCGGCCACTGCCCAATTCACAAGCGCGTGGGGTCGGCGGTCAGAGCGCCGTCAGCGTCTCCACGACCCTCTGCTGCGGCCAGGTCCAGCCGCAGGAGCCCTCGTACGCCCGCATGGCGCGCAGCACGAGATGGTCGGCGCGCGGCGGCCCGATGAGCTGGATGCCGACGGGAAGGCCGGCCTTGGTGAGGCCGGCAGGCATCGACGCCGCCGGCTGGCCGGTGAGATTGCAGGGCAGGGTGTAGGGGGCGCCCTTGGTCCATCGCGGGAAGGCGTCGGAGTTGTAGAGGGTCTCGACCGGCGGCGCGGCAGTCGGCGTGACCGGCGCCAGCAAGAGATCGTACTTGCGATGCCAGAGGGCGAGATCGCGGGCGAGCTTCGACTTGGCTTCGTAGGACCGCGCGTAGTCGGCCAGGGTGATGGCCAGGCCCTTTTCGGCAGCGGCGCGGAAGCCCGGGTCGAGCTTGCCATGGAGTTGGGTCGGGATCTGGCGCAGGCGGGTGGCGAAGCTGCCGATCCACAGCGGCTCGAAGCTGTTCTGCAGCGGCTCGATCAGTGGGCCGACATCCTCGACATGCGCGCCGAGCGCCTCGAAATGGCGGGCCGCCTCCGCGACCAGCTCGCGCACCTCCGCATCGGCTTTGACGTGGCCGAAATCGAGGCTCAAGCCGATCCGCCAGCCGCGTACGCCGTCGTCGAGGCCGACTGTGTAGTCGCGGCGATCGGCGGGTAGCGAGCGCCAGTCGCGCGGATCGGGCCCGGCCGTTGTGTTGAGCGCGAGCGCCGTGTCGAGCACGGAACGCGCCAGCACACCCTGGCTGATCACATCGGCGAACGGCGCGTCGGCGGGGTATTGGGCGATGCGGCCGTAACTCGGCTTCAGCCCGACCAGGCCGGTATGAGCCGCAGGGATGCGGATCGAGCCGCCGCCGTCATTGCCATGATTGAACGGGTTTATGCCCGCGGCCGTCAGTGCCGAAGCGCCGCCCGACGAGCCGCCCGGCGAGTGCTTCAGGTTCCACGGATTGCGCGTGGTGCCCTGCAGCGGCGAATCGGTCAGGGCCTTCCAGCCGAACTCGGGGGTTGTCGTCTTGCCAAGGAGGATGAGGCCCGCGGCTTGGAAGCGGTCGACGATCGGCGCGTTCTCGCCGGCGGCCGTCTCGTCCGTGGCATGCGAGCCGTAGCGGGTGGGCCATCCTTTGACCGGTGTCGTATCCTTGATCGTGGTTGGGACGCCATCGAGTGCGGACAGGGGCTGGCCCTTGAGCCAGCGTGCCTCCGAGTCCTTCGCCGCCGCCCGCGCACCGTCTCCATCGATCAGGACAAAAGCATTGAGAGAAGGTTGCAGTCGCGATGCGCGCTCTACCATCGCATCGATGAGGTCAACCGGGGAAAGCACCTTGCGGGCGTAAAGTGTTGTGAGTTCCGATGCGGAAATCCATGTGGAGGGGTGATCAGACATGCGTTTTTCGTGGGTTCCCAGGTTGTGCAATTGGCTCAAACTAGCATTCCAAGCACAGAGTCGAACTCTGATTTCTCGCAGTCGAGAGCGTATTGGAGGAGTGCCCCGTTATGGAAAGCATCACCGCCATCGTTGCCGCTGGCGTCGCTTTCGCCCTCAGCTACTACGTCGGCCGCTCCATGACGTCGACGACCTTGGCGGCTGCTTTGATGGGTGGGGTCTGCGGTCTCGCCTTCGCCGTCCTGTTCTTCATCACGACGGTCGCCATCGGTGCGGTTGTCCCCGGGATGTTCGACGGCTGGATGCTCGGTATCCATTTCATCGTACTGCTGATGGTGGTGCCGCTTGGCAGCGCCGCCATTGCCGTCCTTGAACACCGCCATCTGGAAAAGGTCGAGGCGCGGCGCCTGCCGTTCTGACCTGGCTCCTGCCTCGGCGGCTGCCGACCCTTCAATTGATACAACGCATGCCGTGATCGGCCGCCGAAGCGGCGTATCCTTTCGATCGGTCCAACGATCGGAGAGCGTCACCGTGGCGGCGGCTTTGTACTATCTCACGATCGGAGCGGATTTTCATCGGCCTGGCGGCGGGACGTCGGGCGCGGTCGACGCTCTACGCCGGGCTGATGGGCTTGCTCGGCAACCTGGTAATGGTGGCGACTCTGTTCTCGGCCACCATCGCCCTGGCCGTCCTGGCGCCGGGCAGCATCGATTCGAACGACATGGGATTTCGGCTCGGTGCATTGCTGCTGTTCGGTTCTGCCGTGGGCGTGGTGTCGGCGATCGGCGGCCGTGGCCGCGCCGTCAAGATGGCGACCAGGCTGTTTTAGCCGACGAAACGGCGGCCTTTCCGAAGCCCATCCGGCGACGCTAAGTTCCTCGCCCGGGTGGGAGGAAAAGCATGACGGAAGTGAAGCTGGGCGGCGCCACGGTGCAGCGCATCGAGGAGTCCTACGAGCCCAACTTCGACGCCAAGATGTTCTTTCCCGACTGGCAGCCCGGCGTGGTGCAAGAGCATCGCGATTGGCTGCTGCCCAACCACTACGACGAGCCCTCGGGCTTCCTGAAGCTCAGCGTCCATAGCTGGCTGCTGACGGTCGGCGGCAAGCGCATCCTGATCGACACCTGCGTCGGCAACCACAAGTCACGGCCGCACCGGCCCAAATGGCACTTGATGGAGACGCCCTACCTGGCGCGGCTGAAGGCGGCCGGCGTCGAGCCCGACCAGGTCGACATGGTGATGTGCACCCATCTTCATGTCGATCACGTCGGCTGGAACACCAGGCTCGAGAACGGCAAATGGGTGCCGACCTTCAAGAACGCGAAATACGTGTTCAGCCGCGCCGACTACGATCACTACCTCAAGGTCGACACCGATCCCAAGACGACGCCGGCCAATGCCGGTTCATTCCGCGATTCGGTGCTGCCGGTCGTCGAAGCTGGGCTATCGCAACTGGTCGACGGGGCGGCTCGGCTCGACGAGAACCTCGAGGTCGAGCCTGCGCCCGGCCACACACCCGGTACCATCGCCATCAAGTTCGAATCGCGCGGCGAGAAGGCGTTGTTCTGCGGCGACATCCTGCATCATGCGTTGCAAGTCTATCATCCGGAGTGGAACAGCTTCGCCTGCGCCGAAGCCATCGGTGCACGCAAGAGCCGGCGCGCGGCGCTGGAGCATTGCGCCGGCTCAGCCGCGCGTCTGATGCCCTGCCATTTCGGGGCACCATTCACCTGCCACATTGATCACAAGGGAAGCGGCTTCGTGCCGCGATTTGACGGTAGCTTTTAGAAGGGGAAGGAAATGATCTACGAACTGCGTGTCTACAAGTGCGTGCCCGGCCGTCTGCCGGCGCTCAACAACCGTTTCGCCAACATCACCCTGAAGATCTGGGAGAAGCACGGCATCAAGCAGGCCGGCTTCTGGACCACGCTGATAGGCGAGTCCAACCAGGAACTCCATTATCTGCTGGCCTGGGAATCGTTGGCCGATCGCGAGAAGAAGTGGAACGCCTTCCAGGCCGATCCCGAGTGGCTGGCCAAGCGCGCCGAGACCGAGAAGGACGGGCCCATCGTCGCCAACGTCTCGAATCAGTTCCTGACTCCGACGAACTACTCGTCAGTTAAGTGACAGCGAAGCTGTCATGTTGAGCGAAGCGAAACATCTTTCTGGTAACGAAAAGATCCTTCGCTGCGCTCAGGATGACAAAGGACGCGAACTCGCGTCCTTTGTCATTCTGACTTGAGGCCCGCCTGCTTGGCGAGGCGGGCCCACTTTGCGAGATCGTCGGCCACGTAGCCCGCGAACTCCTTCGGCGTGCCGAATTGGGGATCGGCCCCGAGGTCGGTAAACTTTTGCGCCACGTCGGGAGAGCGCACCGTCGCATCCACTGCGGCGTGCAGACGCTCGACCAAAGCCGGCGAGGCACCGGCCGGCAGGAAGATGCCGTAGGAGATCGCCGCCTCGTAGCCCGGCAGGCCGGATTCGGCGATGGTCGCAATATCGGGCGCCGCCGCCGAGCGGGCGAGCGAGGTCTGCCCCAGCGCGCGCATCTTGCCGGCCTTGACGTGTGGCAACGCCGTCGACAGGCCGCCGAAATAGATATCGACCAGGCCCGCCATCAGGTCGGCCATGGCCGGTCCGCCGCCCTTGTAGGGCACGTGCACGATGTCGGCCTTGCCCATCGACTTGAATAGCTCCAGCGCCAGATGCGTGGCGCCACCGGCGCCGGCCGATGCGCCGTTGAGCTTGCCGGGCTGGGCGCGCGCCAGCGCCAGCAGTTCAGCCACGTTCTTCGCGGGCAGGTCGTTGCGCACCACCAGCAGCATGGGATTGATGCCGATCGGTGCGACGGCAGCAAAATCGGTTCGGATATCGTACGTCATGTTCGGGTTGAGCGCCGGCGCTATGGTGGTCGAGCCGTTCGACGCCAGCATGATGACGCTGCCGTCGGTTGGCGACTTGGCGACGGAGGCCGCGGCGATCTCGCCGTTGGCGCCGGCGCGATTCTCGACGACGACGGAGCGCTTCAACCGTTCGCCGATGCCGGGCGCCACGATGCGCGCTAAAAGATCGTTCGGCCCACCCGGTGGAAAGCCGACGACGAGGCGCAGCGGCCGATCGGGAAAATCTACCGTCTGAGCACGGACATTTGCATGGGCCAGCGGCAGAGCGGCAAGGCCGCTGAGCGCGGCGCGGCGACGAAGCTTGATCATGCGCAGAGTATGCTAGGCTCACCGCGCTTTTGGGAGGAAACAAAATGAAACGCAGGACTGTTTTGGCGGCGGGCAGCGCCGCCGCGCTTGGCCTTGCCGGCACGCCAGCCTGGGCGCAGGCCAAGATTGGCGGCGACGTGCGCTTCTTTTGCGGCTTCGCCCCCGGCGGCACCGCCGATCTGCTGTGCCGTATCCTGGCCGACGCATTGAAGCCCGAAATCGGTCAGAACGTGATTGTCGAAACCAAGACCGGCGCCTCGGGCTTCATCGCCAATGAGGCTGTCGCCAACGCCGTACCGGACGGGCGGACGATCGGCCTCGCGGCGATGGCCGCGATGTGCGTGTCGCCCGTCATGCCGGGGCAGAAGCTGCCGATCAATGTCGACACCGACTTGACGCCGATCGCCAATATCGCCGGCGTGTACAACATGCTGGTGTTCGGCAAGCACATGAAGATCCGGATCGTGCCGGAGCTGATCGAGGAGGCGAAGAAGAACCCCGGCAAGCTCACCTACGCGTCGGCCGGCAACGGCACCTCGCAGCATCTCGCGGGTGAGCTGTTCAAGAAGCTGGCCGGCGTGAACCTGCTGCATGTTCCCTATCGCGGCGGCGCGCCCGCCATCCAGGACATGGTGGCGGGCAATTGCGACATGATGTTCGGCAACATGCCGGAGTTCCTGGGCCAGATCGGCGGCGGCGGATTGATCCCCATCGCCTTCGGCTCGCCACGGGTCTCGCCGATGTTCCCCAACCTGCCGCTGATCTCGCAGTTCCTGCCCGGATTCGAGGTGGTGAATTGGTTCGCCGTGTTTGGCTCGAAGGGCACGCCGGCCGACATCGTCGACGTCTGGAACAAGGCTCTGCGCGCTGCCGTCGCCAAGCCCGACATGCAAAAGCGCTTCGTCGACAACGGCATGGACAACGTCATCGGCTCGCCAGCCGAGCTCAAGGCCACGATTGCCGCCGACCGCAAGAAGTGGGCGGAGGTCATCCAGGCGGCCGGCATACGCGCCGACTAGGCCATGCCGATCGCAACGACCCGACAGGGCAGCCTGCACTACGAGATCGCCGATCAGGTCGCGCCCTGGCATCAGCCGCGTGAAGCGATCCTGTTCCACCACGGGATCGGCGCCAGCGCGGAAATGTGGGCCGGTTGGTTCCCGGCGCTGGCCGATGCCCATCGGCTGGTGAGCTTCGACATGCGCGGCTACGGCCGCTCGCACATCCCGGGGCCTGACTTCGCCTGGTCGCTCGATCTCATGGTCGAAGACCTGTTCGCCGTGGCGGATGCCGCCGGCCTACCGCGCTTTCATCTGGTCGGCGAGTCGATCGGCGGCACGGTGGCGCTGGCCGCCGCACTGGCGCAGCCCGAACGCATAGCCACGCTCACGGTCAGCAACGGGGCTCATCTCGGCGCGTCGATCCAGCGCGTCGAAGCCTGGCGCCGCCAGCTCGACGAGGGCGGGGTGAAGGCGTGGTCCGACGCCTTCCTGCGGGATCGCTTCCACGACGATGCGTTGTCGCCTGAACAGCGCAGCTGGTTCGCCGCGCAGCAGGAGAATTGGCCGCGCGAGTCGATCCTCAATGCCCTGCGCGTACTGATCGGCACCGACCTTTCGCCGCGATTGAAGGACATCATCTGCCCGACGCTATTGCTGCACCCCGACGGCAGCCCTTTCATCCCGGTGCCAATCATGGCGGAGCTGCATCGGCTGCTGCCCGCTGCGGAGCTCAACGTGATCGGCCGGTCGCGCCACGGCCTCCCCTATTCCCATGCCGGGCTGTGTGCGTCGTTGCTGCGGGCGTTTCTCGATCGTAGGAGCATCAAGAAGGTCACGGGTTGATTAGCGACTGAGCCAGAGTGGTCTCGATCCGATCGATCCGAAAATGACACTGCGATCGTGCGTGGCGGCCATTCCCATGGGCATGATGGGAAGGCCCGCTCCGACAAAGTCCCTGTGTAGCTCCCGACCGGCTTTGGACAGGCGCACGGAAAAGACTTCGTCCGATGTGTAGCCTTCGTTACCCCAGCGCTTGGTGCTGAAATCGGGCATGGTGAAATGACTTCGTTCTTCGCGGATCGCGACCGAACGCTTGATATGGCCGACGATCTCGTAAGCGTCCCCGACTTGCTGCACAGCTGTTGCATAGCTCTCGAACGGGGAAGCGTCCCGCCAAAGTAGTTGCACAAAGCCGTCGCTTTTCAAGAGATACGCGGCAGCTCGAGTTTCCAGCCAACAAACATCTCTCAAGGTTCCAACCACAAGCCAGCCATCGGCTGTCGCGACCGATCCTCTTGCTTTGAAGCGATCTATCCGCAGGCGCTTTGCTTCTTTGAGTTCGGCGACGTCAAAGAAGACAACTTCGGCGGCGTCTCCCTCAAAACAAAATCTAGGCAGACCCAGGCCACTTGGCACATCTGGCTTGTCAGTCGGAAGTGGATCTCGGTTGATGATCGTCAGACCACCCAGCGTCTTGTCGACATAGACGGCGCTGGAAAGCGATGATAGACCATCACCAACAAGCGCGATTGGCATACGCTTGGTCTCCGAGCCATTGAAGTCGACTCTGGTCAAACGGTACTCTGCTCCTGTGCGCTCACCAAGACTTGGTCCAACGAGCGCAAGCGCCGTTTGATCGGATGCGACAGCCAAAGCCGCTACCTTGTCGGTCTTTGCAGAGTTGGTCAGTCTGCGCGACCACAAAACCGTTCCATCGGTTGTTAGCCCGCGGAGTATCGGTACGCTGTACCCGGGGTCAGCTGGCGAAGGTGATAGGTACCCACCGACATAGATCGTCTGGTTTGTCGCGGCCACCGGGCCAACGCCAATGTCGGGATCCTTTACCTCCCATTTGGCGGTGCCATCAATGGTTTGCCGGCGTACAAGCGATGGTGATCTCTTGCCATTCCATTCACCGAACGCCGAGCTGACAAAGTCGCCATTCAGTGCTCCGGCGAACAATATCTCCTCGTCTGCCGAAGGATTCACCTTAGCAAAGGCGCCGAGATCGCGACTTTCTCGACTTGGCGTATCGAGTCTCATAGAGCCGTCGCCGAGTACGGCTAGTGCCGCCCAGAAGCGCGGATGCAACAGCGGCTTGGCTGTCGGGCCATCCAAGTGCTTGCGCACCGCTACGGCAAGCGAATCGGCGATCGCAACGTTATTGTCGCTGCGGGCCGCGCGGAATGTAGCAGTGATGAGATCGCGCGTGAGCGAGCTTTCGATGGGCCATAGTGAGGCAATCATCGTTGGAACGCCCGCAACAGCAAATGATGTGGCGAGGCCCTGAATGCCACTATCGATGATGGAGGGGTCGTATCTTGCCGAATTACAAGCGGACAAGACGACCAGGCGCGCTCGCAATGGTAGCGCGGCGATTTGAGAACTCGTCAACAGTCCATCACTGAAGGCGTCGCCTCGTGGGTTCGGTGTGAGCACCAGGGCTGGCTCCTTCACGCCCGGCAGTTCTTCCCTCACCAGACCATGCGTAGCGAAGTGCAGGACGTCGAATTCCGACAGCGGCTGCAAACGGAACTCTTCTTCACCCGCGGTCTCCCGTAGAAGGATCCGCACTTTCGCTGCATCGAACAGTCGCGCAACCGACCGTAGTTCCTCCGATGTCTCCGGCAGTTCCGGCAATGATGTTAGAGCACCGGACTGGACCGGAAGGCTTCCTCGAATTGCAAGGGTCGCCGACGGCGTTCCCGCCACGTTGCGAGATTCGAGGGTTGGATCGCCAACGCCGAGATAATCGAGCGTGGCGCCTTTGGCGCGGGAGAGTCTCTTTGCTGCGATGAAGGCACCAATAGAGCTTGTCTTGACAAAGGAGTGTGTGCGGATCAGCCAGCGTGCGGCGCGGAGATTAAAGCCGGACCCCATCGTCGGGGGCAGTTCGCTGAGTAGAGCGGCCGGTGGTACCTGCCCCAGCGGACCACTTGGCGCAATGTGATAGATTCGTCGGCTCGAATGCAGGCATTCGTCCAGTCCGCCGAACAGTATCCTGTACAGCCGAACGGCGCCGGCTGCTGGAAACTGGCTGTCTGCTTCGACTGATGGCGGATGGGCTGCCGTCAACGCGGCTCTGAGAATGCGGGCATCTGCAACGACAGTCTGGTCAGTCTCCTGCGTTGATACGACGAACTTGTCCATCCGAATGCACATCTTGGCGACCGCGTTCAGCATTGGGACGTAGAAGATGAGGGCTTCATCAGGGAGCAACGACTGCTTCAACGTCGCCAGGTTCATGATGGAGGCAACACCGACGTTTCCGTCCTTGCCTGCAAGGACGTCGCGCATGCGCTTATGCGCCGTCGCGAACGCGTCGGCGTTGAAAAGGACATCCGTCCGCTCCTGCCAGACATCACTAGAGTTGACGGTAGACGACAGGCGGCCGATGAGCGCCGAGACCTTTGCCTTCTCCCAGGCTGCCTGCTGATAGCCGATCGTGCGCAAGCTTTGGACTATGCGTTTTTTATCATCCGAATCCTGAACGGCCTGACTTGTCAAAACGTCGTCCGGGCTTGTCTCGAGGGAGCGGCTGAGAACGATGTTTGCTTGCAGAAGCAAGTCATGGTCCGGCGACTGGCCGGGGGAGACCGTGGCGGCAACGGCGAACTCCAGGAGCAGTTGATCGGCCCAATGGGGCAGTGGTGCTGAATACGTCGACCTTTGGTAGTGATCCATCAGGACTGCCAGTCGCGCCTTGCCGGCTTCGACAAAATGTCGGAGGGCGTCGTCTCTTCGACCCATTCTGAGGAGACGAAGTCCTACGGCGGCCTGGCCGAACACCCGGATGTCCTGGATTCTCTCGACATCTGCTGTCCAGCGCGGCGCCATCGTCATGAGGTCGCCCCATCCGGTGTCTGAGGTGTCCTGCAGAGCTAGGCGGACGAGTTCCTCCGCCAGGGCAAAGTTGAATTCGATCGCGTTTGCGAAATAGCCGCGCGCAATAATGCCAGGCTTGCCGGTCATCAGAGGATGCGACTGCAGTAGATCGCGGGCGGCAGGGAGGTCGCCGCGTAGCACTTCCGAAGCCAGCAACTCGTTGTAAGTATAGGCCATGAGATAGGTTTTCAGCTCCGGTTTGAGCTGAAGCCGATCCAACGCCGAAAGAACGTGCCGAAGGCCGTCCGCCGCACCAACAAAGTCCTTGCGGTAGCGCAGCAGAGTGACCGTCAGTTGCCCGAATTCGTACGCCAGGAAGCTGTCTGGTGGAATTTTCACGAGGAGCGGCGTCGCCGCAGCGACCAGCCGCAGTGCCCGCTCGACATCATAGTTTTCCAGGAGTTGATTGGAGATGCGGACGATAAGGCGCGCTGCATCAAATCCCTCATCCACCAATGACAAGGTGGCTGCCAGCGCTTTTTCGACGTGGTCGCGGGAGCTTTCGAAGTCGAGGACAAGTCGCGACCGTCGCGCTGCAAGGAGCTGCAAGTCGGCGAAGAGAACTGGACTTACAAGCGGATTTGCGAGTTCGATGGGAAAGTCGCGCTCGAATTTGTGCTCGGTTGCTTGATGATTTCCCGTCGCCATCTGGATGTACGACCACAGCAAAAAGGCGTGTCCGGCCGTCGATGGCCGCATGCTGCTTGGCGTCAAGGTGGCAAGGAAATCACGATTGCCGAGGTAAGTGGCGCATTCCAAGTCATCCAGCGCGATGCAAGTTCGAATGGCCAGCTGGAAGAAGTCCTGACGGTTGGAAGGCGGCGCACTCTCCAAGGCGCGCTTCACCTTCTCCACCGCGTCGACATTCCGGCCAGCCAACACGTCTGGAATGATATTTCTCTGTGTTGTTGGCAGCTTTTCGCCTTGAGCCGAGGCTGCTTGCGAAAGAGCAACGTTGAGACACAGAAGAATGGCAATAATGCTCAGGCAACGGCCCAACACGACTGTTGTCTGGGCCATCATGGTTTGACCGTCAGTAAGTACTGACGCTCACCGTTTGGCAGAGGGCCAGATATTTCGCGGATATTGGCAGTCCGTGGGTCCTTCAGGTCGTAGAGGCGCACCATCATTTGCGGACGCCCGTCGCTAGCCTCCAGCTTTTCTTTCAGCGCAGCATCGATGATGACACGCGCAGGCTGGTCGCCGGCATCCGAGGATTTTGGCAGGTAGGGTTCGAGCTCGGGTGCGGCACCACCAGCGGCAGCCTTCGCCAGCAAATACCTGAGAATTGCTGTAGGCACCTCGATGTCGCGGAAACGTTGCTCGGCAGGATCGCCTTGTTGCGGTTGTGTTCCTCTCATACGAATGTCCGACGCTTCGAACAGCGGGCTGCGATCGTTGATCGTCACCATCGCCACCTGTAACGGCCCGCCGCCGCTCATCAGCTGCTGCAGCGCCGGCAGGCCGGCGACGACCAGGATCGACGCCAAGGCCGCCGCCCCGGCGATGCCGGTCAACTGCCAGCGGCCGAGCGACCGCCACCAGGCGCCTCGTGTTGATGCCTTTGGTGGCGCGTTCGCTTTGAGGATCTGTGCGGTGAGCTGTTCGGGAACCGGCGGACTCTCGCGGGTGGCGGCCTGCAACCGCAATTCGAGAACGCGCTCGGCTGCCAGCCTATTCTGCCTGACAAGGGCGGCCGCGCGCTCGGCGTCATCCGGCGCAAGGCGGCCCGCCACCCAGTCGTCGAGCAGACGCTCCTGGTCTGCCGACAGCACGGTGGCGTCGCGCCCGCGATTTGACAGGACGGCCAGCATCACCTGGTCAACGGCCTCCGGTTCGTCGCTTCCGTCGGGCGGGCGAGCGTTCATGGTTTGATCCTACCATCAATCAACAGGACGGACCCGGTCGCCATGTCGTTACGCCCGGTCCGGAAAGAATTCCGGCGCCAGCTGCCGCACCTGGGCGAGATAGCGCGCCTGCGCCCGGGACATCGCGGTCCGCAGCGTTCCCATCGAGAGTTTCAGGCGGTTGGCGATGGTCTCGTTGTCGAGGTCGCGATGCAGCCGGTCGCAGACGAGCCGGCGGTCCCTGGCCTCGAGCACGGCCCAGGCACGGATGCCGATATGCCTCAGCTCCTTAAGGTGCGTGGTCGCGGTGATCGTCTCGGCCGCCGCGCCGGAGAGCGGCTCGAGCTCCATCGTGCCGCCGACCGCTTCTTCCCGCAGGCGCTTCGAGCGGTGGAAGTCGGTCACGAAATTGCGGATCACGCTGGAAAGATAGACCGGCAGGGAACTGCCGCGCTGCCAGAGCTGCAGGGCGCGGAAGCCACTCTTCAGCAGGCGCTCGAAGAAGGCCTGGAAGATGTCGTCGACATCCTGACTCCCCGTCCGGGATCGGATGCAGTGATAAATCAGGCGGCTATGACGGTGGTAGAACGCGTCGATAGCACCCGGGGCGCCCCGCAGGACATTGTCGACCAGTTCGACATCCGAAAGCTCGTTTGGGGGCACCGGCGATTTCGCCAAACACTCTTCTCCCTCGATCGCGACACTCTATTCCACTGTACGGTCGATCCTCAATGCACTGAGTATGCTTGTTCGTCTCGGGGTTGTGCCGTCTCCGACCATGGTCGGAGATGACTTTTCTCGACTCCCATGCAACGGGCTGATATCCGTTCGCGCCTGCCGCCCGGAGAGGATTGGCAACAACGTAAGTAAGAGGGAACAATGAGACGCCGCGTATTGGCTGCAGCCGCTGCAATTAGTGTCGCCCTGGCTGCCGCCCCCAGCTTCGCCCAGGAAACGCTCACCGTGTGGTGGGTCAAGGGCTTCTACAAGTCCGAGGACGAGGCGCTCTACGCCGCCATCAAGAAGTTCGAGGCCAAGACCGGGGTCAAGGTCGAGCTTTCGCAGTACGCGGTCCAGGACATGAACGCCAAGTCGGTGGCCGCGCTCGACGCCGGCACGCCGCCGGACATTGCCTACTCCGACACCTATGACGTGCAGACCGCCGGCAAGTGGGCGTTCGACGGCAAGCTCGAGGATATTTCCGACGTCATTGGCCCGATGAAGGACCGCTTCGCGCCGGTCACCATCGAGACCGCGTTCCTGTGGAACGACGTCGCCAAGAAGAAGGCCTACTACGGCTTCGCGTTGAAGCAGCAGACGCTGCACATCCAGTACTGGAAGGACATGCTGGCCCAGGCCGGCTTCAAGGAAAGCGACATCCCGGGCGACTGGACCGCATACTGGTCGTTCTGGTGTGACAAGGTGCAGCCCGCGCTACGCAAGGCCACCGGCCAGCGCATCTACGGCATCGGCAGCCCGATGGGCGTGGAATCGACCGACTCGTTCCAGTCGTTCCTGAGCTGGGTCGACGCCTACAACGTCAAGCTGGTCGACGATTCGGGCAAGCTCCTGGTCGACGACCCCAAGGTCCGCGAAGGCCTGATCAAGGCGCTCAAGGACTACACCGACGTCTACACCAAGGGCTGCTCGCCGCCGTCGTCGACGACCTGGAAGGACCCCGACAACAACGTCGCCTTCCACAACAAGACGACCGCGATGACGCACAACTACACGATCTCGATCGCCGCCAAGTGGCTGGACGATGCCAACAACGAGACGCTCACGCCCGAACAGCGCGCCGCCGGCCGCAAGGCCTACGATGAGCTGATCGCCACCGCGGGCTTCCCCAAGAAGCCGGACGGCTCGCCGATGGTCTATCGCACCGCGGTGAAGGTCGGCGTGATCTTTGCCGGCTCCAAGAACAAGAAGCGGGCCCGTGAGTTCCTGGCCTTCATGCTCGAGGAGGACAACCTCCGCCCCTACGTCGAAGGCGCGCTCGGCCGCTGGTTCCCGGTGACCAAGGCGAGCCAGGAGAGCCCGTTCTGGCAGGCCGACAAGCATCGCAAGGCGGTGTACGACCAGTTCAAGGCCGGCACGACGCCGTTCGAGTTCACCAAGAACTACAAGTTCACCATCCTGAACAACGAGAACGTCTGGGCCAAGGCGATGAATCGCGTGGTCAACGAGAAGGTCTCGGTCGAAAAGGCGGTCGACGAGCTGATCGCCCGTATCAAGCAGGTGGCGGGCTGATCCTACCTCACCCAGGTCCGCGTATAGGGTAACGCGTAGTGACGGCAACGACGACGATCGACGAAGCGGCCCGCCCCAAGCCAAGGCCAGGGGCGGGGCGGGCCGGCCTTGCCCTGTCGCAGAGGCAGGTCTGGGGCCTGCTGTTCACCGCGCCCTACATTGCGGTGTTCCTGGGCTTCGTCGTCTTTCCGGTGGGCTACGCCTTCTGGCTGGCGCGCAGCCCGCATCTCTACGTCGAGTTGGCCGACGACCCGATCTTCCTGCGCACGGTCGTCAACACGCTGGTGTTCCTGATCGTGGCCATCAACATCAAGATGATGATGGCGCTGTTCCTCTCGGGGTTCTTCGCCCAGAAGCGCTGGTGGGTGAAGGTGCTGGCGGTGCTGTTCGTGCTGCCCTGGGCGGTGCCCTCGATCCCGACCATCCTTTCGATCCGCTTCATGCTCAATCCCGAATGGGGCGTGATCAACACGCTGATCTTCAAGCTGACCGGTGAAGACGGCCCCAACTGGCTGAACGACCCGACCTTGGCGCTGTCGCTCTCCATGGCCGTCCACATCTGGAAGTCGCTGCCGTTCTGGACCTTGATCCTGCTGGCCGGCCGTCTCGCCATCCCGCACGAGCTCTACGAAGCAGCCTCAGTTGACGGCGCCGGCGCCTGGCACCGCTTCCGCTTCATCACCTGGCCGTCGATCAGCACGCTGTACGTGACCTGCACGCTGCTCTCGATGATCTTCACGGTCGGCGACTTCAACAGCGTCTACCTGCTGACGGGAGGCGGGCCGGCCGATCTCACCCATGTGCTGGCAACGCTGGGAATCCGCTATCTCCGGCTCGACCAGGTCGGGCTCGCGATGGCTTCGATCGTGTGCGCCTTGCCGCTGATCCTGCCGCTGGTGTTCTTCATGATGAAGCGCCTCTCAAAATGAGGAGCAGGTCCAAATGAGGATGCGCGGGCTCATGCGCGGCGTCAGCACAGAGGCCGCGCTGCTGCTGGTCGGCATCCCGGTCCTGCTGTGGACCCTGATCCCGATCTACCACATGTTCCTGTTCGCGATTTCGCCCAAGGACGCGGCGTTTTCGGGCCAGCTCTGGCCGACCAACCCGACGCTGCGCAACTTCGAGATCGTGTTCGGCCAGAAGCACCACTTCCTCTACAAGTTCTGGCTGCAGATGTTCAATTCGCTGGTGATCTCGGCCGGCACGGCGGTACTGACCTTGCTGATCGCCAGCGCCGCCGCCTTCGCCATCAGCCGGCTGCGCATGAAGGGCGGGCGCCTGGTGATGAACCTGGCGCTGTTCACCTATTTCATCCCGGCGGCCTTCCTCGCCGTGCCGATGTACAAGACCATGGGCATGTACGGCCTGCTCAACAACGACTGGGCGCTGGTTCTGGCGATGGTGACGGTGGCCTCGCCCTACGCCATCTGGATCCTGCGCCAGGCGTCGGACAAGCTGCCGGTCGAGCTCGACGAGGCCGCCCTGATCGACGGCGCCTCGCCGTTCCAGCTTTTCCGCCTGATCTACATCCCGCTGATGGTGCCGTCGCTGATCGCCGTCGGCACCTATGCGCTCCTGCTGGCGTGGAACGAATATCTCTACGCCTTCCTGCTGCTGTCGCGCGAGACGGCGATCACCTTGCCAGTGGCGCTGGGCAACTTCCTGTCGGCCGACGATTCGCCCTGGGAGCTGCTGATGACGGCGGGCTTCATCTACGCCCTGCCGCCCGCCGCGATCTACTACGCCTTCCGCAAGTACATGTCGTCCGGCCTGACCGCCGGGGCGGTCAAAGGCTAGCTGCGCTTCTCCAGTCCCTCTGAAGGCCTCGAGCCGCGGCGCCCTTGCTTGAATTATCAGACCATAGGCTGGTTTGTCTCCACGAGACTCAGGCCATAGACTGATATTGTCGTTTTATAAATCACATTATAGACTGATTACAAATAGTTAAAATCAGGTTATGATATGAAAAAAGAACTAAAACAACTGGCGCGACAAAGGATCGACGAGCGGCTTGTGGCCCTCAAGCCAGAAGACCGGTTTGCGCCGCCGCCCAAAGGCTGGATCCGCGCGATCCGCGACGCGCTCGGGATGACGGGCGTCCAACTGGCTGCCCGCATGAAGGTGCGGCCGCAGACTGTCGAAGCTCTTGAGAAATCCGAAGTGTCGGGGTCGATCCAGATCAGCTCGTTGCGGCGCGCTGCCGAGGCGCTCGACTGCACGCTCGTCTACGTCCTGGTCCCCAAGAAATCGCTGGAAGAGGCCGTGAATGAACGCGCCCGCAAAATCGCAATACGCGAACTTGGGCGCGTCGCCCACACCATGAAGCTGGAAGCCCAGGAGACGGGCGACACCTCGACCGAGAAGCGGATCGAGTCCTACATCCGCACAGTGCTCAATGACCGCGACCTCTGGAATGAGAAATGACGGATCTCTTCCAGGAGCCTGAGGATGCAACGCCGCTCGAGGCCGAGGAGCGGGAACAACTCCGGCAAAGCTGGATTACGAACCGCGGCGATCTCAACATCGCCGAGGAAGAGAACATCATTGCCGGAGCGGCTTGGGCGCGCGGGCGGCGCAGCCGCGATCCGGCCGGCATGTTGACCGCTGACTTCGTCATCATGTTGCACAAGCGAATGTTCGGTGATGTCTGGAAGTGGGCGGGAACTTACCGCACCACGGCGCGCAATGTCGGAGTCGATGCCTACCGCATTGGCCCGGACGTGGCGCAGTTGCTCAGTGATGTGAGCTATTGGGTAGGGAACGGGACTTATCCGCCGGATGAGATCGCCGTGCGTTTCCATCACCGGCTGGTGGCGATCCATCCGTTTCCGAACGGCAACGGCCGCCACTCGCGGCTGATGGCCGATCTCCTGATCGAGCGGCTGGGCGGAATTTCCTTCACCTGGGGAGGCGGCAGGCTTGCCGATACCAGTGAGCTGCGCCGCCGTTACATCGTGGCGCTGAGAGCAGCAGACAACCATGACATGGGGCCGCTTCTCGCCTTTGCGCGCTCGTAGCTTCCAGTCAGCCGATGCCAGCCTTCCTTCGCTGATGTGCGGTAAATCACATCTACGACGCGGAAAGCCCGCCACAATAGCGGCTGCGATATCGTGGCGCGACCGCGCCATGTGAAGCACCTCGGCACGAGCAGCCCATGCGCGTGGTCTCTTTCCAGCACGCGCGCACCACGCAAAGATCGTGGAGGTCTAACGAGCGGCTTCCGGCTCTCCAAGGTTGGGGAGGACGAGGTGGCCTTGAACGGAGGATCTGATGGGCCGGTTGGTCAAACAGGGCTGCAAGGGCGAGGACGTCCGTGCCATTCAGGACGTGCTGAACTTCCACATCCGCCGCCTTGAGCCTTTGGCGGTAGATGGCGACTTCGGGCCGCGGACCCGCGCACGTGTGGTCGAGTTTCAGAAGGCAAACCAGCTGACGGCGGATGGAATCGTCGGGCCGCGGACGATGGCCAAGTTGTTCGAGGAGGAGCAGCTGCCGATCGCGCTCGCTCTGGTCCCTCAACAGGGATCGACCGTCAGCGGGTCTCCGCGCGGCATCCAGCCGCCACGTCTGATCCCGCCATTGACGTTGCCGCCGCTGACGCCCCCAGTCGTGACGCCATTTTTCCTTCCCCCCGACTCGCTCTCCCGCATTCCGGTGCTGACACCGGCGGGCCAGACGGTGAGCTTCCTTACGACGGTGCCGGTTCGGAATGATCCGATCGATCCGGCGACGCGCAGCTTCAACGAGATCATGCGGCTCCTCGATCACCTGCCGCAGTCGTTTCCTTTCCGTGGGACGATCATTGGCGCCGTGCCGAGACCCGTCCAGAAAGTCGGGCCTCTCGAGCTCGACCCGGTTTCGCCCATGAGCTTTGGCTTCCAGTGGGGCGTCAAGCCGGTGTTTGATCTCAAGTCGATCGGCCCGCCCATACAGTTCGCGGTGGGCGGTGCCGCGAATGCCCGCTACGTCCTGAAGCTGGTCGACAAGCCCGGGGCAACGGTGCCCCAGCTCGGCCTGTTCGTGCAGGGCGACTTCAGGGGCACGATTGACTGGACGAGCCAGTCCGCAGAATCGCGACCGCAGATTGACCTCAAGGGTTCGTTTGCCGGCGGCATCCAAGGCCGCTTCTAGAGGTCTTGCGACTCAAGACGAGCAAGCGGGTCTCTTCTGGCGCCGAGGCCTGCCGTGCTTATGATTGCATGCTCGTACGTCGCCTGTTCCGCAGCCTTTTGATTGGGGAGAGATGGCAATGTCGCTGGTCGCACATTCATCACACAGGAAGTGCTTCTTCTGCAGCAACGACGCGACCGACAAGCCGATCGTCGGTTCAGTCGGAAAAGGCGGAACCAACAAGAAGGCTGATGTCCAGCTTGTGCAGGCTTTCCTGAATTCGACGCCGCCGGAAGAGGGCGGGCCGGCGGTTCTGCTGGCCGAAGACGGACTCATCGGCCCGAAGACGCAGGCGGCGATCGACAAGTTTCAGGCGAAGGTCCTGAGCCGGCCGGATGGGCGCATCGATCCGCATGGGCCGACAATCAAGGCACTGACGACGCTCATTTGCGACTCGGCCTCCGTTCCCCCCGGCCGCCTCGGCCTCGACGGTCGGCCGGGACAGGCCGCCGGCTCTCCCTCGACGGCGCCGAAGACGCCCCAGACTGGTGCGCAAATGGTGGCGGAAGGAAAGCAGATCCTGAAGGACCTCGAGCGCTCGTTGATGTCGCTGCGCTTCAAGCTGCTGCATCAGACGCCGACAACCATGGCCTGGCTGAACAAGCATTTCGAGACAGCGAAGGTCAAGGTCACTCCAGGCGAAGCCAGCAAGTTGCTCGGGATCGTTTCGGCCATCCATTTCCAGGTCTCGCGCGCCAATGCGTTCGGCGCGCAGGGCATAGACAGCATCATCATGTTCGATCCGAAGGCCGACGCCGGCGTCATCGCCTGGACCGTGCGCGGTGGCGACAAGTTGTCGACGAAGCAGTTCCAGATCTACGTCGAGAAGGGTGTGAACATAAAGGCGCCGGGCCACACCGTCTTCCTCGGACCGATCTTCACGAACCAGCCCGCCCCCATCGAGAAGCAATGGACCGTGATCCATGAGATGTGCCATTTCGTCGGGCCGCGCGACGGCACGGGCCTGGAGATCGACGACAATGCGTATGCCTTCGAGCCGCATTTCCTGTCGATCGGCAAGTGGTTCAAGCTGCACAATGCAGAATCGATCGCGCTGATGATCCTCGAATTCGCCGTGGGAACGGCCGCCATCGTCGGCACGCCACGTTTGGCGAAATTCAAGTCGCACTTCGATACCTTTCCCAAGGTCGTCGGCGGCCAGATTGTCACTGGCTGAATCGCCGGCCCCTGCGCGACGCCATCGTGAATTGAGGTTGGGAGGAAGCCATGCCGCGCTTCGTTCAGTACTTGAATCATTCTGGTGTATACGCCGAGCAAGACTTCATGATCGTTCCCCGGCCGGGCTTCAACCTGGTCTGCCTGCGCGACAGCAAGGACGTCAACCTGTCGCACGACAGTCGATTGCAGGTTGAACGTGTCGGCTTCGATGACGTCGAAGGCGTCGCTCTGGAATACATCAACTATCGCTATGGGAAGAAAAAAAGCCAGGAGCGCGACGATCAGCTGCTGCGCCTACGTACGGCGCTGTTTGCCACCGCACCGCCGGATAGCCTCTCGCGCGGCTACAAGGTCACGGCCAATGGTAAAGGTGTTCCGGAGCTCAAGGCCACGCGCGGCAACATAAGCGTCAAGCTGGACGTCGGCCTTCTGCCGCGCAAGGACTTCAAGATCGCGTTCAGGTTCCTGAGGCAGCTCGATCAATCGAACAAGGAGATCGAGGCCACGAGATGGAAGCCGGAGGACGCGCCCTGGATGCTCACCCGGCTGAACTGGATCTTCGGCGCCCAGGCGAACATCTTTTTCACCCAGGTCGACGCCTCGTGGTTCACGGTCAAGAAGGCCCTGGGACCCAAAATCATGCGGGATGATTTTCGAACGTATATCGTCCCTCACAAGACGAAAGGCGCCGATATCACCTGCTTCCTCGTCGGCGACTATGATGCAAGGGCGACCGAGGCGGCTGGGGAGTATCTGGATGACCAGCAGGTATGCGTGGTCGTCGACGACGGCAATCCCCCCGTGTTCGACTATGGCGAAGCGTTCATCGGCGTCATGGCGCACGAAATCGGTCACTTCCTGCACCATAAACGGAACATCGCCGGGAGCGGACACCACAGTCGAGGCGGTATTCTGCTTTCCAGCGGCATGGAAAGCCTGGCCCTGGACAAAGATCTCGTCACCGACCTCACCGCGTGGTGAGGGCGCTCGTAAGGCCGGATGCGCGCCAGGCTGGCACAGACCATTGCCGATAGCGACCCTCCCGCTCGGGCCGCCTTCGTGGTAGTCTTTGCAAATGCCGATGCACTACTTCATCGATTCAAGACGGCGGTTGGTTTCCGTTACGGCAGAGGGCGCAATCACGCGCGCCGATGTGGATGCCTATCTGGAAGCGGTAATTGGTGCCGGGGCTCTCGAGTATCGAAAGCTTTTCGATTGGCGTGCCGGGACGCCAGCAATGGACTTTTCTGAAGTGATGTCAGTGGTTGCGGAGGCCAGAGGCTATCATGATCGGCCGCATGGCGCTTTGGCCGTAGTGGTGTCGGAACGGCAGCGGCAAAGCGAGGAACTTGCGCGAATTCTTGGTGTCCTGCTTTCGGCTCGACGCCCAATGCGGGTTTTTTCTACCGTAAGGACTGCGAGCCGCTGGCTGGAAGGCAACGCAGCGTCGGTCTCCTAGGAGGCTTGCCCCATTCGCGCATGGGCTGCCACGCCCCCGGGTGTGGTGAAAGTCACATCGATGGGGGCGGGGAAAGATTACACCCCATACGACGAATTGTTGCGCGGAGATTGCAATGGGCCTGTTCCGGTACATTGGAGTTGGCGCAGTCGCCGCTTGCCTGCAACTGAGTTCAGCACAGGCAGACGACATAACAGGCGCAGGCTCGACATTTGTTGCGCCAATTCTGTCCAAGTGGTCGACCGACTACAGCGCCAAGGGCGGTGAAGGCCTGAGCTATCAGCGCATTGGATCCGGCGCCGGCATCTCGAGCCTGAGGTCCGGTACGGTCGACTTCGCGGCCACCGATGCCCCGCTGAAACCCGCCGAGCTGCAGCGGCTTGGCTTCATGCAGTTTCCCCTCGTCGTCGGGGGCGTCGTTCCGGTCCTCAACCTGGACGGCGTCAAACCGGGCGACGTCCGGCTGACCGGCGGGCTGCTCGCCGACATTTATCTCGGCAAGCTGACAAGGTGGAACGACCCGAAGATTGCCGAGCTCAACCCGGGCATCAGCTTGCCTGCCGCAACGATCATCGTCGCTCACAGGGTCGATGCCTCGGGGACGACCTTCAATCTGACCAACTACCTTTCCAAGGTGAGCGCCGACTGGCGCGGCAAGGTTGGTGAGGGTTTGTCGGTATCCTGGCCGGTGGGTGTTGGCGGCAGGGGCAATGACGGCGTCGCCGCCTTCGTGAAGCAGACCAGGAATTCAATTAGCTATGTCGACTTCGCCTACGCCCGGCGGACTGGGCTGGCGTATGCGCTCGTCCAGAACAGGGCCGGACGGTATCCGGTCCCCACCGTCAAGGCATTCGAAGCGGCCATGGCTGCTTCGGACTGGAGCAGCGCACAGGATTTCGATGTCGTCATTACCGACCCTGTCGGTGAAGACGCCTATCCCATTGCGGCAACTTCGTTCGCCTTGATGTACGCAACGCCGCGGATCGCGTCTCGCACCAGAGCAGCCGTGGATTTCTTCCGCTGGGGGCTGCAACAAGGTCAAACGCAGGCAACCGAGGTCGGTTACGTCGCGCTTCATCCGGGTGTGGTTTCACGAATCGAGGACTACTGGCGCGCTCGACTTTCAGACGCCGTATTGGTCAGCAAACAGCCCTAGTTCAAGGGTCAGCTCCGCTTCTCCAGCCCCGCCATGAAGGTCTTGAGCCGCGGCGCCCACTTGGCGGCGTCGAGGCCCGAGGCGGAGTGGCCGAAGTCGCTGTCGATCTCGAAATAGTCGGCGCTGACGCCGGCGGCCGTGAGCTTGGCCATGACGTCGGGCGCGATCGACGGCGGGAACAGCTTGTCGGTCCGCGACAGCACGTAGAGGACCTTGGCCTTGATCTTCACCATGTCCTTCTCGGCATCGAAGCGCACCGAGGCCTTGCGCAGCACGACCAGGGAGTTGGCGTCGAACACCTTCGACCAGGTCTCGGCGCGCCGCTTGATCTCGGCCTCGCGCGCCTCCTTGTCGGGGAACTTGGCGGCGAGCTGCTCGTCGATGCCGTAGCGCTTCAGCGTCGCCACGCGCATCTCGGTCAGGA
Source organism: Reyranella soli (assembly GCF_007992495.1). Taxonomy (GTDB): domain Bacteria; phylum Pseudomonadota; class Alphaproteobacteria; order Reyranellales; family Reyranellaceae; genus Reyranella; species Reyranella soli. Next base: position 47,131 of record NZ_BKAJ01000097.1, read on the forward strand.
TGCCCGTCACGCCGCCCTTGTCGTAGTAGCGGCCGCCGTTCCAGTTGGGATCCTTGGCCAGAGAATCGACCAGCGATTTCACCGCCGCCTCGCCGCCCGAGCCCTTGGGCGCGCTGACGACGGCCACCAGCCCGTCCATGAAATCGGGATGGGTGACGCCCCACTGGAAGGTCTGGTAGCCGCCGAACGACGGCCCGGCGACCGCCACCAGATGCTTTACGCCGAGCCCCTCGAGCAGCGCCTTCTGGGCGTTGACGATGTCGATCAAGGTGATGTCGGGGAAGTCCGGGCCATAGGGCTTGCCGGTCGCGGGATTGGCGAAGGCGGGATTGGTCGAGCCGAAGGACGAGCCCAGCATGTTCGACGACACGACGAACAGCCGATCGGTGTCGATCGCCTTGCCGGGCCCGACCAGCCCGTCCCACGAGCCTTCGGCGCCGTTGGCGCCGGCGCGGCCGGCCATGTGCTGGCCCGACGTGTAGCCGTGCGTCAGCAGCACGGCGTTGCGCCCGTCCGGTGCCAGCGTGCCGTAGGTCTCGTAGGCGATCGTGACCTCGGGCATGACGGTGCCGCTTTCGAGGTGGAAGTCCTTGATCTTGAAGGTGGCCTCGCGCCGCTTGAGCGGATCGCCCTGTGCCTGGGCGCCGCCCGTCGCGAGCGGAGCGAGCGGCAAGGCCGCGAGGAAGGGACGTCGGCCGAACGAGAGGGGCATGCGATCCTCCTTTGCGTCAGCTCGATTGGATCAGGCGCGCGCCGGCACCGCAACAGGAAGCACAGGGGGACCGAGCACCAGTCCAAGCTCCAGATGTTCTACTGCAGGCTAGCGCAGGGAGGCGATCACCTCCCTGGCTGCCCGCATGCCGGTCTGGACGCCCGAGTTCAGGAAGCCGCCCTGGTCGGCCGTATGCTCGCCGGCGAAGAAGCAGTTGCCTTCGCGCTCGCGTTCGATGCCGAGAACCGCTGTCTGGTAGCCTGGCGAGTAATAGCTGTAGCTCCCGAGCGACCAGGGATTGTTCTTCCAGGCGTCCTTGATCATCAGGCCGGTCCAGATCTCGCTCAGCCCCGGCGTGATCGGCGCCGCTTCGCCCATCACCGTGGAAGCCAGGGTGACGGAATCGGTCTTGCCGGCATTGATGGCCAGCGTGCCGCCGGAGAAGAAGTTGAGGATGCCCCGCGTGCCCGGCTGCGCACGGCTCACCTCCCAGGTCGTCTGGAAGGTCTGTGACGGCACGCGCATCTCGCCGTTGCAGCCGGCGTCCGTCCAGGCGCGGCGCGTGAACTGGAGCTGGAACTTGGTCGAGGCGCCCATCGGCAGCGTTGCGATCGCCTGGTTCTTCAGCGGGCGGAATCCGGCCTGCTTATAGTCCACCGCAACACGCATCACCGAGAAGGGTAGCGCCAGGATCACGCGGTCGTAGACGGCGTCGCCAACGCCGCTGTCGCGCTTGAAGCTAAGGCGAACCTTGCCGTCGGGCAGGCTCGTGATCGCGACCAGTGGCGCTGCCGTGCGAATGTTGTCGCCGAGCGACTTGGCCAGCAGGGTCGCAATCTGGTCATTGCCGCCGCTGACATGAAAGCGCTGGTCGCTTTCGGTGCCGTAGAGATTGAAGTGGCTTCGCTTGTCGACGGCCAGAACGGAGATGACGTTGAGAGCGCTCTGCTGATCGGAGTCGGCTCCGTTCTCCTCCGCGAAGGCGGTTTCAATGAGCTGTCCGAGTTGTCCGCCGCGACCGCCGGGGACATAAGCGCCGACCCATTGCGCGATGGTCATCGCGTCGAACCGACGGGCCTCGGCGTTGGCGCCCTGGTAGCTGTACTCGCCGAGCGCGGCGTTCTGCGCCTGCAGGATCGGGTAGAGAGGCTGCCAATCGCGCGTCGCGTCGGCGAGATTGTAGGGTCTGTCGTTGAAGACGTAGAGCGAATGCGTGTTCGGGGGCTTCGCCTGCAGCACGTCATCGAGGGCGAGGCCGAGGTCCTTGGCGAGCTCGCGTATCTCCTTGTGATCGCTATCGATGAATTCACCACCATGTTCCGCGACCTGGCCGTCGCCGAAAATGCCGCGGGCCGAATAGCAGCGGCCGCCGATCCGGGTACTGCCTTCGTAGACATCGGGGTTCAGTCCAGCCTTGCGCAGGTCGCGCGCAGCTGTCAGGCCGGCCAATCCCGCGCCGACAACGGCGATCCGCGCGGTTGCCGCCAGGCCGGCGAGCGGCAGCGCAGAGGCAAGGGCGATGCCTGCCGCGCCGCGCAAGACGGTGCGACGGCCGATCGCGGCGGATCCTGGTCGGTTTCTGGCCCGCGCCGATCGCTCGGCTGCGGCTCGCTCCCGTGACAGGTTCAGGAGCATGTTCAACAATGGGGTGCGGGCCATGATGATGCGCTCGCAAGCCTGGACGGTAGTCTCGACTCGTACACGGGCGGCTGCTGAACGGATGTGAGAAACGGCACAGTCGCCGTCCCTGCAGCCCGGTAAGGTCGGCGCCATCTCGGGCAACGGCGGAGACGGCAAAATGTCAAATCTTCTGTTCAGCGTTCAGGGTCGTGCCAACCGCGCCAAGTTCTGGCTGGTCGCACTCGGAATCGCCGTCATCGAGGTGATCCTGTTCGCTGTGATCCTGGGCGGAGCGGCAATGTCAGGCGATCCCGAAAAGATCGCAGCGGCCATGGGGCCGGTTGCCAGTATCGTGATCCTTGCTTTTGTCGTGATCGCAACCTGGATCTCGGTCGCCGTCGCGATCAAGCGCTACCACGACCGCAACAAGAGCGGCTGGTGGGTGCTGATCGTCTTCGTGCCGGTCATCGGCGGACTTTGGTACCTGATCGAATGCGGCTTCCTGCGCGGCACGCCCGGCCCGAACGACTACGGTCCCGACCCGCTGGCCGCCGTCTGAGCGGCCCTCTAGTCAAGCGCGCGCCGGCACCGCGACCGGCAGCATGACGGTATGCGCCGCAAGCCGCGCCCGGTCGGCTTCGGGCCGGATGAACAGCAGCCCGATGATGCCGCCCGCCAGCAAGAGCCCGCCCAGGATGACGTAGCCCTGCTCGTAGCCTACGACCGGCGAGGACGCGTTCTGGATGGTGGCGCCCATGGCGAGCGGCGCGATGACGCCGGCCAGCGTGATGATCGAGGAGGTGATCGCGAGCATGGCGGCGCGCTGGGGCTGCGGCGTCAGTTCGCTCACGATCATCGGCGTCACCACGTAGATGGAGCTGCCGATGGCGGCGCCGACCACCAGGAACGCCACCTTGAGGCCGGGCGTCGGCATGCTGCCGACGAAGGGCAGGATGCAGCCGCCCAGGGCCACGGTGGAGGCGGCGAGAACGCCGCGGCTGAGGCGACTCGAGACGCCGGCCTTCTTGAGGCGCTGCGAGAGCCAGCCGCCGGCCAGCACCACGCACATGCCGAAGATCCAGGGCAGGATGGTGAGGTTGCCGCCCACCGTCTGGCTGTAGCCCAGGCCGTCGACCAGGTAGGAGGTGAACCAGGTGAGGCCGAGCGCCAGTCCCCAGTAGCTGGCGAAGCCCGCACAGCAGGCGGCGACGATGCTGGGGCAGGTCAGCAGGCGGCGGTAGGGCACGCGCTCGACCATGCCCTCGGCGACGTGGGCCGGCTGGTCGACCAGCGTGCCTTCGCGGCCGAAGATCAGCCAGAGCACCACCCAGCAAAGGCCGGCGATGCCGAGCGCGCCGAACGCCCAGTGCCAGGAATAGTTGACGATGATCCAGTTGAGCGTCGGCACGGCGATGATGACGCCCAGCGCCGAGCCCTGGGCGATGATCGCCGTCGGCATGCCGCGCAGCTGGTCGGGGAACCACTTGTAGATGGAGTGCAGGGCGACTGGCGCGGCCGGCCCTTCGCCCGCGCCCAGGATGATCCGGCAGGCGATCAGCATCTCGAGCGTGACCGTGCCCAGCATGGGGAACTGCACGACCGACCAGATGATCGCCATGACCAGGAGCGTGTGGCGGGTCTGGACGCGATTGGTGATGAAGCCGACCACGACGCCGGAGATCGCAAACAGGAAGAAGAACGACGAGCCCAGCAGGCCGAACTGCTCGGGGCTGAGCTTCAGGTCGGCCATGATCGGCTGGGCGGCCAGCCCGACCACCACCTTGTCGGCGAAGTTGATCAGCATGAACAGGAGGAGGAGGGCGGTCATGCCCCATGCGCCTTTGAGGGGGCGCGGCTGCTGGTCGGTCAAGTCTTGAATCCTCCTGGGCGCATGAGACAGGAGTGGTACGGAATGTACAAGTGGCGCGAACAAGCTGTCTCTCGGGCGTCGACGCCCCGGTGAACAAGCCGACGATGAGGCGCTACGCAGGCTGCGTTTCGGCCAGTCGGGGCTAAAGCCGACGTACAATTCGCGACCCAGCGGCCAGGTCGTCAAAGTAAGATTGTCCGCACGCACCCCTGAAAGCTAATTGAGGCGCGGTTGCCGGTGGCTTTGGGTAGGGCGAACGGCAACAGGCTCTTGGGGTGTTCGTGACAACCATTCGGTAGGCAACGCGCGTGCTCGCGCGCGCGTCTCGACGGCTCGATTTCGTGACGGCGTCACGGGTGGGGCCGGACCAGCCTGCAGGTTGTGACGGCGAAGTCGTTTTGGGATGGCCCGTGCAGGCCGGGATTGGGGGACCAGAATGTTCGTCGAATACAGCTCGGACGGCCAGATCCTGGCCGCATACGTGGAACAGCAGCTGCCCGACCAGAAGTGGGTGCCGCCGTCCAACGAAGCCTTGCAGGCCTTCCTGGGCGACGTGCCCAGGCTGGGAAAGGATGCGAAGGGCAGGACCTGTTTGCTGCCGGCTCCCCTTCCGCCCACGCCCAAGCCGCCCACGTCCAAGCCGTGCCCTTCCAAGGCTCCGGAAGCACAGATGAAGCGAGCGAGCCGCGTGTGCGGACAGTCCGCGATGCCAAAGGTGGACTACAGCCTGGCCATGCGGTTCGCCTGCGCTCTCTACGAGGACACCCTGCACGAGCCGCTGCCATGGCGGTGGATTGGCGACACCGTGAAACGCGCAGGGATGCACGATGATCAGTTCAAGCGGGCCTTGGAGGTCGCCCAGGCCGCCGGCTTGCTCAATGTACACGAGGGCCGCTCGGTGGCGCTGACCATTGCAGGCATCAGGGCAGTCCTGCGGTGGCGAGTCGGCGATGAGGATGCGCAATCGGCTGTACCGGCCCTCCCGGCCCATCCCCCTGCTCCTGAGCAGCATTCGCGTTGGGACGGGAACGCAGTCCCTGCAGAGCTCCCGCCGGTGCGGGGGTTTGCGTTCGGGGTCGCGCAAGATTGGTGAGGGCGTCCCCTGGACCGATTGCTGTGCGGTGCCCCTTGTCGAATGGAGTGGTCCGGTGAGGAGGATTGTCGACGTCTTTATCAGGGATACCCTGAAAGGCTCCTATCCCGTCGTCATTGAATGCCAGGACCGTCCGGGTGAAGACGAATTTGTCGACCAGGTCCGGATCGGCCTGGATCGGGGTTTCTATTCGGAGGATGACATCGAAGTCGCGAGGTTCGTCGTCCGTGAAGGTGGAGGGCGGTAAGCGGCTCTGAAGTTGGGCTCGCTGTGGCGCAGCGCGCTGGCTGTTCGCGTCCTCGGCGGGCGAAGGGAGGAAGACACATGGCGCAAGTGATCGAGAGCTGTTTCATTTGCGACGGCCGGTACCGCATCCTTTGGGTCAAAGCCGTCGGCCCTCACCCACAGCGGATCATTGAAATCGAAGACATCGACGGGCGCGCGCGCTTTCACGGTTCTGGCGCGGATCTGGCTCGACTGGCGTTCTCCATCAAGCGCGCGCAAGCCAAAGTTCAGCCGCAAGGTCATACGGGCCCATGACACTGGAGGCTGGTATCGGCAACAACGATATCGCGATCAGGCCCGGGTTTCCGGCGCCGTCCCGCGGGCGAGCCGCGCGCTCCGCCATTCTCGCCGAGCCAACAGGGCGAAGGCGACGCAGGCCAATGCTGCAACGACAACGGCAACGATGGTCTCGAGGCTTCCATCGCCGTCGTCCGGTGCTTCGTCGAACAGGAGCTCGAACCACTGAGGCTGGATGATCGTCGCCACGGACGTCACGGCACTCAGAAATGCTGCGACGATGTAAGCAACCATTGGCATGCGACCGCGCATAGTCCCTCTCCATCGATCAATCATCGGCGAAGCGCCCGTCGATCGTCATCAGGCCGGCGCGATCGAACAGCTGTATTTTCGCGCCGTCGCTGATGACGGCGGAGCACTGGGACCCGAGCTTCTTCCAGGCCCGGCAGAGCTGGCCGTCGCGGACACTCCAGGAGCCGGTGTCGAGCTCGGTCAGCTCGCGTCCCCGCAGAACGACGGCGCTGCCGTCGGCATTGAGCCTGATCCGGTAGGGGCCCTGGCTTGCCGTCTCGCCATAGATCAAGGTCTTGCCCGGCAGGATCCGCTGGAGCGTCTCGCCCGTGGCGGGCGCAGTCCATGCCGCGGCGATCGACGCATCCGGCCCGATGTCGCGAAAGCCGCCAGCATCGAGCACGAGCCACAACAGCCGGCCGATCTCCCTGTAGCTCGCGCCGCCATCCACGTGGGGGCCACGACGAACGACGACCAGGTCGTAGCCCGGGATGACAAAGGCATACTGACCGCCAGCGCCCTGGGCAAAAAAGGTGCCTTGGGGTGGCTCGACCGAAGGCGCAAAGCCGCCGTCGAACGGGCCGGTCCACCACAGGTAACCGTAGCCGGGGCCGTACTCGGAGCGCGAGTAGGGCTGCGTGCTCTCCTCGACCCATTGCGCGGGGACGACCTGGCGATCCTGCCAGCGGCCCTTGTGGAGGTAGAGCAGGGCGAAGCGGGCAAGATCGCGGGCGCTCATTTTGATGGGATAAGCCGGATGGACCGATGATGCGCCCGTGAAATACTCGCCGTCGGACGGCCGGTAGTCCTGCATGCCGATCGGCCGGGCAATCTCGCGCTCGAAGGCATCGAAGATCGACGAGCGCACCGCGTGCTCATAGATCGTGCCGAGCGCGTTGAAATCCCAGTTGTTGTAGTACCAGAAGCTGCCCGGCTTGTGGCTGTAGCGGCGCGGGCGCTGCGCCGCCATCGCCGCCGTTTCGTACAGGGTGGCGTGATAGATGCCCGATCGCGCCATCAGGAGGTCGCGCACCGTGGCGCTCTTTTCCTCGGCCGTCAGCGACGGCTCGTTGTCGTCGATGCCGAGTCCGCCGATCGGCTGCCACAGCCTGATCTCGCCGCGCTCGACCGCAATGCCGATCAGCGCGCTGAGCAGGCTCTTGCGCACGGAAGCGAGCGGCGTCGTGGCGGACGTGTCGCCCCATTCGGCAACAACGGCTCCGCGATGCACGACCATCACCGCGATCGAGCCGATGTGCTGCGACCATTGCTCCGCCTTCGCGAGCTTGTCCCTCGACCAACCGGTGGTCTCGGGGTCGACACGCTCCCAGGCGGCCCCGGGGAAACGATCGCCGGCCGCCGCGAGTTGAGCGGCGAGCAGCAGGCAAAGAACGGCTGCGACCAGTCGAAGCGCGCAAAGCTTCATCCGCGACCTTCCACGGTTCTTCGCGTGCGAGCTTGCCAGTTCGAATGCCGCCTCGCCAGCAGCCGATTCATCGGCCCGACAGAAGAGCAATGAACGCGATTTCGACGATGAAGATGGCCAGGTTGAACCCGACGATCCATCCGACGATGGCGACCAGCCATGAGCTCGCGGGCAACCGCCTGGCCCACCTTATGGCCATAGCTGCTGCAAACAGTGCGAATGCAGAGCTGGCACCGACGGCCCAAGTCCTGTCTGCCGGTGGGGCAATTTCCGGCGCCAGCCAGAAGACAATCGGAACAAGTGCGATAAGGGCGAAGGATAGGCCTGCGCCGAAAAGCAGTGCCCTCAGGAAGCCCTTCATGAAGCTGATGGTCTGCCGCGATGGAGGCCCGGTCTGTGGCATCCATCACAAACCATCCGGCCTGCCGCAGCTAAAATTGCACCATCCTCGAGGAGACGAGCCATGGCAGTGGATCGCCGCCTACCCAGGCTGCACGACGCCTTGCGTCGATGCTCGGCGCAGCCGCCCGGCCGCATCGTCACCATGGTCGCAAGGGTCACACCGGCGCTCGGAGTCGGGATCCGCGACCTGCCGGCCTTGGACCGCGGCGCCGGGATACCGGGCGGCACGGTGCTGCCGACCTGGATCGACGGGTCGGGCGCAATGGAGATCGTCACCTGGAACACAGGTGAAGCATCCGACCTGCGTCGATATGGGAATCGCAGTCACGCCGAGGCGCAATTCTTCGAGTTCATGCGGGGCCGCGACTTCACGAGTGTCGATATCGAGATCAGTCATAGTCCTTGCACGGCATGCGCCGACATGCTGGTGGGCCTGTTGAGATCCATGAAGGCCAAGGGCACGACAATCTCGCGGCCGCCAAGTCGCCGCGTCGGCCAAAGGATCTATGTCGGGGCCGCGATAGAAACACCGCCCAACATTCCTGCGACGCTTCGATGGGGCACGCTGTTTGAAACGCCCCCTCAGGCGACCACGCCGCACTCCCTGCGTGAGTTGCATGCTGTCGGGTGGCACATGGCGGCGCCGCGCACCGCCATCCCGAACGATGCCGGGACCCCGGCCATCTCGTTGTTGTAAGTCGTCAATGAAAAATCGGTACTAGGCTCAAAACCCATAAAGCCTGGCCCGCCGTGTCTGCTTCCGGCTGGTCTCCGGACATTGGAAAACGTCAATCGGTTCGTCAGAGATTGACCCACAGCGGACCTCGTGCCGAATAGATATGTTCGGCCTACGCAACCGAGCGCCCAGGCTGGGAGGAAATCTTCATGGCACCACCCCGTATCACTTTAAATTTGGCTGCCGAAGGGCTGTTTGAGATGTGGCTCAATCCTGAAGGGCGTGACCTGCTTGTCCAGAAGCTGCAAGCGCAGACAATCGAGAACGAGCACTTTCATCTGGGCCCTGCACCCACCGGAGAACTTGAAGTCGCCACTAAGGCCTATCGCGAAGACGACCGGGTGCTTGAGTGGGGCAAGGTTTATTTGAGGACCGACGAGTGGGACGAAAAATACTTTCCGCACGTCCTCAAGTGAGGCGAAAGCGAGAGAAACGTCATCTATGATGCGGTGTCCGGCGGCCCGCCGGACGCAGCCGCCGCTTCCGCGGCTGGCATAAATGAAAAAGGGCGCCGACGGCGCCCTTTCCCCGGTCGAGTGACCAGATCGATCATTTGATATACGGGCACTTGCCGTCCTTGAGCGGACGATAGGCCTCGTCGCCCGGCACGGTGGCCAGCAGCTTGTAGATGTCGTCCTTGCTCTTGGACTCCTGTGGCGACTTCACCTGGAAGAGGTACATGTCGCGCACCAGG
>NZ_BKAJ01000098.1 GCF_007992495.1 Reyranella soli
TCCGGCCCGCATCATGAGCGGGCCGGAGGCCCGCGCTCCCCTAAAACAGCTTTCCGCCGTTGGGGATCTTCTGGGTCGGCACGATCAGGACGACGCTGCCATCCTCGGCGGGAAAGCCGAGCGTCAGGACTTCGGACATGAACTTGCCGATCTGGCGCGGCGGGAAATTGACGACGCCGGCGACCTGGCGGCCGATCAGTTCCTCGACCTTGTAGTGGATCGTGATCTGCGCCGATGACTTCCGCTGGCCGATCTCCGGCCCGAAGTCGATCAATAGCCGATAGGCTGGCTTGCGCGCCCCCTCGAGCGGCGCTGCTTCGAGGATGGTGCCGACGCGGATATCGACCCGCGCGAAGTCGTCGTAAGTGATCGTACTCATGCCCCCCTAAAGCACATTCGGGCCGGCTGAAACAGCCGGCCCGAAGGCTTTGGCCCGGGCTGACCGAAATTACTTACTTCTTGGCGATCGCGGCCTTGACCTCTTCGGTCAGCTCGGCAACGCGCGCGCTCAGCGCCTCGAAAGCCTCGGCCTGGCTCTTGCCGACGAGGTCCGCGATCTCCTTGGTGTTGGCGATCGCCGTCTCGTAGCTCTTCTTGGCGAAATCGATCTGCTTGATGACCTTCTCCTCGACCGTGGCGGCCGAGAGCACTTCGCTGCCGTGCTTGGAGAAGTCTTCCATCGCCGCGCGGACCATGTCGCCCTGGCGCTGGCCGATGGTCTTCATCGTCTCGACGGCGGCGGTGTTGGCGGAGGTCAGAACCGCGAAGTTCTTGCGGGCGGTCTCGACGAAGGTCTCGACGTTGACGGTCGGCAGCTTGAACTCGCCGGTGAACTTGGTGAAGTCGAAGTCGGTGAAGGGGTTCTTGAAGGTACCGTTGGCGTACATGGGGCTCTCCTGCGAGGCAAACGAGACGCGTGAAGTCAGGGTCGAACCGCTTTGCTGCGGTGCACAACGGCGGTGAATTTATGCTTGCGGTGCACAAAGTCAAGAGAACGTTTTGTGCATTGCACAAAACGTTCACGAAGCAGGCGAATCTGCCTCGTCGGTTGGCTTCCTGACCTCAGGAGATTTCACATATTTATCAAAGAGTTGAGCCCACCGCTCGGCCATTTTAAGACGGCTGTCCAAAGCGGCCATAGTCTTCGACAGGTCGGTGGTCTCGTCCTTGTCGTAGACCCGCGACACGGCGGCATGGATGGCCAAAAGCCCGTTCTGCCGCAGCGCACCCGTGAGGCCTTCACTCGGAACCGAGGCCGCTTCGAGCATGGCGGCCATCGATCGGCGCAGCGCCGGGCCGATTGCGAGCGCCAGCATAGGATCGCGCAGGCTGGCACGACGGACCGCGGCCAAGGCCTCGCGATGGGGCCTGAGCGCGTCGTAGCGGCGCATCATGGCGTCGAACAGCCGATCGCGCGCCGTCTCCTCGGGATCGCTTTTCGTCGGCGTACCAGCCAAAACCTCGGCATCGATCTTCGCCATGAAGGCCGAAACCAGCGCCACCTTGTCGGGATAGACCTTGTAGAGCTCGGCGAGGCCGAGGCCTGCGGCTTCGGCGACATCGCGCAAGGCGACATCGGCGAACCCCTTCTCGGCGATCAGCCTGGTGAAAGCGTCGAGTGCCGCTTCGTTGGCCGGCGTCATCCCGCAAGCTCCTTCGATCGCCGCGACGCTGCCGCCAATGCCTTGTCGAACACCGGCTGGATGCCGTCCGCCGCCATCAACACCTTCAGGGCCTCGGCCGTAGTGCCGCCCGGGCTGGTGACGTTAACGCGCAACTGCGATGCGGGTTCGCTCGACTGCTTCAACAACTCGCCGCTGCCCGCCACCGTGGCGCGCGCGAGCTGCATGGCCATGTCGGGCGTGAGGCCGAGCTTGGCGCCGGCCGCCGCCATCGCCTCGACCAGCAGGAAGACATAGGCCGGACCGCTGCCCGACAGCGCCGTCACCGGATCCATCAAAGCCTCATCATCGACCCACACGACCTGGCCGACAGCTTCGAGCAGCTGATGGCAGCGATTCTTCTCCGCCTCCGAGACGCCGCCTGCCGCCGTCGCTACGGAGATGCCCTGGCGCACCGCCGCCGGCGTGTTGGGCATGGAGCGCACGACCTTGGCCGTCGTGCCGAGATGGCTCGCGAAATACTTCAGCGTCTTGCCGGCGGCGATCGACAGGAACACCGCGCCTTCGTCGGCGAAGCGCTTCAGGTCGGGCAGCACGCCGTCCATCGACTGCGGCTTGACCGCCAGCACGACGATCTCGGGCGTCTTGGCCACATCGGAAGTCGAGGCGACGGCACGCACACCGGACGTGCGCGGCCGCAGCGCATCGACCGGCTCGGCGACGACGACATCGGCGGCCGAGAGCCCACGCGCCAGCCAGCCTTCCAGCATGGCGCCGCCCATCTTGCCGCACCCGACGAGGAGAAGATCGCCCATGGCCTACCTGCCCTTGAATCGCGCCGCGCGCTTCTCGCGGAAGGCGGCGGCGCCTTCCTTGCGGTCCTCGCTGGCGGCGATGCGCTCGAGCTTGTAGCGCTCGGGCACGAAGTTCTCGGCCGGGCCGCGCGGCAGGGTCTGGTTGGCGAAGTCACGCAGGGTGCGGATCACCAGTGGTGCGGAATCGGCGATGATCTTGGCCATGCGCCGACCTTCCTTGCGCTCCTCGCCGAGCGGCACGACCTTGTTGACGAAGCCGACATCGTAGGCGCGCTTGACCGAGATCTCCTCGCCCAGCAGCAGGAGCTCCATCGCGACCTTGTGCGGCATGCGCGACACGATGCCGGGCATCAGGCCACCGAACACGCCGACCTTGGCCTCGGGGTACATGAACTTGGTGGTGTCGGCCGAGACCATCAGGTCGCAGGTCATGACCATGCAGATGGCGCCGCCGATCACCCAGCCCTGGGTGACGCCGATCACCGGCTTGCTGAGCTTGTGGCTGACATGGGGCACCGCCTTCCACATGGCGGCTGGCGGATCCTTCAGATCGGCGCCGACGCAGAAAGCCGGCCCATCGGCCTGCAAAACCGCGACCTGGTCGGGGCCTGCCTCGAAGGCCGTGTAGGCGTCCAAAAGCTCGTCACAAAGCTGCTGGTTCAACGCGTTGCGCTTATCGGCACGCGTCATGGTGATGGTGGTGATGCCTTCGCTCGACTCGACTTTTACCAGACCCACGGGGCTCCTCCGACATTCTCGGGCGTTCTTGCTGGGATGCTACCAGCCGCCCATACTCGCCGCATCAGGAGTCACAGTCATGCAGACCCGCAATCCGTTCATCGACGACCTTACGAAGATGGCCAACGGCGCCATGGGCGCGTTGACCGGCGTCAAGGACGAGGTCGAGGCCCGCGTCCGCGACCAGATCGCCAAGATCCTCGACGGCATGGACATTCCCCGCCGCGACGAGTTCGAGGCGGTCAAGGCCATGGCCGCCAAGGCACGCGAGGAGAACGAGGAATTGAAGAAGCAGATCGCCGAGCTGCAGGCCAAGCTCGCCGGGCCCCAGAGCTGATGCGCGTCGGCGTCGAGGTCGGCGGCACCTTCACCGACCTGGTGGCCGTCGAAGGCGGCAAGGTCGTCGTCACCAAGGTTCCGAGCACGCCTCGGAGTCCCGATATCGGCGCCTTCGCGGCGCTCACCGCCTCAGGCATCGATCTGGCGAAGATCGAGGACCTCGGCCACGGCTCGACGGTCGCCACCAACGCCGTGCTCGAGCGCAAGGGCGCGTCGGTCGCCTTCGTCGCGACGGCCGGCTTCCGCGATCTCCTGTTCATGCAGCGCCACGACCGGCGCAACATCTACGATCTCTTTTACGCCAAGCCCGCGCCGCCGGTGCGCCGCAAGGACTGCTTCGAGGCGCTCGAGCGAATCAATGCCGACGGCTCGATCGAAAAGCCGCTCGACGAAGCTACGGTCAAGAGAGAGCTGATCCCGGCCATCAAGGCCGGCGGCTACCGCGCCGTCGCGATCTGCCTGCTCAACGCCTATGCCAATCCGGTGCATGAGAAGCGGTTGGCGGCGCTGATCACCGAGGCGCTGCCCGACGTGCTGGTGACGGCGAGCCACCAGGTGGCGCGGGAATTCCGCGAGTTCGAGCGCGCCTCGACGACGCTCTTGTCGGCCTATGTGCAGCCGGTGATCGACGGCTACCTGCATCGCTTCGAGAGCAAGCTTGCCGACTCCGGCTTCAAGGGCCGCTTCACGGTAATGCAATCCAACGGCGGGCGACTGCCGGCGGAGGCGATGCGCGAAAGCGCCATCACCGCGCTGTACTCGGGCCCGGCGGCCGGCGTGGTCGGCGCCACGCGCCAGGCCGCACGCTCGGGCTTCAACGACCTCATCACCTTCGACATGGGCGGCACCTCGACCGACGTCTGCCTGGTGCAGGACGGCCGGCCCTCGCTCGCCTCGGAAAGCGAGATCGACGGCCTCCCCATCCGCACGCCGGTGCTCGACATCGTGTCGGTCGGCGCGGGCGGCGGCTCGATCGCCTGGGTCGACGACGGCGGCATGCTGCGCGTCGGCCCGCAAAGCGCCGGCGCCGATCCCGGACCGGCGTGCTACGGCAAGGGCGGCACGGAGCCTGCGACGACCGACGCGCATATCGTCATCGGCACCATCCGGCCCGGCGCCTTCTTGGGCGGCCGCATGAGCCTCGACGGCGAGGCGGCAAAGCACGCCTTCGAGCCATTGGCGCAACGTTTTGGCCTCAGCGTCGAGCAGGCGGCCTCTTCGGCGCTGCAGCTCGCCGACGCCAACATCGTCCGCGCCATCCAGCTGGTCTCGACCGAGCGTGGCCGCGATCCGCGCGACTATGCGCTGGTGCCGTTCGGCGGCGCCGGTCCCCTGCATGCGGCGCGCATTGCCGAGGAGCTCGGCATCTCGACCATCGTCGTGCCGCCCAATGCCGGCGTGATTTCCGCCTACGGGCTGGTCGCCTCGGACTACACCAAGTTCGACGCCGTCACGCGCAAGATGAAGCTCGACGATGCCGCCGCGACGGAAGCCGGCCGCATCTTCAGCGAAATGCGCGCGCGACTGGCCGCACAGTTCGCCGACATGAAGCTGCCTGGCGACCTCGTCTATACACACACGCTCGACATGCGCTTCGTCGGCCAGGCCTTCGAGGTCGGCGTGGAATTGCCGGCGAGCCGGCCCGCTTCGCTCGATTCGGCCTATCTCGCCGAGCTGTTCGCCGACGCCCATCATCGCACCTTCATGCACGGCGCCACGCTCGATCGCCCGGTCGAGATCGTGACCCTCAGGGTGGGCGCGACGCTGCCCATCGGCACGGCGCCGCGGCTCGATCGAGAGATGCTGGCCGCACGCGCGGCGGAGAAGGCAAAGATCTTCCACGACGACGCCTGGGTCGACTGCTCGCGTTACACGACCGAGACACTGACGGCCGGCCAGAAGATCACGGGCGCCGCCGTCATCGAGGGTTACACGGCCACTACGTGGGTCCCGCCTGGCTGGACAGCCGAGCTAGACGCGGCCGACAATCTCATCCTGCGGAGAACACAATGACCGCGTTGAGTCCCATCGACTATGCCGTGATCAGCCAGGCGCTGATCGCCGCCGCCCGCGAGATGGGCGTGAAGCTGATCCGCTCGGCCTATTCGACCATCCTGCGCGAGGCGCGCGACGGCTCGGCCGGCCTGATGGACCGCGACGGCAACACGGTGGCGCAGGCCGAGCTCATCCCCATGCAGTTGGGCCCGATCGGCGAGACGCTGCGTGCCTGCCTCAGGCGCCATCCGGTCGACACGCTGAAGGAAGGCGACTTCCTGATCAACAACGACCCGTTCGAGGGCGGCCAGCACATCCCCGACGTCTTCATCTTCACGCCCATCTTCGTCGCCGGCCGCGTCGTGGGCTTCGGCGCCTCGGTGGCCCATCACCTCGATCTCGGCGGCGGCGCGCCCGGGCTCAACATTCACGCCTCCGACGTCTACCAGGAAGGCCTGCGCTTCCCGCCCAGCAAGTACGACTTCCAGCGTGACTGGAACGGCGGCTCCTTCGAGCGTCTGGTCACCGCCAATGTGCGCGTGCCCGACCTCACCATCGGCGACTTCAATGCCCAGTTCGCCGCCAATGCCATCGGGGTGTTGCGCGTAAAACAGCTTTGCGAGCGCTATGGCGCCGACAAGGTCGAAGCGGCGATGAAGGAGATGCAGGATTACTCCGAGCGTCGCGTGCGCGCCGCCATCGCCCAGGCCCCGAAGGGCACGTTCTATGGCGAGGACGCCGTCGACGACGATGGGCTCACCGACGACCCGCTGGTCGTGAAGGCCAAGGTCACAATCGCCGAGGATTCAGTAGAAATCGACTTCGAGGGCACCTGCCCGCAGGTCAAGCGCAACCTCAACTGCCCCTACTCCTCGACGCTGTCGGCTGCGCTGTCCTGCGTGAAGTCGGTGCTGACCAGCCCGGACATTCCCTACAACGAGGGCATGGCGCGGCCGATCAAGATCAAGGTGCCGTACGGCTCGCTGCTGAACCCGCGGCCGCCGGCACCGGTGCGGGCGCGCATGATCCCGGCCTATCGCGTGTTCAACGCCGTGATGAAGGCGATGGCCCAGGCGCTGCCCGACAAGGTCATCGCCACCGGCTTCGACTGCACGACGGCGTTCTGTCTCAGCCATCTCGGCGAGAAGGGCTATAGCGTCTATCTGGAGATCTTCGGCGGCGGCTACGGCGCCTCCAAGGACGCCGACGGCTGCGACGCGGTCGATTCGCCGCTCAGCAACTGCTCCAACGCCCCCGTCGAATCGCTCGACATCGACTACGACTTCTTCCGCATCGTCGGCTACGAGCTCGCCCCCGATTCCTTCGGCCTGGGCGCGCGCCGCGGCGGCGCAGGCTTCTTCCGCCGCTGCGAGATCCTTCGCGACGACGTGCAGCTCGCGATCTACTCCGACCGCTTCCGTCTCGCGCCGGAAGGACTGCAAGGCGGCGAGCCTGGCCAGCGCGGCTACTGCCGCGTCCATCGCGCCAACGGCACGGTCGAGGACCTGCGCAGCAAGGCCGCCGTCGATCTCGCCAAGGGCGACATCGTGGAGATGTTCGTGGGCGGCGGTGGCGGCTTCGGCCGCATCTCCGAGCGGCCGGACGCGTTGATTGAGCGCGACCTGGCCGACGGCCTGCTGACCCGCGATCCCCGCGCGGCGCGAAAGCTGGCGGCCGAGTAGCCGCCGGCCGATGCGGCGGACCGAGCTCCTCGGACTGCGCGTCGATCAGGTGGGGAGCCTGTTGCGCCCCGCCTCGCTGATCTCCTCATTCCTCTCCTGCGCAAAGGGCGACATCACGCTGAGCGCCCTCGATGTGCTGGTCGAGCAGGCCATTCGCGATGTCGTCGCCAGGCAGCAGGCGATCGGCTTCCCGATCGTGACCGACGGCGAGTTCGGCCGCATCAACTGGCACGTCAGCTTCAGCCAGATCGAGGGCTGGGCGCTGGACGAGGCGTCGTGGCGGTCGTTCCTCGCCAATCCCGCGATGCGCCACGAGCACGAGCGCGCCAACACGCTCGGCGCCGATGCGGTCCAGAGCTACAAGACGCCGGCCACGAGCAGGCTGCGGCTGCTGAGCAATTTCCCGCTCGGCGAATACCGGCGTCTCGCCGCCGTGGCCACGACACCGGGCAAGGCCATGCTGATGGGGCCTGACCGCGTCTCGCAGATGTGCGACCTGCCGGCTTCAAAGCCTGCCTATGACAGCGCCGATGCCTTCCTGGCCGACGTCGTCGCGATCCAGAGCCGCATGGTCGGCGAGCTGGTCGAGGCCGGCTGCCCCTACGTGCAGCTCGATGAGCCGAGCTACACAGGCTACGTCGACCGCGCGACCCTGGAGCGCATGCGCGCCAATGGCGAGGATCCCATGGCCAACCTGCGGCGGGCCGTGAAGGCCTCCAACGCCGTGGTGGCTGACCATGCCAGCAAGGCCGTGTTCGGCATCCATATCTGCCGCGGCAACCGCGCCAGCATGTGGCATCGCGAAGGGACCTACGACGGCATCGCCGAGGAGCTCTTCTCGACCTTGCGCTTCGATCGCCTCCTGCTGGAGTACGACACCGCCCGCGCCGGCGGCTTCGAGCCGCTGCGCTTCGTACCCAAGGGCCCGCTCGGCCAGGCGCCGGTGGTCGTGCTGGGCCTGGTCACGACCAAGACCGGCGAGGTCGAGACGGTGGACGCCCTGCTGCGCCGTATCGAGGAGGCGAGCCGCTTCCTCGACGTTGGCCAGCTCGCGCTCAGCCCACAATGCGGCTTCGCGTCAGGCATGTCGGGCAACGACCTCAGCCACGACCAGCAATGGCGCAAGCTCGAGGTCATCCTGGAGACGGCTCGGCGCGTCTGGCACTGACTGCGTTCGGCCGCGTCACGGCCAAACGCCTACCCGTAAGGCTCAACGACGTTGATTGTAGACGTCGAGACATACCGCGCCGAGCAGCACCAGCCCCTTGATCACCTGCTGATAGTCGATGCCGATGCCGAGGATCGACATGCCGTTGTTCATCACGCCCATGATCAGCGCGCCGATCACGGCACCAGCTACCCGCCCGACACCCCCATAGGCCGAGGCACCGCCAATGAAGCAGGCGGCGATGACGTCGAGCTCGAAACCGAGCCCGGCTTTCGGCGTTGCCGTGTTGAGTCGCGCGGCGAACACCAGCCCGGCGAGCGCAGCCAGCACCCCCATGTTGACGAAGGTCAGGAAGGTCAGCCGCTCGGTCTTGATACCGGAGAGCTTTGCCGCCTTCTCGTTGCCGCCGACCGCATAGATCTGCCGGCCAATGGTCGTGCGCGTGGTGACGAAGCCATAGAGCGCGATCAGTGCGACCATGATTACCAGCACGTTGGGCAAACCGCGATGCGAGGCGATCAGATAGGTGAAATAGATGACCACGCCGACCAGGATCGCATTCTTGAGCGCAAAGAAACTGGTGGGCTCGACCTCGACGCCATGGCTGGCACGACGGGCGCGGGTCTTGACGCTGATGTAGACCAGACCAAGCGCCAGCGCCGCACCGATCAGGAGCGAGGTGGGATAGAGTGTGCCGGCTCCGGGAAACAGTTCCGGAATGAAGCCGGAAGAGAGTTTCTGGAAGGTCGGTGAGAACGGACCGACCGACTGGCCTTGCAGCACAGCGAGCGCGAGCCCTTTGAACACCAGCATGCCGGCCAGCGTGACGATGAAGGACGGAATCTTGAAATAGGCCACCCAGTAGCCTTGCGCCGCGCCGATCAGCGCACCGAGCGCGAGACAGGCGATGGTGGCCGGAATGAAATGGACGCCGTAGCGCACCATCAGGACCGCGGCGATCGCACCGATGAAGCCTGCGACCGAGCCGACCGAAAGATCGATGTGCCCGGTGACGATCACCAGCAGCATGCCGAGCGCCATGATCACGATGTAGCTGTTCTGCAGCACCAGATTGGTGAGGTTGAGTGGGCGCAGCAACGTGCCGTCGGTGACGAGCTCGAAGAACAGCATGATCGCGAACAGCGACAGCAGCATGCCGTATTCGCGCAGGTTGGTCTTGACGAAGCCGGCATGCTCGCGCGTGCCGGGAAGCGTCGCAGTCTTGTCGCTCATCGAAGCGCGCCTCCCGACAGCTCCTCGGCCGAACTTCTTTGCAGGTCTCTATCGACCAACCGCTCGCCCTTGCGCACGATGACGCGCATGATTTTCTCCTGCGTCGCTTCGCTACGGTCGAATTCGCCGACAAAGGCGCCTTCGTTCATGACGCAGATGCGGTCGCAGATCCCGAGCAGCTCCGGCATCTCGGACGAGATCATGATGACGGCCTTGCCGGCGTCGGCCAGCTCGTTGATGATGCAATAGATCTCGTACTTGGCGCCGATGTCGATACCGCGGGTCGGTTCGTCCAGGATCAGGATTTCCGGATCGGTGAACAGCCATTTCGACAGCACCACCTTTTGCTGGTTGCCGCCCGACAGGTTGCCGGAGGCCTGATAGACATCGGAGCAGCGGATGCGCATGCGGTTGCGATAGTCGCTCGCCACCCGCATCTCCTTGATGTCGTCGATGACGTGACCGGACGAGACACTGCCGAGGTTGGCGAGCGTTATGTTCTTTCGGACGTCGTCGGCCAGCAGGAGGCCGAGTTGCTTGCGGTCTTCGGTGACGTAGGCAAGGCCGGCGTCGATGGCGCGGCTGACGGTCGACAGGTCGACCTCGCGGCCGTGCAGCAGGGCGCGGCCGGTGATCCTGCGGCCCCAGGAGCGTCCGAACAGGCTCATTGCGAACTCGGTGCGCCCGGCGCCCATCAAGCCGGCGATGCCGACAATCTCCCCGCGCCGGACTTGGAAGTCGACGTTCTTGATGACTTGTCGGCCGGCATGCAGCGGATGATAAACCGACCAGTTCTCGACCTTGAACACCGGCTCGCCGATGGTCGGTTCCCGCTTCGGGAAGCGATGTTCGAGGTCGCGATCCACCATCTTGCGGATGATGCGGTCCTCTTCGATCGTGCTGGCCTGGCAATCCATCGTATCGACGGTGCGACCATCGCGCAGCACGGTAATGCGGTCGGCGACGCGCGCCACTTCGTTGAGCTTGTGCGAAATCAGGATCGCGGACATGCCCTGGGAACGGAACTCGACTAACAGGTCGAGCAGCGCGGCACTGTCGCTTTCGTTGAGGCTCGCGGTCGGCTCGTCGAGAATCAGGAGGCGCACCTCCTTGGACAGCGCCTTGGCGATCTCCACCAGCTGCTGCTTGCCGACTCCGATGTTGGTGACCAGCGTGTCCGGCGCTTCATTGAGTCCAACTTTCGCCAACAGCTGCTGCGACCTCTTGTAGACCGCATCGCGATCGATCATGCCGAATCGCGACGGCGGGTTGGCGATGAAGATATTCTCCGCGATCGAGAGCAGCGGGATCAGCGCGAGTTCTTGATGGATGATGATGATGCCGAGCGCTTCGGAATCATTGATGTCGCGGAAGTGCCGCTCCCTGCCGTCATAGACGATGCTGCCGTCATAGCTGCCGTGGGGATAGACGCCGCTCAATACCTTCACCAACGTGGACTTGCCGGCGCCGTTCTCGCCCACCACGGCGTGGATCTCCCCCTGCCTGACAGTGAAATTGATGTCCTCCAGCGCCTTCACGCCGGCGAAGGCTTTGCTGATGCCGCGCATTTCGAGCAACGTGCTCATTCAGGCTCCCTGAACCCGGTGACGTCAGACACGATCAGCTACCGTCGCCATGCGCGACCATGACGACGGATCGCTTTCATGCCTGGTCGCAGTCCAACTCAGTTGAACTGCGCCTTCTTGTAGTAGCCGCTATCAATCAAGGTCTTCTCCCAGTTGGTCTTGTCGACCACCACGGGCGTCAGCAGATAGGACGGCACCACCTTCACGCCATTGTTGTAGGTCTTGGTGTCGTTCACCGTCACGGTCTTGCCGTTCAGCGCCGCATCCACCATGTCGGCGGTGACCTTGGCGAGGTCGCGGGTGTCCTTGAAGATGGTGGAATACTGCTCGCCGCGCAGCATCGATTTGATGGACGGCACCTCCGCGTCCTGGCCGCTGACGATCGGCATCGGCATGTTGCCGCTGCCGTAGCCGACACCCTTGAGCGACGACAGGATGCCGATCGACAGACCATCATAGGGCGAGAGCACTGCATCGACCCGCTTCGTGGTGTAGAATGCGCTCAGGAGATTATCCATCCGGGCTTGCGCCGTGGCGCCGTCCCAGCGCAGCGTCGAGACCTTGTCCATGCCGGTCTGGCGGCTCACGACCACGAGCTTGCCGCTGTCGATATAGGGCTGCAGAACCGACATCGCCCCATTGTAGAAGAAGTAGGAATTGTTGTCGTCGGGCGAGCCGCCGAACAGCTCGATGTTGAACGGGCCCTTGCCTTCCTTCAACTTCAGCCCTTGCTCGATCGACTGCGCCTGCAGCACGCCCACCCTGAAATTGTCGAAGGTCGCGTAGTAATCCACGTTGGGCGTGTCGCGGATCAGCCGGTCGTAGGCGATCACGGTGATGCCCTTGGCCTTGGCCTGCTTGAGCACGTCGGACAGCGTGGTGCCGTCGATCGAAGCGATAACCAGCACCTTGGCGCCCTTGGTCACCATGTTCTCGATCTGGGAGAGCTGGTTTGGAATATCGTCTTCGGCGTATTGCAGGTCGGTGTTGTAACCGCGCTCCTTCAACACCTTCACGATGTTGTTGCCGTCATCGATCCAGCGCGCAGAAGACTTGGTCGGCATCGCGATGCCGACAGTGGGTTTGCCCTGCGCGAGCGCGGAACCTGCAAGTGCAACCGAACCAAGCACGATGGCGGATAGCATCGATCTGAGGAAATTCATGTTTCACTCCCAACGTATTGAGCTTCAGTCGCTGCATTATCGCGGTCTGCTTTTGGGCCGATGCGAGCGACGCATCGTCGGGCGCTATCATGGCCAGCAGAAAATGAATGATCGATCACGCTTTGCAGTTCTGCAAGTGTCATAAAGGCATACGTCATGGCATCGGCGGAAGCCTGCGGGTCGCACGTAAAGTGCAGGCTGAGACGAGGGCGGCGCGAAAGATGGCGGCGGACCGGCGCGCCGCCTCAGAGCGCTCCGACCGACCGCAGGTAGAGCTCGCTTGCTTCTTTCGTGACCTTGCCTGGCTTGCCGTCGTCGATGGAGCGGCCATCGACCTTGGTTACGGGCGTGACGCCACCCAGGGTGCCGGTCACGAACGCCTCATCCGCCGAATAGACCTGCGCCAGGGTGAAGTCGCATTCGCGGGCGACGTTGCCGGCGTTGCGCCACGCGTCGATCACGTTCTGCTGGGTGATGCCCTTGAAGCTGTAGAGGCTGGTCGAGGTCCAGAGCTCGCGGCCGCGCACGATGAAGAAGTTGGTCGAATTGCAGGAAGCGACGAAGCCGCGCGGATCGAGCATCAGGGCCTCGTCGGCGCCGGCATTGATCGCCTGGATGAGGGCCTGGATCAGGTTCAGGCGAGAATGCGAGTTCAGGCGCAGGTCGAACTGATCGGGACCGGTGGTGCGGAAAGTCGAGGTGAAGAGCGCGTAGCCCTTGGCCTTGGCCTCGGGCAGCGGCGTCTTGTACTCGGCCACGATCACGATCGTGGCCGGGCCGATCACGAAGCGCGGGTCCTGGTTGGGCGTCTTCTTGACGCCGCGCGTCACCATCAGGCGGACATGCGCGCCGTCGGTCATGCCGTTGCGGTCGAGCGTGTCCTGCACCGCCTTGACCACGCCCTCGCGCGACAAGCCGATATCGAGCTGGATCGATCGCGCACCCTCGAACAGCCGATCGAGATGCGCCTCGAGGCTGATCAGCCTGCCCTTGACCAGCCGCAGGCCCTCCCACACGCCGTCGCCCAGCACGAAGCCCGAATCGAACACCGAGACCCGTGCCTCGTTGCGTGGCACGAACTGGCCGTTCACGTAGACCAGAACGTTGTCGTTGCGCGCGTCGGCCTTGTAGGCCTGCGCGCTCGCCTGCTCCGTCGTCATGCTGGTGCTCCTAGAGACTGAATTCCTTGTGGCGGGCCAGGAAGGCCTGCGTGCGCTCGCGCCGCGGATGCTTCAGCACCTCGTCGGGCGTGCCCTGCTCGTGGATCGTGCCGTCGGCCAGGAAGATCACGCGCGTGGCCACGTGGTAGGCGAAGCCGAGCTCGTGGGTGACCAGCAGCATGGTGCGTCCCTCCTCCGCGAGCGAGCGGATGACGCCCAGCACCTCGCCGACCAGCTCAGGATCGAGAGCGGAGGTCGGCTCGTCGAACAGCAGCAGCTCGGGATCCATGGCGAGCGCGCGGGCGATGGCAACGCGCTGCTTCTGGCCGCCCGAGAGGTGCGCCGGATAGTGCGCCGCCTTGTCGGCCAGACCGACCCGGGCCAGCTCGCGCTCGGCGCGCGCCTCAGCATCGGGCTTGCTCATGCGGCGCACCGTGCGCAGGCCCTCCATGACGTTGCCCAGCGCCGTCATGTGCGGGAAGAGGTTGAACTGCTGGAACACCATGCCAATGCGTTGGCGCACCAGCGTCAGCTCGGCTTCGCGGTGGCCCACCAACTTGCCGTCAAGCGTGATCGTGCCGGCGTCGGGCATCTCCATGAAGTTGAGGCAACGGAGCAAGGTCGACTTGCCCGAGCCCGAGGCGCCCAGCACGGCGATGCGTTCGCCCTTCTCCACGTCGAGATCGATGCCGCGGATCACCTCATTGCCGCCGAAGCGTTTGATGAGGCCGCTGACCTTGAGGATGGTCATTCGTCCCTCGCCAGTCGCCGTTCCAGCACATAGGTGAGCTGCACCATTGGCCACAGGAAGACGAAGAAGATCACGGCGACCGCCGTGTAGGCCTCGATGGGATTGAAGTTCAGCGAGGCGATCAGCTTGGCCTGCTGCAGCAATTCGACATAGGCAATGGCCGAAGCGAGGGTCGACATCTTGAAGATCTCGATGGCGCGGTTGGTCAGCGCCGGCGTCATGCGCTTGAGCGCCTGCGGCAGGATGATGCGCCGCATGGCCTGCAGGAAGCTCATGCCGAGCGCCCGCGCCCCGTCCCACTGCCCACGGTCGATCGACTGGATGCCGGCGCGATAGATCTCGGCGGAGAACGCCGCCGAGTTGAGCGAGATGCCGAGCGAGGCCGCCGCCAGGGGGCTGATCGAGAATGGCATCAGGATCGGCAGGGCGAAGTAGAACCAGATGATCTGCACCAGCACCGGCGTGTTGCGGAAGAATTCGACGAACGCCGTCGCCGGCCAATAGAAGACGCGGCGCTGCGAATAGCGGCCCAGCCCGACCACCAGGCCGAAGCTCAAACCCGCAACGAGACAGATCGCAAAGATGCGCAGCGTGCCGAGCGCGCCGACGGCAAACACGTCGGCATTGTCGAGGACCGAGGCGAAATCCCACTGGTGCATGTCAGTGCACCGTCGATTCGCCGCTGACGGCGAGCCGCCGCTCGAGCTGGCGGGCCAGCAGGCTAATGGCCGTGATGACGACGAAATAGATCAGCGCCGCGACCGTGAAGGTCTCGAGCGGCCTGAACGTCTTCTGGGCGATCTCGTTGGCGGCGAACAGCAGGTCGGCGTAGGCGATGGTGGCGACCAGGGTCGTCGTTTTCATGAGCTCGATGGCACGCTCCATGAAGGCCGGGATCATGCGCTTGATCGCCTGTGGCAGGACGATGCGGCGCAGCGCCTGACCGTTCGTCATGCCGATCGCTCGCGCGCCGTCCCACTGGCCGCGCTCGACCGAGACGATGCCGGCGCGGAACACCTCGGCGAAGAAGGCCGCCGACTGGATCGAGAAGGTGACGATCGCCGCCAGCAACGGCGTCATCTCGATGCCGGCGATCAGCGGCAGGGCGAAGAAGAACCAGAAGAGCTGCACCAAGGGCGGCGTGGTGCGGAACACTTCTATGACGAAACCTGCCGGCCACGACGCCAGCCGATGCCTCGACAGCCGCATCAGGGCGAACCCCAGCCCCAGCACCAGACCACAGGCGAGCGAGGCGCCGGTGACCTTGAGCGTGTTCAAAAGCCCCTGCGCCAACAGCTCGCTGTTGGCGAAGACCGGGGTGAAGTCCCACTGGTAGGCCACGACAGCCTACTTGATCATCTCCTTCATGACCGGCGGCGCGAGCGTTGGATCGAGCCCGAAGTCGCTGAGCGCGGCCTCGTACCATTTCTGCGTCTGGCCGCTCTTGTAGAAGGCAGCGAGCTCCCTATCGACCCAGGCGACGAACTCCGCATCGTTCTTGCGGATGGCCGCGCTGGAGGCCTGCGACTGCGCCGGCGTCGGCACCACGATCTTTCCCTTGCCCAGGCGCTGGCGGGCGGCGAGCAGCGGCGGATGGAACAGGCATACGGCGTCGACGCGGCCTGACTGGAACGCCGCAATGGCGGCGGCATTGTCGGGGAAGCGCTGCAGGTCGGCCTTGGCGGCGTGCTCGCTGACGAAGCGATCCATCGACGAGGCCTGCGGCACGGCGATACGCACGCCGGGCTTGTTGAGGTCCCCCCAGGTCTTCGCCGGAAGGTCATCGCGCGCCAGCACGGCCAGCGAATAGTAGAGCAACGGCGATTCCGGAAAGTCGACGGCCTGCTTCCGCTCCGGCGTGGCGTCGAGCATGAACATGATGTCGATCTTGTCGGATTGCAGCGCGGCGATGGCGTTGCCCCAGCTCACCTCGACGGTCTCGAGCTTGACGCCCAGCGCATCGGCCATCGCCTTGCCCATGGAGATGCCGAGGCCCGACGACCACTGGCCGCTCTTGGGATCCTTTGAGAACCACGGCGGCGCCTGGGTGACGCCGACGCGGAAGGTGCCGCGCTTCTTGGTCTCTTCGATGGTGCCGGCGTGAGCGGGCAGCAACGGCAAGGCTGCTGCAGCGAGTCCCCAGGCGGTCCCGGCCAGGACCTTGCGGCGCTTGATCGTCATGTCGTGTTCCCCTTCCTCGATTCCCCCGAAACGAACTTCTCCGTGACCACCGCGCCACGGCGCATGTGGTCGGCAATCTCCAGACGCAGCGCATCGAGGTCGCTGCCGAGAGCGGCCTTGATGTAGCTGTCGTGGCTGTCGCGCCTGGGTCCGCGCATCCCATGGGCGCGATGATGGGCGGCCCAATAGAGTTGCAGGCGACCGCGCAACCCATGCCAGGCGCGCTGCAGCAGTTTGTGGCCGCTCGCTTCGAAGACCAGGCCGTGCAGCTCGAGCTCGGTCGAGATGCTGGTGCGATCGTCGCCGGCATCGATGCTGGCCAGCAGCGCCGCGTTGCGCCGATGGAGCTCGCGGCTGAAGCGATCGTCGCGGTGCTCCCACACCTGCTCGAAGGCGAAGATCTCCAGCGCGGTGCGCAGCGAGTAGATCTCGCGCACATCCTCGACCGACAGCGCGGCGACGTGCGTGCCGGTGTAGGGCACCGTCACCAGCAGCCCTTCCTCGATGAGCTGGCGCATTGCCTCGCGAAGCGGCCCGCGGCTGACGTTGAAGCGGCTCGACAGCGCCGTCTCGGTCAGCGGCGCCCCCGGCGCGATGTCGCCGGCCAGGATCGCCGCGCGCAGGCGCTCGGCGATGTGGGCGCGTAGCGTCGCCTTGGGGACAGGCCCCAGGCCCAGTTCCGGCGTCGAAAGGTCCGATAAGGCCAACTCGTCCCACTTTTGGCTGATCGTCGATTGTTGACAATCTGCCATGGGTGGGCACTCTCCGGCAAGGGCGGAGGCTCAGGTCTCGACTTCCCGAAGCCCGGTGCCTGGAAAATTACGACTGCGGGGGGCGCAGAGCATGTTGATCGAAATCAGCTTCGGAAACCGGTTGTCAGCGTTGCCTCGAAAGTTGGGCACCCGGACATAGGCGGGGGTATGCCAATAGCACCGGTAGTCCAGATCCTGGAGCTGCCGGATCAGCGTCGCGGATTTTTCCTTCCGGTCGTTTTCGACATAGAGGATGGGCCAAGCGCGCTTGATGGTCTCGGTCGCGCCGCTCAGCACCTCGGATTCCATGCCTTCGACGTCGATCTTGATGAAGTGGCAAGCGGCCAGGTTAAGGCTGTCCAGCGTCAACAGGCGGACCTGGTCGCCCTGTTGCGCCCCTCCCAGGCTCAAGCCTCCGAAGTTCTGTCTTGCCCGGCTGTCCAGTCGCGGCACGGCGATCGAGCCCGGTGCGCTTCCGACGGCCGCGTGCACGGCCTCCACGTGCTCAATGCCGTTCAGGGCCAGGTTGCCGCACAGCAGCTGGAATACGCTGCGCTGCGGCTCGATGGCCACGACACGGCCGCCCGGTCCGACGAATTTGGCGAGAGAGAGGGTGTGCGCGCCGATGTTCGCCCCGACTTCCACCGCCGTCATGCCGGGCCGCAGCACCTGGCGGAAGACATCGGTCTCGCCTTCGGAAAATTCGCCATACAGATCGAGCATGGTGCCGATGAAGGCGTCGTTCAGATTGTACATCATCGTGCCGTGACGGCAGCGGCGCAGCCGCAGATGGTCGGCAGTGAGGATCGGCTCCTGATCGGGTGTCATTCGGCCGAGTAGCTCTTCTCTTCGACCAGCGTCGAACCGGTCCTGAGGTTGATCTGCCTCTTGATCGCGGCCCGCTCGTCGTTGTGTCGGTAGACAGAACGGGCCAGCTCGATGAAACCCTGGTCGAACTGTTCCCGCTCCTCCTTCGCGCGGATGTCCGCCTCGATCCGCCAGAGCGTCTCGTTCACCGACTTCAGCTGATCTTTGAGCCGCAGGAGTTCCTCGTCGCCGCCAAGCAGGCTTTGCGCGACGGCCGTGAGCAGCGAGAGCTCATGGCGAACATTGGCAAGGGAGCTCTCTGCCGTCAGCCGCTCACTCTTGATCTCGAGGATGGTGATCTTGTCTAAAAGCTCGCCCCAGGAGATCGGCACGTGAGGGATCGTCGATGGCAGGGAAACGGCCAGCCGCTCGGCAAGGGCCGCCGCCATGTCGGCAAAGACCTTTGACCAGTCGCCGATCGACTCCTGCCTGAACAGCCGTACCGTCGGATACCAGGGACTGTCCGATCGCCCGAGAAGCCAACGCCAGTCCGGTGAATATTTCAGGGCGACCCAGGTGGGCTTGCCCAGGGCCGCCGCCAGGTGGGCGATCGACGTATCGACGGTTATGACAAGGTCCAGGTTTGCGATGACGGCCGCCGTGTCGATGAAGCCATCCGATCCTTCGTCGAGGCCGTCACCCAACGTCTCCACGCGCAGCCCGTCGGGCAACTGCCCGAGTTGCTCCACGCCGTCAGCCACCTGAAGGCTGATGAGGCGCACGCCCTGCATATCCGCAAACGCCTTGAAGCATTCCAGCGTCGCCGACCGGCCACGATCGGCCTTGCTGCGCGGGTTTCCCTGCCAGGCAATGCCGATCTTGAATCCTTGATCGCCAATCCGTCTTGCCCACGCGTCCACTCTGGCCGGCTCAGCGCGAAGGTAGACTGCTTCAGCGGGAATGCTTTGCTCGGTCGTGCCGAACGCCAACGGCATGCTGAGCAAGGCGATATGATAGTCGAACTTTCGCGGTTGCGTCCTGGAATCGACGACAGTGACCGTCGGCGACAATGTGCTCATCAGCCGGACCAGCCGGTCCTGTACGGAGAACACGACCTTGGCGCCCCGAGCCTCCGCGAGCTTGACGTATCGGCTGAACTGTATGGTGTCGCCGAGGCCCTGCTCGTGGCGAACGAAGAGGGTCTTCCCCGAAATATCCTCGACGCCGGTCCAGACCGGCTCGGCGTAGGTTCTCGGGCTGCCGGCCTCTTCCGTCTGCGTGCGCCATTCGTAGAGCGGCCATCCGCCGGCAAAATCGCCGGACTGCAGCTTCGCGATCGCCTGGTTCAAGCGGAACAACGCGTCGTCCGGCTTCAACGCCATCGCACGGTCATAGCTTTCGATGGCTGCTTCGAGCTGAAGCAGCGCTCGCAGGGCATCGCCACGATGGCTGAGCGCCATGGCGTAGTCGGGTCTCAAGTCGAGCGCGCGATCGATCTGTTGCAGGGCGGCCCGTGGTTGGCCGAGCGACACGAGCGCGCTGCCAAGATTGGTGTAGGGCTCCGCAAGCTTGGGGGCCAAGCCGATCGCGCGGCTGTAGCTTTCGGCAGCGGCGCGTAGCCGGCTGAGGCGCGTCAGTGCGTTGCCACGATTGTTGTGGGCCATCGCGAACAGCGGCTGCAGGGCGATTGCCCGGTCGAAGTCCTCCAAAGCAGCGTCCGGCCGCTTGAGCGCAATATGCGCGACGCCACGGTTGTTGAGGGCCATGGCGTAGTCCGGCTTGAGGTCGACCGCCCGGTCATAGGAAGCGATCGCGGCCTGCTGCTTGCCCAGGGCCGCAAGCGCATTGCCGCGATTGTTGTGAGCTTCGGCGTGCGTCGGCTTGAGGGCGATGGCGCGGTCGTAGCTCTCGACCGCGGCCTCAAACCGGTTGAGATCGAGCAGCGCGTTGGCGCGATTGAAGTGCGCTTCCGCCAGATTCGGATTGAGGGCAAGTGCGCGGTCGAAGCTCTCGATCGCAGCCATTGGCTGGTTGAGGGCCCGCAATGCATTGCCGAGATTGTTGTGGGGAGCCGGCAACCCGGGATTCAGCTCTATTGCCTTGCCGATCAGTTCGGCCGCGCTTCGGGGATTTTCCCCCCGGTAAGCGATCAACCCCGACAGATGGAGCGCTTCATGGTGTCGAGGCTGCGACTTGAGGACTTCCTCCATGATCGCCTGCGCCTGGACGACTTGCCCTTGTCGATAGAGCGCCCGGGCCTTCTCCAGCGTGTCCCGGACGCCTTCGGCGTCATCCCCGGTCGCGGAGCGCCGAGCAGCGAGAGGTGGAGGGTCTTTCATCCGCGGGCAAGGTAGGCGGCTCCGCCATGATGTATCAAGCCACGTGTGGACAGGCCGACGGCATCAACCATCGACCTCTCCGTCATCCCGACCGGAGCCGAGCGCAGCGAGGCGGAGCGGAGGGACCTCTTTTGTTGATGCATCGACAAAAAGAGGTCCTTCGACTACGCCGCCCTTCAGGCGGCTTCGCTCGGGATGACGGGAAAGAGGTGGAGAATCAGTACGTCTTGTACGACAGGAACTTGCCCGACATGGCGATCTTCACCCGATCACCTTTCTGGTCAGGCTGGCGCTCCATGGTCATGTCGAAGTCGATGGCCGACATGATGCCGTCGCCGAATTCCTCCTGGATCAGTTCCTTCCAGGTCGTGCCGTAGACCTGCACCAGCTCGTAGAAGCGATAGATCAGCGGATCGGTCGGCGGCACCTGGGGCAGCGAGCCGCGATAGGGCACCTCCTGCAAGAGCAGGGTCTCTTCCTTGCCCAGGCCGAACAGCTTGGCGGCCTTGGTCGCCTGCTCCTTGGTCATCTTCATCTGGCCCATGCAGGCCGCCGTGACGATGATCTTGGAGGCGCCGCCGATCTTCTTGGCGATCTCCTCCCAGGTGAGCTCCTTCAGCCGCTTGGCGGTGAGGATCTTCTCGGTGACGTCTGCCCGTTTCATTGCGTGTCTCCGTCTTGCTTGTTCAATGGGTGTGCCGAAGCGGCACGACTTCGGCCGGCGGATTGACCGCGGCCAGGCCCGGCTTCACCAGCTTGAGCCGGCGCGGGTCGTAGCTGCCGTCCGCGATTTCCTGGTCGAAGGCCTTGGAGCGGTTGACCAGGAACTCCACGAGATGATTGCGGATGGCGTAGTATTGCGGATGGCGATGCAGGTCGTTCCGGTGCCGTTCGTTGCGCGGCATGGTGTTGACCACGATCTCGGCGATCTTGGCGCCTGGCCCGTTGGTCATCAGCACGATCTTGTCGGCGAGCAAGATCGCCTCGTCGACGTCGTGGGTGATCATGAACACCGTCTGCCGGGTGTCGGCGCAGATGCGCAGGACCTCGTCCTGCAGCATGCCGCGGGTCAGCGCATCGAGCGCGCTGAACGGCTCGTCCATCAGGAGCATCTTGGGCTGAATGGAGAGCGCACGAGCAATTCCGACGCGCTGCTTCATGCCGCCCGAGAGCTGCGCCGGCCGCTTGTTCTCTGCACCCTTGAGCCCGACCAGCTCGATGAACTTGCGCGAATGCTCGGCGACACGGGCGCGGTCCCACTTGGGCCAGCGCGAGGAAACGGCGAAGGCGATGTTGCCCATCACCGTCAGCCACGGCAGCAGGGCATGGCCCTGGAAGATCACGGCGCGATCGAGGCTCGGCCCGTCGATCTCGCGGTTGTCGACGATGACGGCGCCATCGCTCGGCTGGTCGAGGCCGGCCAGCACGTTCAGGATCGTGGTCTTGCCGCAGCCGGAATGGCCGATCAGGCAGACGAACTCGCCGCGGTCGATGCCGAACCAGATGTTCTCGAACACGGCGGGCTGGTTGCCGTCGCCGAAGCGGCGGGCCAGGCCCTCGACGCTGATGAGGGGGCGTTCCATCAGGCTATTCCGGGTAGGTCACGAGCTTGGTGAGCCGCGCCAGCCCCTGGTCGAGCAGCAGCCCGACCACGCCGATCAGCAGGATGGCGGTGACGATGTTGGCGATCGAGAGGTTGTTCCACTCGTTCCACACGAAGTAGCCGATGCCGGTGCCGCCCACGAGCATCTCGGCCGCGACGATCACCAGCCAAGCGATGCCGATCGAGATCCTCATGCCGGTCATGATGGTGGGCGCGGCCGCCGGCAGGATGACCTTGAAGGCGGTGCGGAACGGCCCGACCTCGAGGGTGCGCGCCACGTTCAGCCATTCACGCCGCACGCTCGCCACGCCGAACGCCGTGTTTATAAGCATCGGCCAGACCGAGCAGATGAAGATCACGAAGATCGAGGAGATGGCGCTGTCCTTGATGGTGTAGAGCGCCAGCGGCATCCAGGCGAGCGGCGACACCGGCTTCAGGATCTGGATGAACGGATCGAGCGCGCGATAGACCAGCGGCGACATGCCGATCAGGAAGCCCAGCGGCACGGCGAACAGGGCGGCGAGCCCGAAGCCCAGCAGCACGCGGCCCAGCGAATAGGCGAGCTGGATACCGATGCCCTTGTCGTTGGTGCCCTTCACGTAGAAGGGATCCATCAGGTGCTTCCAGATGGTGACGCCGATGTCGGCGGGCGTCGGCATCGCCGACTTCGTCCCGGTCGCCGCCGCGGCGCCGACCAGCTTGGCATATTCGGGATCGACCGCCGGGCCCGAGGCGGCCGGCGGCTGGGCCGCGATCTGCCACAGTCCGACGATGGCGGCGAAGATGAGGAACGACAGCAGGGCCGCGCGCAGCCCCAGCGACTTCTTGAGCGTCGGCACGACCTCAGCTCCGCTTGATCGCGAAGCTGTCGACGTATTCGTTTGGCTTGGCCGGATCGAAGGCCTTGCCCATGACCACGATGGTCTTCTTGCTGGGATCGGGCGGGGTGAGCCCCATCTCCTTCATCATGTTGGCGGTATCGGTGGCGAGATAGACGTCGGCCGCCACCTTGGCGTAGTCGACGTCGCCCTTGAGCTGACCCCAGCGCTTCATCTGGGTCATGATCCAGATGGCGAACTGGTTCCAGGGGAACGGATCGAAGTCGATGCGGTTGGGATCCTTCTTCACCGCGCCCAGGCCGTCGGCGTAGGTGCCGGTCAGGATCTGCTCCAGCACCGTCTCGGGCTGGTTCAGGTAGTTGGTGGGCGCGATCGCCTTGGCGATCTCCTTGCGGTTCTCCTGCTTGGAGGCATAGGCCGTGGCGTCAATGATCGACTTCAGCAGCGCACGGTAGGCATTGGGATTCTGGGTGGCGAATTCCTTGCTGACCGTGAAGGCGCAGCACGGATGGCCGTCCCACAGCTCCTTGGTCAGCAGATGGATGAAGCCGATGCCGTCGAACACGGCGCGCTGGTTGAAGGGATCGGGGCCGAGATAGCCGTCGATGTTGTCGGCGCGCAGGTTGGCCACCATCTCCGGCGGCGGCACCGAGCGGATCGAGATGTCCTTGTCGGGATCGAGCCCGTGCTCGGCCACGTAGTAGCGCAGCAGGTAGTTGTGCATCGAGTAGTCGAACGGCACGGCAAAGCGGAAGCCCTTCCAGTCCTTCGGGTTGCGCTTGTCCTTGTGCTTGATGGCCAAGGTGATGGCCTGGCCGTTGATGTTCTCGATCGCCGGCATCGTCCACGGCACGGGGTTCGAGCCGACGCCCAGCGAGATGGCGAGCGGCATCGGCGAGAGCATGTGCGCGGCGTCGTATTCCTTGGCCAGCGACTTGTCGCGGATGACGGCCCAGCCTGCCGTCTTGACCACTTCGACGTTGAGGCCCTGCTTGGAATAGAAGCCCATCGGATGGGCCATGATGATGGGCGTGGCGCAGGTGATGGGGATGAAGCCGACCTTGAGGTCCTTCTTCTCCGGCGCGCCGCCCTGGGCGAAGGCCTCGCGCGCCGTGGCCAGCGGGAAGACGGAGGAGATGGCGGCCATCGCCGTCGCCGCTCCGACCGTCTTCAGGAACAGCCGGCGCCGGGCATCGACGGGGAAGACGGCGCGCAGGACCGCGGCGTCGACCACCCGGCCGAAACGCTGCTCGTCGCTCGTCGGTACAGCCGACAGGCGGGCGTGGTCGGCCGGCGCATGGTCGCCGCCGCAGGCGCAGCGCTGCCTGAGTAGCGTCTTGGGATCGAACGGGTCCTTGAACATGGTTTTTAAGCCTCCTCCTTGTTGGCGCCAGCGGCGCGTCGTTGGAGGCTTGGAACGCAAGCCATATGCCAAGGCCTACAGATCCTGGGAAAATGGCTGACGCTGCGGGATCAGCGGCTGACTTGCTCAAAAATCGGGCAGAAGAACGCGATTCGACAAGCGGAATTTTGCGATTCGAATCTTAGCTCTGGGGATTAAATAGATGGAATCCCTGACTCTTTCCCCGATTTCCGTCTGATTTCTTATTGCGGTGGGACTCACCCTTATGGCAGTCTACGGCTTGTGGGTTGTTGGGTACCCACCACGATATGTCGGCCAACCGCCTCAAGAATGGTTCATCCGGAGCCGCAAGGCGGAAATGGTTGGGGAGTGGGTCGATGGCGTTATCGCGACATGAGCGGACCAGACGAAAAGTCGATCTCAACCCGCTCGAGATGATCGAGAAGGTCGTCTCCGCCAACGATTGGCCCTTCGACCGCACATCCGACCGAGAGATCGCCGTCGAGGTCGCCGGCCGCTGGTGCGACTACCGCATGTTCTTCAGCTGGCGCGAGGACGTAGAGGCGCTGCACTTCACCTGCGCCTACGACGTGCGTATCCCGACCGAGCGCCACAACGACATCCATGTGCTGCTGGCGCTGATCAACGAGAAGATGTGGCTGGGCCACTTCGATCTGTGGACTGACGAAGGCCTGCCGATGTTCCGCCACGCCATCCCCTTGCGCGGCACCACGGGCCTGATGCCCGAGCAGCTCAACGACCTGGTCGAAGTGGCGATCAGCGAAAGCGAGCGCTTCTATCCTGCCTTTCAGTACGTCGTGTGGGCCGGCAAGACGCCCCTCGACGCGTTGACCGCCTCGATCCTCGAGACGGTCGGCGAAGCCTGAGCGGAAAAGGACCCTCCGACGCCCCCTCTCGTAAGAAACGAAGACCAATAAGTCTATGTAGTTGGATTGTCCTCAGCGGCGCCGGTCCCCCAGACCGGCGCCGCGACGATTCAGGGGCGTCCTGTGGGTTGTCGAAATCGCATCGACATTCAGCCTTGTCATGATTTCATCCGAATTGGAGAAGGCTAAAAGTGGCGACCCGTTTGTCGCTCCCTAAGGCTTAATTATGTATTTGCTGAACTTGGTCGTGACACTGCTTGTCGCTATCGCCAGCACGACGGCGCTGGCACAAGAAGCAGGCGGTATCTCTTCGTCGGCGATCTCGCGCTGTGCCGGCAAAATCGGCTTGGATACGCGCGAGGCCGATGCAGCTTTCAGCGCCATCCTGCTCGATGGGCCTTGGGTCACGATCGAGCGGGTCGAAGATCAAGTGGGAACGCAAACAATCTCGACCGTGGTCACTGGCACCGGAGCGCGCCGGCGGCGCGACGGAACCTTCGTACCATTTCGCTATACCTGCCTGTTGGATACAAAAGGCCAGGCGGTCATGCTTCACACCAGCCATCCCGCCCCGCAACTTGGCGATACGCTCCCACCGGCAACCATGATCGACGGATCGGCCGCATACGCCGAGACGACACTGCCAAGAGGCGCCGAGCTACGCATCCAGCTCCTCGACAAGTCGACGTCAGCGCCTGAAGAAATCTTGGCGGAACAGGTCGTGCGGATCGGCAGGCCAACGCCTATCCCCTTTGCTCTGCGGGTGCCTAAGGATGTCTCGTTGGATGGACGCAATCTGGCGATTGCCGCCCGGCTGGTCGTTGGGCGCCAGACGCTATTTCAGCTCAAGGAGCCGCGCGCCGTCGTCGCCGACGATCTCCGCAAATCCATCGATCTGACCCTTGAGAAGGTGGATCAAGCCAAGCGCTGAGACCGGCGCTGCGACGATTCTGGGGTCATGATCCGGACCGGGCATCCGGGTATAACGCTCGCCGAATGAACCCCCTCGTCATCCCCTATCCCGAAATCGATCCCGTCCTGGTCCAGTTCGGGCCGCTCGCCATCCGCTGGTACGCCCTCGCCTATATCGCAGGCTTGGTCATCGGCTGGCAGATCGTCCGCCGCCTGTGCGAGCAGTCGCCCAAGGTGCTGACGCCGGCCAAGATCGACGACTTCCTGCTGTGGGCGGCGCTGGGCGTCATCCTGGGCGGCCGGCTGGGCTATGTGCTGTTCTACAAGCCCGGCTTCTACCTCGCGAACCCGCTCGCCATCCTGACCCTGTGGGAAGGCGGCATGTCGTTCCACGGCGGCTTCCTGGGCGTCATCGTCGCCACCATCGTCTTCTCCCTGCGCAACAAGACCGACCCCTTCCTGCTGGGTGACCTTCTGGCCATCGTGTCGCCGATCGGCCTGTTCTTCGGCCGGCTGGCCAACTTCATCAACGGCGAGCTGTGGGGGCGCACGACCGACGTCGCCTGGGCCATGGTGTTTCCACGCGGCGGCCCGTTGCCGCGCCATCCCAGCCAGCTCTACCAGGCCTTCTTCGAGGGCATCGCGTTGTTTGCTGTCATGATGCTGATGTGGCGACTGACCGACGGCCGTCATCGACCCGGCCTGCTCTGCGGCGTGTTCTTCGCGGGCTACGGCGTTGCCCGCATCGTCGGCGAGCTGTTCCGCGAGCCCGACGCGCATCTCGGCTATCTGTGGGGGCCAATCACCATGGGCATGCTGCTGTCGGTGCCATTGCTGTTCATTGGCGCCTGGCTGATCACTCGTGCCTACGCCCGGCCGCCCGTGTCATGACCCCCGTGTCATGACCATAGAGTTGTCGTGAACACTGAGCTCGGCCGGCTGATCGCCCAACGGATCGCGCTCAGCGGCCCGATCTCGCTCAGCGACTTCATGGCCGAGGCGCTCGGCCATCCGCGGCTCGGCTACTACCGCGAGGCCCTGCCCGTCGGCGCCGCCGGCGACTTCACGACGGCACCCGAGATCTCCCAGATGTTCGGCGAGCTTTTGGGGGCGTGGCTCGCCGAGCGCTGGCTGGCGATGGGATGGCCATCGCCGGTGCGCCTGGTCGAGCTCGGCCCGGGACGCGGCACGTTGATGGCCGATGCCATGCGAGCGACCCGCGGCGTGCCGGGCTTTCATGCCGCGATCGATCTCCATCTCGTCGACATCAACGAGCAGCTGCGCACCCTGCAGGGCGAGGTACTCGCCGCCTACAAGCCGACATGGCATGCCCGCTTCGACGATGTCCCCGAGGGGCCGCTGCTGTTGGTCGCCAACGAGTTCTTCGACGCCCTGCCCGTGCGCCAGTTCGAGAGGACCGCGCGCGGCTGGGCCGAGCGCATGGTCGGCCTTGCCGACGACGGCAGCCTGCGCCTGGCGCTGGCGCCCGGCGTGACGCCTTATGCATCGGCGCTGCCCGACGCCCCGGTCGGCGCGCAGGCCGAGCTCTGCGAGGCCGGCCTTGCCCTCGCCGGCGCGATTGGCGAGCGCCTCCAGCGCTTCGCCGGCTGGGCGCTGATCGTGGATTACGGCCATGACGGCGCGCTCGGCGCCTCGCTGCAGGCCGTCCGCGGCCATCGCGGGACCGATATCCTCGACCGGCCAGGCGAGACGGATCTCAGCGCCCATGTCGATTTCGCCGCTTTGGCGCAGGCGACCGGCCGGCCGACCTTCGGCCCGGTCGGCCAGGGCGACTTCCTGCGGCGCCTGGGCATCGCCGAACGGGCCAAAGCCCTGAAAGCCCGTGCCACCGAGGCCCAGCGCGCCGCGATCGATGCGGCGTTGGCTCGCTTGATCGCGCCCGACCAAATGGGCACCCTCTTCCGCGTTTTGGCCGTGGGCGACGACAGAAGCGCTGCGCCGGCCGGTTTTGCGGATACCCCCTCGGACTAGAACATGATCCAAGCGCGCACCCTTGCCGACCTCGATGGCGTGCAGCATCGCTTCTTCACGCGCCAGGGCGGCGTGAGCGACGGCCTCTACTCCTCGCTCAACTGCGGCTACGGCTCGGGCGATCAGCCCGACAATGTGCGCGAGAACCGCCGCCGCGCCGCCGCCGAGTTCGCCCTCGGCGAGACCGACCTCCTGACCGTGCACCAGATCCATTCGACCGACGTGCTGACCGTCGGCGCCGAGCGCTGGACCTCGCCCGGCGCGCCCAAGGGCGACGCGCTGGTGACCGACCGTCCGGGCGTCGTTTTGGGCGTGCTGGCGGCCGACTGCGCGCCGGTCCTGTTCGCCGATGCCGAGGCACAGGTGATCGGCGCGGCCCATGCCGGCTGGAAGGGCGCGCTGGGTGGAGTCGTCGACACCACCATCGCCGCCATGGAGAAGCTCGGCGCGCGGCGCGAACGTGTGCGCGCCGCCATCGGCCCCTGCATCGGTGCGGCCTCCTACGAGGTCGGCCCGGAGTTCCCCGCGCCGTTCCTCGAGCAGGACGCCGCCAACGATGCGTTCTTCCGTCCGGCCAAGCGCGCCGGCCATTTCATGTTCGATCTCGCGGGCTATCTGTTGCGGCGGTTCGCGCTGGCCGGTGTGACGGCCTGCGCCACGGGTCACGATACGCTGGCGGCGACCGACGATTTCTTCAGCTATCGTCGCAACACCTTGAACGGCGTGAGCGACTACGGCCGCGGCCTGTCGGCCGTGGCCCTCCGGGGATGACGTGCCCTACCTGATCATCCTGATGTTCTGCTGCCTGCTCGGCGTGATCGCGACATGCGCCATGCTGTGAGGCGCCTGCTCGAGCTGATGCTGGGCCCAGTGATCGGGCTCGCCGTGCTGTCGGCCTGCGCGCCGCCGCCGCGGCCCTTCGAGCACGATTCGTCGGTGACCACCAATCGCCGGCTGGCGCGCGACAAGATCGAGCTCGCCATCGGCGCGCCGCGCAACATGCCGCCGGAGATGGGCCAGCGCGTGGCGGCCGCCCTCGCCATGGAACTGCAGGCCTACGGCATCATCGCCACGGTGCAGCCGGCCGACGCGCCGATCCAGGTGGGCGGCACCATGAGCACGCGCGATTCCGGCGAAACCGGCATCGAGATCCAGATCGACTGGAGCGTCGAGGGCGCGCCCAAGACACAAGAGCCGCAGACCAGCCGCACCCGCGCACGCCCCGAGGACTACGGCGAGCAAAGCGAACGTCTGGTCTCGCGTATCGCCCAGCAAGCCGCCCCGCGCGTCGCCACCCTGATCGGCAAGCCGCCCACATTCATGGCGCGCTCGCCCGGCCAGGTCGCGGCCGGCATGAGCGTGCCGATGGAGCAGCCGGTCGATCCGGTGACGGCGACAGCGATGGCGGCCGCATCGTCCGGCGCGCCGCCGCCTGCTTCTACCCGGGCGGCGCAGCCGCAAGAGCCGCAGGTCAAGGTGCTGGTCGCGCCGGTTACCGGCGCGCCGTCCGACGGCAATCGCCAGCTCTACTCCGGCATGCGCCGCGCCCTGGGCTCGAGCAAGATCGTCATCGTCGACGCCGGGGGCGCCGACGTCTTCACCGTGATCGGCAATGTCACGCTGACGGAGATCGACGACAAGCGCGGCCAACTCGTCATCAAATGGCTGGTCAAGGACCCGGCCGGCCGCAATGTCGGCGACCTCGAACAGTCCAACCCCGTGCCGCTCGCCGCGGCCAAGGGCAGCTGGGCGGGGTTCGGCGACATTGTCGCGACGGCCGCCTCAGAAGGTGTGCTGGAACTGCTGGAAAAGGCGATCAACCGGCCGCATCAGTGAACCTTACAGCGCGGCCGAATCGGCTTGTCAGAGGGGGGTCCGGGGCTGCTACTGTCCCCGCGAGCGGCTCGATTCTTGCACAGAAGGCCGCGCTATAGGGAGACGGTTGCTTATGTTCGATTTCAGGAGGTCGATCGCGACGTTCGTTGCGGCGGCGAGTACCGTTGTGGGCGTCGCTGGCTTGATGGGTATCGCCCCGGCCAGCGCGCAGACACTCAAAGTGGTGATGCATTCGGACGTCAAGATCCTCGATCCGATCTGGACTACCGCCTACATCCAACGCAATCACGGCTACATGGTGTGGGACACGCTCTTCGCGATGGACGAGAAGTTCGCCGTGAAGCCGCAGATGGTCGACAAGTACGACGTGTCGGCCGACAAGCTCACCTGGACCTTCACGCTGCGCGACGGCCTCGAGTGGACGAACGGCACGCCCGTCACCGCCGAGGACTGCATCGCCTCAATCAAGCGCTGGGCGGCCCGCGATTCGATGGGCCAGAAGATGATGGGCTCGGTCGTCGGCCTCGAGGTCGTCGATGCCAAGACCTTCAAGATGAAGATGAAGGAGCCGTACGGTCTCGTGCTCGAGTCGCTCGGCAAGCCGTCGTCGAACGTGCCCTTTATGATGCCGAAGAAGACCGCCGAAACCGACCCGATGCAGCAGATCAAGGTCGAGGACGTGATCGGTTCGGGTCCATTCATCTTCAAGGCCGACGAGTGGAAGCCGGGCGAGAAGATCGTCTATCTCAAGAACCCCAAGTACAAGCCGCGCAACGAGCCGCCCTCGGGCCTGGCCGGCGGCAAGGTCGTGAAGCTCGAACGCGTCGAATGGATCACCATGCCGGACGTGCAGACCCAGGTCGGCGCCCTGCAGAACGGCGAGATCGACATGATCGAAGCGCCGGGCCACGACCTGCTGCCGCTGCTCGCCAAGGACAAGAACATCCAGCTGGTCAACTTCAACCCGCTGGGCAACCAGTACACCTTCCGCTTCAACAGCACGGCCAAGCCCTTCGACAATCCGAAGATCCGCCACGCCGTGTTCGTGGCCTTCGGCCAGGAAGACTTCCTCAAGGCCACGATCGGCGACGCCCAGTGGTACAAGGTCTGCAAGGCGCCGTTCGTCTGCGGCACGCCGCTCGCTACCGATGCCGGCATGGCCGACGTCCTGAATGCCAACTCGGCCAAGGCCAAGCAGCTGCTGCAGGAGGCGGGCTATGACGGCACGCCGATCGTGCTGATGCAGTCGACCGACCTGCAGGTGTTGACCAACCTCGCGCCGGTCGCCAAGGCGTTCCTCGAGCGCGCCGGCTTCAAGGTCGACATGCAATCGATGGACTGGCAGACCCTGGTCGCCCGCCGCGTCAAGAAGGACCCGCCGGACAAGGGCGGCTGGCACGCCTTCCTCACCTCGTGGGTGGCGGCGGACATCCTGAACCCGGTGATGGCCGGCTTCTTCAACGCTGCGTGCGACAAGGCGATGTTCGGCTGGCCGTGCGACGAGACGATCGAGAAGTTCCGCGACCAGTTCGCCAAGGAGACCGACCCGGCCAAGCAGAAGGAGATCGTCGAGAATCTGCAGAAATACTGGGTCGATCACCCGACGCACGTCAACGTCGGCCAGTGGTATGCACCGATCGCCCGTCGCACCACCGTCGACGGCAACCTGACGGCGCCGGTGCCGGTGTTCTGGAACGTGACCAAGAAGTAAGAGTGAGCGTACCGAGGGAGGCCGGAGCGGGGATCCGAGCCTCCCTCGTCATTTAAGAAAACTGGAGGGGACTTATGAAGATGATGCGGCGCACTCTCGCAGCGTTTGCTGCTGGTGCGATCCTGGCGAGCGCCAGCTCGGCGATGGCGCAGAACAAGGTTCTGCGGTTCGTGCAGAACGGCAATTTGACGATCCTCGATCCGATCTGGACGACGGCCTACGTCACCCGAAACCACGGCTATTTCATCTACGACACGCTGTTCGCGTCGGACGAGAACAACGCGGTCAAGCCGCAGATGGTCGACAAGTACGAGGTCTCGCCCGACAAGACGGTGTGGACCTTCACCTTGCGCGACGGCCTGGAATGGCACGACGGCAAGCCCGTCACCTCCGACGACTGCATCGCCTCGATCCAGCGCTGGGGCAAGCGCGACGCCATGGGGCTCAAGCTCATGGACTTCGTCAAGGAGTTCAAGAAGGTCGATGACAAGACCTTCCAGATGGTGCTGAAGGAGCCCTACGGCTTGGTCCTCGATTCGCTGGGAAAGCCCAGCTCCAACGTGCCGTTCATGATGCCCAAGGCGGTCGCCGAGACCGACGCCATGAAGCAGATCGACAGCCAGATCGGCTCGGGTCCCTTCATCTACGTCAATGCCGAGTCCAAGCCCGGCGAAAAGCACGTCTACGTCAAGAACCCGAAGTACAAGCCGCGTTCCGAGCCCGCCTCGGGACTGGCCGGGGGCAAGGTGGTCAAGGTCGACCGCGTCGAGATCATCGAGATGCCCGACCCGCAGCAGCAGGTGAACGCCCTCGTCGCCGGCGAGATCGACCTGATCGAGCAGCCGCCGCACGACCTGATCCCGATCCTGAAGAAGGAAAAGAGCGTGCAGCTGGTCGACTGGAACCCGCTGGGTCACCAGTTCATCATCCGCTTCAACCATGTCGTGAAGCCGTTCGATAATCCCAAGATCCGCCAGGCCGCGCTGCTGGCGATGCGCCAGGAGGACTACCTCAAGGCAACGGTCGGCGAGCCGGAGTACTACAAGGTCTGCTCGGCGGCGTTCGTCTGCGGCACGCCCAATGCCTTCGACGCGCCCAATGGGCTGCTGGTCAAGCCCGACTTCGAGAAGGCCAAGGCGCTTCTCAAGGAAGCCGGCTATGACGGCACGCCGGTCGTGCTGATGCAGTCGACGACCCTGCCGGTTCTGACCAACACCGCGCCGGTCACCAAGCAGCTCCTCGAGCAGGCCGGCTTCAAGGTCGACATGCAGTCGATGGACTGGCAGACCCTGGTCACGCGCCGCACCAAGAAGGATCCCGCCGACAAGGGTGGCTGGAACATCCTGCACACCTTCTCGGTCGCCGCCGACATCCTGAACCCGATCTCGACGTCGTACATGGTCGCCCAGGGCGACAAGTCGTGGTTCGGCTGGCCGACCGATCCGGAAATGGAGAAGCTGCGCGACGCCTACGCCAAGGAGACCGACCCGGCCAAGGGCAAGCAGCTCGCCAAGGCCGTGCAGGACCGTGCCCTGGAGACGGCCCAGTATGGCTGGATCGGCCAGTGGTACGGCCCGGGTGCGGCCCGCGCCAATGTGACCGGCTGGCTCAAGGCGCCGGTGCCGGTTATGTGGAATATTGAGAAGAAATGACACTGTGGGCCGCACCTCGGCGCGGCCCACAGTGTCATCCTGAGCGAAGCGAAGGATCCTTCGGGATCAGCAAAGGCCCCTCGCTTCGCTCGGGGTGACAGTTAGAGGGAAAATGCTCGACTTCATCGCCCGTCGTCTCGTCGCCATCATCCCCGTGCTCACGGTGGTGGCGGTGCTCGTCTTCCTCATGTTGCGGCTCACGCCGGGTGACCCGGCGGCGGTGATCGCCGGCGACAATGCCACCTCCGACCAGATCAACGACATCCGCGAGAAGCTCGGCCTGAACGAGCCGATCTGGACGCAGTTCGCCATCTGGATCGGCGACATCCTGCAGGGCAATTTCGGCGAGAGCTTCTTCTTCAAGAAGACCGTGGCCGAGCTCATCGCCCAGCGCATCGAGCCCACCCTGGCGCTCACCATCTGCACCCTGATCTTCGCCGTCGCCATCTCCGTGCCGATCGGCGTGATGGCCGCCTACCGCCAGGGCTCGATCTTCGATCGCATCGTCATGGCCTTCGCGGTGCTGGGCTTCTCGGTGCCGGGCTTCGTCATCGGGTATTGCCTGATCTACGTCTTCGCCATCGAGCTGGGTTGGCTGCCGGTCCAGGGCTACGTCCGCATCGGCGTCAATTTCTGGCAGTTCCTCGAGCGCATGGTGCTGCCCTCGCTCACCCTGTCGGTGGGCTTCATCGCGCTGATCTCGCGCATCACCCGCGCCTCGGTGCTGGAAGTGCTGAACGAGGACTACATCCGCACCGCCCGCGCCAAGGGCCTCTCCAACCGCGTCGTGCTGATGCGCCATGCGCTACGCAACGCGGCAGTGCCTATCCTGACCGTGATCGGTCTCGGCATCGCCATCCTGATGGGCGGCGCCGTGGTGACCGAGAGCGTGTTCGGCCTGCCCGGCCTCGGCCGCCTCACCGTCGAGGCCGTGCTCAGCCGTGACTTCCCGACCATCCAGACCGTCATCCTGATGTTCTCGGTGGTCTACGTCGTGATCAACCTGCTGGTCGACATCAGCTACACCATTTTCGATCCGAGGATCCGCTATTGACCGTCGCGACCGAAGACCTCGTCGACTCCGCCTCCATTGCGGCGGCATCGACCAAGCGCAAGAGCCTGTGGCTCGTTGCCCTGCGCAACCCGTTCGTCATCATCGGCGGCTCCATCCTGCTCGTCATGCTGGCGATCGCCGCCCTGGCGCCCTTCCTGGGCACAATCGACCCGACCCGCATCGATCCCGCGTCGCGCAACAAGAAGCCCGGCACCGAGATCACCATGCGCCTGGACGACGGCAAGACCGTCAAGCGCGTCGCCATCATGGGCACCGACAGCCTGGGTCGCGACGTCTATAGCCGCGTGATCTACGGCACGCGCGTGTCGCTGGCGGTCGGCGTCGCGGTCGCCGCGATCGCCGTTGCGATCGGCACCGTGATCGGCCTGATCTCGGGCTACGTCCGATGGCTCGACGGCATCATCATGCGCATCATGGATGGCTTGATGGCGATTCCGGGCATATTGCTCGCCATCGCCATGGTGTCGATCTGGCGCGCCGGCCTGATCACCGTGATCTTCGCCATCGTCGTGCCCGACGTGCCGCGTGTCGTCCGCCTGGTGCGCTCGATCGTGCTCACGGTCCGCGAGGAGCCCTATGTCGAAGGCGCCATCTCGGTCGGCACGCCGACCTGGGTGCTGATGTTCCGCCACATCCTGCCCAACACCATCGCGCCGCTGATCGTGCAGGGCACTTTCCTGGCCGCCGCCGCCATCCTGGTCGAGGCCGCGCTCAGCTTCCTCGGCATCGGCATCCCGCCGGAAATCCCGAGCTGGGGCAACATCATGGCCGAAGGCCGCACGCTGTTCCGCGTGTTCCCGCACAACATCTTCTATCCCGCCATCTTCCTCGCCTTCACCGTGCTCGCGATCAACATCATGGGCGACGGCCTGCGCGATACGCTGGATCCGAAGATGAGTAAAAAAGTGTGATGCGAGATGAGTGAAGCAAAGAAGCCGGTTCTCGAAGTTCGCAACCTCTCCGTCACGCTGCCCAAGGGCG
Organism: Reyranella soli; assembly: GCF_007992495.1. Classification (GTDB taxonomy): domain Bacteria; phylum Pseudomonadota; class Alphaproteobacteria; order Reyranellales; family Reyranellaceae; genus Reyranella; species Reyranella soli. The sequence continues at coordinate 35,183 of NZ_BKAJ01000098.1, forward strand.
CCGACCGCGAGTTCGCGGTCGAGAAGGTGAATTTCACCGTCAATCCGGGCGAGATCGTCTGCCTGGTGGGCGAATCGGGTTCGGGCAAGTCGGTGATCGCCTTCACCGTCATGGGCCTGCTCGCCAAGGCGCTGAAGCCCAGCGCCGGCGAGATCCTGCTGCAGGGCGAGAACATCCTGGCGGCGAGCGAGACCAGGCTGCGCGAGCTGCGCTGCACGCGCATGTCAATGATCTTCCAGGAGCCGATGACCGCCCTCAATCCGGTCATGCCCTGCGGCGAGCAGATCGACGAGGTGCTGAACACCCACACCAAGCTCGATGCCGCCCAGCGCAAGGCCAAGATCATCGCCATCCTCGAGCGCGTGAAGCTGCCCGAGCCCGAGCGCATCTACGCGTCCTATCCGCACCAGCTGTCGGGCGGCCAGCGCCAGCGCATCATGATCGCCATGGCGCTGGTGCTCGATCCCGTGCTGCTGATCGCCGACGAGCCGACCACCGCGCTCGACGTCACCACCCAGGCCGAGATCCTGAAGCTGATCGCCGAGCTGCAGGAAGGCCAGGGCACCGGCGTGCTGTTCATCACCCACGATTTCGGCGTCGTCGCCGAGATCGCCCATCGCGTGGCCGTGTTGCGCTGGGGCGAGCTGGTGGAGATGGGCCCGACCGAGCAGATCCTGTCGCGGCCCGTCGAGGGCTACACCAAGATGCTGATCTCCTCGGTGCCGTCGATCCATCCGCAGCACCGCGGCGTGCGCAAAGAGGGCATCACCGTCCTGCGCACCGAGAAGCTCGGCAAGGTCTACAGCGGCAAGAGCTTCTTCCAGAAGTCGCGCGTGGTGAAGGCCGCGGTCGACGTCGACCTCGACATCCGCAAGGGCGAGACCTTGGGCATCGTGGGCGAATCGGGCTCGGGCAAGTCGACGGTGGCGCGCTGCATTGCCCGCCTGATCGATCCGACCGACGGCAAGGTCTTTTTGGGCGACACCGAGATCGCCACCATGCCGGCCGGCAAGCTGCGCCCGCACCGCCGCAAGGTGCAGATCGTCTTCCAGGATCCCTACCGCTCGATGAACCCGCGCATCACGGTGGGCGAGTTCATCATCGAGGGGCCGATGAACTTCGGTCTCAAGCGCGAGGAGGCGATGGCCCGCGCCCGCAAGCTGATGGAGACGGTGCGGCTCGATCCCAACGCGCTCGACCGCTTCCCGCACCAATTCTCGGGCGGCCAGCGCCAGCGCATCTGCATCGCCCGCGCGCTCGCCATGGAGCCCGAGCTCCTGATCGCCGACGAGGCAGTGTCGGCGCTCGACGTCTCGGTGCAGAAGCAGGTGCTCGAGCTTTTGGACGAAATCCGCCAGCGCCTGAACCTCGCCGTGCTGTTCATCACCCACGACCTGCGCGTCGCCGCCCAGATCTGCGATTACGTCGCCGTGATGAGCAAGGGCCGCGTTGTCGAGTACGGCTCGGCCGAGCAGGTCTTCGGCGCGCCGCGCGACGACTACACCAAGGCGCTGTTCGCCGCCGCGCCCGGCCGGCACTGGGAATTCGGCAAGTTCGCGACCGCCTGATTCGGTGATAGACTTCGCGGCAAGGAAAGGCCTCTGGGCAACCGCTGCCGCGCCTCCCCCTGACCCGGCACGGGATGAGACGGTGAAACCGTGTCGAGGGAGGTACCCATGGCGGACAGCGTCTATAAAGTCATCGAGCTCGTAGGCACCAGCAGCGAATCCTGGGAGTTGGCGGCAAAGGCAGCCGTGGATCGGGCGGCGAAGTCGCTGCGCGACCTGCGCGTCGCCGAGGTCGTCGAGCAGGACCTGGTCATCGAAAAAGGCAAGGTCACGGCCTTCCGCACCAAGCTGAAACTCTCCTTCAAGTACGAAGGCGGCGGCTGATCTCTTGCCGGAGCGCGGACCTCCAGGTCCGCTCATAATCTTCCGGACCGCGCGCGTCTCGCGCGCTCATGAACCATGAGCGGGCCTGGAGGCCCGCGGTCCGGCAAGATAAGCTCGAGCATGTCCTCCGGCCTGCTCGAAGACGCCTCGTTCAACCAGTCGCCGGCGTTCGGCGATGTCGACCTGTTCAGCGCCGACCGGCCGCTGGCGGATGCGGCGGCGCGCGCCGGACTCGATCTCGCGAACCTGTCCGCGTGCGGCAAGGATTATGGCGCGCTGGCGACGCTCGATCTTGGCCGCGTCGCCAACGAGAACCCGCCCAAGCTCCACCTCGTCGATGGCAAGGGCAACCGGCTCGACCTGGTCGAGTTCCATCCCGCCTATCACGCCATGATGACCAAGAGCATCGGCCACGGCATCCACGCCTCGGCGCACGATGGCAGCGACAAGCCGGGCCCAGCCTCGACGCGCGCCGTGCGGCTCTATCTCGCGACCCAGGCAGAGAGCGGGCACATGTGCCCGATCACCATGACCCACGCCTGCATCGGCGCGCTGCGCTCGGAGCCCGCGCTGCTGGCGAAGTGGCTGCCGAAGATCCAGACCCGCACCTACGATCCGCGCCCGTTGCCGTGGTGGGAGAAGAACGGTGTCACGCTGGGCATGGGCATGACCGAGCGCCAGGGCGGTACCGACGTGCGCGCCAACATCACGCGCGCCGTGGCCCACGGCGACCATGTCGAGATCACCGGCCACAAATGGTTCATGTCGGCGCCGATGTGCGATGCCTTCCTGGTGCTGGCGCAAGCAGAAGGTGGGCTCACCTGCTATCTGATGCCGCGCTACCGGCCCGACGGATCGAAGAACCAGATCCGCTTCCAGCGCCTGAAGGACAAGCTCGGCAACAAGTCGAATGCCTCCTCCGAGGTCGAGTTCCACGGCGCCTATGCCGAGCGCGTCGGCGCCGAGGGCGCCGGCGTGCGCACCATCATCGAGATGGTGAACCTCACACGGCTCGATTGCGCCATCGCCTCGGCCGGCCAGTCGCGCATTGCGCTCAGCCAGGCGCTGCACCACATCCGCAACCGCTCGGTGTTCCAGCGCAGGCTCGCCGACCAGCCGTCGATGCGCGCCACCGTCGCTGACCTGGCGCTCGAGCTCGAGGCGCAGGTCGCGCTGGTGTTCCGCCTGTGCCGCGCCTCCGAGCGCGCGCACGACGATCTTGCAGAAGCCGCCTACGTGCGCCTGCTGACGCCCGCAGTAAAATTCCTGGTGTGCAAGAGCACGCCGCAGCTCGTCTACGAATCGCTCGAGTGCCTGGGCGGCAACGGCTACACCGAAGACCTGCCGTTGGCGCGTTACTTCCGCGAATCGCCGCTCAACGCCATCTGGGAGGGCTCGGGCAACGTCATGGCGCTCGACGTGCTGCGCGCCGCCGGTCGCCATCCCGACCAGGCGATGGCAACGGTGAACGCCCTGGCCAGGACCGCCGCGCCAGCCTTCGACGTGCGGCCGTTGGCCGAGACCTTGGCCAAGGTGCTGCAGTCGGGCGACGCCGAACGGCGCGCACGCTTCCTGTGCGAGGGCCTGGCCAAGATCGCGGCCCTCGCCGCTCTCGCCGAAGCCAAGTCCGACTTCGCCACGCTCTACGGCGACACCCGCCTCAAGGGCGCGTGCTTCGCGCAGTTCGGCACGGCCGATCTCGGCAGCGCCGAGCAGGCCCTGATGGACCGCGCCCTCGCTGCGTGATGATGGCGGCGTGATGCTTTTGACCTCCGTCGACTGGGCCTTGCGCGGCGCCACCTGCGCCCTGGTGGTCCTGATCGCCGCCACCCTGCTGCGCGACCACGGACGGCTTCTCGCCGCGCGGCTGGCGGCATTGTTCGCCGTCGGCACCGGCACCTATGCCATCACCTCGGTGGCAGGCTTCTCGCCGCAGCTCGGCCTCTGGACGATCCCCCTGCTCGCCCTGTCGGCCGGCAACAACGTGGTCTTCTGGGCATTCAGCGGTGCGCTGTTCGACGACAGCTTCCGCCTGCGCTGGTGGCACATCGCCCTGTGGCTGGTGCTGGTGATCGCCGGCACCGCCGGCTGTTTCCTGTCGTCGCGAACGCTCGGTCTGGCGCTGACGCTCAGCTCCTTCGCCTTTGCCGTGCTGGCCATGGCGCAGGCGGTGACATCATGGCGCGACGACCTCGTCGAGCGCCGGCGGCGGCTGCGCCTTTTCGTCGTGGTCGCCTCCTCGCTCTACATCGGGCTTGTCGCCACGGCCCAGCTCGCCGGCCTGCAACGCACGGCACCCGAGGGCACGAGCCTCGGCGGCGCGGCGGGCCTGCTCATCATCGCGGGCATCGTCGCCTGGTCGTTGCTGAGTGTCGGACGCGAGCAATCGCTGTTCGCCGTCACGACCGGCCTGCCGCGGCCGGTCGAAGAGCCCCCGGCGCCGGCCGTCGAGCCGGGCGACCAGGAACTTGTCGCCAAGCTCGAGCGGCTCATGGCCGTCGAGCGGGCCCATCGCCAGGACGGCCTCACCATCGGCGCCCTGGCGAGCCAACTCGGCCTGCCCGAATACCGCCTGCGCCGCCTGATCAACCAGGCGCTGGGCTACCGGAACTTCAACAGTTTCGTGAACCGCTACCGCATCGCCGAGGTCAAGGCGGCCCTGGCCGATCCGAGCCAGGCCGATGTCCCGGTCCTGACCCTGGCCCTCGACGCAGGCTTCAGCTCGCTGGGCCCCTTCAACCGCGCCTTCAAGGCCGAAACCGGCGTCACCCCCAGTGAATATCGCCGGGTGGCGGGAATCGGCCAGCCGATTCCAGAATCAGCGAGCCCCCTTTCAAACTCGGCGAGAAGCAATCTGGCCGCTCACTAGGCTCACCTGACCAACCGTCAGGGAGCTATTCATGCGCCATGCTATTTCTTTCGCCCTGCTCGGCGCCACGCCGGCGCTCCTGGGCTGCGGCAGTCTCGACCGCGCGACCGACGTGGCGACCGGCTACGTCAGCCACCAGCTCTGCTCCGCCGCCTTCGTCTCGCGGGTCGAGCCCGAGCAGTTCTATCGCGAGGCCATCGCCCCCATCCTGGCGCCGGTGAGCTTCCTGTCCGGCCATCGGGTCGATCGCGAGCGCGAGCAGGTGACCGCGAGCTTCGCCGGCGTCTCGCAGGCCCGCGCCATCGATCGCGGCCCGCTGGGCTGCCTGGTCTTGCAAGGCGAGCCGCCCGCGCCGGTCACCCTGCCGCCTCACACGCCGGCGCCTGCCCTGCTCACCGAGATCGGCGGTCCGACCGTCGTCGAGCCCACCCAGCCTGCCCTGAAGCAGGCCCTCGACCGCGCCTTCACCGAGAACGCCAACCCGCCCTATCGCAACACCAAGGCCGTGGTCGTCGTGCGTGACGGCAGCGTGATCGCCGAGCGCTATGCCCCGGGCTACGGCATCGACACCCAGGTGATGGGCTGGTCGGCCACCAAGTCCGTCACCAACGCCTTGATCGGCATCCTGGCGCGGCAGGGCAAGGTCTCCTTGGAAGGTCCCGCACCGATCGCCGCCTGGGCCAACCCGAAGGATCCGCGTCACGCCATCTCGATCGACAACCTTTTGCGCATGAACAGTGGCCTCGACATCGGCGATTCGCTCACCGCCCGCGCCTCCACCGCCTTCGATGCCTCGGCCTACATGGTGTTCGGCGTGCGCGACATGGCGGCCTTCGCCGAGAAGGCGCCACTCAAGGCCGCGCCCGGCGCGGCTGCGTCGTGGAACTACACCAACGGCAACACGCTCCTGCTGTCCAGGATCATCCGCGACAATGCGGGCGGCGATGCTGCCTCCACCCTCGCCTTCGCCCGTCGCGAACTGTTCGACAAGCTCGGCATGCGCCACGTGACGTTGGAGTTCGACGCCGCGGGCACGCCCATCGGCTCCAGCCACATGCTGGCCTCGGCGCGCGATTGGGCGCGCTTCGGCCTGCTCTATCTCAACGACGGCGTGGTCGGCGGCGAGCGGCTGCTGCCGCCCGGCTGGGTCGACTACTCGGCAACGCCGACGCCGGGCAGCGAGCGCTTCGGCTATGCCGCGGGCTTCTGGACCAACCGCGGCAACGGCGAGGGCCAACGCTATCGCATCGCCCGCGGCATCCCGGCCGAAGCCTTCTTCGCTCGCGGAGCGAACGGGCAGTACGTCATCATCGTGCCCTCGCAGCGCTTGGTGGTGGCGCGCTTCGGCCCCGCCTTCACCGAGCGCGACGACATGGATGTCGTGGCGCGCCTCGTGGCCGACGTCATGCAAGCCCTGCCGCCCGCGTGACTCCCGCCATCGCCGAATTCCCGCGGCCTTGAGCTGCATCAAGGCGCACCTGCTACGGGTCGGGCTCGATCCGTCGCGGGTCCGCGAACGAAGGGGAAGCGATGGGACCGCCCTACGATGCCATCGTGATCGGCGCAGGCCTGGGCGGCCTCACGGCGGCGGCGCTGCTCGCCCGGGCCGGCCGCCGGACGCTCATCATCGAGCGCAATGAATCGGTCGGCGGCGCGGCATCGACCTACAAAGTCGGCGACCTGTCGATCGAAGCTTCCCTTCACGAAACAGCCGATCCCGCCGATCCGATCGATCCCAAGCACGCCATTCTCGCCCGCATCGGAGTCCTTGACGCCGTCGAATGGGTGCCGACCGGCTCGATCTACGAGGTTCGCGGCGGGCCCGTCGGACAACCGTTCGTCCTGCCTGACGGCTTTGCAGCAGCCCGTTCCGCCCTGGCCGAGCGCTTCCCCTCCAGCGAGGCGGGCGTCGCCGCAGTGTTGGGCGACATGGAACGCATCACATCCGGCCTCGGCACACTCAGCCGGCGGCGAGAAGCATTTCGCGATCCGCGCGAAGGTCTTGCGGCGCTCATCAAGCTTGCTCCGATGGTCCGCGACTGGCGGCGATCGGTAGCGCAGGTGTTCGACCGGGCATTCGGCGACAATGAGGCGCTGAAGTGTGCGCTGGCCGCAAACCTTCCCTATTGGCACGACGATCCCGATCGATTGTGGTGGGTTCTGTTCGCGGTGGCACAAGGTGGCTACCTGGCGTCCGGCGGACGCTACGTCCGCGGCGGCTCGGCGCGCCTCAGTCAGGCGCTGGCCGACGCCACGAAGCAGGCAGGCGGCGAGATCCTGCTGGGCCGCCAGGTGACGGACATCCGCCTCGACGGCGACGGTTCCCCGTCGGGAGTCGTGCATGTGGACCGACAAGGCGGCGAGCCCGCGGAGGCACGGGCGCCGGTCATTGTCGCCAATGCAGCCCCCGCCGTGCTGGCGGCAATGCTGCCGTCGTCGGCACGAGGCCGCTTCGGGTCGGCCTATGCCGGTCTTCCGTCGTCGATTTCGCTGTTTTCGGCGACGTTCGGACTATCGGTCCGTCCCGCGACGCTTGGCTTTCGAAGCTATGCGACCTTCCTGCTGCCGTCATGGCTGCGGAGCCTGTCCGACTATCGCCGCAGTGCGGACCTGCTCGAAGCCGCGCCGGGACACAAGCCGCCGCCGATGACCGTCGTCGACTACTCCGCCATCGATTCCCGATTAGGGGGGCCGCCCTATCCGGTCTCCGTGGTCGGCGTCGATCGGCTGGCCAACTGGATCGGACTCGACAAGGCCGACCGCGACGCCAAACGAGAGCAATGGCAGCAAGCCATCATGACCGCGATTGATCGTGAATTTCCCGGTTTCGCTACGCACGTCGTTGCCTCGGTCTTCAACACGGCGCTGTCGATGCACAACTACCTCAATACACCCGGCGGTGCAGTCTACGGCTTCGCCCCGCTGCCGCCGTCCGGCCCGATCTGGCGCGGCGTCCGGCGCTCGCCGAGGACGCCCATTCGCGGACTCTATCTGGCGTCGTCGTACGCGGGCAGCGGGGGCTTCACGGGCGCCATCCTTGCCGGCGGCGCCGCGGCTGGGATGATCCTCTGACGCTCGAATGGTTGCGGTGATCCCGCACCTCGCTCAAGATCGCGGCCCATGAAAAAGATTTTCACCGCGTGCCTCGGTACCGAGACCAACACCTTCGCTTCCATCCCCACCGGCCACCAACTCTTTGAGGAGACCTGCCTCTTCCGTAAGGGCAGCTACGGCAAGAACGTGCCGATGTTCGGTGCACCGCTCGCCGTGTGGCGCGGCCGCGCCGAAGCCAAGGGCTGGCAGGTCGTCGAGAGCCTGTGCGCCTTCGCCCAGCCCGCCGGCAGGACGGTAAGGAAGGTCTACGAATCCTTCCGCGACGAGATCCTGGCCGACCTGAAGGCCGCCCTGCCGGTCGACGGCGTGTTCCTGTCCATGCACGGAGCCATGGTGGCCGAAGGCTACGACGACTGCGAAAGCGACATCCTGGCCCATGTCCGCAAGGTCGTCGGACCGGACGTGCCGGTCGGCGCCGAGCTCGACCTGCATTGCAACATCGGCGACGGTACCCTGCGCGACGCCACCGCGCTCGTGCTGTTCAAGGAATACCCGCATGTCGACGTGCCGGAGCGCGCCGATGACCTGTTCAACGTCATGGAAGGCGCCATCGAAGGCCGCACCAAGCCGGTGATGGCCGCGTGGGACTGCAGGATGATCGGCATCTTCCACACCACGCGCCAACCGATGCGCGGCTTCGTCGACAAGCTGCAGGCGATGGAAGGCAAGGACGGCGTGCTCTCGCTGTCGATCGCCCACGGCTTCCCATGGTCCGACATCAAGGAGATGAGCAGCAAGCTGATCGCGATCACCGACGGCGACCTGCCCAAGGCCGAGCGCCTCGCCAAGGAGCTCGGCCAGGAATTCTTCGCCATGCGTGAGGCGACGCAGCCGCCGTACGTGTCGCTCGACGCGGCGATGGCGCGTGTTTCCTCGCACAACCTGCCCAAGCCCATGATCCTGGCCGACGTGTCGGACAATGCCGGCGGCGGGGCTGCCTCCGATTCTACCTTCATCCTGAGGGCGCTGCTCGACAAGAAGGTGAAGGACGCGGCGATCGCCATGATCTGGGATCCCGGCGCGGTGAAGCTCGCCTTCGAGGTCGGCGAAGGCGCCGAGCTCGACATTCGGCTGGGCGGCAAGCTCGGCCCGCAATCCGGCCCGCCGGTCGACGCCCGCGCCAAGGTCCTCAAGGTCGAGAAGGACGTCACCATCGAGTTCGGCGGCCAGCGCAAGGGCGTCAACCCGATCGGCGATGTCGCCGCGCTGCAGATCGAGGGCGTCACGGTGATCGTCAACTCGAAGCGCAGCCAGTGCCACAGCCGCGACTGCTTCACCAAGCTCGGCGTCGACCCGTCGACCAAGAAGATCGTGGTGGTGAAGTCGATGCAGCACTTCCACGCCGCCTACGCCCCGATCGCCAGCGAGGTGGTCTATGTCGCAGCGCCCGGCGCGCTGGTGCCCGACTGGTCGCTGCTGCCCTACACCAAGGTCGACAAGGGACAGTGGCCGTTCGTGGCGAATCCGCACGCATGAGGGCACTCGTTCTCGGCGCGTTGCTCACCGCCACCGCCAGCGCCGCCTTCGCCCAGTCGCCGAACGGCGTGCGTACGCTCAGCCCGCCCGGCTCCATCAAGGTCGAAGGCACCTGGAGCCTGGGCGCGCGGGCCGGCGATTTCGTCTTCGTCGCCGGCATGCAGGGTGTCGATCCGGCGACCGGCAAGCTGGTCGAGGGTGACGAGGCGCGCATCCGTCAGGCTTTCCTCAACATCAAGCTGATCGCCCAGTCGGAGGGCGCCACGCTGCAGGATTGCGTCAGGCTCACCGTCTATGTCAGCGACCTGGCGCGCATCGCGCCCCTGGTCGACAAGGTGCAGGCCGAGCTGTGGGGCAAGCCGCCCTATCCGCCGCGCACCATGTTCGAGGCCAAGCGCTTGTTCGACAACGACATCATCGAGATCGACAGCGTCTTCTACGCGCCGGTGAAGAAGTAAACGGGCGCCTAGAGCTTCACATCGATGTCGACGACCGCCCCTTTGGCGAACTGCAGGGGACCGTAGGTAGCGGGCGGCAGCGGCACGCCGTTCTCGTCCGTGCCGCGTACCTGGATCACATAGTCCTGGCCGGGCTGGACCGTATGGCCGCCGTAGCTCGGCAGGCGCCCGCGGTCGCTCACGAACCAGCTGAGGATCGAAGCGGGCTTGGAGCGGCCCTTGATGACCCCCAGGAGCGCATTGGCGCCGCCCGGTGGCGAGGTCAGGTAGACGAAGAGGTCGCCCCGTGACCTGCCGTCGAGCGCACGCAGGGCGAGCCAGGCCTTGTCGGGGGGTGGCTTCGGTGCGGTCGTCTCGGGTGTACGAACGGAGCGGAAGCCAAGCGCTATCAGCATGGTGTTCACGCCAGCGCTGCCACCGGCGATCACCATGGCGGTGATGACCTGCCCCGTTATGGTGGCTTCATGCTTGGTGCCGTCCAGCGCATTGGCCAGGGCCGCCACGACGTCCATCCCGAGCAGGTGCACGACCAGGATGGCGGCAAGGAAGGCGATCACCGGCCGCACCGCGCGCGGCACGAGGTTCTCGACGAAGGGCTTCCAGTTGAACAGCAGCGCCAGCGCCGATTCGAGGATCACCGCCATCACGAACAGGTAGAACACCGCGCGGCCGGCCTGCTGGAAGACTTCAGGGCCGAAGCCAGGTGCCGCCGGCTCGGCTGCTGCTGCAGGAAACGGGAGACCGGCAATGAGAAGCGCAACGCAGGCAAGCAATCGAATCTTCATGGCGTCACCCCCCGGAAAGCAGCCATCGCCAGCTGCGCATAGCGCGTGCGCTTGTCGAGCGCCTTGACCCCCGACCGTTCGAAGCGTTCGTCGAAGTTCACCACGGCGGCCTCGAGCGAGGTCCGGAGCCTTAGCGCCTTGAACGCCGCGTTCTCGGTTCCCCTGAGTTCCTCGAGCAGGTACCCATAGTTCGCTTCGTCCGAACGGAAGCTCAGCCCGCGACTGGCCGCATGCTGCAGGAAGGCCTCGCGGCGGGAACCGTCCCATTGGCACCATCCCATGCCGCCCGTGCCTTCGGCCATGCCAAGCTGCACGAGCTGGCGGAAGCCGCCGCATTCGTGGCCGATGTTGCCCAGAATGGCGCCGGCCTGAAAGTCCTCGAGGCCGGGAAGATCACGCATCAGGTCGCGCATGATCTTCGGTGCCTTGGCGACGAAGTCGGCATCGGCCGGCGTTGCGCTGACGCCGAGATTGCGCAGCGCGGCAAGATCGACGGCGACGCCGGCGACCGCTGGCGGCGCCGGTATCGCCATGATGCGGGTCGCGCGGATCTTGGCCTTCGCCAACGGAACGATCCCGACCTTGTCCGGTCCAACGCTACCGCCGCCCTGGTTGCCGCCCAGAACCTGTATGTTCGCCGCATCGCTGCCGGCAATCAGACCGACATGGCCCGCGTTGCCCGCATTGTCGTTCAGGACGACGACCGTGCCGACCGGGAACGGCTCAGCGACAGGGTTTCCCCAGTTCTCCCACGATGAAGCGAGCCCGGCGCTCTTCACGACGCTGTCCTCGATCTCCTTGACGCCGCAGGTCTTCACGCAGAAGGCGAGGAAGGCGCCGCACCACGGCGTCTTGTCCCCGGGATCATCGAGACCGGCCGCCCGCAGGTAGGCCTTGATGTCGGCAGTGTTCCTGAGGTCGGGCGTCTCCGATACGCCGCGCACCATCTCGGCGCGGGCGACCGTGAGCCACGGCGGCTCGCCATCGACCGCCTTCTCGTCCTTGCGGAAGAACCGGATCTCGGGCGGCTGCTTGTCGATCTCGGCCCGCGCCACGGCGTAGGCCGTGATCAGGCGGGCCTTCAGGTCGTCAATCGCCTCGGCGATCGTACTGGAGCCCTTGCTGAGCTTCTCAGCATACGAGCCCGGTGCCGCATTCTTGATGACGTCGCTGCATTTGGCGCTGCGGGCGCCCTTCAGCAGGTCATATGCCCCCTTGCCGTAGAGTTGGGCGAAGTAAAGTTCAGCGAATTGGGCCGGCTTTCCCACCGTCTCCTGGTAGGTCTTCATGGCCTCTGCCGTGAGGCGGGCCGCGACCTCGGCCTGGCTGCTCCAGCGATAGCGGTCCTGCTTGGTGAAACCCAGGCCTTGCGCCGGGCCGGTGGTGATCGCGTCGCTCCATTCCTTGGCCGAGTGTTGGAAGGGGCCGATCGGCCCGTCGCCGGGGCCGCCCAGGCTCTTGAGGTTGGCCGTGCCGGCATAGGCGGCGGCCAGCATATAGTCCCGGTCGGCGCCGACGTCCCGCGCCATGCGCGTGACCAGGGCGATGAAGACGCCGACCCTGTCGTCGCTGATCGGCTGCGGCAGCGACGGCTTCTCCTCGAGCGCCCCGAAGAAGACGAAGCCTTCCTCTACGGACACTTTATCGACACGTGTCTTGACGAAGCCGAGCGCCTCTTCGCCCTGGACGTCCATGCCTGCTTTGACGACGCCCAGCATGGGCGAATGCATGTTGGCGGCGGAAAAGAGCGGCGTGTCCTGAGTGACGGTGAAGTCGGCCATCGTGCGCTCCCTCGGCTGGTTCCGTCGTCGTGGTCAGGGCGTCTTGTTGACGTTGAGCGGCGAGGTCTTCCACACCGCCGCGTAGAGCGCCGCGTCGAGGATCGGCTTGGCCGACGGCAGGCTGAGCTTCGTGCGCATCTCCACGATGCGCTCGCGCAGCAGTTTCATCTTGGCTTCCAGCGTGGTCGCAGCGCCCAATTGTTCCGGCGTGGCCTCCAGGAAGATAAGGGTGGCGTTGAGCCGCCCTGGATCGACCGTCGCCAATGGATCGGCCGTGAAAAAGCTCCCGTCATTGCCGAGGTAGGCGCGCTCGAACGGTGACATGAAGACCGCCGGCATCGGCTTCAGCGTCGGCAGCACTCGACCGGACCGGCTGGTCAGGTTGCCGGTGATCTCGGTCTGCGGCCACTCAGTCGGATTGCGGCGATACATGCCGGTCTGGAATTCGCGGATGGCCGGTCTCGTCTCCTTGCCGTAGCGGCCGTCAGGCTCGACGCCGAGAGCCTTCTGCGCCTCCTTGAGCTCGGGAATGACCGGCGTCTCGTTCTTCACGGCGTCGGGCGGAATGAACGCCACCGGCACCGGCGCGGCGGGCGCCACGGTCCCGCTGACGATCTCGGACGCCTTGGCCATCGTCGATAGCGCCGGTGCGGCAAGGCCGGCCGCCTGCTGGCGGACGCGCGGGTCGGTCGAGGCGACCGACGGCGCGCCGCTGGCGGCATTGTTGATGTTGGCTTCGATCGCCGCCGGCGAGCACTGGCTGAGATAACCTTGAACGGCGATCATCATGCGCGGGCGCGTGTTGATCTGGACGTTCTTCTCTCTCAGGTCGTCGAGATAGGCCTCGCGGCCCCGCAGCGCGACGTTGCGCAGCGCCGACGGCTCGATCGTGAACAGCACCGAGTTCACACCGGCCTCGAACAGGCTGGCGGACACCCCGAAGGCGGCGGCCGTGATCGCAATCGCCGTCGTCGTGACGCCGGCCAGGCCCATGATCGCACCGGCGCCGGCCGCGAGCGCGATCAGCCCCTGGCGGTTGGCGCGCTGCTCTCGATTGAAGCGGAAGAGCGCGTCGAGATACTGGTCGCACTGGCGGCCGACCTCGTAGATCCCGGCCTCGAACACCAACCCCCATCGCGAATCCACGGCGCCAAGCGTCGCCCCGGGGTTGTTGGGCACGAATTGCGTCGTGTACCCGGCCTGATGTGCGAAGTGCTCGACGAGACCGTCCTGAAGCTGACGGTTCGTCGCGACGTTGAGCTGCTCGATCGTCGGCTGAACGCCTCGTACGCTGACGGCTCCCGGATCGAGCTGGTCGCGCAAACCACAGGCAGAAATGGACAGCGCGGCAGACACCGCCCAGCAGCTTCTGGCCCAGATCATCGATCCCCCGCAGCCCCTGCCCCAGCGATGAAACTCTCAGGCAGCGTGACGCAACTATAGCGCGACTCATGCTATCTGTCATTTCTCTGACGGAGAACGTTTGGGGTCCACGCCGATACATTCAGTGGTTCAGAAAGATTTACGCTCTCACTCGATTTTCAGGCTGCAAATGCGCCGCAAAAGCGACAGCGGTGCTTGCCGGAAAACACACCTTTGACACAACGATAGCGAGTGTTGCGCGATAGAGGCGAGGAAACCACTACCTCTTGGCGATGCAGTCGATCTCGATCAGGGCGTCGCGCACCAGGTCGGTGACGCCGATACAGGTGCGCGTCGGCCGCGCGCCCTCCGGGAAGAAGCCGGCATAGACCTCGTTCATGGCGTCGTAGTCGCGCTTGAAGCGGGTCAGGAACACCCGAACGCTCAGCACCTGGCCCATCGTGAGACCGAGCGAGTCGAGGACCCGGCGCATGTTGCGCAGGGTCACGTCGGTCTGCGCCCGGATACCGTCGGGCAAAGGCTTGGCCGGATCGTCGAGATCCCGCCCGAACTGGCCGGTCAGGAAGACGAAGCCGTCGGCCTCGGCGGCGTGGCTGCTGGGCGAGACGGACTTCGGGAAGCCGTCGAGGATATGGAACTTCATACATCACCTCATGGTCCGCTGAAGACCGTAGCCCGAAGCCATTGGCATCTGAATTGCGTCGTCCCCGACCGGAGGACCGACCGCATGGCCGCTACCATCCCCATCATCGACATTTCGCCCTTCCTCAAGGGCGGCGACGCCCAACGCCGTGCGGTCGCTGCGGCGGTGAACACCGCCTGTAGCGAGATCGGCTTCCTGCTGGTCACCGGCCACGGCATTCCCGCATCGCTGGTCGACGACATGCGCGGCGTCTCGACGACCTTCTTCGCGCGCCCGCTCGAGGAGAAGATACGCTACCGCATGCCGCCCGACCGTTATCGCGGCTACATTGCGCTCGGCAACGAGGCGCTGGCCTACAGCCTCGATGAGAAGACGCCGCCCGACTACAAGGAGTCCTTCTCCATCGGCCCGGTCGACGCACCCGACGACGCGTATCATCGTGCCGCAACGCCGGCCAACTTCTTCGCGCCCAACATGTGGCCCGAAGGCCTGCCCGAGTTCCGCACGACCTGGACCGCCTACTATCGCAGCATGGAGGGGCTGGCGACGAGCCTGATGCGGATCTTCGCCATGGCGCTCGGCATGGACGAGCATTATTTCGACGACAAGGTCGACCGCCACATCACCAACTTCAGCATGCTGCACTACCCGCCGCAGCATGAGCCGCCGCTGCCCGGCCAATTACGCGCCGGCGTGCACACCGACTACGGCAGCCTGACCATCGTGAAGCCGGACGGTGCCGAGGGCGGGTTGCAGGTGCGCGCCAAGGACGGCGGCTGGCTCGACGTGCCGCACGAGCCCGATGCATTCGTCGTTAATCTGGGTGACCTGATGGCCGAATGGACCAACGACCGCTGGGTGTCGACGCTACACCGCGTGGTGAACCCGCCACGCGCCGCCGGCGCGGCCGCCCGGCGCCTGTCGATGGCCTTCTTCCACCAGCCCAACTACGACGCCGTCATCCAGTGCCTGCCGACGTGCGCCGACGCCGATCGCCCACCGCGTTACGGCACGACGACGTCCGGCGAGCATGTCTGGATGAAGATCAACAAGCACCGTGAGATCGAACGGTCGGGCTGACGTCCGGCGCTTCGCCACGACGCGCCAAAACGCGCTGTTTCAGGCCGTTTACAGAACCGGGACTCATTGGTATGGTCCGCCGCGTCGCGGCCGGGGAAGGCCATTTTGTCGTTTCAATTCAACGACTTATGATGACCCCGCCCGGCGAGGGGTCCGCGATATGAAGATTCTCACCGGCAACAGCAATCGTCCGCTGGCGGAAGCCATTTCCGCCAAGCTGGCCTTGCCGCTGGTCAAGGCCAACGTCCGCCGCTTCTCCGACAACGAGATCTTCGTCGAGATCCTGGAGAATGTGCGCGGCGAGGACATGTTCGTCATCCAGTCGACGAGCTTCCCGGCCAATGACCATCTGATGGAGCTGCTGATCACCATCGATGCCCTGCGCCGCAGCTCAGCGCGCCGCATCACGGCGGTGATGCCCTACTACGGCTACGCCCGCCAGGATCGCCGCACCGGCCCGCGCACCCCGATCTCGGCCAAGCTGGTGGCCAACCTCCTGACCCACGCCGGCGCCAGCCGCGTGCTGACCCTCGACCTCCATGCCGCCCAGATCCAGGGCTTCTTCGACATCCCGGTCGACAACCTGTTCGCCGGTCCCCTGTTCGGCAAGGACATCACGGACACGCTCAGCAACCGCGAGATCACCGTGGTGTCGCCCGACGTCGGCGGCGTGGTGCGCGCCCGCGCCGTCGCCAAGCGCATTGACGCCGACCTCGCCATCATCGACAAACGCCGCGAGCAGGCGGGCGTCAGCGAGGTGATGAACGTCATCGGCGACGTCAAGAACCGCGACTGCATCCTGATCGACGATATCGTCGATTCGGCCGGCACGCTCTGTAACGCCGCTGTCGCCCTGATGGACCAGGGTGCCAAGTCGGTGTCGGCCTATGTCACGCACGGCGTGCTGTCGGGCGGCGCGGTGGCCCGCGTCGCGGCCTCGCCGATGGAGAAGATGGTCATCACCGATTCGATCCAGCCGACCGAAGCGGTGCGCGTGTCGCCCAACGTGCGGCCGCTCAGCATCGCTACGCTGATGGCTGAGGCGATCAAGCGCATTTCGGAGGAGACCTCGGTTTCGAGCCTCTTCGATTAGGAGTTTTGGAGATCCGGCGATTGGGCACCCCTGGAGGCCACGCCGTGAGTGAGAGAGAGAAAACGCAAACCTTAGGAGAAGTTGAAATGGCAGAGACGTCAAAGGTCATCGCGAAGATGCGGGACCGGGCCGGCAAAGGGGGCGCCCGTTCCAGCCGTCGCGATGGACTGATTCCCGCCGTGATCTACGGCGACAAGCAGCCCCCCGTCATGATCGCGGTCGAGCCGAAATCGATCGAGCGCGAGCTGCACAAGGAGGGTTTCTTCAATCACCAGCTCAAGATCGACGTCGAGGGCCAGGGCTATGATGTCCTGCCGCGTGACGTGCAGGTCGATCCGGTGACGGACAAGCCTCTGCATCTCGACTTCCTGCGCGTCGGGCCCGACTCGATCATCAGCGTGCAGGTGCCCGTCCACTTCAGGAACGAGGCGGCGGCGCCGGGCATCAAGCGCGGCGGCGTGCTGAACATCGTGCTGCACGAGATCACCGTGCGCACCAAGCCCGCCACCATCCCCGAGTACTTCGAGGTCGACCTGACCGGCCTCGAGATCGGCCACTCGATCCATCTGTCGACGCTCAAGGTCCCTGACGGCGTGCGCGTGGTTGCACGCGACAAGAACGCCACCGTGGCCTCGATCGCGGCTCCGACCGTGGTGCGCGAGGCGGCAGCCCAGGCGGCGGCAGATGCGGCTACGGCGGCCTCGGCTCCGGCGGCAGCCGAGGGCGCGGCTCCGGCAGCAGGTGCGGCTCCGGCAGGTGCAGCCCCCGCGGCGGGTGCGGCGGCAGCTCCGGCGGCCGGCGGCAAGGCCCCGGCTCCGGCCAAGAAGTAAGAGGCGGACATCTAGTCCGTACGTTCGATGCTTCTGCTGGTCGGGCTCGGCAACCCCGGGCCACGCTATGCGGGGCACCGGCACAATGTGGGATTCATGGCGGTGGACGAGATCGTCCGCCGCCGTGTTTTCTCGTCCTGGCGTTCGCGCTTCAACGGCGAGGTGGCCGAAGGCCATCTCGGCGGCGAGCGCACGCTGGTGTTGAAACCCATGACCTTCATGAACGAATCGAGCAAGGCCGTGGGCGAAGCCGTACGCTTCCTGAAGATCCCGCTCGATCGCGTCGTGGTGTTCCACGACGAGCTCGACCTGGCGCCGGGCCGCGTGCGCATGAAGAAAGGCGGCGGCGCCGGCGGTCATAACGGCCTGCGCGACATCGACGCCCATGTTGGCAACGACTATCGCCGCGTTCGCATCGGCATCGGCCATCCCGGCCACAAGGACCTGGTGCTGCACTGGGTGCTGCGCGACTTCGAGCCCGATGAGCGCGACCCCAAGACCGGCTGGCTGCCCAAGCTGTTGGACGCACTGGCCGAGGAATCGGCGCTGCTGGTCGAAGGTGGCGCCAAGGCCGACGAACGTTATATGAGCCGCGTGGCGCACCTCGCGCCGCCGCCACCCTCCCCTCCAAAAGGGGCTCCTCCCGAAGAGTCGAAAGCGTAAGATGGGTTTCAACTGTGGAATCGTCGGCCTGCCCAATGTCGGCAAGTCGACCCTGTTCAATGCGCTCACCGCCACCCAGGCGGCGCAGGCGGCCAACTACCCGTTCTGCACCATCGAGCCGAACGTCGGCCGCGTCGCCGTGCCCGATCCGCGACTCGACAAGCTCGCGGCGATCGCGAGCTCGGCCAAGATCATCAACACCCAGCTCGAGTTCGTCGACATCGCCGGCCTGGTGAAGGGCGCCTCCAAGGGCGAGGGGCTGGGCAACCAGTTCCTGGCCAACATCCGCGAGGTCGACGCCATCGCCCATGTCCTGCGCTGCTTCGAGGACGGCGATGTGACCCACGTCTCGGGCGGCGTCGACCCGGTGCGCGATGCCGAGATCGTCGAAACCGAGCTGATGCTGGCCGACCTCGACAGCCTGGAGAAGCGGCTGCCCAACCTCGAGAAGCGCGCCAAGGGCGGCGACAAGGAAGCGGCTGCCGAGGCGCCGGTGGTGGCGAAGGCATTGGCGGCCTTGCGCGACGGCAAGCCGGCACGCGAAGCCGATCTCACCGCCGAGGAGCTGCCGGTGTTCGCCCGGCTGCAGCTCATCACCGCCAAGCCCATGATGTACGTGCTGAACGTCGAGGAGGCCTCGGCCGCCACCGGCAACAAGCACAGTGCGGCGGCCGCCGAGTACGCCAAGAAGCGCGGCATGCCGTCGGTCGTGATCTCTGCCGCCATCGAGGCCGAGGTGGCGCAGCTCGCGCCGGAGGACCAGGGCGACTACCTGTCGTCGCTCGGGCTCAAGGAGACGGGTCTGGCGCGCGTCGTCCATGCCGGCTACCAGCTGCTGGACCTGGTGACCTTCTTCACGGTCGGCCCGAAGGAAGCGCGCGCCTGGACCGTGCGCCGCGAGGCCAAGGCGCCCGAGGCTGCCGGTGTGATCCACACCGACTTCGAAAAGGGTTTCATCCGCGCCGAGACCATCGCCTACGACGACTACATCACCCTGAACGGCGAAGCCGGCGCCCGAGACGCCGGCAAGCTGCGGCTCGAGGGCAAGGAGTACGCCGTCAAGGACGGCGACGTCTTCCACTTCCGCTTCAACGTCTGATTCTCTTGCCGGACCGCGGGCCTCCAGGCCGGAGGCCCGCGGTCCGGCAAGACGCCCCAAGCCATGGCGATTCTCCGTTTGCGATGGTGCCGGCAGGAGCGTAAGTCTCAAATCGGTAGCAATCGCGTCAACCGAGGGACCGACATGAGCACCTCGATCGCTGACGAACGGCGGCTTCTTGCCGCCGACGAATACGAGCCCATCGCCCGCAGCCACTATCCGAGCGTGGCAAGCCTGCAGCGAGATGAATTGTTGGAGCTGGTGCGCTGGCTGCGCGATCAGCGCGGCAAGTTCAAAGGGCAGATCCGCCGCCGCGTCCGCAGCCGCAAGGCCGACGCGAAGAACGACGCGGACAAGCCAGCGAGCGAGCGCGGCCTCGCCGCCAAGAAGCAGGTCTTTGCCCGGGCTCTCAAACGAGTCAACTCACAGCTCGACAGGGTGCTGGCCGCCGACAAGCGCGCAGCCATGCACGCCGGCATGCAGGCCGCGCTCGAACGCAAGCGCCGTGCACCTCGGCATCACCCGTCGAGCGGCCGGCGTGCGCGCGGCGGCGTGCAGCCGATCGAGAACCCCAAGGGCGCGGATATCGTTCAGCCCTCGACCGTCGGCAGCATCACGCAAGCTGGCCGCGTTGCGCAGGCACAGCGGGACAGCAAGCCCGAGGCGTAGGAAGCGCTGCGTTCTTCGTTCGAATTCCGTCCTCT
>NZ_BKAJ01000099.1 GCF_007992495.1 Reyranella soli
GAGCGCGCAGGATGCGCGCGGTCCGGAAGACGAAGACGATGAGCGGGCCTGGAGGCCCGCGGTCCGGCAAGAAGGGTCAGGGGGCGCCCTTCAATCCCAGCGACTCCAGATAGCTCCACCGCACCATGCCGTTCCTGAAGCGGATGCCGTCGAGATACTCGGCAATCGCGCGGTCGATCAGCGTCGCGTCGGGCTTGGTCGTGCGCTTGCCGTCGGCGAAGGCCACGATCTCGTTCCAGCCGTCGGGGCGCGGGATGGAGACGACGGTCGAGGGCGTGTCGAGGTTCTTGTAGGTCCAGAACGACCAGCCGATGCCGTGCGTCTCATGCAGCTTGCGGAAGCGCGCGTTCCATTCGTCGGTGAGCTCGCCGGTCTCGCCCAGGAACAACGGCACGTCGTAGCGCGCCGAGAAGTTCAGGTGCCGCTGAATGGAGTCGCGCTTCGTGCTCGCCCAGAACGAGTGATACGTGTAGGCGAGGTTGTCGGCGAAGGGTGTGCCGAACATGTCGAAGCTCGAGCTCCACTGCCCGGCGGCCAGGATCACGACGCGGCCGGGATCGACCTCGCGGATCGCTGCCGTTACTTCCTTGTAGAAAGGTTCCAGTCGCGGATTGAGCGTCGCCACATCATGATAAGGCGCGATCGGCTCGTTCAGGATGTCGTAGCCCAGGATCGCCGGATTGCCGGCATAGCGCTTGGCGATCGCCCGCCACAGCTTCACCGTCAGAAGCCGGTCGCGTGACACATAGAACATCAAGGGATAACCCGGCCCGTCATCGTGGTTGATGCCGGTCTGGCCGCCGGGCGCGGCGTGCAGGTCGACGATGGCGAGAAGGCCGGCGTCGCGCACCCAGCCCAGCACGCGGTCGAGCAGGAACCAGCCCTCGCCCGTGATCTCGCCGTCGGCGTTCATGAACAGCCGATAGTGCAGCGGGATGCGCACGGTGTTGAAGCCGACC
This sequence comes from Reyranella soli, assembly GCF_007992495.1. Classification (GTDB taxonomy): domain Bacteria; phylum Pseudomonadota; class Alphaproteobacteria; order Reyranellales; family Reyranellaceae; genus Reyranella; species Reyranella soli. The sequence continues at coordinate 960 of NZ_BKAJ01000099.1, forward strand.
GACTTGATGAAGGCGATGTCGTCCTGCGTGATGTAGGTGTCGCGGAACCTCCGCCAGAACGCCTGGGCGCGCTCGGGCCCCAGCAGGCGGTCGAAGGCGCCGTAGATCTGGCGCGGCGATTTCGCCACCTCGAACTTGAACATGTAGCCCTCGGGCATCAGCCAGTTGCCGAGGCTGATGCCCTTGATCAGCAGCGTGCCGCCGTCGGGCGCGATGAAGTTCTTGCCTTCGATGCGCACGATGGTGTCGGCGCGCGATGCGGTGGCGAGACCGAAGAATAGCAGCAGAGCGAGAAGGAGGCGCACGGTGCGACTATAGCCCACAGACACCCTCTCATGTCTCCCGCTCATGTCCTCCCCCGTCATACGGGGGAGGATACAGGAGGGGGCAGGCCAACGAACTCAGTGCGGCCACTTTCAGATCATGATCTCATCTTCGAGAGATTATCGCTGAGGCTTTCCCCCTCCCTACCCTCCCCCGTATGACGGGGGAGGAGATGAGAAAGCGGTGGGTTGCTCCGGGTGACAATGCGTCGAAGCACGCTAATGTCTCGCCCGCAATGCTCCTCGCCTCTCTTCTCCTGCCGCTCGCCGTCATCTCGATCGTGTTGCTGGTCCAGCGCCTGCATCTTCCTGCCTTCCTCGCCATCATGGCGACGGTCGTGGTCTACGGCATCGCGGCGGACATGACCTTCATGTCGGTCGGCAAGGCGTTCGGGCTGGGCTTCACGGCGGCCATCGAGCAGGTCGGACTGCTGGTGGTCGCGGGCGCGCTGGTCGCGAGCCTGGTGCTGCGCGAGCCGCTCGGCACCGGCACGTCGGCTGCCGCCGGCGCGCTGGCAGGCCTCGGCGCCTCGGCAGCCGGCGGCTTGGCGCTGTTGCAGCCGGCTGGCCAGGACGCGCCGCGCCGCGCACTCGGCCTCGCCCTCACGCTGCTCGCCTTCGCCGCCCTGGCGACGCCCTCGCCGCTCGCCGTCGCCGCGGCGTCGGTGATGAAGATCCCGCCGCGCAGCCTGGCCGTGGTCGGCCTGCCGCTTGCCGTGATCGCGGCGTTGCTGGGCTGGTGGTTCGTCTCGCGCCAGGTGCCGGCGAGCAAGACGCCGGGCCGCGGCAGCTGGGCGTGGCTCGCCGTCGCCATTCCGATCGCGCTCTTGATCCTGCAGGCGGTGGCGCAGATGCCGAGCGAGCCGCTGGGCAAGGGCGGCGCGCGCGAATTCTACATCGGCATCTCCAAGCCGCTGATGCTGGCGGCCATCGCCATCACGGTCGGCGTGCTGTTCGCCGGCCGCTGGCAACCGTCGGCGCTGGCCGGCCGCGGCTGGGCGCCGCTGCTGCTGGCCGTCGGCGCCGCCGGCGGCTTGAGCCGCGTGTTCGACGAGACCGGCATGGCCGAGCTTCTGGCCGAGTACGCCCTCCATCCGCGCTACGGCATCCTCACGCCGTTCCTCGCCGCAGCCATCGTCAAGACCATGCAAGGCAATTCGCTCACCGCCATCCTCACCGCCTCGGGCATGGTCGAGCCGATGCTGCCTGCGCTCGGCCTCGACAGCACCATGGGCCGCACGCTGGCCGCCGCCGCAGTCGGCGCGGGCTCGATGGCGATCTGCCACCTCAACGATCCGTTCTTCTGGATCGCCGCCAGCATGGCGCGGCTGTCGCCGGGCCGCGCGCTCTACGTGATCTCGCTGGGCAGCGTGGTAATGGCCGTCGGTGCGCTGGTCGTGCTGGCGGCGCTGCGCCAGTTCCTATAGCCGCATCTCGCGGATCAATCGCGACGGCCGCGCCTCACGCTGCAACTGATCCATGGTGCATTGCCGCGGCAGCTTATCGGGCCGCCAGCGCACGAAGCGCGTGCCGTGGCGGAAGCGCTGCCCCGTCACGTGATCGTATTGCACCTCGACGACCAGCCGGGGCTTGAGAGGCTCCCATTGCCCGCTGCGTTCGGTCGACCAACGGCTGGGGCCGCCCGGCGCGTCACCGGTGAAGCCCGGCCCGCCGCGCAGCTTGTCGAGCTTGCGCGTCAGCGCCGGACGTTCGGCATCGGAGATCGCCGAAGTGAAGCCGACATGATCGAGCAGGCCCTGGTCGTCATAGAGACCGAGCAGCAGCGAGCCGACCATCTTGCTTGCCGTGGCGTAGCGGAAGCCACCGACGACGCAGTCAGCTGAGCGCAGGCACTTGATCTTGAGCATTGCCCGCTCGCCTGCGCGATAAGGCTCGTCGAGTCGCTTGGCGACGACGCCGTCAAGCGCACCGCCGCCGGCCCGCGCCAGCCAGCGCGACGCCTCGGCGCGCCGCGTGGTCGCGGGCGACAGACGCAGATGCGGCGCATCGGCGAGGCGCGTGAACAGCTTCTCCAGCGCCGCGCGCCGTTCGATCAACGGTCGTCCGGCGACGTCGGCGTCGGGCGTGCGCAACACGTCGAACACGATCAGAAGCGCCGGCGTCTCGGCGGAGAGCTTGGCGATGCGGCTTGCCGCCGGATGCAGGCGCATCTGCAACGCATCGAATGACAGCGCCTTGCCGACCGGGATGACGAGCTCGCCGTCGAGGGTGAAACGCCGTACTGGCAGGTCGGCGAGGCCGGCAACGACCTCGGGAAAGTAGCGAGCCAAGCTCTTGCCCGACCGGCCCATCAACTCGACCTTGGCACCGTCACGGCTCGCCAGGCAGCGAAAGCCGTCCCATTTCGGCTCGAACTGCCAGCCTTTGTCGCTCGGCAGCTCATCGACCTGCTGCGCTTCCATCGTTGTCCGCGGGACGGCCTTTGCCATTACGTAGCAACGACAAAACTGCATCGCCGTTGCGGCAACCCACACGCCGCCCGGGGCGTTCGTTGCGGAGTTGCCAAGGAGGTCGCCATGCGAGGCTCGACCATCGATCAAGTGCGCCACGACATCGATCACGCCCATGCCGACGAGAAGACCGCCGAGCAGATCGACGCCGCCGAGAAGGCGGCGGGACTGCGCTCCATGTTCCAACCGGACGCAGAGCCCGACCACGGGCTGTGGTTCGCCGTGGGTGCGGGCATTTCCGTCGCGGCCATAGCCCTGGCCGTCGCCGTGACCTGAAGCGATCAATCGAGCTTCACACCCGACGGCTTGACCACCGGCGCCCAGAGCTTGCGGTCTTCGGCGAGAAAAGCGTCGAACCCGACGCGACCGGGCGGTGGCATGTCGAGGCCGAGATCGTCGGCCCAGCGCTTCTGGATCTCCGGCTGCTTCATGGCCTCGGCGATGGCGGCTTCGAGCTTGGCCAGGATCGGCTCGGGCGTACCGGCCGGCGCGCCGACGCCGTACCATGACGTGGCGACATAGCCCGGCAGCGTCTCGGCGATCGCCGGGATATCGGGTGCCGCTTTCGAGCGCTCGGCCGACGTGACGCCCAGCCCCTTCAGCTTGCCGCCGCGCACCTGCGGCAGCATCGACGGCATGTTGGCGAACATCATCTGCACCGTGCCGGCGACCAGGTCGTTGTAGGCGGGTCCGGCGCCCTTGTAGGGCACATGGATGATGTCGACGCCGGCCATGGTCTTGAACAGCTCGCCGCTGAGATGCAGCGACGTGCCGGGCCCCGACGAGGCGAAGGAATACTTGCCCGGCTCCTTCTTGCAGAGCGCGATCAGCTCGGCGACGGAGTTGACCGGCAGCGACTGCGGCACGCCCAAAAGGTTCGACAGCACGGCGACGCGCGAGATGCCGACGATGTCCTTGTCAGCGTCGTAAGGCAGCTTGCTGTAGAGCATCGGGTTCAGCGTGTGGCTGGCGACGGTTATCAGCCCGATCGTGTAGCCGTCGGGCGTGGCGCGCGCGAGCTCGGCCGTGCCGATGTTGCCGCCTGCCCCGCCCTTGTTGTCGACCACGAACTGCTGGCCGAAGGTGCGCCCGAGCTGGTCGCAGATCAGGCGGCTCACCGTGTCGGTGCCGCCGCCCGGTGCAAAGGGCACGATGAAGCGCACCGTCTTGGCCGGCCATTGCGCCTGTGCCTCGGCGGTGAGCCCGCGCATCACCAAGGGCGCGGCAAGTGAGGAGGCAAGCAGGCTGCGTCTCAGCATCACGTTTCCTCAATATGTTTCTTCTAATAATGCCATGACATGACCGAGCTGCCGCGCACCGTCCAGGGCTACATCGACCAAACGCCCAATTGGCCCGACGGCACGCCCACCGGTTTCATTCCGATGACCGCCATGCAGTGGCGGATCTGGCTGCTCGCCTCGGCCGGCAAGGTTTTCGAAGGGCTGGTCGTGTTCATAACCGCGTCGCCCTGCCGCTGCTCGTCAAGGAATTCGGGCTCTCGCCTGCCGAAAAGGGCATCGTCAGCGCGGCCCCGCTGGCCGGCATCATGGTCGGCGCGATCGCGTTGGGCGGCCTCGCCGACATCTACGGCCGCCGCTACATGTTCGTGGTCGAGATGGTGGTGTTCGTCCTGTTCCTGATCGGACTCACCTGGAGCCCGACCTATCTCTGGATGGTTGTGTTCCTGTTCGGCGTCGGACTGGCGCTGGGCTGCGACTATCCGACGGCCCACTTGGTGATCTCCGAGAGCATCGCCAGCAAGGACCGTGGGCGGCTGGTGCTGAGCGCCTTCGCCTTCCAGGCGATCGGCGCGCTGGTCGGCACTGTCATGGGCTTCGCCATTCTGTCGAATTTCCCGGAGATCGGGGCATGGCGCTGGATGTATGCCACCGCCATCGTGCCGGCCATCGTGGTCGTGATGGGCCGCGTCAGGATCAGCGACAGCGGTCACTGGCTGATGACCCAGGGCCGCAAGGCCGAGGCCGAAGCCGAGGTCGCGCGCCTGCTCGAGCGCGAGCCGCCGTATCCGAAGCAAGTGCGCCTGACCGATCTCCCGGCCGACGAGCAAGCTGCGATGGCGCGCGTGCGCCGCAATGGCGGCTGGCGTGAGCTCTTCGTATTGCCTGCGCGGCGCGCCACCATCCTCGCCTCGGTGCCGTGGTTCCTGCAGGATCTCGGCACCTATGGCATCGGCATCTTCACGCCCACCATCCTGGTCAAGGCGATTGGGCACGAGGACATCGTCCCGCACAATGTCAGCGCCCTGATCGCGTGCGACATCCTGGCCGCCAAGGGCGCGGCGCTGCTCGACGTGCTGCTGATCGTCGGCATCCTGGCGGCCGTCCTGCTGTCTGATCGGGTCGGCCGCATCCGCCTGCAGATCGTGGGCTTCATCGGCTGCGCGGCGGGGCTGGGGCTGGCGACCCTGTCGCTGCATACGGCGGAACCGATGCGCACCGTGCTGCTGTTCGCGGGCTTCATGCTGTTCAACTTCATGACCAACGTCGGGCCCAACGCGCAGACCTATCTGCTGGCCGGCGAAGTGTTTCCGACCGAGATCCGCGGCAAGGGTGCGGGCTTTGCCGCCGCCTTCGCCAAGGTCGGCGCCGTCCTGACGGCGTTCCTGTTCCCGGTGCTGCTGGCCGACATCGGCGTCAACCTGCTGCTCGGTGTCCTGATCGCAAGCTCACTGCTCGGCGCCTGGGTGACCTGGCAGTTCCGCATCGAGACGATGGGCGTCAGTTTGGAGGAGATCGGACGCTGATACACCTCCTCCCCCGTCATACAAACCCGTCATACGGGGGAGGGTAGGGAGGGGGCGAGCCACAGGCGCGGTGCCCGACAATTTCAGATCACGATCTCCATATTTCGCAGATCCTCTTTGTAGCTTTCCCCCTCCCTACCCTCCCCCGTATGACGGGGGAGGAAAAAGAAAATGAACGGCCCGATCGGGGAACTGCTCAAGACACCGGACTTCCTGCGGCTGTGGCTGGTGGGTGCGTTCGCCAACGCCATGCGCTGGCTGGAGCTGCTAGCCTCCGGCCTGTTCGCCTATGAGGTGACGGGATCGGCGATGGCGGCGACCGCCGTCGTCGCGGCGCGCCAGCTGCCACAGCTCCTGTTCGGCGCTTTCGCCGGCGCGGTCTCCGAAGCGGTCAATCGCAAGACCATCGTCATGCTGGCGCTCATCGTGCCGGCCGTGGTCTCGACCGTGCTGGCTACGCTCGCCACCACCGGCCAGCTCTCGCTTTGGCATGTGGCGCTCGGCAACTTGCTGTCGGGCACGATGTGGGCGACCGAGATGTCGACGCGGCGGCGCATGGTGGGCGAGGTCGCGGGTCCGCATCGCATCGTGCCGGCAATCGCGCTCGATTCTGCGACCAATGCCGCCACCCGCATGGTCGGCCCGCTGCTGGGCGGCATCGTCTTCGGATGGCTCGGCATGAAGGGCGCCTATACCTTCACCGCCCTGGTTCAGTTCGCCGGCGCCTTCGCGCTGGCGGGCCTTGTCCATCCGCAGCTGACGCGCCGCCTCGACCTCGCGCGCATTCCCGCCGAGATCGCCGAGGGCTTGGCCTACGCCTGGACCAAGCCCACCATCCTGCTGGTGTGGGGCATCACCGTCGTCACCAATGCGTTCGCCTTCGCCTATTCGGGCCTGGTGGCGCCGCTCGGCATCAGCGCCTTCCACGTCTCGCCGGCGCTGGTCGGGCTGCTGGCGGCAGCCGAGCCGATCGGTGCGCTTGCGGGCGGCGCGCTGATCGCGGCCGGCGTCGTGCGCATGGACCGGCGGCTCGCCTTCGCCGGCGGCGCGGCGCTGTTCATGGTGGCATTGATCGTGATGGCGTTGTCGCCATCCTATTGGCTGGCCTTCGCCGTGCTGGTGCTGGGCGGCTTCGGCACCGCAGGCTTCGGCAACATGCAGACCACGCTGATGCTGACCGAGGCGCCGCCGGACATGCGCTCGCGCCTGATGGGCATCGTTACGGTGGGCATCGGCACCGGGCCGCTCGGCGTGCTGGCGGCCGGTGCGATCGCCACCGAATTCGGTCCGCGCACCGCCGTGCTGGTGATGGCGACGATGGGCTTGCTGTTCACCGCGGCGCTGACGATATGGTTGCGTCGCCGCTCGTCCGTGCGCTAGTTCGCATCGTCGTTGTAGTGAACCGATCGCATGAATCGCAGGATGGTCGCATCGCCCTCGAGCTCAGGCGGGAAAATCGCGACCACGCGATAGGTCCGGCGGCCGACGACATGGGACCGCACCTGCACCATGCGCTCGCTGTCCCACATCCGGCTGACGGGCATCGGCAGGACCTGCATCGCCTCGCCGTGGTCGACCACCTCGAAGCGCAGCGCCAGTTCCGGCGTCTCGTGGACGTAGGCGAAAGTGACGGTGCCGTCGGGCGCGACCTGCGACGGCGGCAAATCGAACGGCACGGGCATCTCGAGCCAGAATCGACCTTCGGCGTCCGCTACCGTCAGCCAAGCCTGTGCCTGTGCCGCATGGACGCCCGCGATCAATCCAAGCAGCACGACTACGACCGAACGCATCTCCCCGCCCCCGCTGGTCGAGCGAGGTTAGGAAGCCGCCGGCCGTCGTGCAGTGATCTTTCCGTGACCTGAGCTACTGGCTGGCCTGAGTTTCCGAACGCAACCTCAGTAGCGTTTCCTGGGTCGCCTCCGGCGTGGCGAGGCTGCGCGCCTGGGCGTAGCGGCGCAGCGCCGCCTGGGTCTGCGGCCCCACGACGCCGTCGATCGGACCGGCCGTGAAACCGGCCGCACCCAACTTGCCCTGCAGTTCCTTGACCTCGTCCTTCGTCAATGGCCGCGACGGAGCAGCGGCGACGGCTGCCGGCGCCGCCGCCGGCGCAGCTTGTGTCGTCACGGCCGGCGCAGGCCCGGGTGCCGGCGTCGGCTTGGCTTCGGCCACTTCCGGTCGCGCCGGCGGCGGCAGTTCGACCGGAGCAGCCACCTGAGGCGTCTCCGGCTTGACCTCGACGACCGGCTTTGCCGTGACGTTCTGCGAGGGCTCGAAGTAGAGGAACCAGACGACGGCGTAGCCGGCGACGGCCAAGGGCACGATCGACAGCGCGCGCCGCAACGCGGACGTGCCCAGCAGCGAGCTCAGCCACGAGGCGCGCGGGGTATCCCATTCATCGACATCGTCGCGCACGGGTATGTCGTCGCGAAGGGACGGCGCGAAATCGGGTGCCAGCCGTTGGCGATGCTCGAACATGCGCGAGACGGCATCGGCGAACTCGTTGCGCTCGGCCGGACGCGGCCCGCCTGGCGCGGGACCCGCCATGTGCGGCGTCGCCGGACGACGGAACGGCGGCGGTGGCGGAGACTGGGGCGGCATTCCGACGATCCGATGCTGGCGCGTTGTCGGGGTGGAGCCCTCTCTAACGCCTTGCCATTCGGGACGGTGTGACCAGCCTGCGACCAGGGAACCTTCGAAAATACAGGGCCAAATAGGGCGAAGGTTGCATGCAACGTGGGCGAACGCCGGCTTGTTGAATCGTCAAACGGCGGAGGTTTGCCATGAAACGTGCAGTCCTTTTCGTATTCGCTTTCGCCACCGCCCTGCCGCTGGCGCTTTGCGTGCCTGTCCTGAAGGCCCAGGGTCCGATCCAGGGGCCAGCGCAGGCGATCGATGCGTCGAAGATGCCGGAGTCGGGTCCGGCGATGGTCGGCGGCACGGGTTCCACGATCGGTCCGAACTCCAAGAATCAGGCCGTCATGCCGATGCCGGGTCTGCGACAGGACGAGGAGCTGAGCGAGCTGCCGCGCGACGCCACGCTGCCGCTGCCTGAGGTGCGGCCGATGCCGAGCCCGCGGCGGGCAACGAGTACACCGAGCTCCCGTTAGCCCGGTATCGAGTCATCATTAAGTAGGAGTAATACCCATGCTCAAGCACATCGTGCTCGCGGCGTTGCTGACGTGCGGCGCAGCCGCCGCCTATGCGCAGCCGCAACAGGCGACGAGTCCACCCGCGTCGGCGACGGCCCCGGCTGACAGGACGATGGGCCCGGCGGCCACCGCCGACACCCGCAAGCTGATCGGCCGCAACATCAAGAACGCCGACGGCGAGTCGATCGGCGAGATCAAGTCGATCTATCTCACCAAGGACGGCAAGGTCGACAGCGTGATGGTGAGCGTCGGCGGTTTCCTGGGTGTCGGCGACCGCGAGGTGCGCATTGCCTGGTCCGACCTGAAGATCGCCGACAACGGCGAGAAGGTCACGGTCAACATGACCAAGGACCAGCTCAAGGCCAAGCCCGAGTACAGATACAGGAACGAAACCTGGCGTGGCCAGGTCTTCACCGATACCGGCCCGTGGATGGCGCGACCGGCGAGTCAATGACCGGCCGAGCGTGACAGGAGAACGGGCACCCCAGCGGGGTGCCCGTCTTCTTTTTCAGCCCGTGATGAACGGCTTGGCCTTGGTGTCGTAGTCGCTGTAACCGAGGATGGTGCGCAGTTCCGGCGGCGGCAGCGCGCTCTTGGCCTCCGATTCGCCCGCCTTGAGAGCGGCCAGGCCGGCCTTCATGCCAGCAGTCGCGGGCGACAGCAGTCCAGTCGGGAAGGTGCCGATCTTGAAGCCGAGCGCTTCGGCCTGCTTTTGCGAAGGCGTCGCGCGCGGCGCGCCGGGCGACAGCACCACGAATGACGGGCGGCCCTTGGCGGCGGCGATGGCGCGGCCGATCTCGGCGTCGTCGGCCGGCGAGTCCAGGAACAGGATGTCGGCGCCTTCTTCGACATACATCTCGATGCGCGCCACGGCCTCGTCGATGCCTTGCGTGGGACGGCAGTCGGTGCGTGCCAGAACCAGAATGCCGGAGTCCCTGGCTGCCTCGACGGCGGCGCGGATCTTCATGCGCGCCTCGGCTCGCGGCAGGCAGGGCTTGCCGGCGGCGGTGAGCGCGCGCGGCGTGATCTTGTCCTCGATCAGCACGGCGGCGGCGCCGGCGCGGCCGTAGGCGCTGACCGTGCGCTGGACGTTCATGGCATTGCCGTAGCCGTGGTCGCCGTCGGCCAGCACCAGCAGGTCGGGTGCCGCGCCATGAACCATCTGGAAGGAATCGAACATCTCACCGAACGACAGCAGGTCGAGATCGGGACCGCCGAGCCGGCTCGCCGCCACGCAGGAACCCGAGAGAAAGGCCGTCTTGAAACCGGCCTCGGCGGTGAGCTTGGCGGAAAGCCCGTCATAGACCGCCGGCATGACGACCAGGCCGGGCTCGGTCAGCAGGGCGCGCAGGCGCTGCGGCGCGGTCAGGGTGGGTTTGGCGGTCGGCGCGTTCATGACATCTCCTCCGAAGCAGTTCTCGGCGGACGATAACAGACCACCGGCCTGCCGTCGCAACAGCGATGCCGCGCGGATCATTGTTTCGCAGGAGGACAATGATGCCCGACCGCCCACCGCGCCATCCGCGATTCAGTGCGATTGCAAGGAGAGCGGCACCGAAAGTTGCGGCGCGACGGTCGACGGCCCGGACCGATGGGTTTAGGCTTACCGGACTCTGCGTTTGAAAGGGGAGTTCATGCGCAGCCCGGTTCGGTCCATCATTTGCGCGATGGCGTTCGCCTGCGTTGGCGCCTGCGTGTCCGACGCTGGCCAGCATATTGCCCACAATCCGGTCTCGCTCGTGCCGCCCTACAGCGAGTTGCCGCCGGCGCCGGCAGGCATGTCGATCGAGGCCGGCACCAAGGTGACGCTCGATGCCCGCCAGCAGGAAGCCGTGGTGGCGGGCGTCAGCAAATGGATGAAGACCCCGGCCTCGACCCGGTTCGGCATCATGAACGGCGCGCGCAACAGCCGCGGCACGATCACGGTGTGCGGCGAGGTCGATGGCCGCAACGGCAACGGCGCCTATGTCGGCATGAAGCCCTATGTCGGCGTGATGATGGGCACGCCGGCCGCACCTGAGTTCGTCGTGGTCGGCATCGCCGCCTCCGAGCGCGAGCGCGCCGAGGTGGTGTCGCTCTGCCGTGAAAGCGGCGTCAGCGCGTCGTCATAGGAGTCGCCTCAGGCCCCGAACCGGCCCTATGATGCCTCCAACAACAGGCCACTAAGGCCGATGACATAGGGAGGCGCCGTGTACAGTTACATCGCGCGCAGGTTTGCGTTCGGCGCGCTTACCGTGGTCGGCGTATCGATCATGGTCTTCGTGGTGATGCGTATCCTGCCCGGGGATCCACTGGTCGCGATCTTCGGACCGGAGGGTATGACGAAGCTCACCGAGGAGCAGCGCGCCAGCTACATGCGCGAGCTGGGGCTGAGCGATCCGTTGTGGGTGCAGTATCTGCGCTGGGTGAAGGACATCATCCAGGGCAATTTCGGCCAATCGTTCTTCCGCTCCGAGAGCGTCGCCGACATGATCCTTCGCCGTGGGCCGCTGACGGCCGAGATCGCCCTGATCTCCGTCGTGCTCTCCTGGCTGGTCGGGATTCCCGTCGCCATCATCAGCGCGCTCAAGCCCAACACAGTGGCCGACAGCGTGGCGCGCTTCGTCAGCATCCTGTTCATCGCCGTGCCCGGCTTCTGGGTCGGCATGCTGATCGTGCTCGCGCTGCTGTTCTGGTTCGGCTATCGCGCGCCGATGGCCGGTGTCGGCTTTTTCACCGACCCGATAGGCAACCTGCAGCTCGTCATCGGGCCCGCCATCGTGCTGGGGCTGGGCCAGGCCGCCTATATCGCCCGCATGGGTCGCTCGAGCCTGCTGGAAGTGATCCGCGAGGACTACGTGCGCACCGCGCGAGCCAAAGGGTTGAACAACCGCTGGGTGATCGCGCTGCACGCGCTGCCCAACGCGCTGCTGCCGGTGATCACCCTGTCCGGCGTCCTGCTCGGCCTGGTGCTGGCAGGCTCGATCCCGGTCGAACGTGCCTTCGGCACGCCCGGCCTCGGCTATTCGATGTTCCAAGCGGTGAGCGAGCGCGACGTCTTCGTCATGCAGAACCTGGTGTTCATTTATTCGGTGGTGTTCGTGATGCTGAATATCGTCGTCGATGTGGCGATCGCGCTCCTCGATCCTAGGATTCGCCTGCGATGACCACGACTGTCACCGGCGCCGCCGTACCCGCCCCGCCCTCGCGCCTGCGCACGATCGCACGCAGCATCCGCACCCTGGTCCGCCGCGCGCCGCTTTCGGCCTTCTGGGGCGTCATCGCCGCCCTGATCGTCACCATGGCGATCGCCGCGCCGGTCATCGCGCCCTATCCGCCGCTGAAGTCGGACTTCCGCGCCATGCAGAAGCCGCCGAGCGAGGCGCACTGGTTCGGCACCGACCAGATCGGCCGCGATACGCTGAGCCGTGTCATGTACGGCGCGCAGAGCTCGCTCACCGTGGCGCTGGGCGCGGTGGTGTTCGGCACGACGGTCGGCGCCCTGTGGGGCCTGGCCTGCGGCTATTTCGGTGGACGCTTCGACATGGCGAGTCAGCGTGTCATCGAGTTCCTGCAATCCTTTCCCGACCTGATCCTGGCGATGGCCATCGCCATGGCGCTGGGCGGCGGCATGCTGACGGTGATCGTGGCCATTGCCATCACCCGAATACCCTTCGGCGGACGCGTCATCCGCTCGGTCGTGCTGTCGCTCAAGGAGATGCAGTATGTCGAGGCGGCTCGCGGCATCGGCGCCTCGCACGCGCGCATGATGTTCCGCCACATCCTGCCGCAGTGCGTGGCGCCCTACCTGATCCTCGCGACGACCCATCTCGGCGTCGCCATCATCATCGAGGCCTCGCTCGGCTTCCTTGGTGTCGGCATCCCGCCGCCCACGCCGACCTGGGGCAACATGCTGGCCGATTCGCTGAACTCCGGCCTGGTGCCGCCCTGGTGGCTGGTGGTGTTCCCGGGCGTGGCGATCACCATCACGGTGCTGGCGTTCAACCTGTTGGGCGACGGGATTCGCGACCTGCTGGATCCGAGGTTGAGAGGGTCAGTTTAACTCCCGTCATCCCGACCGGAGCCGAGCGCAGCGAGGCGAAGTGGAGGGACCTCTTTTCGTCGCCTGTCGACAAAAATAGGTCCCTCGGCTGCGCCGCCCTTCGGGCGGCTTCGCTCGGGATGACGGCTAGGCCGCAGCGCCCAACGGGACCTTCACCCCGCCGTCGTGCAGGTGGCACGACGCGAAGTGGCCCGGTATCACCTCGCGCAAGGCCGGCACGTCGGTCTTGCAGCGCGGCATGGCGTAGGGGCAGCGGGCGTGGAAGTGGCAGCCCGGCGGCGGGTTGATCGGGCTCGGCACGTCGCCGGTCAGGATCACGCGTTTGCGGCCGCGCGCGCTCGACTTGGGGATCGGCACGGCCGAGAGCAGCGCCTCGGTGTAGGGATGCAGCGGCATCTCGAACAGCGAGCGCTTGTCGGTCATCTCGACGATGCGGCCGAGATACATCACCGCCACGCGGTGGCTGATGTGCTCGACAACGGCGAGGTCGTGGGCGACGAACAGGTAGGAGAGCTGGAACTCGTCCTGCAGCTCCATCAGCAGGTTGATGATCTGCGCCTGGATCGAGACGTCGAGCGCCGACACCGGCTCGTCGCCGACGATCAGCTCGGGATTGAGCGCCAGCGCGCGGGCGATGCCGATCCTCTGGCGCTGGCCGCCGGAGAATTCGTGCGGATAGGAGTTCGCCGCCTCCGGCCTGAGCCCGGCGCGCTCGAACAGGCCGGCAACGCGCTCGCGGCGCTCGGCCGGCGTACCGATATTGTGCACGATCAGCGGCTCGCCCACGATCTCGCCCGCCGTCATGCGCGGGTTCAGCGAGGCGTAGGGATCCTGGTAGATCATCTGCATGCGCCGCCGGTACGGCAGCATGGCCTGGGCACCGAGCCCGGTGATGTCCTCGCCGCCGACCTTGATGGTGCCGTCGGTCGGCTCGAGCAGCTTCAGGAGCGTGCGGCCGACCGTCGACTTGCCGCAGCCACTCTCGCCCACAAGTCCCAGCGTCTCGCCACGACCGATCGAGAACGACACGCCGTCGACGGCATAGACCTGACCCGACACCTTCGAGAACACGCCCTTGTGGATCGGGAAGTGCTTCTTCAGGCCTTCGACTTCGAGCAGCGCGGTCATGCGGCACCTACGGCGACACCGCCGAGCACCCGATCGGCATGCCAGCAGGCGATCCAATGGCCGGGCCTCTGCTCTTCCAGCGGCGGCTTGTGGTTGCGGCAGTGGTCGCTCGCCAGCCCGCAGCGCGGCGCGAAGCTGCAGCCCTGCGGGAGGTTGAACAGCGACGGCACCATGCCCTTGATCTCGTTCAGCTTGGCGCGCTTGGTGTCGGTGCGGGCGGCGGTGTCGAGATGGGGGATCGAGCCCAGCAGGCCCTTGGTGTAGGGATGCCCCGGATTGTCGAACAGCTCGGCGGCATTGGCTTCCTCGACCTTGCGGCCGGCATACATCACCACCACGCGGTCGGCGTTCTCGGCCACCACGCCCATGTCGTGGGTGATCAGGATGATGGCGGTGCCGTACTTGTCCTGCAGCGCGCGCATCAGGTCGAGGATCTGCGCCTGGATGGTGACGTCGAGCGCGGTGGTCGGCTCATCGGCGATCAGCACCTTGGGATTGCACGACAGCGCCATGGCGATCATGACGCGCTGGCGCATGCCGCCCGAGAGCTGGTGCGGATAGGCGTGCGCCCGCCGCTCGGGCTCGGGGATGGAGACGCTGCGCAGCATCTCCACCGCGCGGTCCCAGGAGTCGCGCTTGCTCAGACCCTGGTGCAGTGCAACAGCCTCGGCGATCTGCTTGCCGCACGTGTAGAGCGGGTTGAGCGAGGTCATCGGCTCCTGGAAGATCATCGAGATGTCGTTGCCGCGAATGCGCTCCATCTCGGGCTCGCTGAACTCCAGCAAGTTGCGGCCCTCGAAGCGGATGGCGCCGCCGACGATGCGGCCCGGCGGGTTGGCGACCAGGCGCAGGATCGACAGCGCCGACACGCTCTTGCCGCAGCCCGATTCGCCGACAACCCCCAGTGTTTCACCGCTTTTCAGGGCGTAAGACACCCCGTCGACAGCGCGAACCACACCCACCGGGGTGAAGAAATGCGTCTGGAGATCCTCGATCTGCAGGACTGTTTGTGCGGACTCTATGGGCGACTCTGGGGCGGTGCCGTTCATAACCCGCGGCGCCGGCTGGCGAGGATTCACGCGAGACTCCCTGAATTTTATCGTGTTAGCCTTGGTCCATACGGGGAATGGACAAAGCCATCTGAGCACATCGTGCTCAGTCTGCAAAAGGCCAAATGGCCGTAAGGCTTATGGGAGGAAACAAAATGAGTGAGTCGAAGTCCAAGCGTAGGGGCGTAAACCGTCGTGAGTTCGTCATGGGCGGCACAGCGGCTGCCGTCGCGCTCTATGGCACGCCGTGGCCTGCCCTGGCGCAGGGTGTGCCGCTCGAGTACGACGGCTCGAAGTTCCAGTTGGCGGCGCCGGAACCCAACCCGAAGTCGGGTGGCGTGCTGAAGTACGGCATCACCATGCGTCCGCCGCACTTCGACTTCCACCAGTCGGGCACCATCAACAGCCTGGGCAGCCAGGGCTGCATGTTCGACAACCTGGTGCGGCGCGATCCGCGCGATTCGGGCAAGACCATCATCCCCGACCTGGCGCACAGCTGGGAGATCTCCAAGGACGGCAAGACCTATACGTTCCACCTGCGCAAAGGCGTGCAGTTCCATGACGGCGCCGAGCTCACCTCCGAGGACGTCAAGGCGACGTTCGACCGGATCGCCAAGCCGCCGCAGGGCATCAGCATCCCGCGCAGCACGCTGTTCGCCGCGGTCGAGGAGATCACCGCTCCCGACAAGAACGTCGTGGTGTTCAAGCTCTCGGCACCGCGGCCGCCCGACTTCATCATGGGCGCGATCGCCAGCGGCTGGAACGGCATCGTCCGCAAGAAGACGCTGGAGGACAACCAGTACAACCTGCGTCGCGTCGTCGACATTCCCGGTACCGGCCCGTTCAAGAGCAAGCGCCGCGTCGAGAACGAAGTCTGGGTGATGGAGAAGAACCCGAACTACTGGAACAAGGGCCTGCCCTATCTCGACGGTATCGAATTCTATCACGCCCTGCCGTTCTCGCCCGAGCTCGGCTCCGCCATACTGTCGGGCCGCGTCGACTATGCGCGAATCCTCGATCCGGTGACCGCCCGCAAAGCGCAGGCGACCCAGGGCATGACCAGCCTCAACTTCTACCAGAGCGTCATCCAGGCCACCTGGATGAACAACAAGAAGAAGCCGATGGACGATCCGCGGGTGCGCCGCGCCTTCCACCTCGCGCTCGACAAGCCCGTGCTGGTCGACGTGGTGAAGGACATCGCGCCGATGATGGTCGGCGGCTTCATCTATCCGTTCTCGAGTGTCGCCACGCCCATCGCCGAGCTCAACAAGCGGCTGGGCTACCAGGCCGATCAGAGCGCCTCGGTCAAGGAGGCCCAGGCCCTGATGAAGGCGGCGGGCTACGAGAAGGGCATCCAGGGCCTCGACTTCCTGGTGCGCGAAGTCGCCTCGTTCAAGGTGTGGGCCCAGGCCATCCAGGCCATGCTGCAGCAGAACCTCAACGTGCAGTCCAACATCCGCACCGCCGTCGAATCCGTGTGGTTCGACGACGTGAACACCGGCAAGTTCGACCTGGCGATCGGCGCCATCGTGTCGACCCTGCTCGACCCCAGTGACTACTTCAACGCCTGGTACAAGAAGGGCGGACCGCAGAACTACTCGCAGTGGGACAATCCCAAGTTCGCCGCGCTGCTGCCGCAGATCGACACCGAGGTCGATCCCAAGAAGCGGCTCGAGTACATCCGCCAGGCCGAGATGATCATGGAGGAGGATCCGCCGCTGCTCCCGGTGTCCTGGGAGAAGATCAACGACGCCTGGTTCAACTACGTGAAGGGCCACAATCCGAAGGAGTATTTCGGCATCTACGACGTGGTGCGCTTCGACACGTTCTGGCTGGACAAGTAGCCGGCCGAGCGCCATCACCGGGGGATGCTGACCTTCTACTTCGCCCCCGGTTCGAGCTCGATGGCGGTTCACATTGCCTTGCACGAAACGGGCGCGCCTTTCGAGGCGCGCCCGATGTCTTTTGCGACCAAGGACATGCAGAAGCCGGAATTCCTGGCGATCAATCCCAACGGCAAGGTGCCGACGCTGCTGGTCGACGGCCGTGTCCTGACCGAGGTCGCGGGCTGCCTGTTCTACCTGGCGCGGGCCTATCCCAAGGCCGACCTGCTGCCGGCCGACGATCCGGAGGCCGAAGCGCAGGTCGTCTCGTGGATGTCCTTCATCGCCTCGGCCATCCATCCGGCGCGCACGGCCGGCATGGAACGAGCACGCGAGATCTGGCAGATCGCCGACAAGCGGTTGGGCGCGAATGAATGGGCGGTCGGCGGCAGCTATTCGATCGCCGACATACACTTGTTCCGCCTCTACTGGCGCATCCGCGACGCGCTCGAGCCCAAGGCGGGCGGTTTCGCCAACGTCGAGGCGCACTACAGCGCGTGATGGCGCGGCCGGCGGTCAAGAAGACCATCGAGATCGAGGAGAAGGTCGGCTACTCGCTGCCGCGTTGAGCCAGGAAGGGCGAGCATCGACTGCGGTCCATTCGAGGTTTGCGCAGTTCCCGCAGTTTGCGACTTGAGAACCATGGATGTGCTCGATGCGCATTTCATGGGAGCTTTTGAGGTTTCCGCAGTTCCCGCAGTTTGCGCTGGCGCCCTAAGCCTGGGCCGCCGTGAGAAGCGGATTGACCTGCCAGCGCAGCGCGGGCCGGCCACCTTGCGGGCGGGAGTTCGCCGCCAGCCGGCGCAGCACGCCGCCCTCCACGAGACGCGCCAAGACGCGATCGGCTTCTCGGGCGTCGACCGTCTGGCCGAGCGCCGTGCGCCGCACGTCTTCTCGCGACAAGCTGGCGCGGTCGTCGGCGCGCAGCCAACGCACGACCCGCCGGGCCCGACATTCCAGGTCCGTTGGCAGGGCGCGCTGCAGGAAGGCGCGGGCGTGCGGCCGGTAGTAGTCGGACCACAGCGACACGGCGTGCTCCATCGATTCAAGGCCGATGCGACGCGGCGGCTCGTCCGAGTTCGCGGCCGACCACCGCAGCAACGAGAAGGTGCCGGCGAGACACGCCACCGCGCCGCGCCCTTTTCCCAGCCATGCCGCCTCGGGTTCTTCGGCTTGTCGGATCTCGCGATCGAGCCGCGCCAGGAAGACATCGAAGGCCTCCGCACCCGATCGATCCACGGACAGAACATGGGGTTTGCTGGAAGTGTCGATCGCCTGCAGCAGCCGCCGCAGCAGAATTAACACCGCCTCATTGCGCAGTGGCTTGCGATCGGCGAGCGGCCGAAAGGGCGACGGATTTGGCCAAGCATAGAGGAAGCGCGCAGCCAGGCCATCTCCGCCGCGCGGCAAGCTCTGGACCAGGCAATCGGGCTCCATCGAGCCCAGGATGCTCACTGCGTAGGGGTCGAGGTCGCGGACACTGCGTCCACCGCCGAGCGGCGCCAAACAGCCTGCAGCCCCGTCGCGCCATAGCAGCATGCCGCGCGGGTTCCTGGCTAGCGTTGCAGCCATCTTTTCAAACCTGGCCTCGCGCAGGACGATCTGTCGCTTCGGCTCACCGCCGTCATCGCTCGGCTCTCTTTCGAGCATGGCCAACAAGCGACGAACCGACAAAAGCGCCGGCGTCTTGCCTGTCGAGGCCGCGCCGACCACAGCCAGCCGCAGCAGCAAGGGCTCCGACCAGCCTGGCGCGATGGACAGAAAGACGCGAGGACCACATACGCCGACGATCGCCGCCAGCACCGCCTGCGCCACATAGTCGACGGGCGCGTCGGCACACCGCGCCGCATCGCTCGACCAGTCGCGCCAAGGCGGCGGCAGCAACTCGAGGGGAAAGGCCGGGACACAGACGCGACGATCGTCGAGAAGATCGCCCTCGATCTCCGACCAACCGGAAAAGCGTGAGAAATGAGGCGCACCGGCATCCTCGGTGCCCGACGATCGTGCGGCGACAGCACTGACAGCAGAAGCATCGGCAGACGCCTCGCTCAGCCCTTTGGTTCGGTGGTCCATGCCTGACATCGCTCCGGGATATCCATGTTACCGTCGAGAACATAAAAGAACGAACAAAGAACGTCAAGCACCCAAGTTATTAGAACTTCTGTCACGGTTTCTGCAGCACCAGAACGATTGCGGGTGGCAGCGAGGTCCGGCGGAAATAGGATTCTTGGCAATGCATCCGCAGAGACGCGTTGCCCTTTTGCCCGGGGTGCCCCTAACGCTTATGCGACGCACCCTTCTGGTGCTGCACATGCACCGGCCAACGAAGCCTGGCCTCCAAGCTCGCTCACTTCGCGCTGAACTGGCCCGGACCACACGTCGCGAACAGCTCCTCTCTCTAATCCGTCCCTACGAGTGGCGATGATGCCGCCTTTCGCGACGAGCCAAATGCCCGCGTCGCGGTCACCAACATTGAAAAATGTTCTCACCAGCTCCGGAGGCCTTTGAGGGACCACTTGCAACGCGAGCGGCAAACTCCAGCTGACGAGGCGTAAGCGTTGGAAAGACCGGTGACTTCCGATCTTCAATCAGCATGTCAACGGCTCCTGCACAATCTCAGTTCAACGGTCATGCCTTGCCTTTGATTTCGAGATCCTCCAGCCGCACCTTGGCGAGTCGCTCTTTGACGCGGCTCACGATCGCATCGAGTGCTCTCTCGTCACTCCCAAGTTGGAAGCACCCAAGGACAACACCGACCAGCACGCTTTCGCAGAGAAACATGATATCGGAGACTGTTCCGCCGGCTGCGACTTGCTCGTGCACGATCATCGAAACGATCCGCTTTGCCAGACGGTTGTGCAGTTCCACCGCTGTTTCGTCGTCTCGAAGCGACGATTTATCTCGCGCTTTCTTGTCGATTTTCATGGGCACACCTCTGGAGGTGTAGTTTTCGCCTTGGATGCTTCGTCGGGTTTCGAGATTTCCACTGGCTTCGCGAGACTAGCGGTCGCTTGATCGAATGCGTCGATTGAGCCCAGTGCGCGAGCAAGCACCATTCCGCCTTCCAGGGTCGCCATCACTTGCAACGCCCTGGCCTTCGTTTCAGGGCCACCACCCATCCGCGCGGAAAGATCTTCAATGCAGCGGCGGAAGAAGGTCCGTGTCGCTTTCGCGACTTCTGGCGGGAGGCCGCCGGCCTCGGCGCCTAGGACACCGCACAGACACATCCGGCCATCGCGGTCGAGCGCCGTCCGGAACGCAGACCGGTACATTGCGACCGCGTCCTCTGCGGTCTCGTTTGGCTGATGGACGACTGCGGCTAGAAATCGGTCTGCATATCGGCTGGCGACAGCTGCAGCCATCGTTGCCTTGGTCGGAAAATGATGGTGTACGCTCGCGCTCTTTATGCCGATCTCGGCTGCGAGCTCTCGGAAGCTAAAGCCGCCGTATCCCGCGTTGCGGATATGGCTCTCCGCCAAATCCATTAGGCGCTCCGCAGTCTCGTTCACGGCTTCGCACTCCTCTGTCTATCGATAGATAGCCGTTGACAGAGGAGATATCCAGCGTTAAGTGGCGACCTACTGATAGATAGCCGACGGAGGTCGCCATGAGATTCAAGGACAAGGTCGCGGTTATCACAGGCGGCGCGTCGGGTATTGGCAAGGAAGTCGCCTCGCGCTTCATCGCCGAAGGCGGTTCGGTCGTCATCAACGGCCGCGACACCGCCAAGCTAAACGCGGCGGTACGTCAGCTAGACCCGACCGGGAAGCGCGCGGTCTCGTACGCCGGCGACGTAGCACTCCCAAAGACCGGCGAGGCTATTGTGCAGCGGTCGCTCGACCAATTCGGTCACGTCGATGTGCTGTTTAACAATGCCGGTGTCTTTGCGCCAAAGCCGTTCCTGGAAGTCACCGAAGCCGAATTCGATCGGTTCCTTGATGGGACGCTCAAGGGTACGTTCTTCACCTCTCAGGCCGCGGCAAAGGCCATGAAGAGTGCCGGTCGCGGCGGCAGCATTGTGCAAACCGGATCGATGTGGGCACTACAGGCGATTGGTGCGACGCCATCGTCGGCATATTCCGCGGCGAAGGCTGGCGTGCATGCCCTGGTGAAGAACCTCGCGATCGAGCTTGCACCCGACAGGATCCGTGTGAACGCGATTGCGCCGGCGGTCATCGAAACGCCCATCTACTACACGTTCCTGCCCCCCGAGCAGGTCAAGGCCGCCCTCCCAACGTTCAATGCGCTCCATCCACTCGGCCGCAACGGCCAAGCGGCGGACGCTGCGGAGGCTCTCTTGTTCCTCGCGTCTGATCAGGCGAGCTTCATCACCGGCGTCGTGCTGCCGGTAGATGGCGGTGTCATGGCCGGTCGCCAGTGATCACGGCACTTCGTCTTATCAGTCAGTAAGTCATGCGGGCGGCGGCGTTCTCTCAGGCGCCCGCCGCTCGGCGCGATGTTCCCTTGTGTACACCCCGGACGTGCGCAGAATTGTGCGCGCCACGGCGCGGCACTGGCTTTCGTTGACGGAGCAAGTCACCGATGGCGCGATCGTACGCTGCAGGATCGCCCAGAGCGTTTGCGACCACTAGGGCGCCGGTAATAGTCGATAACAGTTCCGCCGCCGCACTCGGCGCTACTCCTTCCGCAACCAGCTTGTCCAGGCACATCTGGAAGAATGCCTTCACTTCCTTCGCTACCTGCGGCGGCAGATCTTGCGAGGCAGCGCCCAGCACTGTGCAGGGGCACATGCGTCCTTCGGACTGGGCCGTACCCCGAAATGCTCTTGCCCATACTCGGACCGGATCCGGTTCTTTTTGCAATGCCTCATCGACGAATTTCGACGTCTCTTCGCGCCAGCGGCGAATGACGGCCGCAGCGAGGTCTTCCTTCGTAGGGAAATGATAGTGGACGCTCGAGCTCTTTATGCCGACATCCGTTGCGATCTCCCGAAAGCTGAAGCCGCCGAAACCGCCGAGCTGTATGCGCCGTTCAGCAGCATCCAAGATCGCGGTCTTAACGTCATTCATGGAATCTCCTTGTCTACCTTCTGATCGATAGTCCTTGCCGCTCGGTACCCCAGCGCGGTATCAAGCCTATCTCTCGATAGAACCGTGGGCAATGCCCACCCTGTAGCTCGCCAGGTTAGGACGAAGCCTTCCGCTCATGGGGCATTTGCTTTTCGGCAGTGCGAGGTGAATGCGATGTTCTCAGTTATCTTCGAAGTCCATCCCAAGCCGGAGAAGTTCGACCTCTACCTCGATCTGGCGAAGCGCCTGAGGCCGGCACTTGAGGGAATGGACGGGTTCGTTGACAACGAGCGCTTCGAGAGCAGTCGTCGGCCTGGCTGGATCTTGTCGCACTCGACCTGGCGCGATGAAAAATCGGTCGTGCGGTGGCGAACGGTGGCTCAGCACCACGACACGCAGCAACGCGGCCGGGACGAAGTCTTCCAGGACTACCATCTGCGCGTAGGGGAAATCGTGGCGGATACAGCGCCGCCTCCTGGCAGGTCGATCGTCGAACAACGGTTGGACGAGACCGAGACCGGCGCTGCCAAGTTCGCGACACTGACCGAGGTTCACCCCAGCTCGAGCGAGGTGCACATAGCGTCCGCTGCAACGTTGCCAGAGAGCCTGCTGCTTGATCGCCACGCCGGTGACCTGCTCGATTACGATGTCTTTTCCAGCATTTACAATCAGGGAAAGTGTGCCTTTCTGGCATCATGGCGAGATCGACCGTCAGCCGAACGGTTTAAGCCACGGTTGTTCGCCGGTATCAGCACCCGACATCGCATCGTGCGTGTGGTGCGCGACTACGGCATGTTCGATCGGCGCGAAAGTCCGCAGTACTATCCTCCGATCGGAAATCGATCTTCCGGTAGCATCACTTGACGCGATCGACGTCTCGATAAGGCGTGCCGAGCGCCGAGTACACTGCCGCTGGCCTCATCGCGATCATTTGATCGTGTTTCAGTTCGCTTCGGATGAACGACCAAGGGCTATCCGAAGCTCCGAATAGGCCTGTACCAGCGCATCACGCGTGAAGGCTCGATTGCGGCCACTCGGGTTAGGAAGAATCCACGCCAAGGCCCCGGCAAAGCCCGCCGCATACGCGCCCCAGTCGAGTCTCGATTGGCCGGTCATGGCGGACAGAGCTCGCTTGCCGAGAAACGCAACGCAGCGAGGCGCATAACGCCGAATTTTTGCTTCGAACGCGGGCCGAGCGTCTCTGTATTCCGCTGAAGACACGTCTACCGCGCTCTTGGTCGGTCGACTGACGACGGCGGTGATGCCACAGCCATATCGCAGCAGCCGGCGTTCATCGTGCGGACAAAGGCATGTACCGGTGAACCCCGCGAGATGCAGGACCGGCCAGAATCGATTGTTTCTGTTGGAGAAATTATGTCCGTCTGCGGCAGCACTCTCTGCCGGGTTAAGGCCGCAGAATACGACGTCGAGGTTTCTCGCGAGGATGTCTGATCGGTAGCGAGGCATGGCACCTCATCATGTCTTAGCCCAGCGGCCTTTGGGAGATTGCCGGTTGGATTGGCATCCGACAACTCGTTGCCGATGGTACCATTCTATCGATAGATAGAGGTTGACGCCCCTTTATTTATCAACCTAGATGGCACCTATCGATAGATAGAATCCGTCTTGAATGCCGATTGAGCGAGGGCCGCCATGGACACCACGGATTTCAATACTGACGTCGAGACACTGCCCCCCCTGCTTACGGGTACATCTGTCGGGTCTGACTCAAGGAAGCCGCCCAGCTTGCCCACGAAAAGGTCCCACACAAAGGCGTTGGCCACGGCTCTCGTTGCACTGGGACTCGTCGCGGCTGCTGTTGTTATAGGCCCTCGCCTCATTGGGTCGCCGCCCAGTCCAGTCGCTGCGCGTCCTCTGCCGAGCGTGGCGGTCAGTATGCCGCTTCAGCGCGATATGAGCTCTCGCCTTCAGTTTCTCGGGCAGTTTTCCGCGGTCGATCGAGTTGAACTTCGCGCCCAAGTTGGCGGCACCCTCACCCAAATCACCTTTAAGGACGGCGACATCGTCCACAAAGGCGACCTGTTGTTTGTCATTGATCCGACGCCATACGAAATCAGGCTACGACAGACGACGGCACAGCTCGCGGCGGCTCGCGCACGCCTCGAACTGGCAAATCAAGAGTTCACTCGCGCCGACTCGTTGAGCCGCACTGGCGTCGGCAGCGTCCAAAACACCGATCAACGATCAGCCGAGCGCCGGGCGGCTCAGGCCGCTGTCGACCAAGCCGAGGCGCTCATCCGTGACGCTCAATTTGACCTCGACCATACCCGCATAACCGCACCCTTCACAGGACGCATTGGTTCCCACCTTGTATCTGTCGGCAATCTCGTCGCTGGCAGCCGGGCTGGTACGAGCCCCACCACTCTACTTGCGACACTTGTCTCGTTCGAAACCATCTACCTGGATTTCGACATGAGCGAAGCGGAGTACATGGTGTTCGCTCGAGAACGACAAAAACAGAGCGGCCCACTCGCCAGCAAAGTGAAAGTGTCGCTGAGCGACGAACAGGAGTTCACGCGTATAGGGACACTCGACTTCGTCGACAATTCACTCGACCGGTCAAGTGGCACAATCCACGCTCGTGCCACTCTCCCCAATGGAGACTCACTCCTCACGCCAGGTGGCTTCGCGCGCGTGCGCCTTGAGGTCGCGCCGCCGGCGCCTGTTCTGCTGGTACCCGACGCGTCCGTGCTGCCTGATCAGTCAAAGCATGTCGTCTTGACCGTGGATTCAAACAACGTCGTGACGCCCAAGCAGGTCGAGCTGGGCGATCTGCGCGACGGCCTTCGGGTAATCCGGTGGGGTCTCACTCCCACTGACAAGATCATCATCGACGGCATACCAGCTGTCGCGCCGGGTACAAAGGTATCACCGCGTGATGGGTCGATACGGTTCGCATCTCAGCAAAGCGAGAAGTGAGGCAAGCGATGAAGCTTTCGCACTTCTTCATTGATCATCCCCGGTTCGCCACGGTGATCAGCATTTTCATCGTTGTGTTCGGATTGGCTGCCGCAGCGTTCCTGCCAGTGGCGCAATACCCCAACATCGTGCCGCCGACAATCCAGATCACGACGGCCTATCCCGGTGCATCAGGAGAGACGATCGCTCGGACTGTCGCGACGCCGCTTGAACAAGCAATCAATGGCGTCGAGAACATGGATTACATCAGCAGCCAGTCCACGAGTAACGGTCTCATCACCATCACGGTGATCTTCAAAATCGGCACCGATACGAACATTGCCCTCATGCTTACGCGCAATCGTGTGCAGGACACGCTGGCCAGGCTGCCGCAGGAGGTGCAGCTACAAGGCGTGCAAGTTAAGAAGACGATCCCGGCCTTGCTGCTTGGCATTCATCCGTATTCACCCGACGGATCGCGTGATGCGGAATACATCTCCAACTACATGATCCTTCACGTCAAAGACGAGATCTCACGGCTTCCGGGGGTTTCGGATCTTTGGAGCCTTGGCGAACGACAGTATGCCATGCGGATATGGATTGATCCGGGTAAGGCCGCCGCAAACAGTATCAGTGCAGGTGATATCCTAAGCGCCTTGCGCGCTCAAAATGTTCAAGTATCGGCTGGGGCGCTCAACCAGCCTCCTATACTCCGCAAGGGGGGCGCTGCGTATCAGATTAGTGTCGAGGCACTCGGGCGGCTGACGACGCCCGACGAGTTCAGCAATGTTATCGTCAAGTCAGACGCCGAAGGTCGCGTCACTCGCATTCGGGATATCGGGCGTGTAGAGGTCGGATCGGTAGACTACGGCTCCGTCGCGTACGCCGATCGCCATGCCTCAGCTCCGTTTTGGGTCATCGCCACACCTGGCGCGGACGTGGTCAAGGTTGAGCACGCGGTGTGGGACAAGATGGCGGAGCTCAAGAAGAGCTTCCCGGCGGGTCTCGATTACATCAACATTTACGATCCGACGACGTTCGTGAGTCAATCCATCGACGAGGTGATACTCACGATCGGCATCGCCATCGCCCTTGTCGTCGGTGTCGTCTACGTGTTCCTGCAGGATTGGCGGGCGACACTCATACCGGTGGTCGCCATTCCGGTGTCGCTTATAGGTTCCTTTTCGATCCTATCGGTGCTTGGGACTTCGATCAATAATCTGTCCCTGTTTGGCTTGGTGCTCGCAGTGGGCATCGTGGTCGATGATGCCATCGTCGTGGTCGAGAACGTCGAGCGCAACATGGCTCGAGGCATGTCTGCGAAAGAGGCTGCGCACAAGACGATGGACGAGGTCTCGGCAGCACTCATCGCCATTGCGCTGACGTTGTGCGCCGTCTTTACGCCGTCCGTGTTCATCTCCGGCATATCGGGTCTGTTCTTCGCCCAGTTCGCCACAACCATCGCCGCGTCGACGGTGATTTCGTGCTTCGTCTCGCTCACGTTGAGCCCGGCGCTCTGCGCCGTATTGTTGAAGCCGCATCACACTCGTACCGAGCCACGAGGCGTGGGCCGGCTACTCAAAGCCGCCTTCAGCCGTTTCAATGCCGGCTTCGACTGGATGTCAACGGCGTACGGCGAGATGACTGCAGGCGTTGTACGTATGCTTGCGATCATCTTGACCGTGTACGTCGGTCTGATATCGCTCACCGGCTACCAATTCTCCAGAATGAGCACCGGCTTCATTCCGGAGCAGGATATTGGCTATTTGGTCACCGTCATTCAGCTGCCACCGGGATCGAGCCTTGAGCGAACAGACGCTATCGTCAGGCAAGTCAATGAGATCATTCTTGACACTCCTGGTATCGAACACACGTCACCGGTGACCGGGTTCGATGTGACGACAAATACTATTGCGCCCAATGCGGCCACGATCTTCCTCGGTTTGCCCTCACTCTATGGTCGCCACATTCCGGGCGTGAATGCTGCGACGATGCTCGCAGCCGTACGTGCGCGCCTGGCCGGCATCAAGGATGCATTCGTGCTGGTGATCAACCCACCTCCAGTTCAGGGCCTCGGCGCGGCCGGAGGCTTCAAGTTGATGGTGGAGGATCGCAACAATGCCGGGCCGCAGGCCCTCGCCCGGGCGACGAATGCGCTCGTAGCAGCTGCGAACAAGGATCCGGCGTTTGCCGGCGTCTTCACCCTGTTCAACGCCGGCTCGCCGTCGCTCTTTACTGACATCAATCGTCTGAAAGCGCAAAAGGTGGGCCTGACGCCGAGTGACGTCTTCGCGACCCTGCAGCTGTACCTCGGCTCGCAGTACGTCAATGACTTCAACTACCTGGGCCGAACCTATCAGGTACTCGCTCAGGCGGACGAGGCATTTCGGAAGACGCCGCAAGACATCGCACGACTCAAGGCTCGCAATAGTGCCGGCGAGATGGTGCCCATCGGAACGGTTGCTACGTTCAGAGACGTGACCGCGCCGTATCGTGTCCCGCGGTACAATCTCCATCCAGCGGCCGAAATCATGGGTGCCGCGGCACCTGGAGTCGCGTCGGGAACTGCGATGGCACGCATGGCTGAACTGGCTAAGGAAGTGCTCCCCTCTGGCTTCGCGTTCGAATGGACCGATCTATCTCATCAGCAGGAGCAGCAAGGGGTTCCGACGCTGGCAATTTTCGCAGCGTCTGCCGTGTTCGTGTTTCTTGTGCTTGCGGCTCAATATGAGAGCTGGAAGTTGCCGTTGGCGATCGTGCTCATCGTGCCAATGTGTTTGCTGACTTCGGCTACCGGGCTCGACTTCAGAGGCATGCCCATCGACATCCTCGCGCAAATCGGTTTCGTGGTGCTGGTCGGGCTGGCCGCGAAGAATGCGATCTTGATCGTTGAGTTCGCGCGGCAACGACAGGATCGCGATGGTGATTCGCCCGAGGACGCCGCGACAGCAGCCGCCAAGACCCGCTTGCGCCCGATCCTGATGACGTCTTTCGCGTTCATCCTGGGAGTGTTCCCGCTCGTTGTGGCAGCGGGGGCGGGTTCGGAAATGCGCCAGTCCTTGGGTACCGCCGTATTCTTCGGCATGCTCGGTGTCACTGTCTTCGGTCTGCTGTTCACGCCGGCGTTTTACACGTTCGTCCGCAAGCTTGGGTCCGGGAGCACGACACGACGGGCGCTCACTCCTATCCGCGGAAAAGCGAGTCCGGCCGACCGGATGGGTCTGTAGCGCCCAGAAAGGCGGCCGATCATGGGACACGCAAGTAGCAATCGTCGGGGCTCCTGGGCGGCCAGGTGGGCGGGCGCAGCTGGCATCACATGCCTGCGCGCGTGGCGGATGCTTCACGTCTCGTCGGCCTGAACATTTTGATGGGTGGTAGAATACGGAGGTTGATATGACTCAGGCACAAAAGGCGAAACAGTTCGCTGCGCTTCACATCAAGGGAACTCCTCTCATCCTCTTTAACGCGTGGGACGCCGGAACCGCCAAAGTCATTCAGGGTGCCGGCGCCACGGCGATCGCGACAAGCAGCTGGTCCGTCGCCGAAGCGCAGGGATATCAAGACGGAGAACGTATTCCTCTTTCGCTCGCCGAGCAGATCATCGCCAGGATCGCCAAGGCGGTCGACGTCCCGGTGACGGTGGATTTCGAGGGTGGATATAGCGAAGACGATGGCGTTCTCGCGAAGAACGTCTCTCGACTCATCGAGCTGGGAATCATCGGCATCAATTTCGAAGATCGCGTCGTAAAGGGCGAGGGGCTCTATCCCGCCCAGCGCCAAGCGCAGCGGATAGCAGCGATCCGAGATGTCGCGAGGAAGCTGGGCGTCGATTTGTTCATCAATGCGCGCACGGATCTGTTCTTTGGTGATGGTAATCCGGAGAAACTCACCGAAGAAGCTCTCGAGCGAGCAAAGACGTACAGAGACGCTGGCGCATCGGGCTTTTTCATACCAGGTCTCACAGACGATGCCTTGATCAAGAAGATCAGCGACAACGTCTACTTGCCTGTCAATGTCATGGTCATGGATGGCCTGTCGCCGGCCAAACGCCTCGCCGAGCTAGGCGTAGCACGCATCAGCTATGGGCCCATTCCCTACATCAAAGCAATGAATGCCCTGAAGGAAGAGGCTCGAGCTTCGGCGGCATAGCGAGTCCACAGGATCAGCCGCAACGAAGGAAATGCCCCATGTATTATCCGATCGTCTCTCAGTGCATTCACACACTGAAGTTAGTGGAAGTCTGGCTCGATAAGGCGGAGGAGCTCGCGGCGGCGAAGAAATTCGACGTCAACGTGCTCATGGGAAGTCGCCTCGCGCCCGATATGAGAGATTTCGTCTATCAGGTCCAAAGCGCATGCGACTATGTGAAGGCCGCAGCCGCGTGGTTGTCGGGGCAGACACCGCCTAAACATCCAGATACCGAGCAAACTATCGGCGATGTGCGCGATCGGATTCGGAAGACGGTCGCATTCGCGGAAGGCGTGACAGAAGCACAGTATGCAGGCGCGAGCGAGCGCAAGGTCAAGCTGTCCTGGTCGGGGGGCAAGATCATGGACGCCGAGCACTACTTGCTCCAGGTCACAATCCCGAACGTCTACTTCCATCTAACCACGGCGTACGCCATCCTCCGCCATAACGGCGTCGACATCGGCAAGATGGCCTTTCTTCGCCCTCTCACATGGAAAGACGCCTGAGTAGATCTCCCCAAGCATTCACGTGATAGCCCAGATCGAATTCGCTCTATCGATAGATAGACGTTGACTTGCCTTTTTGGTCGCCGTATGGCTGATCTATCGATCGATAGATAGCGTGTTTTCGAAGGAGACTGAAATCATGTTGTTCGAACACAAAGTCGATATGGACATCACTGCAGGCCGCACTGCGCTGGTTCTGGTCGACATCCAGAACGACTTCCTCACCGATGGCGGCAAGTACTACGTCATGATCGAGGAGCTGATGAAGAGCAACAATGTGAACGCCAACCTGGAGACGCTCCTCCAGACCGCCAAGGATCACGGCTACCCGGTGTTCATGTCACCGCACTATTTCTTCCCGCACGACCACAAGGGCAAGACCCGTCTTGGCCCGATGGAAGACCTCGCCCTTCACGGCGGCGTCGTGGCGCGCCAGAGCCCGCTCCACACCGACGATCTGCCCGGCGGCGGCGCGGACGTTCCCGATCGCTTCCGAAAGTATATGGAGGACGTGAACACTACCATCGTATCTCGCCACGTCACCTACGCGCCGACCAACGACCTGGCATACATGCTGCGCCGCCGGAAGATCGAGACGGTCATCATGGCGGGCCCCGTCGCCAACCTCTGCCTTGAAGATCACATGCGCAACCTCCTTCGGGACGGCTTCGAAACCGTGATGGTGCGTGATGCGGTCGCGGCTGCCGCGAACGAAGAAGGCGCCGGCTACGATGCCGCGATGATCAACTGGCGCTTCATGGCCAATGCCGTGTGGAACACGGATGAGACCGTTCGTCGGATGATCGAGGCCGCCAGGACGCCCGCGACGACCTGACATCCAACCGGCCCGACAGGGCCGGTCCCAGCGCAGAGACGACGACCGAAGGCGGCGCGGAAACGAGGCCACGCCGACGGACGGCACATGTCCATTCCGCACCGTCAGCAAGCACGCTCTTTTCGACCACAGGAGATTCTCATGACCAAGGGCACCATTCTCGTCATCGGGTCCAACGGCACCCAGCTCGAAGCGCGGGGCGGCGGCACGATCACGATCGGCCAGTTCCTGAACGAAACCGCCGTCCCCCTGATGACGCTCGTCGCCGCAGGCTACGATTTCGTCCTTGCTACCCCGACCGGCGAAAAGCCGGTCATGGACAAGGACTCTGACGCGCTGATCTACTTCGCGCAGGACGATGAAGCCCGCACCCGGGCTCGCGATTTCTTCAACAACGATCCCGGCATGAACGATGTCCGCACGATCCGCTCCATGATCGATGCCGGCCTCGATCGGTTCGCCGGCGTCTTCTTCCCGGGTGGTCACGCCCCGATCGTCGACGTGATGCAGGACCCGGACGCCGGCGAGGTACTGCGCTACTTCCACAGCACCAACAAGCCCACCGCCGCGATCTGCCACGGTCCGATCAGCATGCTGGCCGCGCTCGACAACGCCCGCGCGTTTCGCGCGGCGCTGATCGATGGCGATAAGGTGAAGGCGCACGCGCTGGGCAAGGGCTGGCAGTATGCCGGCTATCGCATGACCGTCTTCTCGCGCAGCGAGGAGGAGTATGCCGAGGAGAATGTCTTCCACAAGAAGCTGATCTTCAACATGCCCGACGCGCTCGAAGCAGCCGGCGCCGAGGTCATCAACGCCGACAACTTCACCTCGTTCGTCGTCGTCGATCGCGAGTTGATCACCGCCCAGAACCCGATGTCGGACCACGAGCTCGCGGCGAAGTTCGTCGCGGCCCTCGAGAAGGCGGCCTGACCGCGACTCGACCCAGATAGCCAATCAGGAGACCCACACCATGAAACGTCTTTCTCTGGCGCTTGTCGCCACGACGGCCTTCGCCTTCTCCACGGCCTCACAGGCCCAGGACAGCGCGGCCTATCCTCCGCTGAACGGCGGGACATCCGTCTCGAACCCGGCGAGCCACTACGTGTTCAAGGACACCGGGGCTCGGGGGATCAACCCGAAGACCGGCATCCAGGTGTCCAACGTCTGGGGTGATGTGACCAAGGGTGCTCACGGCGCGTTCTTCCGTTTCGACCCGGGCTTCGTGAGCCCCGTCCACACGCACACCTACGACTATTACGCAGTCGTCATCAAAGGCACCCTGCAGAACTACCAGCCGGGTCAGACGCCCGAAAACCTAGGGCCGGGCTCCTATTGGTACCAGCGGGGCAAGCAGAGCCACACGACTGCCTGCGTTTCCAACGAGCCGTGCGAAATCTACATCGTCCAGGCGGCGCAGTTCGACGCACAGATCCCGCCCAAGCCCGAGTAACTCGCGGTCGGCCTAACGCGTCCGGCCGGGCCCTCTCCAGCGCATTGCCCCCGATGCCGGCGCGCTCGCTACCACAACCCCCATCCGCACCGGCCAAGACGGCCAGCGACACACCGACAGGAAATCGCCATGACGACCGAAAGCATCTCCGAGCAGAACAAGAAGACCGTTCTGACCTTCTACAAGGAAGCGCACTTCGACGGCGACGTTGACGGCGCGATCGCCCGCTATGTCGGCGACACCTACATCCAGCACACCCCCGCCGCCGAAGACGGCGTGGAGGGCCTGCGCGCCTACATCAACGGCTTCCTAACGAGCTTCCCCAACGCCAAGGGCGACATCCGGCGCGTGATTGCCGACGGCGACATCGTCGCCGTCCATGCTCACTGGACCGGGCTCATCAGCCCGAATGGCGATGTCGGCGTCGATATCTTCCGCGTGAAGGACGGCAAGCTCGTCGAGCATTGGGACGTCATCGCGTCGGTCCCCGACACGTCGAAGAACCAGAACACGATGTTCTGACGCCCCAATCGAGCCTGTATCAGGCATTTGTGATTCTCGGTACTAGCTAGCCCACCACCACGTCCAGTTCGCCGCTGGAGACGCTGCTGCGGTCGAAGCCGGCGTTGGAGCGCAGAAGCTGACGCGTATAGTCGTGCGTCACCTGGTTGTTCGCCATGGCCGTCGCGGTGGTGATCTCCAGCAATTGGCCGCGGCTCATCACGCCGATGCGTTCGCAAAGATGGGCGATGACCGCGAGGTCGTGGCTGACCATCAGCATGGTCAGTCCATGATCGCGGCGCAGGCGGGAGAGCAGGTTGAGGATTTCGGCCTGCACCGAAACATCCAGGGCGCTGGTCGGTTCGTCCAGCAGCAGGATGCGGGGTTCCAGGATCAGGGCCCGGGCGATGGCCACGCGCTGGCGCTGGCCGCCGGAAAGCTGATGAGGGTAGCGGTAGCGGTGCTCACGACCGAGGCCGACTTCGGCAAGCACCTGGGCAATGCGCGCCTCGCCGTTGTCCAGCCGGTGGATGGCGACCGGCATGGCGAGGGTCTGGTCCACCGTCTGGTTCGGGTGCAGCGAGCCGTAAGGATCCTGGAAGACCATCTGCACCATCTTGCGTTCAGCCGTGGTGCGGCGTCGGTCGACCCGCCGGCCAGCCAGCGTGACCTCACCGCCTGCATAGGGAATCAGTCCGGCAACGGCGCGCAGCACGGTGGATTTGCCGGAACCGGATTCGCCGACCAGCCCGACAGCCTCACCTTCGGGGACGGCCAGCGTAAAGTCGCGGACTGCCACCACAGCGCGGGGGCCGCTGCCGTAGGCGATGGTGACGTCGTCGAGAGCGATCATGCGAGGTCGGCCATCCAGGCGGGGTCGCGCTGCAACTGCGGCAGCTCGGCACGCCGGTTACCCAGCTGCGGCAGGGCGGCGAGCAGGCCGCGCGTATAGGGATGCTTCGCCTCGGACAGCTTCGCGGCCTCGCAGGTCTCCACGACCTGGCCGGCATACATCACCAGCACGCGGTCGCAGAACGAGGAGACCAGGTGCAGGTTGTGGCTGATCAGGATCAGCCCCATGCCGCGGCTGCGCACCAGGTCGTCCATGATGGCCAGCACCTGGGTCTGCACGGTGACGTCCAGCGCCGACGTGGGTTCATCGGCGATCAGGATGTCCGGGTCCGCGATCAGCATCATGGCGATCATCACCCGCTGGCCCATGCCGCCGGAGACCTGGTGCGGATACATCGTGTAGACGCGCTCGGGATCGCGGATATGCACGGCCTCCAGCATCTCGAGCGCCGCGCGCCTGGCGTCGCGCTTGGTGCTGCGCAGGTGGGTACGGTGCGTCTCGGCGATCTGCCGCCCGACGGACATCACCGGGTCGAGCGAGTATTTCGGGTCCTGCAGCACCATGGCGATGCGCTGGCCGCGCAGCTTGCGAAAGCCGTGTTCGCCGAGGTGCGCCAGGTCGGTGTCGCCCAGCCGCATTTCGTCCGCCTCGATGCGGCCGGACTGGCCGACAAGACCCATGATGGCGCGTCCGGTCGTGGATTTGCCGGAGCCGCTTTCGCCGACGATGCCCAGGCGCTCGCGACCCAGGGTGAAGCTGACGTTGCGCACGGCGCGGACATCGCCATCGTCGCCGGAATAGGTGACGCTGAGGTTGCGTACGGTGAGCAGGGTATCGGTCATGCCGGTATCAGTCATGCCAGTATCGGTCATGATCTGGCGTCGCTCGCGTCGCGCAGGCCATCGCCCAACAGATTGAAGCCCAGGCTGACGATGAAGATGGCCAGGCCAGGGATGGTCGCCACCCACCACTGGTCGAGCAGCACCTGGCGGCCGGAGGAGACCATCGCCCCCCACTCCGGCGCCGGCGGCTGCGCGCCGAGGCCGAGGAAGCCAAGGCCCGCGGCGGTCAGGATGATGCCGGCCATGTCCAGCGTCAGGCGGATGATCACGCTGGGCAGGCACAGCGGCACGATCTGGGTGGCGATGATGCGCAGATGCGAGGCGCCCTGCAGCTCGGCGGCCTGGATGAATTCGGCGCGCCGGCTGGTCAACGTCTCGGCGCGGGCGAGGCGGGCATAGGGAGGCCAGGCGGTCAGCGCGATGGCAATCACCGCGTTCTCGATTCCCGGGCCCAGGGCCGCGGCGAAGGCCAGCGCCAGCACCAGGCGCGGGAACGCGAGGAAGATGTCGGTGATGCGCATCAGCACCGTATCCACCACGCCGCCGAAATACCCGGCGGGCAAGCCGATGGCGAGCCCAACGGGCACCACGATCACGCCCACCATGACGACGATGGTGAGCGTGATGCGTGAGCCGAACACCACGCGGGCGAAGATGTCCCGCCCCAGCTCATCGGTGCCGAACGGATGCTGCCAGCTCGCCGGCTGCAAGCGATCCTGCAGCACCTGCAAGGTGGCGGACTGCTGGTCGGCGATCAGCGGGGCGAAGACCGCCATCAGCACCAGCAGCGCCACGATGGCGAGCCCGCTCATCGCCAGCGGATTGCGGCGAAAGCCGAGCCAGGCGCGGAACCAACGGCCGAAGCGGGCTTGGCGGCGGCTGGCGGGGGCCGGGCTCAGCAGCCAGGCCCGCAGCGATCCGGGGACAGGGCCCGGGACAGGTGCGGTGGCCATCACTGATCCCGCGCGCGCGGATCGACCAGCGGGTAGATCAGGTCGGAGATCATGTTCAGCCCGATATAGACCACGCCCACCAGCACCGTGGCGCCCAGCACGGCGTTGAGGTCGGCATTGAACAGGGAATTCTTCATGTAGAGGCCGAGGCCCGGCCAGGCGAACACCGTCTCGGTCAGCACCGCACCTTCCAGCAGGCTGCCGAAGGTGAGCGCGATGACGGTGACCAGCTGCACCCAGACATTGCCCAGCGCATGCACCCAGACGACGCGCCAGGGCGAGAGGCCTTTGGCCAGGGTCGCCAGCACATATTCCTGCCGCAACTGCGCCAGCATGAAGCTGCGCGTCATCCGTGCCACGTAGGCGAGGGACAGGTAACCGAGGATCGATGCCGGCAGCAGCAGGTGCCAGAACGCGTTCCAGAACACCTCGTATTCACCGGCCAGGAGGCTATCGATGGTGACCATGCCGGTGACCGGGCCGACGATGTCGTCGAACGCCACATCCAGCCGGCCCGGCCCCTCGACCCAGCCGAGCTTGGCGTAGAACAGCAGCAGGCCTATCAGCCCCAGCCAGAACACCGGCATGGAGTAGCCGAGCAGGGACAAAAAGCGGATCACCTGGTCCTGCCAGCGGCCGCGATGAGTTGCGGCGATCACGCCCATCGGCACGCCGGCCACCACGCCGATCAGCAAGGCCAGCAGCGCCAGCTCCAAGGTCGCGGGGAACACCTGCAGCAGGTCGTGCAGCACGGGGCGCGAGGTGATGACGGAGTTGCCGAAATCGCCGTGCAGCACCTTCGTCAGATAGCGCCAGTACTGCACGGGGAGCGGCAGATCGAGGCCGATCTCGGCACGCACCCGCGCATAAGTCTCGGCAGAGGCCTTGTCGCCGACGATGGCCAGCACCGGATCGATCGGGATCACGCGGCCGATGAAGAAGGTGACGCAGGTGAGCCCAAGGAAAGTGAGAGCAACGGAAAGCAGGCTGCGCGCCGCCCGGTTGGCCACGCTCCTGGCCAGACCCCAGGCGGGAGCGGCGGATGCCGCTCCCTGTGTGGTCGGGGAGGTCAAAGCGTCAGGACTTCCGGATCGTGCGGTAGAAGTTCAGATCCTCGGTGATGCCGGGATTGAACCCGGTCGCCGTCGTGCGTCGCGCGATCTGGTTGTTGTTCTGGAACATGAAGATGTACGGGCCTTCGTCGGTCACCTTCTTCTGCAGCGCAGCGTATTGCTCGGCGCGTTTCTTGGCGTCGAGCTCCTTCGCCGCGGCCAGCATCTCCTTGGTGATGTCGGGGATGAACCACTTGTTGCGCCAGGCGATCGGCTTGGTCTTCGGCGTGTCGGAGTTGTCGTCGTTATGCACGAAGCTGTCGGCGTTGGTGTGCGGATCGAAGTAGTCCGGGCCCCAGGACAGCATGGCGATCTGGTGCCCTCGCCCGCGGTACTGGCTGATCACCGCCTTCAGCTCCATCGGTTCGATCGACACCTTGATGCCGGCCTGGCCCATGGTCTGCTGCACCGATTGCGAGATTTCGGTCCACGGCGAGACGTTGGGCGCGGCCATCTTCACCGCGAAGCCGTCCTTGTAGCCGGCTTCGGCCAGCAGCGCCTTGGCCTTCGCCACGTCCAGCTTGAAGGGGACGTATTCGATGGCGCCGAAGAATCCCAGCGGCAGGAAGCTCTGCTGAACGAAGAAGCGGCCGGCCAGGAAGCTCTTCACCATGCCGTCGTAGTCCACCAGCATCTTCATCGCCTGGCGCACCTTCGGGTTGGCCAGCGGCTCGTAACCCAGGTTCAGGCCCATGTAGAAGGTGTTGGCGGCCTTGAAGGACTCCACCTTGATGTCCGGGTTGCTGGCCAGCGGCTTGATCTGGTCGGGAGTCAGGTCGCGGGCGTAGTCGGCGTCGGCCTTCTCGAGGAGCAGGCGCTGCGAGGCCGGTTCCGGCACATGGCGAACGACCACGCGCTTCAGCGGCGGGGCGCCCAGGCGGAAGCCGGGATAGGCTTCCAGGCTGACGCTTTCGTTGGCCTTCCACGCCAGCAGCTTGAACGCGCCGGAGGATGCCGAGTGGGTCTTCAACCAGCCATTGCCTAGGTCGCCGTTGGTCTCATTCGCCAGCGCCACCTTCTTCTCGACCACCGAGGCGACGATGGAAGTCATCAGGTTCAGCACCAGGGAGGGAGCAAAATCCGCCGTGATCTTGAGGGTCAGCGTGTCGCCGCTGCCCTTCACGAGGTCCTTGACGGTGGTCTTCGACCAGCCGAGCTGGGTGAGCAGGAAGGCTGACGTCTTGTCCATCAGCACGACACGCTGCAGGGAAAACTCCACGTCCTCGGCGGTCACCGGCGCGCCAGACTGGAATTTTAGGTTGGGGCGGATCTTGAAGGTGAAGGTCTTGCCGTCGGGCGAGACCGTCCAGGACTCGGCGACGCCGCCGACCAGCTTGTTCAGGTCCTCCGCCTCGTAACGCAGCAGGCGATCGTAGATGTTCGTGCACATCTCGATGCCGGACAGCTCGTAGCACTCGCCCGGATCGAGGGTGATGATGTCATCGATCTGCTTGGCGAAGACGGCGGTGTCCTTCGGCGCGGCGGCGTCGGCGATGCGTACCCAGCCGGCGAACGGCGCGGCGGCGGCCCCCGCCAGCAGCAGGCGCCTGGAAATCTCGGTCATGGTCAGCTCCACATGTGGTTGACGGTTGCCGATTCTGCATCCGGACAAGGCGAGCGTCCATTGCCCGGGCTCGCACATCCGGCCCCCGGTTGCGTCAGGCCTTCAGCAGCAGCTTGCCGGCGACGTGACGCCCCTCGAGACGGCGGTGCATCTCGGCCGCTTCGGCCAACGGAAAGACGCCCTCGATGGGCACCTTCAGCCAGCCGGCCACGATCCCGCCCAGCACGTGATCGATGCCCGCCTGCCATTCCGGCAGGCCATGATCGACATGGCCGAGATGCAAACGCGTGAAAGTCTGTGAGCGCGGCAGGATGCGCTCGCGGATGTTCTTGAAGGGTTGGCCCTCGGCCTCGCCGATGCTGACGACGTGGCCGAGCTTCTTCACGACGTTGAAGGTGCGGTCGAGCATGGTGGCGCCGTAGGAATCGATCGCGAGATCGACGCCCTTGCCGTTGGTGAAGTCGAGCACCGCCTTCTCGAAATCCTCGGTCGAGGTCACGACCACGCGCTCCGCCCCGTACTCGAGCGCACGCTTCTCCTTGCCCGGCGTGCCGGTGGTGCCGATGACGCGCGCACCGGCCTGCTTCGCAAGCTGGGTGCACATCAGCCCGACACCGCCGCCCACGGCATTGACCAGCACGGTGTCGCCCTTGCCGAGGCCGCCATAGACCGTCCACATCATGTGATAGGCCGTCAGCGCCTGGATCGGAAAGGCAGCGGCAACGTCGAGCCCGACCGCGTCGGGCAGCCTGATCAGCCCCGACGCATTCGCGACGCATTTCTCGGCATAGGCGCCGCCCTTCTCGGGAAACGCAGCGACACGGTCGCCGATCTTGACGCCCGTCACGCCCGCGCCGAGAGCAGCGACTTTCCCTGACACCTCGAAGCCCAGCACCATGGGATAGGTCATGGGATGTGGGTAGATGCCCATGCGCACCTGCGTGTCGGCCCAGTTGCAGCCGGCATAGGCGACGTCCAGCAGCACCTCGCCGGCGCCGGGCACCGGGTCGGGCATTTCCGCCAGGGTGAGCTGGTCCGGCCCGCCAAGCGCATGGATCACGACAGCTTTCATCACGCATTTCCTCCACAGACGAGGACGCAAGTCCTGTGCCGACTGTAGTCGGCGTGCCAGCAGTCCACAGCCGCTTTCATGCATGATCGTCCGCATGGCCGGCCGTAGCTTTTGGCTTCTGCTCCTGGTTTCCGGCACTTTTGCCATGGAGACCCTCGACAGCGCGATGATCTCGACGCCATTGCCGCTGATCGCGCGCGATCTCGGGGTCGATCCCGTCCAGGCAAAATCGGCTTTGACGTCGTACTTCCTGGTGATCGCCGCGCTGATTCCGCTGAGCAACTGGCTGTCGGATCGCTTTGGTCCGCGTCTGGTCTTCACGGCCGCAATCGCCGTGTTCCTTGTCGGATCATTGCTGTGCGCCGTGTCCACGACGCTCCCCATGCTCGTTGCGGCCAGGATTCTCCAAGGCGCGGGGAGCGCCATGATGTTTCCCATCGGACGCATGATCCTCATCCGATCGGTATCGAAGCAGGACCTGGTCCGTGTGCTGTCGTCGGCCTCCCTTCTCCCTGCCCTCACTCTCGTCATCGGCCCGTTGCTGGCAGGATATGTCGCGACATTCCTCGACTGGCGTCTTCTGTTCCTGATCAATGCACCGCTCGCCCTCGGCGCGCTCGTCCTTGCCCTCTTCCTCGTGCCGAAGGAGTCCGACGCGCCACGAACCCCCTTCGACGGGACCGGCTTCGTGCTGTCCTCTCTGGGGATCGTTGCGATCGGAAGCGGTCTCAGCGCCCTGGGCGGACCGACTATTCCATTCGCGTGGAGCATGGCGCTGTCGGTGGTCGGCGTCCTGTTGCTCGTGCTTTATGTGAAGCATGCCCGGCAGACGACGCGGGCTGTCCTGGATCTGTCGCTGCTGCGCCATCGCACGTTCCGCATCGGCATCGGCGGCAGCTTCGTCGTGCGCGCCGCCGTGGTCGGTGCCCTGCCCTTCCTGCTGCCGATGCTGCTGCAGGTCGGATTTGGCCTGACTCCTTTCGAATCCGGATCGATCACCTTCATTGCCGCCGTCGCCACGCTGCTGAGCCGGTTCGCCATCGCGCCGACGCTGCGCTGGTTTGGGTTCCGCAGCTTCCTGGCCGCCACCGCCTTGTTCGGTGCGCTGTCGACGCTGTTCCTCGCTTTCATCAGCGAGACGACGCCGCACCAGGTCGTCATGGCAATCATCTTCGTCGGGGCCTTGCTGCGCGTCCTACAGATCCATGGCCTGGAAGCGGTGATCTTCTCGGACGTGGCGAAGTCCGAGACGGGTCAGGCCTCCACTCTGCTGAGTGTCGCGAAGCAGCTTGCCGCGTCGGCCGGCGTCGCCTACGCGGCGCTGGTCATGACGGCCGGCGGCGACTTTAGAACGGCGATCGTGCTCGTCGCCCTTCCGCTGGCCCTGACCACTTTCCTTTCACTGCGGTTGTCCAAGGAAGATGGCGCCGAGATCGCCGGCCGGTCGTCGGCTTCTAAGGTGACGTAGGAGATGACATCACGCCGCCCGCCGGCGGAAACCGTCGAGCGAGCCGGCACGCAGGGCGGCGCTGGGCAGGCGATGGCCGACGATCGTCTCGGCGAGGCGCCCGGCCTCGATCAGGGCGTCGAGATCGACGCCGGTCTCGATGCCCATCTCATTGCACAGCATGACGAGCTCTTCCGAGGCGATGTTGCCCGGCGCGCCGGGTTGCGCGGCGAACGGGCAGCCGCCCAGGCCGCCCACCGTCGCGTCGAACTTGGTGACACCGAGCCGCAGCCCCTCATAGGCGTTGGATATGCCGAGCCCGCGCGTGTCGTGCAGGTGCAAGGAGACTTCCAGCTCGGGCCAGCGCTCGCGCACCGCGCCGACGACGCGCGCCACTTTCTGTGGTGTGGCCCAGCCCATGGAATCGGCCAAGCCGACCGACTTGTAGGAAAAGCCGTAGTCGCGGGCGATGGCGAGACCGTCCTCGATCGCGCCGGTCACCTGGCTGACCGCGACGTCACCCGAGAAGTTGCAGCCGAACGAGGCCATGACCACGAGCCGCGTCACCGGCACGCCAGCCGCGAGATGGCCCTCGGTCGTCTTGCGCATGGCGGCGAGGTGGCCGGCGTGATCGCGGTTGAGGTTCTTGAGCGAAAACGCCTCGGATGCCGAGAAGGCGACGGCGCCGTCGATCTGCAGGCGGTCCTTGAAGGCGAGCGCGCGCCTCATGCCGTGCGAGTTGAACCACAGCGCGGTGTAGGCGACGCCCGGCTTGGGCGTGAAGCCGCCCACCACCGCCTCTGCATCCGCCCAGCCCGGCACCAGCGAGGTGTTGACGAACGAGGCGACCTCGATGATGCCAAGGCCCGTGGCCGACAGCGCGTCGATCAGGGCGATCTTGTCCTTCGTCGAGATCGGGCCGGGCTCGATCTGGAAGCCCTCGCGCGGACCCTGTTCCTCGATGACGATCTTCTTCGGCAGGTCGGACATGGGCGGTTTCCTTTGCGTTCCTAAAGGCTGATGGTGATGCCGCCGTCGACATAGAGCGTGTGCCCATTGACGAAGGAGGACGCGCTGCCGGACAGGAACACCGCAGCGCCAATCAATTCGTCGACGTTGCCCCAGCGCGCGGCCGGCGTGCGCTTCTCGAGCCAGGCGGAGAATGCCGGATCGTCGACCAGCGCCTGGTTCAAGGGCGTCTTGAAGTAGCCTGGTGCGATGGCGTTGACCTGCAGGCCGTACTTCGCCCAGTCGGTGCACATGCCCCGGGTCAGGTTGCGCACCGCCCCCTTGGTCGCCGTGTAAGGCGCGATGTTCGGACGCGCGAGCTCGCTCTGCACCGAAGCGATGTTGATGATCTTGCCCTTGCCGCGCTTGATCATGTGCCGGGCGACGGCCTGCCCGACATAGAAGACGCTGGAGACGTTCGTAGCGAGCAATTGCTCCCACCGCTCCACCGGGAAGTCTTCCAGCGGAGAGCGGAACTGCATGCCGGCGTTGTTGAC
Source organism: Reyranella soli (assembly GCF_007992495.1). Taxonomy (GTDB): domain Bacteria; phylum Pseudomonadota; class Alphaproteobacteria; order Reyranellales; family Reyranellaceae; genus Reyranella; species Reyranella soli. The sequence goes on from NZ_BKAJ01000099.1 coordinate 42,546, forward strand.
CAGGATATCGATCGGCCCTGCCTTTTCGATCGCGTCGACGGCTTCCGTCACAGTCGCGGCCGAGGTGACATCGAAGCCGGATGTCGACACCTTGTGCCCGCAGGCCGCCAGCTTGGCCGCCGCGGCGGCAAGCTTGTCGCTATCGCGGCCGTTCAGGACGACCTCGGCGCCATGGTCAGCCAGGCCCTGGGCGATCGCAAAGCCGATGCCTTGGGAGGAGCCCGTGACGAGCGCCCGCTTGCCGGTCAGGTCGAACAGTTCAAATGCCACAAACTAGGCTCCGTTCAATGCCCGCCACACCTTCTCCGGCGTCACCGGCATGTCGATATGCGTGACGCCGAACTCGCTCAAGGCGTCGACCACAGCATTCATGACCGACGGCAAAGCGCCCGCACAGCCCGCCTCGCCGCAGCCCTTCACGCCCAACAGGTTGGTCTTGCAGGGCACCGAATGGTTCTGCACCGACATGTCGGGCGCATCGGCGGCGCGCGGCAGGGCGTAGTCCATGTAGGAGCCGGCGACCGGCTGGCCCTGCGGGTCGTAGACCGTGCGTTCCATCAGCGCCTGGCCGATGCCCTGCATCACGCCGCCATGCGCCTGGCCTGCGGTCAGCATCGGATTGATGATCGTGCCGAAGTCATTGACCATGGAATAGCGCACCACCTCGATCACGCCGGTGTCGCGATCGATCTCGACCTCGGCGATGTGGCAGCCGTTGGGGAACGAGAACGGCGGGTTGTCGGAGATGTGGCTGACGTCGAGCGACTGCGGCACGTCGGCCGGCAGCTTTAGCCCTGCGCGCAGCTTGTCGGCCAGTTCGAGGATGCCGATGCCGCGATCGGTGCCGGCGATCACGAACCGCCCGCGCAAGAATTCGATGTCGACAGCCGAAGCCTCGAGCACGTGGGCGGCGATCTGCTTGCCCTGCTCGATCACCTTGTCGCCGGCTTCGAGGAAGGCCTGGCTCGCGACCAGCGCCGACTTCGAGCCACCGGTGCCGCCGCCGACCTTCAGCTGGTCGGAATCGCCCTGCAGCAGGCGGAAGCGGGTCACCGGGATTCCGAGCTTGCCGCCCAGCACCTGGGCGAACGGCGTGGCATGGCCCTGGCCGTAGTCGAGCGTGCCGCTCAGCATGGTGATGGTGCCGTCGGCCTCGAAGCGCACGCCGCCATATTCCTTCGCGGGAGGTCCGGTCACTTCCAGGTAGGAGCCGATGCCACGGCCGCGCAGCTTGCCCCGCGCGCGGCTCTCGGCCTTGCGCTTGTCGAAGCCCTGCCAGTCGGCGGCGACCAGCGCCTTGTCGAGCACAGTGGTGAACTCGCCCGAATCGTAGTTCATCGCCGACGGCGCCTTGTAGGGCATCTGCGTGGGCGCGATATGGTTGCGCCGGCGCAGCTCGACCTTGTCGATGCCCATCTCGCGCGCGGCAGTGTCGATCAGCCGCTCCATGTAATAGTTGCCCTCGGGGCGGCCGGCGCCGCGATAGGCGCCGATCGGCGTGGTGTTGGTGAACACCACCTTTGAGTTCACCTCCATCGCCGGCGTGGCGTAGACGTCGATGATGTTCTTCACCGCGTTGGTGGTCGCGGGCATCGGCGGATAGATGTAGGCGCCGGCATTGCCCGTGCCGCTCAGGCGCACGGCGAGGAAGCGGCCGTTCTTGTCGAGCGCCAGCTCGGCCACGCGCTGGTGGTCGCGACCGTGATGGTCGCTCAAAAAGCTTTCCGAGCGTTCGTCGGTCCACTTCACCGGACGGCCCAGAAGCTTGGCCGCCAGCAGCAGCGGTCCATACTCGGGATAGACTTGGCTTTTCATGCCGAACGAGCCGCCGACATTGCCGGTCAGCACGCGCACCTTGTCGGCCGGAACTTTCAGCACGTCGCGCGCCAGGCCGCCGCGCAGGCCCATCACGCCCTGGCAGCCGACGTTCAAGGTCCAGCGCTCGGTCTTGGAATCGTACGAGCCGATTGCCGAGCGCGGCTCCATGGGATTGACGACGATGCGGTTGGAAATGATGTCCAGGCGCGTCACGTGCGCCGCCTCGGCGAAGGCCTTCTTAACCGCCTCGGCGTCGCCGTAGTGGAAGTCGAGCGCGAGGTTGCCGGGCGCGTCGTCATGGATCTGCGGCGCGCCAGGCTTCAGGCCTTCGGCCGGTGTGGTGACGGCAGGCAGTTCCTCGATGTCGAGCTCGACGGCCTCGGCAGCGTCCTTGGCCTGCACGGCCGTCTCGGCAACGACGCAGGCCACCGCTTCGCCGACGAACCTCACCTTGCCCGTGGCGAGCGAGGGCCGCGGCGGCGTCTTCATCGGTGAGCCGTCACGCTGCGGGATGTTCATCGGGCATTTCAGCGGACCGAAACCCGCCGCATCGAGGTCGGCGTGGGTGTAGATCGCCAGCACGCCCGGCATGGCGCGCGCTGCCGCCGTGTCGATACCCTTCAGGAGTCCGTGCGCAATGCGGCTGCGCACCATCACGGCGTAGGCCTGGCCTGCGAGATTGATGTCGTCGGTGTAACGGCCCTGGCCGCGCAGGAGCGTCGGATCCTCCATGCGCGGCACGGGCTGGCCGACACCGAATTTCATCAGGGCGAGCTCGGTGTCGTCGTAGGAGTCCATCTCAAATTTCTCCGTTTACAAATCATGTCATCCTGAGCGAAGCGAAGGATCTCATGGCGTCGACGGCGATGAGATCCTTCGCTCCGCTCAGGATGACCGCTACGCGGTCACTTCAGCGGCGAGTAGTTCGTCGGCATCAGCAAGGTCGAATGCATCTCGGCCAGCTTGGCCGGGCCCTTGGCGAGATAGGCCTGCCACGCCGGATCCTTCATCGCCGCACCGCGCGCCTCGAAGCGCTCCTGCAGGTTCTTGTAGCGCCAGAGATGGATCCACTCGTTGGGCTGCGGGACCTCACCCGTCCAGGCGCCCCAGATGGGCGAGTACTTCTCGCGTGCTTCCTTCACCTCGAGGAAGTCCTTGCCGTACTGCTGCGCGCCGCCCAGCACGGTGCGGTAGATGCGCAGCTCATAGACGTTGCCGGTGGTCCCGTCGCTGGGCTTGATATCGACCACGGCGTTCATGAGGCGCAGGTCCTGGCGCTGGATCCACGGCCGGATGGTCGGCACGTACTTCTCGGTCCAGTCCTTGTTCTTCCCGAGTTCGCCGCGCAGCCGCGTCCGCTCGTCGAGACTGTCGTACTTCCACAGATGCCAGATCTGGTTCAGCGCGCCGAACTCGGCCGTCCAGTAGCCGTGGTTGACGCCGTAGTTGTTGCCGCGCGCCGGGCGGCCGATCGTCTCGGCGGCCTTGAGGTAGTCCGGCATCTTGCCCGGCACCAACGTGTAGCAGCGTAGTTCGTACACCATATGACTTCTCCCCTCACGGATGTGGGTTCTTGGGCGGATGTGCCCGCACGGCTTCTTCGTTGATGTCGGCGCCCCAGCCCGGACGGGTGGGCACGATCAGTTCGCCATTCTGGATGACCGGCGGATGGGTGACCAGATCGTCCTTCCAGGGCACGTCGTCGATATCGATTTCCATGATACGGAAATTGGGCATGGCGGCGCACATGTTGGCGCTCATCAGGGTCGACATGTGGCCGTAGAAATTGTGCGGCGCGCAGTTGATCTCGTACGGCTCGGCCATGGCCGCGATCTTCATCGATTCCTGCACGCCGTTCCACGGCGCGTCGATGATCGCCACGTCCATCGAGCGGTTCTCGAAGAACGGCCGGAACTGGCGGCGGCCGAACAGCGATTCGCACGAAGCGATCGGCATCGAGGCACGGTCGCGGATCAGGCGCAGCCCCTCTGCATCGTAGGAATCGATCTCCAGCCAGAACAGATTGTAGGGCTCGCAGGTGCGCGCGACCTTGATGTAGCCCTCGGTTTTGAAGTTGAAGTTGCTGTCGAGCAGGATGCCCATCTCGGGACCGGCGCCCTGGCGGAACGCCGCCAGCCCATCGGAGATCGCGGCCAATGTCGCGCCGTCGGCGTTCAGCTCGGGATAGCCCGGCCCGCGCGCGAAGCCCGGCTGGTGCATGTTGGGCGGGTCCAGATCGAAGCGGAAGATGTTGGTCTTGAGCGCCTTGAAGCCGCGCTCCTTCACGTGCTTGCCGAGCTTCACCAGGTCGTCGAGCGAGCGCACCGGCTCCACGCCCATGACGTCGGCATTGCGGAAGCGATAGCTGCCGCAATGCGACCAGTAGAGCGGCAGGCGATCGCGCACCGGCCCGCCGAACAGCTCGTAGACGGGCACGCCCAGCGCCTTGGCCTTGACGTCGAGCAGGGCGTTCTCGATGGCGGCCATGGCCTGCTGGTTGAGCCCGCCCGGCGCCTGGCGGGTGATCGCCTGCTGGCGCCCCATGATGCGCTCGATGGGCCGCGGATCGTGACCGATCAGGTCGTGCGCCATGCGCCGGATCACGGCGGTGAGGCCGGCGCTGCCATAACCCTCGTTGTATTCGGACCAGCCGATCAACCCCTCGTCGGTCGTGATCTTGAGGAACGAGAAGTCGCGCCAGCCGGCGTTGCAGTGAAGATCCTCGATTTTGACGATTTTCATGGGTGTTTCCTCTCCGTTGGCTGACAGCATAGACTGCCTTGCTTCGCTGCGAAGCATCTTCGGGGGGCTTGCCCCCCGTAGCTCCGCAGGAGCGAAGGGGGGAAACCATGCCGCTGCACGGCAAGGGGATGCTGATCGTGTTCTGCGAGGTGAAGTCTCGCGACGAACGCGACTTCAACGAGTGGTACAACCGGGAGCACATTGACGAGCGCGTCAACTTGCCGGAGTTTCACCGTGGGCGTCGCTATGTCGCCGTGCGCGGCTCGCCCAAGTATCTCGCGACCTACGAATGCGACACGGTCGAGGACCTGGCGACGCCGGGCTACCTGGCACTGCTTGCTGACCAGACGCCGTGGACGCAGGCGACGATGGCGAAGTTCACCAAGTTCACGCGGCTCACGGTGCGCGTGCAGGCCGACCTGGCGCACGGTGTCGGCGGCGCGGTGGCGGCAGTGCGCTTCGTGCCCGACCCGCGCTCGCGCAAGGCTCTGGTCGAATGGCTGAACGAGACGGCGCTGCCCAAGGCGATCGAGCGGCCCGGCATGGTGGGCGCGATGGCGGCGGAGAACGATCTGGAAATCGCCCACGCGCCCTTGCAGTCCAAGAGCAGGGACGCCCCCAGGGCCGACGAGGTGGAGTGGGTCGCCCTGCTGGAAGGCAGCGACGCCGGCGTCGTCGGCGCCGCGGCGCGCGCGACGTTCACTTTGGCGAAGCTCAAGAATTTTGGCGTTTCGGTGGCGCCGACGATCGGGACCTACCGGTTCTTGTTCGGGAACCAGAGGTAATGTCATCCTGAGCGCAGCGAAGGCCTGCCCTGAGCAACGCCGAAGGGACCTCATCGCCGCTTGCAACCGGCATGAGGTCCTTCGCTGCGCTCAGGATGACGAAAGCGGGCCGCGCTCCCAGCAATGACATAAGTTTGAGCTATCGTTGACCGGCGCATCGCGTAAGGTCGCCCCGTGACCGCCAAACAGAAGATCTTCTGGCTGCGCCTCGCCACACTGATCGGGCTTTGCCTGCCCGCGCTGGAGCTTGCCTGGCGCTGGTACAACGGCGATCTCGAGCCCAGGCCCGTGACCGTGGCCACGCATGCGACCGGCGACTGGGCCGTCATCTTCCTCATGCTGTCGCTCGCCATGACGCCGGCGCGGGCGCTGTTCGACTGGATGCCGCTGGTGCAGATCCGCCGCCGCATCGGCGTCGCGGCCGCGCTCTATGCCGGCGCACACTTCCTGATCTACGTGCTCGACCAGAAATGGAACCTGGTCGTGGTCGCGACCGAGATCATAAAGCGCTTCTACCTCACCATCGGCTTCGTCGCCCTGCTGGCGCTGGTCATCCTCGCCATCACCTCGACCGACGGCTGGCAGAAGCGCCTGCGGCGCAACTGGAAGCGCCTGCACTGGCTGATCTATCCGGCGGCCTTCATCGCCATCGTCCACTTCTTCATCCAGTCCAAGGTCAAGATCGGCGAGCCTGCCTTCACCGCCGGCCTGTTCGCCTGGCTGATGCTGTGGCGCGCCCTGCCGGCGAAGCTGCAGCGCAGCTACCTGGGGCTCGCCATCCTGGCTGTTGCCTCGACGTTCGCCACCGTCGTCTTCGAGGCGGCATGGTACTGGCTGGTGAACGGCCGCGATCCCATCGTCGCGCTGCTGGCCAACTTCGATCCGGAGCTCGCCTTCCGGCCTGCGCAGAAGGTGCTGATCGCCTCGCTGCTAGTCATCGCGGCCGTGGGATTGCGCCGCCTCACACTCGCTGCAAACAAGCTCTGGACGAAGCGCTATATCCAGTCAACTATACCGGCTCCCTGAATTCGGAGGCTGGTATGTTGAAGAGACGGAGTTTGCTCGGCATGGCGGTCGCCCTGTCGTTGCTGCCGGGCATGGCGCAGGCCCAGAGCAACGTGGTGATCTTCGCCGCGGCCAGCCTCAAGAATGCGCTGGATGAGATCGCCACGAGCTGGTCCAAGGACACCGGAAAGCCCGCGCCCAAGATCTCCTACGCGGCGAGCTCCGCGCTCGCCAAGCAGATGGAGCAGGGCGCGCCGGCCGACATGTTCATCTCGGCCGACCTCGACTGGATGGACTATGTCCAGGGCAAGAACCTCATCAAGAACGACACCCGGTTCAACCTTTTAGGCAACAAGATCGTCATCATCGCGCCCAAGGATTCCAAGATCGCGAACCTCGCCCTCAAGGGCGACGACCTCGCCAAGGCGCTGGCCGGCGGCAAGCTCTCGATGGCCAACGTCGACGCCGTGCCCGCCGGCAAGTACGGCAAGGCGGCGCTGGAGAAGCTCGGTGCGTGGAGCCCCGTGAAGGGCAGCATTGCCCAGGCCGAGAACGTGCGCGCCGCGCTGCTGCTGGTCGCCCGCGGCGAGGCGCCGCTCGGCATCGTCTACAGCACCGACGCGGCCGCCGAGCCGAACGTGAAGATCGTGGCCACCTTTCCTGAAGACTCGCACCCACCAATCATCTACCCGGCGGCGCTGACGAAGGATTCCAACAACGCCGACGCGAAAGCCTTCCTCGACCTCCTGCGCAGCGGCAAGGCACGCACCGCCTTCGAGAAGCAGGGCTTCACGGTCCTGGTGAAGTCCAACTCCTCGACATGACGCCGGAGGAATGGACGGCGGTCAGGCTGAGCCTGCTGGTCGCCACGACGGCGACCCTGGCCAGCCTGCCCTTCGGCCTCGCCATCGCCTGGCTGCTGGCGCGCAAGGATTTCTGGGGCAAGGGCCTGCTCGATACGCTGGTCCACCTGCCGCTGATCCTTCCTCCCGTCGTCACTGGCTACCTGCTGCTGATCACCTTCGGAAGGCGCGCGCCGGTCGGCGCCTTCCTGGCCGACAATTTCGGCATCGTCTTCTCCTTCCGCTGGACTGGTGCGGCTCTGGCCTGCGGTGTCATGGGTTTCCCCTTGCTGGTGCGCGCCATCCGCTTGTCGATCGAGGCCGTCGACACGCGGCTTGAATCGGCCGCCGGGACGCTCGGCGCCAATCCGCTCTGGGTATTCGCCACCGTCACCCTGCCGCTCTGCCTGCCGGGAGTGATCGCCGGCGCCATCCTTTGCTTCGCCAAATCGATGGGCGAGTTCGGCGCCACCATCACCTTCGTCTCCAACATTCCCGGCGAGACCCAGACGCTGCCTTCGCTGATCTACACCTTTACTCAGATTCCCGGCGGCGACGCCGGCGCCTTCCGATTGACCCTGGTGTCGATCGCGATCTCCATGCTGGCGCTGCTGGGCTCGGAGTTGCTGGCGCGACGCATCGGCGTCCGGCAAATGGCGGCCTAAGATCGCAGCATGAGCCTCGAGATCGACGTCGACCATACGCGCGGCAGCTTCCGCATCAGCGCGCGCTTCTCGGCGGCTCCCGGGTTGACGGCGCTGTTCGGCCGCTCGGGCTCGGGCAAGAGCACGCTGGTCGACATCGTCGGCGGCCTGGTGAAGCCCGACCGCGGCCGCGTCGCCATCGACGGCCAGGTGCTGGTCGACACCGAGCGCAACGTCTTCGTGCCCAAGCACCTTCGGCGCATCGGCTACGTCTTCCAGGACAGCCGGCTGTTCCCCCACCTCAGCGTGCGCCGCAACCTGCTCTACGGACGCTGGTTCAACCGGCAGGTCGGCGCCGCATCGGCGGACCTCGCATCGGTCGTCGACCTTTTGGGCATCGGCCATCTGCTGGAACGGCAGCCGGCCTCGCTGTCGGGCGGCGAAAGGCAGCGCGTCGCCATCGGCCGCGCCTTGCTCGCCCATCCGCAGGTACTGCTGATGGACGAGCCGCTCGCCTCGCTCGACGAGGCGCGGCGTGCCGAGATCCTGCCCTACATCGAACGCCTGCGTGACGAGGCCGGCCTGCCGATCCTCTATGTCAGCCACTCCGTCGCCGAGGTGGCGCGGCTGGCCACGACGGTGGTGATCCTGACCGAAGGCAAGGTCACCGCGGTCGGTCCCGTCGCCGATATCCTGTCGCAGGCCGATTCGGGCGATGGCGGCAGCGTGCTCGATGCCCAGGTGGCGCGCCACGACGAGCCTTTCCAGCTCACGGTATTGACCTCGCGCGCTGGCGAGTTGCAGGTGCCGCGCCTCAACGCCCCGGTCGGCGCTTCGGTACGCGCCTATATCCGCGGCCGCGACGTCATGCTGTCGCTGAAACCGCCCGAAGAGATCAGCGCGCTCAACGTGCTGGCAGGCCGCGTCGTCGCCGTCGTCCCTGACAAGAATGGCGGGCAGGCCGAGGTCCGGCTCGATTGCAACGGTGATGCACTCGCCGCGCGGCTGACGGCTAAGTCGGTGCAGCGACTGGGGCTGGCGCCGGGCCTGCCGGTCTATGCCGTGATCAAGAGCGTCTCGTTCGAGCGCTCATGACTCCTCCCCCGTCATACGGGGGAGGTGAATGATTGGCGTTAGGAGCTCGCGATGCCTCAACTCAGCATCCGCATCGATTTTGACGACGAAGGCCGCCTGGGACCGGGCAAGGTGGCGCTGCTGGAGCGCATCGCCCAGGAGGGCTCGATCTCGGCGGCCGGCCGGTCGATGAACATGTCCTACAAGCGCGCCTGGGAGCTGGTGTCGGAGATCAACAAGAGCTTCAGCGAACCCCTTGTCGCGGCGCAGACCGGCGGCAAGGCGGGCGGCGGCGCCGTACTGACGCCGCACGGTGAGGAACTGGTCCGCCACTACCGCGCCATCGAGCGCAAGGCCCTGTCGGCCACCGCTACGCATCTCAAGGCCCTGCAGGCGATTTCTCGCAACAGTCGCCGGAAATAACGCGCTATCCTTGCGTGGCGCCGGCTCGTGCCCACCGCGTCATGATCGTGACACCGGTGAACTGGTACGTACGACCGAAGTAAGGCACGAAACGAGGAAACGATGTCGCCGCTCCAATTGCCCTTCTCGCCGCGCTTCATCACGCTGACGCTCGCCGTGCTGGCGATGCTGATCTTCGGCACGGCACTCGCCTTCGATCAGCGCTCGCTGATCCTCGCGGTCCTTGTCGGCATCTCGATCTTCCTGGTCCTCGTCGGCATCAGCGACCTCATCCAGAAATCGCACGCCATCCTGCGCAACTACCCGATCGCGGGGCACATGCGCTTCATTTTCGAAGCGATCCGTCCGGAGATGCGCCAGTACTTCTTCGAAGGCGAGAAGGACGGCATGCCGTTCAGCCGCGACCGGCGCGCCATCGTCTACCAGCGCGCCAAGAACGCATTGGACGTACGGCCATTCGGCACCGAGTACGACGTCTATGCCTTGGGCTACGAATGGATGGCCCATTCGATCGCGCCGACGCCGGTGAGCCGCGAGCCGCATCGCGTGCTGATCGGCGGGCCGGAGTGCACGCAGCCCTACTCGGCCTCTATCTTCAACATCTCCGCCATGAGCTTCGGCGCGCTCAGTCCCAACGCCATCCGCGCGTTGAACGGCGGCGCCAAGATCGGCGGCTTCTATCACGACACCGGCGAGGGCGGTTACAGCCCCTATCACCGCGAGGGCGGCGGCGACATCGTCTGGGAGATCGGCTCGGGCTACTTCGGCGCGCGCAACGACGACGGCACCTTCTCGCCCGAGCGCTTCGCCGAGGGCGCGAAGAACCCCCAGGTCAAGATGGTCGAGCTGAAGCTCAGCCAAGGCGCCAAGCCCGGCCATGGCGGCGTGCTGCCCGCGCCCAAGGTCAGCCGGGAGATCTCGCTGACCCGCGGCGTACCGATGGGCCAGGACTGCGTTTCGCCGTCGCGCCATTCGGCCTTCTCCACGCCGGTCGAGATGATGCGCTTCATCGCCGAGATGCGCCGCCTGTCGGGCGGCAAGCCGGCCGGCTTCAAGCTCTGCATCGGCCACGAATGGGAGTTTCTCGCGATCTGCAAGGCGATGCTGGAGACCGGCATCTATCCTGACTTCATCGTCGTCGACGGCAAGGAAGGCGGCACCGGCGCGGCACCCATGGAGTTCGTCGACCATATCGGCAAGCCGATGCGGCAGGGCCTCTACTTCGTGCACAACGCGCTGATCGGCATCGGCGTGCGCGACCGCATCAAGCTCGGGGCGGCCGGCAAGATCATCACCGCCTTCGACATCGTGCGCGCCATGGCGCTGGGCGCCGACTGGTGCAATGCCGCGCGCGGCTTCATGTTCGCCGTGGGCTGCATCCAGTCGCAGCACTGCCACACCGACCGCTGCCCCACCGGCGTCGCCACCCAGGACCCGACGCGCCAGCGCGCCCTGTTCGTGCCCGACAAGATCCAGCGCGTGGTCAACTTCCACCGCGCCACCGTGCACGAGCTCGCCGAGCTGACGGCGGCGGCTGGCCTGGAGCATCCCAACGACTTCAAGCCGATCCACATCTCCCGGCGCATCTCACCGAAGGAGGTCGTGACCTTCGACGACGTCTATCCTGCCCTGGCCAACAAGGCGCTCACCAACGGCACGGCCCCGCCGCGCTGGACCCAGCCCTGGAACATGGCCGACGCCCATTCGTTCCGCGCCGTGACCTGATGCAGCCAAAGCAGTTGCGAATCGGTCGGGCTTAGCCCAGCAATTGGGGCAAGCAACAGAGGAACCGCCCATGACTGCGCCCTTCGACGTCGCGCCTCTGCTGGCGCCCGACACGCCGGCCCCTGCCGTCAAGTGGAACGGCTTTCCCAAGTACAATTTCATCGGCGGGCACATCGCCGCCGAGCAGGTTCCCGTCGACGACCTGGTCGCGGCGGCGACGGCGGTGCTGAAGCGCGAAGGCGCCATGCTCGCGAAGTACAACCACACCGGCCCGCTGGGCTACCGGCCACTGCGCGAGTTCCTGGTCGGCAAGCTCAAGAGCCATGCCGACATCGACTGCACGGCGGACGAGATCCTGATCACCTCCGGTTCGACCCAGGGCCTGTCCCTGGTCAACAGCCTGCTGGTCGGCAAGGGCGACACCATCCTGGTCGAGCAGGAGACTTACGGCAGCGCCATCTCCCGGCTCGTCAAGATCGGCGTCAACGCCATCGGCATCCCGCTCGATGACGAGGGGCTGCGGCTCGACCTGCTGAAGCAGAAGCTCGAGGAGCTGCAGCAGAAGGGCATCAAGCCCAAATACATCTACACCATCCCGACGATCCAGAATCCCACGGGCGCCATCATGGGCGAGGCGCGCCGGGCCGCGCTGCTGAAGCTCGCCGCCGAGTACGGCGTGATGATCTTCGAGGACGAGTGCTACTCCGACCTGATCTGGACCAACAAGCGGCCACCGTCGCTCTATGCCATGGCCAAGGGCGAGGGCGTGATCTTCATCGGCTCGTTCTCCAAATCGCTCGGGCCGGCGCTGCGCGTCGGCTACATCGTCGCCAAATGGCCCGTGCTGTCGCGCCTGCAAGCGCTCAAGCAGGATGCCGGCACGGGCGCGATCGAACAGATGGTCCTGGCCGAGTATTGCAGCAAGCATTTCGCCGACCATGTGGTGCGCAGCAACAAGCTGCTGTCGAGCAAGATGCAGGTCCTGCGCGAGGCGCTGGCCGAGCAGTTCGGCACCGCCGCCGAGTTCGGCGACCCGCCGGGCGGCATCTATCTCTGGATCAAGCTGCCCGAGAACGTCGACACCATGAAGCTCGCCCAGGCGGCGTTGGCTGCCGGTGTATCGATCAATCCCGGGCCGGAATGGTCGGTGAACCCCGTCCATTCGCGGAACCGGCTGCGGCTCTGCTTCGCCAATCCCGAGCCCGAGGCGATCAAGCAGGGCGTCGCCGTGCTGGCCGAGGTCTGCCGCCGCGAGTTCGGCGTGCCCTTGCGCAGCGCCAATATCGACAAGCTTTAGGGTCTTGCCGGAGCTCGGACCTCCAGGTCCGCATCATGATCATGCTCTCCTGGACCGCGAGCCTCTGGCTCGCTCATGATCTTG
>NZ_BKAJ01000100.1 GCF_007992495.1 Reyranella soli
CTGTGCAGAGCTACTAGGCCGCCGCCGGGGCGGGCGTCACGCTGGCGTCGTTGATGGGGAAGTGCAGCAGGGCCGCCACCAGACCCGCGAGGGCCGTCGCGATCCACAGCGGTGTGTACGAGCCGGTCAGGTCGTAGACCACGCCGCCAATTCCGGCGCCGAGGAACGACCCTATCTGGTGGCTGAGGAAGCAGATGCCGAATAACGTGCCGAGATGCTCGGTGCCGAAGATCTTTGCGACCAGACCACTGGTGAGCGGCACAGTGCCGAGCCAGGTCAACCCCATGACGGCCGCGAAGCCGAGCACCGAGGCATCCGTCTTCGGCAGGAAGAAGAACAGGATGATCGCCAGGCTGCGAACGAAGTAGAGCCATCCCAGGACGTACTGTTGGCGCACCCTGCCGCCCAGCCAGCCACAAGTCCAGGTGCCGATCATGTTGAACAGGCCGATCAACGCCAGCGCCATCGCTCCCAGGCCTGCCGGCATGTTGCAAAGGACGAGGTATCCCGGCAGATACGTCGCGATGAAGGCAAGCTGGAAGCCGCAGGTGAAGAAGCCGAGTGTGAGGAGAATATAGCCGCGGTGGCGGCAGGCGAGGGCCAGGACGTCGCTGAGCGAGTAGGCGAATTGGGGTCGGCCGGTTGCAGCGGCGCCGCGGCGCCGGTCGAGCATGAGGCCCAGCGGCGACACAGCCACCATCAGAATGGCCAGCGCCAACAGCGCGACCGAGAGGCCGGAGGCTTCGCTCACGAGCTGTGCCGCGGGCACCAAGGCGAACTGGCCGAACGAGCCACCTGCGCTCGCCATGCCCATCGCCATGCTGCGGCGCTCGGGTGTGGCGACCCGGCCGACCGAGGTGAGGACCACCGCGAATGTGGTGCAACTCACGCCAACACCGACGAGCAGGCCCATGCCGATCACCAGCAGGAAGCCCGTGGAGGCGTTCGCTGCCAGCGCCAGGCCGGCGGCGAAAGCCAACGCGCCGAAGCCGACGACGGGCGCCGCCCCGTAACGATCGGCAGCCGCACCGGCAAAGGGCTGCGCCAACCCCCAGACCAGATTGTGCAGAGCGATCGCCATGGCGATGGTGCTGAGCGATATTCCGCGCTCGAGAGCGATCGGATCGACGAACAGGCCGAACGTCTGGCGGATCCCCATGGCCGCACTGAGGATGAGGGCGCCGGCGACGATGACCGGCGCGGCTGTGTTTCTCGGATACATCGACCGGCTGCTCCTTGGCTCGCGTCGCGGAAATCTGGCGACGGGTCACCTGTTGGGCAAAGGAGAAGGATTCGTCGACGGGTGAATGATCCTGCTTTGAACGTATACTGCCTTGATTGGAGACTTGCCCATGCCGGACGTTGCCAGACTTTCCCTGCTCGACGAGGTCAAGCTGCAGGCCGAGGTGATCCTACCGATCCTGCGCTCGCTGCGCGCCGAGGTCGGCAAGGACAAGGCCGACCGCATCGTGGGCGACGCGCTGCGCACCTGGGCGCGCGATCTCTACCATCGCATCGGCGAGAGCAAGCCGGGTTCACCGCGCCAGAAATGGGACGCGGTGTGGGCCGAGGACATGCGGCCGCGCATCGGCGACGCCGTCGATCGCGACATGCTGAAGGACGACGGCGCGGTGCGCGAATACAACGTCACGCGCTGCCAGTACGCCGAGTTCTTCCGCGGTCTGGGAGAGCCCGAACTGGGCGGCATCCTGCTGTGCGATTCGGACTTCCACATCGCCGACGTCGCCGGGTCGAGCATCGAGTTCAAGCGCACCCAGACCATCATGCAGGGCGCCGCCTACTGCGATTTCCGCTACCGCTTCAAATGACCAACGAGACTTTCGACTACATTGTCGTCGGCGCGGGCTCGGCCGGCGCTGCCGTGGCCAACCGGCTGTCGGCCGATCCGCGCAACCGCGTCCTGCTGCTCGAAGCGGGTCCGGCAAGCAATCCGTGGTCACGCATCCCGATCGGGTACGCCAAGCTCATAAACAACCCGGCGGCCAACTGGCTCTACAGCGCCGAGCCCGAGGCCAACACCAACGGTCGCCGCCTGGCGGTCCCGCGCGGAAAACTGCTGGGCGGCTCGAGTGCCATCAACGGCCAGGCCTTCGTGCGCGGCCAGGCGCAGGATTTCGATTCCTGGGCGCAAATGGGCAACCGCGGCTGGAGCTACAGCGACGTGCTGCCGTTCTTCAAGAAGATGGAGAGCTACGAGGGTGGCGGCGACGATGCTTTCCGCGGCCGAGAGGGGCCGCTGCGCGTCACCGATCCCGACTGGCGCGATCCGCTGTTCTCGGCGCTGATCGAGGCGGCGGGACAGGTCGGCATCCGGCACAATCCTGACTACAACGGGGCGCAGCAGGACGGCATCGGCATGAGCCAGGCGACGATCGCCTCGCGCCAGCGCATGAGCACCGCGCGCTGCTATCTCGATCCCGTCCGCGGCCGGCCCAATCTGCGCATCGTGACCGACGCCCTGACCGAGGGGCTGGTGCTCGACGGCAAGCGCTGCGTCGGAGTCCGCTATTCCGTCGCAGGCTCGGCGCGGGAAGCCCGGGCGGCGCGCGAGGTCGTGGTCAGCGCCGGGTCGATCAACTCGCCTCAGCTCCTGGAGCTGTCGGGCATCGGCCAGCCCGACCGCCTGCGGGCGCTCGGCATTACCGTGCGCCATGCCCTGCCGGGCGTGGGCGAGAACCTGCGCGACCACTATGCGCCGCGCACCCGCTGGTCGATCGGCGCCAAGGGCTTCACCTTCAATCATCGCGGCCGTGGGCTCGGCATGGTCTATCAGGCGATGCGCTACGCCTTGTTCGGCGACGGTCTCCTGTCGATGGTCGCCGCGCCGATCCGCGCCTTCGTGCGCTCGCGCGAAGGTCTCGCCTCGCCGGACCTGCTGCTGGGCTGGGTGCCCATGCTGACCGAGCCGGGACCGAAGGGGCCGCGCATTGCGCGCCAGTCCGGCATGACCTGCTACGCCCATCCGATGCGACCCGAGAGCAGGGGCCACATCCACATCGTGTCGCCCGATCCGAAGAAGCAACCTGCCATCAACTTCAACTTCCTGTCGTCGCCCATCGATGCCGAACTCACGGTTCGCGCCGTGCGCATTGCCTGCTCGGTCATGCATGCACCGGCGCTCGCCCATCTGCAGATCAGCGAGATCGCGCCGGGCCCCGAGCGCAAGACCGACGACGAGATCATCGCCTGGGTCAAGCAGGCCGCCGAGACGACCTATCATCCCGTCGGCACCTGCAAGATGGGCTCGGACGGAATGGCCGTCGTCGATGCCCGCCTGCGTGTGCACGGCATCGCGGGCCTGCGCGTCGCCGATGCCTCGATCATGCCGACGCTGACCTCGGGCAACACCAATGCGCCCTCGATCATGATCGGCGAGAAGGCCGCGGCGATGGTTTTGGAGGATGCTGCCTGATGGCCAGCGCAGAGCCCGGCCCGGCCTCGGTTGAGGCCTTGCGCAACGCCATGCTCAAAGGCCACGAGCCGCCGCCATTGCAGGCCGTCGCCCGGCTCGCCTGGTATCCCTGGGCTGTCGTCGGCACCGTGTGCATCGGCGCCTTCATGGGCCAGGTCGACGCCAGCCTGACGCAGATGCTGCTGCCCCGGCTCGAACGCGATTTCCATGCACCGCTCAGCACCGTGAGCTGGGTTGCGGTGGCCTACATCCTGACCATGGCGTCGTTCATGCCGATCTTCGGCCGGCTGGCCGACATGATCGGCCGCAAGCTGCTCTATACCGGCGCCTTCCTGCTGTTCGTCATCGGCTCCGGCTTGTGCGGTTTCGCGCCGGACCTGCCCACCCTGATCGCCTTCCGCATCGTGCAGGGCATCGGCGCCGCGCTGCTCACCGCCAACAGCATCGCCATCGTCGTCCTGGCCGCCGGTCCCGAGCACCGCGGCCGCGCGCTCGGGCTGCAGTCGGCGGCGCAGGCGATCGGGCTGGGCGTCGGTCCGGCGGTGGGCGGCCTGGTGCTCGACACGCTGGGCTGGCACTGGGCGTTCTGGATCAACGTCCCGTTCGGGCTTTTGGGCCTGCTGCTCGGTTGGTTCGTGCTGCCGCAGACCCGGCATCTGGCGGAAGCCGGACGCTTCGACTGGCATGGCGCCTTCCTGATCGCGCCGGCGCTCACGGCCGTCGTGGCGATCCTGAACGAAGGCCACACCTGGGGCGTGGCATCGCCCGCCTTCATCTCCTGCGTCGTGGCGGCAGTCGTTCTCCTGGCGCTGTTCGTCCGCGCCGAGCACCACGCCAAGACGCCCCTGATCGACTTCAAGCTGTTGCGCCAGCCGGCCTTCCTGACCGGCAACCTCGCGAACTTCCTGTCCTATGCCACGCTGTTCGGCGTGTTCTTCCTCATCCCCTTCGTGCTGGTGCGCATCTACCAGGACTCCGAGCTCGTGGCGGGCCTGAGGCTCTCGATCGTGCCGGTGATGCTGGGCCTGCTGGCGCCGGTCGGCGGCATGCTCTTCGACCGCTTCGGCGGGCGCATCGTGACGGCGGCGGGCATGACGATCTGCGTCGCCGGCCTTGCGGTGCTCTACGTCTTCCTCGACGGCAAGGCGGCGAACATGCCGATGGTCATGCTGGCGATGGCGATTTTCGGTGTAGGACAGGGGCTGTTCATCTCGCCCAACAGCAGCGCCATCATGGCGACGGCGCCCGAGGAGCTGACCGGCGAGGCCGGGAGCCTTTTAAACGTGGTGCGCTACCTCGGCATCAGCACCGGCATCGCGGGCGCCTCGACCGTGCTGGCGCTCGGCATCACCGACGCGCCCGGATCGAATGGCATCACGGTCGATGCCTCGGCCGCGACGCTCGTCTTCGCCAGCCGCGCGGTGATCTTGATGCTCGGCATCCTCGGCGTCCTCGCTGCCGCGCTGTCGTTGATGCGAACCGTGCCGCGCAAGGTGCGAGAGCCGCAGGCAGTCGAACTCTAGCAGCTCGCGAAGGCGAACCGGGTAAATGCGTACTCAAGTTATTGACTAATATGCACCTAAGTTATATAATCGGCCTGCTGCATTGCTTGCCGTGTTGTCGCTCTTTGCATCGTTCATCCGAGACCAAAAGGCTGCAGATACCCTTGCACGGCCTGTCCGGCTGCCTGTCTCCGGACGGGCCTGGCTCGGAGTTCCGAGTCTTGCATTGAGGCCCAACCGATAGGGGGTTCGTTCTCGAAGGGGCTACCAGGCTCTCTGTCGGAAATACCGGAAATACCGATAAATCCATCGCGCCGCTGACGGCAATGCATGCACGCCGCGGTCCGCTCTCGGGCGGCCGGCTCGGATCAGTTCGTCATGATCCACGGGGCGCCCGAGGCGAGTGCGACGTCGCGCACCTTGGCGAGCAAGCCGGGTCCGACGGGAATGCCGGTCTTGAGGCGCTGGGCCGCGATGCGCCGTTCGGGCTCGCCTGCCACCATCACGGGGCGATCGGGATCAGCGGGCTTGGTGGCGCGCAGCGTGTCGCAGAAGGCGGCGACGTCGTCGCGGAATTCCTTCGGGTCGCGGAAGATGCCGGGATCGAGCGCCAGCATGAAGTGGCCGATGTCCTGCGTGCCGGGCTTCTTGGTGTGCATCGGGTCGGTGATCATGGTGGCGCCGCTCAGCGCCGACGACAGGATGTTCACCATCGATGACAGGCCGTAGCCCTTGTGGCTGCTGCCCTCAGGCGTGCCGCCGAGCGGCGTCATGAAGCCGCCCTTGCTCACCTCGCGCGGATCGGTGCTTGGCTTGCCCTCCGCAGTGACCAGCCAGCCGAGCGGCGTCGGCAGATTCTCGTTGGCCTTGTTGCGGATCTTTCCGGCGGCGACGGTGGTGGTCGCCATGTCGAGCAGGAAGGGCTCACCCGGCCGTCCCGGCGCGCCGAAGGCGATCGGGTCCGTGCCCAGCCTGGCCTGGGCGCCGAAGGTCGGCGCGACCTGGATGCCGCTCGCCGATGTGGCGACCATGCCGATCAGGCCGGCCTCGACCGCCATCAGCGCATAGAAGCCGCAGGCGCCGAAATGCGCCGAGTTGCGCACCACGGCGACGCCGATGCCCGAGGTCTTGGCCTTGGCGATGGCAAGATCCATGGCGCGCCGCGCGTTAGCGTGGCCGAGGCCGCCCTGGCCGTCGACCAGCGCCGAGACCGGTGTTTCCCGTGAAACGACCGGCTCGACCTTCATGTCGATCTTTCCGCCGCGCCGCCGCTCGTCATAGACCGGCACCATGGAGATGCCGTGGGTGTCGATGCCGTGCAGGTCGGCCCAGCTCATGATCTCGGCCGTGCTGGCCGCGGCCGGTGGCGCCATGCCCCAGGCGCTGAGGATCAGTTCGAGCTGGCGGCGATGTGTTTCATACGAGGCGGGCATGCGGTCTTCCACGGGCTATGCAGCGGGACGGGTACCCTAGCACGTGCTAGCTTTGCCGAAACGCCGGAGGAGACGTGCCATGAACGCAAGCATGAGTGCCGCGCAACGTGCAGACGCAATGGAAGCCGAGATGGCGGCCGAGCTCGACTACATCGTCGTCAAGTCGCGCCTGCACATGATGGCCGAGGGCGACTTGAGCCCACCACCCAACGCCGGCGCCATGATCAGGGCCAATCCGAAGCTGCGCGTCCTGATGGGCGACGATCCGCGCCTGCCGGCGATGCCGGAGAAGCCGACCTTGATCGATTTCTTCAAGCTGCGCTTCGGCCCCTCGATGCATCTGCTGCAGAGCGCCCGCCATGCGGTGAAGGGCGGCCTGCCGGAGAAGATGGTGCTGGCCTGCCTGCTGCACGACATCGCCGGCGCGGGATTCATCCGCGGCGACCATGGCTACTGGGGCGCCCAGCTGGTCGAACCCTATGTCGACGAGGAAGTGACCTGGGCGATCCGTGCCCACCAGGTGCTGCGCTTCTATGCCGACGAATCGGTTGGCTACGAGTATCCGCAGTCGTACGTAACGCTGTTCGGCGCCGACTATCGTCCCGATCCCTACGTGGAGGAGGATTACAAGCGCATGCGGGACCACAAGTGGTACATGTCGGGCCGCATGATCACGGTGCACGACATCTACTCGTTCGATCCCAACGTGCATGTCGAGCTCGAGGAATTCACCGACATCATCGGCCGCAACTTCCGCCAGCCCGAGCAGGGGCTGGGCTTCGACAACAGCCCCGTCGCGCACATGTGGCGCGCGATGATCAGGCCGGCGAAGTATCTGTAGTCTTGCCGGACCGCGGGCCTTCACGCCCGCTCAGACTCTTCCGGACCGCGCGCATCCGGCGCGCTCATGATCATGAGCGGGCCTGGAGGCCCGCGGTCCGGCAAGAGATGCCCTACCTGAAATCCTCCGGCTTGAGCTCGATCGGATCGCCATGCCGCGTACGGTCGGCGGCGTGGTCCCAGGCGTCGTGGTAGCGCGCCAGCAGGCCGGCATCGGCGATGCCTTTTTCGGTGACCAGCCGTTCGAGGGCGTTGAGCCAGTGCGAGTAGTAGGTCGCCCCCGTGTCTGGATCGCCCGCCGCCTGCGCCCGCTTGATCTCGTCGCCCAGCGTCGCCGCCCATTCCGGCCAGGTGAACAGGCCGCGCTTGTGCAGCGCCAGCGTCATGGCGAAGGCCTGTGCCTCCCACGGCTCGCGGAACACCGGCCCCTCCGCATCGCAGGGAATGCCGGGCAGGGGGATGGTCGGACGATCCGTCATGCCGGCTCGAGATAGGGCTCGAAGGCGTCGATCGAGATGGTGAGCGTCGGATCGGCATCCGGCCCCCAGATCTCGCGGCCGTCGAACACGACCGTGTAGAGCCACTGCGGATCGTCGCCACGCCCGGTGGCGACGGAATCCGGATAGGCGTGGCAGCCATGGATCAGCTCGACGGTGCCGACCTTGTCGCGCGCATAGCGCGGCAGGCGGGTGTGCGTCAGCGGATTGATGTTCACGGTGCGCACGCGGTCACCGGGCTTGAAGCGGGCAGGGCCCTGCTGCTGGCGGAAGAACGAGCTGCGCGTCATGCCGGCGTCGACGACGTCCTTGGTGAGCTTGCGCGGCAACGGCTTGCTCGGTCCGATCGCGTGACCCGCCTTCAGCTCCTCCTGCGTGACGTAGCCGCGCGCCAGCAGGTTCTTCTCCGCCGCCAGCTCCCAGCGCTGGTAGTAGGAGACGGCCAGATAGGTCTGCGGCGGCAGGGTCTCCTGGGCATAGCGCGAATCGTCGATGTGCCAAGCGCCGGCGTAGCCCATGGAGCGCACCAGGGCGAGCACGCGTCCCTCCCATTCCTCGTGGAACGGCGGCTCGTTCTTCTCGGCCTCGACCTTGCCGAAGCCGTCCATGCCGCCCATGTCGTGCACGCCGTTCATTTGGCGATCTCTGCCGGCGTGAGGGCGAGCCCGGTGCCGATCATCGAATCGCGCGTCACCAGGTCGGCCAGGCGCTCCTCGCTCCAGCCTTCGGTGCCGGCGGGACGCATGGGCAGCACGATGAACCGCGTCTCGGCGGTCGAATCCCAGACTCGGATCTCAGTCTCCTTGGCAAGCTTGACGCCGAAGTCGGTGAGCACGCCGCGCGGGTCCTTGACCGCGCGCGAGCGGTAGGGGGCGGACTTATACCAGACCGGCGGCAGACCCAGCACTTCCCACGGGTAGCAGGAGCACAGGGTGCAGACGATCATGTTGTGCCGCTGCGGCGTGTTCTCGACCGCCACCAGATGGTCGCCGACCGGGCTGACATGGCCCAGCGTGCCGACCGCCGCCGTGGCGTCCTTCAACAGCGCCTGCCTGAAGGCGGGATCGGTCCACGCCTTGGCGACGACAAGGGCGCCGTTGCGCGGCCCGATCTTGGTCTCGTAGGCCTCGACGATGGCATCGAGCGCCGAGGGGTCGATGTAGCCTTTTTCGGTCAGGATGGTCTCCAGCGCGCGCACGCGCAGCTGGGTCTCGGACAGTTCCGAGCCATGCTCATGGGAATGATCGTGGTCGGCCATGGAAAAGCACTCCGGTGAACTGGCTGCTATCGTAGCTCACAGGCGCCCGCCATCCTAGTCGTCGGGTGGCACCTCGGTTTCAAGGCCGCGGTCGACCAGGCATTTCCAGGCTTCTTCCGCGTCGTCGGCGTAGCTGAAGAGATCGAGGTCGCCGGTCGTGATCATGCCGGCGTCGAGCAGCGCATCGAAGTTGATGATGCGGCTCCAGTAGGCGCGGTCGAAGCACACGATCGGGGTGCGTGGCATCTTGCCGGTCTGGACCAGGGTCAGGATCTCGAACAGCTCATCCAGGGTACCGAAGCCGCCAGGAAAGACGACCAGGGCAGCGGCACGCATCGCGAGATGCATCTTCCGCATCGCAAAGTAGTGGAACTGGAAGGTCAGTTCGGGAGTCGAGTAGGCATTCGGCTCCTGTTCCTTGGGCAGGCGGATGTTGAAACCGATCGACGGAGCCCCCGCGTCCGACGCGCCGCGATTGGCCGCTTCCATGATGCCGCCGCCGCCACCGGTGGCGATCACGTTGCGCCGGCCCGCCCGGCGGCTCTGGAGGGCGCCGCCGCGCTCCGAGGCGATACGTCCGAAGCGGCGCGCCTGTTCGTACCAGTGTGCGGCGCGCTCGATCTGCCTCGACATCGCGTCCGGCGAGGGCGTCGACGCAGGCGGTCGCGCATCGCCTTCGACGGCTGGCTTGGTGCGGGCGCTGCCGAACACGACGATCGTCGAGATGACTCCCCACTTTCGCAGCAGTTCCTCGGCCTTGGCATATTCGAGGAGGAAGCGGACGCCGCGTGTCGAGTCACCCAGGATGAACTCCTCATCCAGGGCGGCGAGGCGATAGGAGGGGCTTTGCCTTTGAAGGTCGTTGTCCGTCATGATGGCAGTCTAGAGGCAGATCAACAGAGGGGAGAACGCCAATGTCTTTGACCGGGGATTTCGTTCCGAGCCCTCCTGCCGGCGGCATCATGTTCACGGGCTGCGATCTGCACGCGGCCGCAGGGCTCAGCCCGCCGGCGCACCCGCACGGCCATGACCATCCCCGTCGCCGCGAGGTCGTGGTCAACGGCAAACGCATCAAGACCATCGACGTGCACGCCCATTGCTGCGTGCCCAAGGCGATGGCCCTGATCAACCATCCGCTCGAGGCGCCGGGCCTCCTGATGGACGACACCAGCACGCGCATCGCGGCCATGGATGCGCAAGGCATCGACGTCGAAGCGCTCAGCATCAATCCCTACTGGTATAAGGCCGAGCGTGATGTCGCGGCCGAGCTGATCCGTGTCCAGAACGAAACCTTGGTGGAGTTCTGTGCCGCCAATCCCGACCGCTTCGTCGGCTTTGCGACGGCCGCCTTGCAGCATCCCGAACTTGCGGCCGAGCAGGTGGAGCACGCCGTCAAGAAGCTGGGCTTCCGCGGCATCGGCGTGGGTGGCAGCGTCGCGGGCGAGGAGCTGGCCAATCCGCGCTTTCATCCCTTCTGGGCCAAGTGCGAGGAGCTGGGCGTGCTGGTTTTCATGCATCCGCTCGGCACGCGCGAGCTCGAGCCCAGCGGCCGGCTGGGCGGCAGCGGTCTCCTCACCAACACCATCGGCAATCCCCTGGAAACGACGATCGCGCTGTCGCATCTGATCTTCGAGGGCACGCTCGATCGCTTCCCCGGGCTGAAGATCTGCGCCGCGCATGGCGGCGGCTTCCTGCCGTCCTACGCCAACCGGTCGGATGCGGTGATCCGCTGCTTCCCCAACCGCGTCGGTCCGTTGCCCAAGAAGAACCCGACCGCCTATCTCAAGGACGGCCAGCTCTTCTTCGACACCATCGTGTTCACGCCCGAAGCGCTGCGCCACCTGATCGCCGAGACCGGTCCCGGCCAGATCATGATCGGCACCGACTATCCGTTCCCCTGGACCAGCACCGAGGTCGACCTCGTGCTGAGCACGCCCGGCCTCAGCGACGAGCAGCGCGTCGCCATCCTCGGTGGCACGGCGGCGAAGCTGTTGGGAATCAAGTAGTCCGGAGCGCGGACCTCCAGGTCCGCTCATGATCTTTCGGACCGCGAGCTTCCAGCTCGCTCATGATCATGAGCGCGCAGGATGCGCGCGGTCCGGAAGACGAAGATTATGAGCGGACCTGGAGGTCCGCGCTCCGGCAAGACGACGTTAGTGCAGGCCGTAGAAGCCCATCGCGCCGCCGGCCATGATCTTGCGCTGGACCTCGGGCGACAGGCCTTTCATGCGCTCCTTCAGCATCTCCGGCGCACCCGGGAAGAAGCCGTCGCGGTGAGGATAGTCGGTCGCCCAGAGGATCTTGTGCGGGCCGATATACTCGGCCAGCGCACCGATCGAGCCCTCGACCGGCTCGAAGGAGATCCAGCAGTTGCGCCGGAAGATGTCGCTCGGCCGCATCTTCAGGCCGGAGTCATTGAACCCCTTGTCGTCGAAGTGGCGGTCCATGCGGTCGAGCCACGGCGCAATCCAGCCACCGCCCGATTCGAGGAAGCCGACGCGCAGCTTCGGGTGCCGCTCGCACACGCCGCCCCAGATGAAGCTCATCGCCGCCAGCATCATTTCCATGGTGTGGGAGATGATGTGCTGCGCGCCGCGGCCGTCGAAGCGGTCGACGCCGACCGTCGGCATGCCGCTGTTGCCGCCCTCGTGGATGCCGATGCTGAAGTCGAGCTCTTCGGCTGCGCTCCAGAACGGCTCGTAGTCCGGATCGTGCAGCTTGCGGTCGTTGTAGGGATTGGGCCGCAGGAAGCCGCCACGGAAGCCGAGCTCCTTGCGGGCGAAGGTCATCTCCTGGATCGCCGCGTCGATCGACTGCATCGGCAGCATGGCGATGCCGAACAGGCGGTCGGGGTAGGGCTTGCAGTAGTCGGCAAGCCAGCGGTTGTAGGCGCGGCACATCGCGGCGGCGAAAGCGGGATCGCTGACGGCGCCGGCGAACAGGCCGAGGCTGGGATAAAGGAAGGCGGCATCGATGCCGTCGAGGTCCATGTCGGGGATGCGCGCGTGCGGATCGAAGCCGCCCTTGCGTCCATCCTTGTATTCCATCGCGTCGGCGGCGACGACGCCCTGGCGTGCGCCCACGCCGCCGATGCCGCCGAAGCCCGCGCGGCTGCCGAGGATCTTGTCCTCCAGCAGCAGGCGCTCCTTGCCGTTGTCGTCCTTCACGAGTTTCGGTGCGCGCTCGCGATACTGCGGATCCATGTAGTCCTTCCACAGCGTGAACGGCTCCAGCACATGCCCATCGGCATCGATGACGTCGTACTTGCGGTCCATGTTTCCTCCATCCGGCTTGGATGCCGGTTTGGTGGAAAGATCATAGTCATTCCCTCGTGTCGGAACAGGCTCTAGGCTGCCGGCCAACACCGAGGGAGAAACGCATGGACCTGAAAGGAACAGTCGCCGTCGTCACTGGGGGCAATGGCGGGCTTGGGCAGCGCATCTGCCATGCACTGGCTGCACAGGGCTGTCACATCGCCGTCGTCTATGCCCAGAGCAAGGAGCAGGCGGAGGGCGTAGCGCGGGATCTGGAGAAGCACCAGGTCGGCGCGGCCGCCTTCGGCTGCGACGTCACCAAGCGCGACCAGGTGCAGAAGCTGGTCGACGACGTGGTGAAGCGTTTCGGGCGGCTGGACATCCTGGTCAACGACGCGGCCTACAACAAATCGATCCCGTTCAAGGACCTCGACAACCTCACCTACGAGGAATGGACCAAGATCATCGACATCAACCTGACGGGGCCGATGCTGATCACCAAGGCCGTCGCACCAGTGATGAAGCGGCAAGGCAGCGGGCGGATCGTCAACATCTCCTCGGTGGCGGGGCTGGGACCGACGGGTTCGTCGATCGCCTATGCGGTCTCGAAGGCGGGGCTGATCCATCTCACCAAGTGCATGGCCGTGGCTTTGGCGCCCGAGGTGCTGGTGAACTGCGTGGCGCCCGGCCTGCTCGAAGGCACGCGCGCAACGGCCAACCTCCGGCCGGAGGTGATCGAGACCGGCCGCAAGGCCTCGCTGCTGGGCAAGGCCGCCGACAAGGACGACTGCGCCGATCAGGTCGTCACGATGTGCCGGACCAACACCATGACGGGCCAGACGCTGGTGATCGATTCGGGCCGCACGTTTCATTGAGGCCCGCGGTCCGGCAAGTTTAGCGGAACATCGGGTCGTTGAAGGCCCAGCGATTCTGTTGCTCGCTGAAGATCACCGGGAAGAGCTCGCGGAACAGGCGCTCGATGCGCGGGTCGGTCGGGCCGGTGGCGTCGGTCCAGGCCGTCGTCTGCGACATCGCCCGGTCGTTCCGGCAGTAGATCGCATAGACGTAGAAGCGGCCGGGCGTGCCGGGACGGAAACGCGGCGGCTCGCCAGCGCACACCGGATCGCTGTTGAGGTTCAGCGCCGGATCGAACACCAGCACGAGCCGGTAGTTGGGCCGCGGCAGGGGCGAGGGCGCGTCGTAGGTGAAGGTCAACGCCGGCCGTGGCTTGGCGCGTTGCATGGCAGGCAGCAGGTCGCGCGCAACGATTGCCGGGTCGATGCCGGGAAACGGATTGCCGGCCAGCACGACCTGGAAGGGCTTGCCGTCGGTCGCCGCGAAGAAGTCGCGGTAATCGTACTGCGGAGCGTAATAGGTGCCGCCGATGACGGCGGCAAAAGTGGCCACCGGCGCGGTCAGCAACGCGAACAGGACGGCAGCGAAACGGGCAGGGCGCATGGGAACCTCCGGCGCCAGTTCACTTGGGCTGCGATCCAGCTCCGGACCAATCAAGTCTTCGCGATGCTCAGAGCTTCAATTCCGGCACTTTCATCCAGCGCTGCTCGGCCACACTCTTGTAGGCGAGGTCGGCGAGCTGCACGGCCTTGGCGCCCTCGACCAGCGTCGGCACATAAGGCGCATCCTCGCCGACATGGCGCAGGAATGCTTCCCAGCACTGGCGGAAGGGGCCCTTGTGGTCGCCGGCGTCCGGTACTTCCTTCCAGTCCGCCATCAGGTCGACGCCGCCGGGCCGGGCGGCCTTGATGAAGGCCTCCGGTGTTTCGGCGGCCGACTGGGTGAAGCAGCGGAAGCGCCCGGCCACTGCCGAGCCGTTGGTGCCGTCGATCTGCACGACCATCGTGTCGTCGCGGCGCGGCCGCGTCGCCCAGCTGTTGGTGATCATGCCGATCGCGCCGCTTTGCAGCTTCAGCAGGGCGTAGTTGGTGTCTTCGGCATCGACCTTGTAGCGCTGCCCGGCTTCGTCGACGCGCTCGGGGATGGCCGTGGCCATGACGGCGCAGACATCGGTGATCGGCGACGCCAGGCGATCGATCATGTAGCGCCAGTGCGCCATCATATCGAGCGCCAACCCGCCGCCCTCGGCCTTCTTGTAGTTCCAGCTCGGCCGTTGGCACTCCCGCTCGCTGCCGTCGAAGATCCACGAGCCGGCATCGACCTTGACCGACAGGATGCGGCCGAAGAAGCCCGACTTGCTGACGGCCAGAAGCTTGGCGAAGCCGGGGAGAAAGAGCTTGTCCTGGATGACGCCGTGCTTGAGGCCGGCGCGGTCGGCCAGGCGTGCCAGCTCCATCGCCTCGTCGACCGTCGGCGCCGTGGGCTTCTCGATGAAGATGTGCTTGCCGGCCGTGATTGCCTGCCGCACGCGCTTCGGCCGGTCGCCGGTGGCGGCGCAATCCATGAAGATGCGGTCCGGCCCGGCGAACGCCTCTTCGAGCTTGGTCGTCCAGCGCTGGCCGCCGTGATCGGCCGCGAGCTTCTCGATGCGCCGGGCATCGCGGCCGACCAGCATCAGCTCGGGAATCAGCCGGTCGCCATTGGCGAGGGGAAGTCCGCCTTCCGCCGCGATGGCCAGAAGGTTGGCCATGTGCTGGGTCGTGCCCATGCGGCCCGTGGCGCCGTTGATGATGACGCCGATCCGACGATCGCCCATGTCTCTTTGCTCCCCCGAGCCGCTCGTTGAACTACTTCGGCGCAACTTCCTTGAACCGCCGCAAGGTCTCGATCTGGCGATCGAGCTCGGGCATACGATACATCGGATAGAGCATCACGATCCCGGCTCCGAGGCGCTGCCAGCCATGCGCAGCTGCCGCCCAGCGCTGCGGATCGGCCTCGTCGAAGCGCAGCCAGCCTTCCAGGCCGAACTTGGCCGGATCGCGGCCGAACGCCTTCAGATGCTCGCGCAGCGCGGCGAGCTTGGGCTCGGCGGCCTCGGGCGACAGGATCGGCATCCAGCCGTCGCCGATGCGGGCGGCGCGCTTGACGACGGCATCGGACGAGCCGCCGAACCAGATCGGGATCGGGCGCTGGACCGGGACCGGCAGCATGTTGACGTCGATCAGCGTGTGGAACTTGCCCTTGAAGGTGACCAGCTCCTCGGTCCACAGGCGCCGCATCACCTCGATCTGCTCGGCCTGCCGCGCACCGCGCGTCTTCCAGTCCATGCCGAGCGCCTCGTACTCGACGTGGTTCCAGCCGACGCCGACGCCCAGGCGCAACCGGCCGCCGCTCAGGATATCGACCTCGGCAGCCTGCTTGGCGACCACGCCGGTCTGGCGCTGCGGCAGGATCAGCACGCCGCTGCACAGCTTGATGTTCTTGGTGACGGCGGCGATGAAGGCCATCGTCGTGAAGGTCTCGTGAAAGGGATCGTGTTCGCTGTAGGTCGGCTTCCAGTCGCCGCGCGGCGCCGCGCCAAACACGTGATCCGCCACCTCGATGCAGTCGTAACCGAGATCCTCGGCGGCCTGCGCCCAGTCCCGGATCTTCGCGGGATCGCGGCCTATGTCACGCGTCGGAAAGAGGGCGCTCAGCAACATCGATGACTCCTGTGCCGGGAATTTTCATGCAGCCATTGTGCGCAAAATGGCTTCGATGTTGCAAATCCCGGCTGATCAGAGGATCGCGTCGTGATGCGTCAGGTGTGTGACGGGCGGATGATGGCTGTCGCCGACGGGCGAGCCGTCTGGCGACACACGCCAGGCATCGGCATAGAAGCCGACGATATCCTCGTTGCTCAGTGGCTGGTGAAGGATGGTGCCGTCCGGCAGCTGGAAGTCGGTACCCTGACCGCTGTGGCTGCCGAGAAGCCCTCGTACCGATCCCGCCCCGTCATGCGGCCCGAGCGCGACGCCCCAGTCCAGCCAGTCGTTGCCGTGATAGCTCACGATGACGGCCTGGCCGGTGTTCCAGGTCAGCTGATAGGTGCCGGACGAGAGTTGCGCGAGCGTTCCGCCCGGGATCGCCTGCACACCGCCGCCGTGCAGCGCGATGTCCGGTGCGCCGTCGACATGCAGGGAAATCGCCTGTCCGACGGCAAAGGTCACTTTAGTGTTGCCGAAGACGGCCTCCAGCTCGGTCGTGATGCTGGCCACGCCATGGACACCCGCCGTCTCGATGCGGATCTGCAGTGGCGTCGCGGGATCGGTCCATTGAACGGCGACGAACTCGCCGACGGCCTGGAAATCGTAGTGCAGGCCGTCGAAGGTCATCATGTGGACGTCGCCTCGTCCGCCCGCCACATTGGTACCGCCGAGTCCGTCCGGCGTCACCGTGAAGCCGTCTGCTGCGTAGTCTCCCGCGATCTTCAGCCGAAGAGGGCCGAGGTCGGTGTCGAGTGTCAGCACGCCGTTCGCCCAGGTGGCGCTGCTCGCATGCGTGCTGGCCAGTTCCAGCACGTCATCGCCATTGAAGCCGACGATCGTGCCCCGAAAGGCGTGCGGATCGTTGAGCAGGGCATGTCCGTTGGCGCCGAAGGTCAGTGTCTGCTCCGTCCCGACGGCCGCCTGCAGCGTGAGCGACGATCCGGCAGCCATGGACAGGTCGCCCGAGCCTGTGACGCCACCGTAGAGCAGCAGTTCGCCGCCGTTCGCCTTGATCGAGCCGTCATTATGGATGTCGGCGAGCTGCACGGTCTTGCTGCCGCCACCCAGGCCCGAAAGCGTGCCCCAGCCGGAGACGCCGCCGCCCGAGGCAATGTGGAAGATCTCCGCGCGGACGGTGGCGTCGGTACCACCCAAGGCAAGGTGACCCGCCGCGCCGAGGGTGAGGGTGCCGTTGACCCCGAACAAGGCGTCATGGTCCGCGCCTGCACCCACGGTCACCTCGGCGGCGCCGGCCTCGCCGAGATGGGCGTCGCCGTAGACCAAAAGCGCGCTGTAATCGCCGATGCGGATGCGGCCCCTGCCGTCGTCGGCCCGACCGACGAGGAGCAGGCCGTTATTGTTGGCGCTCGCGGCGCCGACCGCGACTTCGCTGCCATGCTCGATCGCGAGGCTGCCGTCACCGTCGTCGCCGACGGTCAGGATGGTGTCGCCGGTGGCATTGGTGTTGGCGACCAGCAGAAGGCCGCCGTCGAGCCTGACCACGCCATGGCTGCCCGCCTGCCTGCCGATCGTCGCCTCGTAGGCCGTTACCTGGCCGCTGATGCCGTTGGCCGCGCCGTCGATCAACAGGGAGCCGTTGCCCGCATCGCCGACGACGAGTTCACCGGACGAAGTGACGTCGGTTGTCGACTGGCCGATCGCCCAGAAGCCGCCATTGACCAGCGCCGTGCCCTGACTGCCGGCTGAACGACCGATCGTGGCGCCGCCCGCCGTCATCGACGAGGCCACGCCCAGCAGCGCCAGCGTGCCGCTACCGGATTCTCCGATGACCACCGTGCCGTTGGCCGTGATCTGCTCGAGATTGACGACGGTGCCGTCGCTGCCGGCCGCCTCGCCGACGACAAGGGCGTCTGCCGTCGATCCCGTGAGCGCAAGCGCACCGCCCATCAAGGTGAGCAGGCCGGCACCCGTGCCGCCGACGATCGCCTTTGCCTGATCGGTGAATTCGCCGCCGCCGGCGAGCAGCAACGTGCCGTTGGCGTCGACCACCAATCCGACGCCGCTCGCCCCCTGGGCAATGACTTGTCCGGTCAACGTCGTCGGCGCCGTGACGTTGACCTGATCGACGGCGCCATCGCCGGACACCGTATAGGCGCCGGCGCTGCCCGGCTTGAACAGGGCGACGTTGACGCCGCCAGGCGGCGTGGTCGTACTCGCGCCGCTGCCGGTCAGCTTCCAGTTTGTGACGTCGCTGAAGCTGCCGACGGCGACGGAGCTATCCCATTCGAACCGGTCCGGAGTGGCTCCGCTGGCGTAATTCGAGACCGAGATCGTCGCTGTCGCGGAGGCGATGCCGGCGTAGTTGGTGGCGCTGATCGAAATGGAATCGGGCGTCGTCGTGCGACCCTTGTAGGTAAGGGTCTGCAGGCTCTGCTCGACAGCGAAGAGGGAGCCGGCAAGAGTGAGAGTGCCGGTGTTGTTGCCGGTTATCGTTATCGTCCCGTTGCCCGTGACGTCGGAGGCGAGGAGCCGTCCGCCCGTACCCGCCGTCGTCGTCAGTGTGACCGTGATCTCCGCGATTGGCAGAATCGTGCCATCGGGGATCGGCATCTCGAGAACGATGTTCGGAACGAGCACGTCCCGGTCGACTGCGCCCTGCAGCGAAGCGGCCTGCGGTACGACAACACTCGGCGCGATGCCAGGCGAGAGGGGAGCGAACGTGATGATGTGGCCGCCGCTGATCGTCGGGCTGAGGCCGGTCAGGTCACCGGTCAGTCGGTACACCAGCGGCCCACCGGTCTGCAGGTTGACGGTCAGGAGGCCAGCGCCGCTGTCGTAGCTCGCGCTGTTTACGGTGACGTCATTCAGGATCAGGCGATCGGCGTAGGAAAATCCGGTGATCGCGCCGCCCATCCCGAACGGCGCCTGGAGCTCCAGCGTGCTCGGCGAAAACGGCAGGTTCGGAGGCGATGCGAAGTTGATGGTCTGGGTCGCGCCGATCGCTGCGTTGGCGATCAGCGTGGCGCCGGCGTCGATCGTCACAGTGCCGCTGCCGGCGAGGGCATTGGCCAGCGTGAGCCGTTGCAGCCCCAGCGTCAGGTCGGTCACTGCTTCGATCGTGCCGTCGTTGACGATGGCGCCGCCGCCCGAGGCCGACAACGTGCCGTTGCCGCTCAGCTGAGCGCCGCTTTCGATCGTGGCGGTGCTGCCGCCGAGGTTGCCGCTGAAACGCCCGATGCCGCCGTTCAGGACTT
The DNA here is from genome assembly GCF_007992495.1 of Reyranella soli. Taxonomy (GTDB): domain Bacteria; phylum Pseudomonadota; class Alphaproteobacteria; order Reyranellales; family Reyranellaceae; genus Reyranella; species Reyranella soli. Next base: position 19,035 of record NZ_BKAJ01000100.1, read on the forward strand.
CGAGCGCGCCGCTGACGGCAAGGCTTGCCGTGCTGTAGGCGGAGGGCGCCAGCGCCGCGAGCAGCGAGAGATCGGGACCGATTTGCAGATCGCCGTTGACGGTCTGGGCGTTCTCAACGCCGCCGACGAACAACACGCCCTTGTTGGCCAGCAGCGCCGTGATATCGGAGATCGTCGTGCCGTTGACGTCGCTGGGCGGGCTCGCAGCGGGCGCGGCAACTGGCGCGGAAATCTCAACGCCGACGGTGCGTACGGCGGTGTTCCCGCTGCTGTCCGTCACCGCGATCTGCACAATGTCCCGGCCCGATTGCAGCATATCGGTGAGGCTCGCGAGCACCGTGTTGATCTGGGAAAGCGGGCCCGACAAGCTGAGCGTTGGACCGCTCGTCGATCCGCCCGCGATGCCGAATGGATCGGTTACGCCGAGCGTGCCTCCGTTCGTGGAGGTCAGCGTGACGCTGTATGCACTTTGGGTCGTGGCGCTGGCCAGGAGGACGGCATCGACGCCCGAGAACCCGACCGTGCCTGGCGCGCCGGTTACGAACGCAGGCGCGATGAAGCCGAGTGCGGAGCCGTCATCCGGAGCGCCCGTCGTCGGCGCATTGCCGGCGGCAAGGACCGTGGCCAGGAACTGGACCTGGTTGGCGGTAAGCCCGGGGAAACCGGGGTAAGGGACCAATCCGTCCCACAGCTCGATGTCGCCGGCATTTGCTGCCGCACCGTTGGCGATGACGTAGGGCCAGCCCGCGTATCCCGGGAAAGCGGGAGTGGGTCCGTCGAACGCGCCGTTCTCGGTGCTGTTGGTCGTGGCGCTGCTCAGCAGGGTACGCGGCGAGGCCGTCTGGAGGCTGCCGCCCGTCGCACTGGGATCGAGTGCCGCATCCGCCTGCATCTGGAGATAGATGAAGGCGTCGGAGGAGGGCAGAGGGTTGTTCAGGGCATGATTGCCGGCCTGGACGACGCGAGCGGAGTTGCGGGCCTGCTGCAGCACCGCAAGCGTGAAGTTCTCGTCGCCGTTGGAGTGGCCCCCATCGGCCAGATGAAAGAGGTTCATCGTGTAGTCGAGGGGCGTCGTCGACCATTGGGAATAGTCGGCGATCGCCGCGCGCAGCGTGAGCTGTTGGGCGGCATCGGTGTAGCCCACGGCCTGCAACGGATAGACTCCGTTGGTCAGCGGGATGAACGGCTCGTCGGTCTCGGAAGCTCCCGCCGTGTTTGAAATGCCGCGGATCAGAGCGTTGCCGTCGAAGGCGGTGGCCAGCGCGTTCTGGAGACTGGTCCAGGCATCGATGTAATCGGCGCTCCAGAATCGACCGAGCGTCTGGGGATTGCCGTCCTTGTCGATGACGGCGATGGGCGGGCCGTTGATGTTCTTGGCCCACTCGGGCGCCGTGAAGCCGCCCCACACACGAAGCTTGATGCCGAGGTCGGTATCGTGCTGCTGGTTGTAAGCCGCCACCAGGGCGATTGCGATGTCGATGTCCGCTGTTATGAGCGGAGTGTCGATGCCCGTTACGGGCTGCAGCTGCGCCCAAGTAACGTTCAGCACGATCTCGCTGAACAGCCCCGGATACGGGTCAAGGTCGGAATTCAGCAGGGTCGAGAAGGGGACGGCCGTCGAGGGGTTGTTGTAAAAGCTGATGTCCCCCATATCGACGAGCCCGGTCTGCAAGGGCTTGCCGTCATCGGATGTACTCATTCAGACGCTTCCTCTCGCAGCGGCCCCACCAGACGATGCAGTGAGTTTTAGCCGATGAGCCGGTCCGGGTACCTCACGGATCGATCACAGATGAAATCTTCACGTTCACATCATATTGGCCACAGGCGTGCGACGCTGTCCGGCAGCGCGGCATCACCGATCGCAGCGCGAAGTCGGTTCAGGCGGAGGGTACGCCCCACATCGGCAGGATCGAGCGTCAGCAGGAATCCGAGACCCTCACTCGCCAGCAAGGCCGACTGCCGCTGGCGCTCGAGGACAACCGGCGCCATCGCAATCCCCGGCAGAAGCGGTCCCTGGTGAAGCTGCAAGGCAAGATCGAACGCCGCCATCCGGTCCGTCGTCGGCAGTGTCTCGTCACCGACGAGCCGGAGCGCGTCGCGGAGCCGGCCGAGATCGGTCGAAACGTGCAGCGGATTCAGGCGGACATGGCTGTCTTCATGAATGACTGCCTGTGCGCCGATCAGCTTGCGCAAGCGGTAGATCGTCGTGGTGAGGCTGTGGAGCGACTGATCGCCATCCGCGTCCGGCCACAGTTCGTCGGCGAGCCAGTCCTGCTCGAGATCGCGGCCATTGGCGATAATGAGATGAAAGAGGAGTTCGCGCGGCTTGCGCTGCGCCTTGCCCGAACCCGTCGAGAGCCGGTGGCCGTCCAGCTGGATCGCAAACCGGCCGAGGCAGCTGATATCGACCCGATAAGGCCAGTCGTGGTGGACAATACTCCGTTGTGGAGGCGGAAGATCCCAGAGCGCGATGAGGCGGCGCGTCACGCTGACCTCCGCACCTCGATGGAGCGCTAGGTTGGCGAGATGGCCGAAGTGCGCGACGTCGAGACCCGAGATGCGACGGAAGCCAAGCTGGCAAGCAAGATGTGCCAAGCCGTTCCAAGCGGCCACGAACGCCGACATTCGGTCCTGCGCGGCGGCATGGCAGGCCTCCGCCAGGTCGGCGTGCAATTGGAAAATGGCGCTGTGGGATCGCGCGGCAAGCTCGCGCAGCTCGTCGATGTGCTTGCGTGCTCTGTCGTCTCCCTTGACGGCAAAGGCCATCGCGAGCTGCATGGCCAACAATCCGCGCTGCTGTGTGTTGCCGACCCGGCCTGCCCGTTCGTATGCGGCTGTCGCCTCGCCAATCGCGAGATCCGCGTTTCCTTCACCGAGCGCGATCGTCGCGCGCAGGAAATGCGCCCCGACGACGTCCGGGCGGCCAGACCGCACAGCGCTCTCGATGCAGACAGCAGCCTCGGCCCGATCGCCAGCCGCGGCATAGGCTTGCGCCGCCACCCAGTAGGCATTGGCGAGACGATGCTGCGTCCCCCATTTTTGCGCGAAGGCCACGACCTCCCGCATCAGCTTTCGCACCTCGCCGTCATTGCCGTCGCGGTAGGCAATGGTCAGCGCTCCGAAGTACCAGGCCATTGTGGCAAGCGGCGGCACATCGGGCCGGCTCGCCAACGGCGCGAGGTTGTCCAGGTATGGCCGCGCTGCAGCGAGATCGCCTCGCCACCACAGGAGATAGTTGACCAAAATGGCGCCGAGCAGCAATTGCCGTCCGGCCTGTAGCCGGGGCAGGACCGCCTCGACATGCTTTTGCGCGTTCAGCACGTCGCGATGCATGGGGCAGCCGAGCAGCATCGCGACAGCCCGGGTCATCACCAATCGAGCATGAATCGCCTCCGGGAGTGCCGTAAGCAGGGGCAACGCCCGGTCGATCTCATCGATGCTCGATGAGAGCTGGGCATCGATCGACCAGTCGGCCAGGGCTGCATTGATGTCTCCCATCACGGCGACGGCAAACTCGACCGGTTGTTCGGCCGGATTCGCAGAGCGCCAGACATCCCGAAACACTTCACGTGCGGCTGACGGTTCGAACGGCAGGCGCCCCGTAGCCTGCCAAACGCGCACCAGAGGCACGCGTTGTGCGCTGTCCGACAGCATGGCGATCAGCTCGACAAGCTCCTGGTTCCTGCCACCCGTGATCATGTCGGATGCCTGGCTCAAGATGAGGTCGCGGGCCTCGTCGTCGGCGCCGGCCTGCGTCAGCAGGCGGACACCGGAGAGCATTTCGCCGCGTGCCGTCAACAGCCGTCCGGTTTTCAGCCGCGCCCGCAACAGCGCATCCGGCGCCAGCTCCGTCTCGGCGGCAGTGCGCAGGCACTCGAAGAGCAGATCGTGCTTGTGCAGTGCCCCATTGAGCAATCGAGCAACCAGCGCCGAAGTGCTGGCGAGTTGTGTGAGAACGGAGATGGCGCCTTCGCCTCCCAGCGTCCGCCACTCTTTCTCCTCGCCGGTCTGAAGAAAGGCCGTCTCGAGAAGAGCTCTTCGTTCGACCTCGCTACAGCCTGCAAACAGCCGCTTGGGCGCCAGGGCCGGGTGAGTGCGCAGATCATCGAGCGAGGGGTGCGACGATGGCCTGACAACAAGGTCGGCGATCCAGCGGCCCGACCGCTGTGCCGTGGCAATGAATGTCGCGCGGCCGCTTGCGTGCACGCCAGGAACATCGCGCGCAAAATCCTCCCATTCCCCTGCCTCGACCCGCAAATCGCTGATAACGCAGAGTCGTTTCCCTGGTACGGCGGAAAGCAAGAGCGCGGGAGGGCTTTCGCGAGACAGGCACAGCAGGCGGTCCTGAGCGAGCAGAGCACTTGCCAGGATGGCCAGAATTTCCACGACTGCCGAGTCCGGAGGCAGCCTGTGCATGTCGTCGAACGCGAACAGGTAGGGCGCACGCTCCTTGTTGCCCAGGAGGGACTTGAACCAGTTCCGGGCGAAGACCTTGACGTTCGGCAGCGCGTCCGGGGTCAGCCTCGGCAATGCCTTGCTCGCCCTGTCAGGCGATGCTCCAACCGCCAGTGCCAGCGTTTCGAAGAAGATCACCGGATCGGCATCTGTTTCATCGATGCGATACCAAAGCGCATGGCCGTGCCGTGCGGCGCTTCGACCCGAATAGAGCCAGGTCGCGGCGAGCGAGGTCTTTCCCGCTCCAGGCGGCGCGGCGATCCAGACAATACCCTTGGGCGGCGCCTGCTCGATCTCACGGAACAGCCGTTGTCGCGCGACCAAGCCGCCGATCTGCGGTGCTACCAGTTTGCTGGGGCGCATGGACCGATCGACGCCTCTTTCCCGCAACAAGCGGCACATCAATGTCTAGCGGATATGCCGGAATGATGGCAGCAGGATTGAAGATCGTTACACACTCTTCACCAATGTCGCGGCGGTATCTCTGGCGCGCGTGACGCCTTCGCGTGCCATGTCGGCGCACAAGCCGGTATAGGCCGTCGGATCCAGCAACTTCGTGATCGCGTTCTTGTCCATGTGCGCGGTCAAACGGTTGTCCGCCGCCAGAAGTTCGGAGAACGATTTGCCTTCGACGAAGGCCGCTTGCGCGGCGTCATAGACGACGTCGTGCGCATGCTGCCGACCGATCGCGATGCCGAGGTCCAGCATCACGGCTTCGGCCATGATCAATCCGCCGCCGAGATCGAGGTTGGCTCGCATGCGCTTGGGATCGACGCTGAGGCCACGCATGATCTCACACAGCCGGGCCAGCATGTCGCCGGTGGCAATGCAGGCGCGCGACTCGGCACTGTCCATCATCAGGCTGGTGGTGCGGTCGGCCTCGTGCTCGGTGGTCATGGCTTCGAGCGCCAGCGGCACCAGGCTGCGCACCTCGGCCGCGGCGGCGATGACATCCTGACAGAGTTTTGGATTGCGCTTCTGCGGCATGGTCGAGCTGCCGACGGTGCCCGGCGGCACCGGCTCCTCGACCTCGCCGAACTCGGTCTTCATCAGGGTGTAGACCTCGCGCCCGATCTTGCCGCAGGTCGCAGCGAGCAGGCCGAGGATGCATATGTTCTCCGCCAGGTGATCGCCCAGCGCACGCGACGGCACCGTCATCGTGCCGAAGCCGAGCTGGCGGCCGATGCCGGCCTGCACGGGCGGCCCCTGCTTGCCGAGCGAGGCGAAGGTGCCCGCGCCGCCGCCTAGCATGGCGACGAACAGGCGAGGGGCTGCCTGCTGCAGGCGCTCGACATGGCGCAGCAACTCGTCGATCCAGACGGCGACCTTGTAGCCGAAGGTGGCGGGCACGGCGTGCTGGCCGTGCGTGCGCCCCGCCATCGGCATGTCGGCGGTGCGTTCGGCAAGATCGGCCATTGCGGCCAGGATCTCGCCGATCTGGCGCAGGATGATCGCGTGCGCCTGGCGCAACACCAGAAGGTCACCGGTCTGCGTGATGTTCTGTGTGGTGGCGCCCCAATGCACCCAGCCGCCGTGCGGCTCGCCGACGACGCGGCCGAGTTCCCACACCAGCGGCACCAGCGTATGGCCGGTGCGGGCAAAGCCTTCGTCGATGCGCGTGCGATCCATCAGCTCGAGCCTTGCCTTGGCGGCAATGGCTTTCGCCGCCTCGGCTGGGATGATGCCGAGCTCGGCTTGAGCGCGGGCGAGGGCGGCCTCGACATCGAGCCAGGCCTGCCAGCGGTTTTCCATCCGGTAGAGCGCGCGCATACCAGGGTCGGAAACACGGGTTGCCGTCGGAAGAGTATCGCTGGTGGCAGTCATTCCGTCGTTGCTCCTTGCTCAAGATCCTTGGGACGGCCATTCCTGACGAGGTCGCCACCTGTGAAACGGGGATCATCGGTGACCTCGCGGGCGGCGAAGTCGGGCATTGGGAGAGCAGCCAGCAGATCCGCCGTACTGCACTCGGCTTCGACCATGATCAGTCCTGCGAGCGCGCCTTGAAACTCGTCGACGTGCAACGCGACGTGCGGCGGGGATTGCAGTCTGTGGCGGAGTTTCCTGATTTGAACACCAGGCAGCGACGCCGCCAGTACCGCAAACTCCTCCTCGGTCAGGTAAATCGACGTGATCAGGCGCGTCCGCGTGTCGACGTCAGCCTTGCGGCTGAACCGCAGCTTGGCTGGTCCGCCGCCGATCGGTCGGGCCTCCCTCAGCCGTAGTCGCGACCCGGTGACGTACAGATCAACGATCGCTTCGGTATGGACGATCCGTTCGCGCGGCACATTGCGACACAACCAGCGCCGCTCGTGCTCGACCGACGTGAATGCCGGCTTGGGAAAGCCCAGCGCCGTAGCGACCTGCTGGTTGATCTCCATCGACCCTATGGTGCTCGTTCGGAGGAGAACGGCAAGCGTCATGTCAACCCGAAATCAAAGCGGCTCGAGCCATCCGTTCGCCAAAGCCGATTGCGTCGCCCTGCGAACCTGACCTACGGTCGGGTCAGGCATCACCTAAAGAGATCGGCTCTCCTGCACATGGCATCGAAAAAGACCTTGCCCGCGTCGCCGGGTTTCGACGCGCTCAAGTGGCGCTGCATTGGCCCCTCGCGTGGCGGTCGCGTCGTCGCCGTCTCGGGCGATCCCGTGAACAAGATGACCTTCTATTTCGGCGCCTGCGCCGGCGGCATCTGGAAGACCGAGGATGGCGGCGTGTTCTGGCGCTGCGTCTCCGACGGCTTCATGGGTAGCTCGGCGGTCGGCTCGATCGCCGTCGCACCGTCCGATCCCAACGTGATCTATGCTGGCACCGGCGAAACAGCGATCCGCCTCGACGTCTCTTACGGTGACGGCATCTACAAGTCGACGGATGCCGGGCGCAGCTGGCAGCATGTCGGCCTGAAGAACAGCAAGTTCATTGGCCGGATCTGCATCCATCCGCAGAATCCCGATCTCGTGTATGTCGCCGTGCTGGGCGACATCTTCGGGCCCAACACCGAACGCGGCGTCTATCGCTCCAAGAATGGCGGCGCGACCTGGGAGCGGATCCTGTACCGCAGTGATGTCGCGGGCACGATCGACCTTACCATGGATCCGAACAACCCGCGCCTGCTGTTCGCCTCGATGTGGGAGGCGAAGCGCAACTTCTGGAACATTTCCAGCGGCGGTCCGGGCAGCGGCCTGTTCCGCAGCACCGACGGCGGCGACAGCTGGGAAGAGATCTCGACCTGGCCCGGCCTTCCCACGGGCATGCTGGGCAAGATCGGCGTGTCGATCTCGGCGGCACGCTCGGGCCGCGTCTGGGCGCTGATCGAGGCCGAGGGCGACAAGACCGGGCTCTACCGCTCCGACGACTTCGGCATGCGCTGGACCATGGTGTCGCCCAACCGCGACCTGATGCACCGGCCCTGGTACTACACCCATGTCTTCGCCGACCCGGGTCACGGCGACACGGTCTACGTCACGAACCTGCAAATGTGGAAGTCGACCGACGGCGGCGCGACCTTCAACGAGGTGACGACGCGCCACGGCGACAATCACGATCTCTGGATCGATCCCAAGGATCCGTCGCGCATGATCGAGGGCAATGACGGCGGCGCCCACGTCTCGTTCAACGGCGGCGCCTCGTGGTCGACGATCTACAACCAGAAGACCGCACAGTTCTATCGCATCGACGTCGACAACCAGTATCCCTACCGCGTCTACGGCACGCAGCAGGACAACACCTCGATCTCGGTGCCGAGCGCCTCGGAGTGGGGCGTCATCACCCTGGCCGACTGCTCCTATCCCGGTACCGGTGAATCGGGCTTCATCGCCGTCGACCCGCGCGACCACAACATCGTCTATGTCGGCGCCATTGGCTCGAGCCCGGGCGGCGCCGGCGCACTGCAGCGCTACGACCATCGCACGCGGCAGATCCAGCTCGTCAATGTGTGGCCGGAGGAGTCGACCGGCATCGCGCCCAAGGACCTGAAGTACCGCTTCGCCTGGACCTTCCCCATCGTGTTCTCGCCGCACGATCCCGGCACGCTCTATGCCGGCGGTAACTGTGTGTTCCGCACCCGTGACGAGGGCATGAACTGGGAGCGCATCTCGCCCGACCTCAGCCTGAACGACCGCAAGCGCCAGGGCGCCTCGGGCGGCCCGATCACCCGTGAAAGCGCCGGCGCGGAGGTCCATGCGACCTGTGCCTGCGTCGTCGAATCGCCACATCGCCGCGACGAGATCTGGGCCTCGACCGACGACGGCCTGGTGCATGTCACCTGCGACGGCGGCAAGAGCTGGAAGGACGTGACGCCCAAGGGCATGCCGGAGCTTGCCTATGTCGGCTGCGTCGAAGTCTCGCCGCATGACGCCGACACGATCTATGTGGCTGCCACGTGCTACAAGCTCGCCGACTATCGGCCGCACCTGTTCAAGAGCACCGACGGCGGCAAGAGCTGGAAGTCGATCAACGGCAACCTGCCCAAGGACGAGATCAGCCGCGTCGTGCGGGCCGATGCTGTCGCCCACGGCCTGCTCTATGTCGGGACCGAGACGGGCATCCATTTCAGCCTCGATGACGGGGCGACATGGACGCGTATGAGCGGCCTGCCCAACGTGCCGATCTACGACATGAAGCTCAAGGACAGTGACCTGGTGGCGGCGACGCACGGTCGGTCGTTCTGGATCCTCGACGACGTGACGGCGCTGCGCGGCCTGGCCGACGGGCGCCGGTCGACCCGATTGTTCGCGCCGCGCCCGGCCATCCGCACCAAGCTGCACTGGAGCGCCGGCGCCAACGTGCGCACGGGCATCGCCTATGGGCCGGCCTTCGGCATCGACGGCAGCACGGTGATGGTGGAGCGGGCCGATGGCACGCGCTATCGCGAGCATCTCGATGTCGGCGAGAACCCGCCCAATGGCGCCATCGTCTATTACTGGCTGTCCGAGAAGGACACCGGACCGGTAACGCTGACCTTCCGCGATTCGAGCGGGCGCAAGATTATCGATTGCGCGAGCAATGACACGTCGCTGTCGCCGGCGCAGCGCCCGGATACCAAGCCCGGCCTGAACCGGTTCGTCTGGAACATGAAATATCCCGGACCGACCCGGCTGGATTACGGCCTGGCGCCGCCGCGGCCCAAGCCCTTGGTGCCCGATCCGGAGAATCCGCCAGGACCGACGGTGGTGCCGGGCACCTATGGCGTGGAGCTGACTGTCGGCGAAAAGGGCAAGGACAAGAGCGACGCCGCGAAGTTCACGGTGGTCAAGGATCCGCGCCTGCCGACGACGCCCGAGGAGTACGCCGCGCAGTTCGCCCTGCACAGGGAGCTGATCGCCTCGGTGTCCAAGCTGAAGCAGGCCGTCAACCGCTTGCGCAAGATGAAGCGGCAGCTTGAGGAGGCAACCGGACATCTTGGCAAAGGCGAGCGTGCGCTGAAGAACCGCGCGGCGGCGATCGTGCGCAAGCTCTCGGTCATCGAGAGCGTCATGGTCGATCCGCATCGCAAGTCGGTGCGCGACGTGCTGCGCAACCCGGCGGGCCTCAACGACACGCTGATCGACATGGTCGCCATGGCGACCACCGCCGACCGGCCGCCGACCACCCAGACGACCGAGGTCTCGCGCGAGGTCATGGCCAAGGTCGACAGCGAGGTCGCCAAGTTCGAGGCCCTGGTGAAGGAAGACATCGCGCAGCTCAACGCCGCGCTGGCGAAGGCGCGTGTGAAGCACGTGATGGCGGAGTAGATTCTTGGTCTTCCGGACCGCGAGCCTCCAGGCTCGCTCAGGCTCATGAGCGAGCCTGGAGGCTCGCAGTCCGGAAGAGTATGAGGTTTGACGTCGTCTTTAAGAGGAATGCCATGGCCGGTGATGTCGATACCCTGACGCAGCGCTCCGCTCACGCCACCGATTCGCCCGTCGTCGAGACCGCCTCCGGTCGCGTCAGAGGCGCCACCTCAGACAGCGTGCACGTCTTCAAGGGCATCCCCTACGGTGCCTCGACGGCCGGCGCCAACCGTTTCATGCGGCCCAGCAAGCCAGCGCCATGGGCTGGTGTGCGTGACGCGCTGGCCTATGCCGGCCGTTCGCCGCAGGCGCCGGCGGCGCAACAGCGGCCCGAGCTCGCGACCGTGTGGGGACCGGTCGATACCCTGCCGGTGGGTGAAGACTGCCTCACTCTCCATGTCTGGACGCCCGGCCTCGACAACGCCAAGCGGCCGGTCATGGTCTGGCTGCACGGCGGCGCCTTCTCGTACGGCTCGGCCAACTCACCGCGCTACGACAGCACGCGGCTGGCGCGGCGCAACGATGTCGTCGTCGTGGCCGTCAATCACCGCCTCAACATCTTCGGTCATCTCGACCTGTCGCAGCTGGGCGGCGAACGCTTCGCCCAATCCGGCAATGCCGGCGTCCTCGACCTGGTGGCGGCATTGGAGTGGGTGCGCGAGCACGCCCAGCGCTTCGGCGGCGATCCCGGCAACGTCACGATCTTCGGCCAGTCCGGCGGTGGCGGGAAGGTGAGTGCGCTGCTCGCCATGCCGCGCGCCAAGGGGCTGTTCCACAAGGCCATCATCCAGAGCGGCGCCAGTGTGCGCTTTGCCGAGCGCGAACGGACGACACGCCTGGCCGATGCCGTGCTGAAGCATCTCGGACTGCGACCCGACCGTCTCGACGCGCTGCAGGCCCTGCCGCTGGAACGTCTGCAGGAGGCCGTCGTGCCGGCGCAGGCGACGCTGCCACGCCCGCGCCAGCCATTGCTCGACCGCTACAACTTCGGACCGGTGATCGACGGCAGCGTGCTGCCCGGCCAACCTTTCGACCCCGGCGCTCCAGCGCTGTCGAACGACATCCCGCTGATGATCGGCGGCACCAAGGACGAAGCGGCGATCTTTCTGGCGCCCGATGACGAGGTATGGAACCGCCGCATCACCGAGGAAGGCCTCGCCGATCGCATCGCCAAGGTCGCCGGCGCCGCCACGGCAGACCTGGTCGCCTATTACAGGCGCCGCGATCCCGCCGCGAGCCCGAGCGACCGGCTGATCACCATGCTCAGCATGTCGAATTTCCACGTACGGTCGATGTTGCTGGCCGAACGCAAGGCGGCGCGCGGCAAGGCGCCGGTCTGGATGTACAGCTTCGACTGGCAGACGCCGGCCTTCGGTGGAGCGCTGAAGTCGTCACATTCCGTCGAGGTGCCATTCGTGTTCGACACGCTCCATGTGATCGGCGAGGGGCATCGCACGCCCGGATCCCAGGCGCTGGCCGACCGCGTATCGAAGACATGGGCCACGTTCGCGCGCAACGGCGACCCCAGCAACGAGTCGATCCCGGCCTGGCCGGCCTACACGGCGGCGCGACGGGCCACGATGCTTCTCGATGACCAATGCCGCGTCGTCGACGACCCGGATGGCGAAGTGCGGCCGCTCTGGAGTAAGATCGCTGCCGGCTGAAACAGTGAACTGACGGAGGTCGACATGGCACTGCGCAAGTTCATCATCGAGCGTGACATTCCCGCGGTCGGCAGCCTGGAGCGTGAGCAGCTACGCGGCGCTGCCGCTCAATCCAACGGCGTCCTGCGCAAGCTCGGCCCGGACATCCAGTGGGTCGAGAGCTACGTCGCGGCCGACAAGACCTTCTGCGTCTATCTGGCGAAGGACGAGGAGATCATCAGGGAGCACGCCAAGCAGAGCGGCTTCCCGGCGACCAAGATCACCGAAGTCCGCAAGATGATCGATCCGACGACCGAGCAGGCCGCGTGACGGCATAGCCGTCAGCCGGGCTTGATATCGGCGGCCCGGATCACCTTGGCCCACTTCTCGGTCTCGTTGGCGAGGAAGCGGCCGAATTCGGCTGGAGTCATCGGCATCGGCACGCCGCCGAGATCGAGAATGCGCGCTTTGATCTTGGGATCGGCCAGGGCGGCGGTGACACCCTTGTTGAGCTTGTCGATGATCTCGCGTGGCATGCCGGCCGGCGCGCCGAGGCCGGCAAAGGCGCTGGTTTCGAAGCCCACCAGGAATTCGCCGAGCGTCGGGATGCCGGGTAGCAGCTCCAGCGGCGCCGGTGTCGAGACCGCGAGTGCGCGCAGGCGGCCTGCCCGGATGTGCTCGATCGACGACGGCAGGTTGTCGAACATGACCTGTACCTGGCCGCTCATCAGGTCGGCCAATGCGAGCGGGGCGCCGCGATAGGGCACGTGCTGCATGCTGACACCGGCCGTCATCTTGAACCACTCGCCGGTGACGTGCGCCACCGAGCCGGTACCGGCCGAGCCGAAATTGATCTTGCCCGGATTGGCCTTGGCGTAGGCGATGAACTCGGGAACGGTCTTGGCCGGGAAGGTCGCGTTGACGACCATGACCTGGAAGACGCGGTAGATGCCGGCGACCGGCGCGAAGTCGCGCAGCAGATCGAAGCCAAGCTTGTCGTAGAGCGTCGAGTTGATCGGGTTGTTGGCGCCGATCACCAGCAGCGTGTAACCGTCCGCCGTGGCGTGCGCGACCTGCTCGGCCGCGATGTTGCCGCCGGCGCCTGGCTTGTTCTCGACGATCACCTGCTGGGAGAACTGCTCGGCCAGCGATTGGCCGATCATGCGCGCCAGGATGTCGATCGCCTGGCCGGCAGCGAAGCCCACCATCAGGCGCACCGGCTGCGCTGGATAGGCCTGCGCATGGGCTTGCGGGACAGCGGGCAGCGCGAGCGCGCCCGCCGCCAATTGCTGGAACTGCCTGCGGCGAAGCTTCACCGGATCCTCCCATCGCCGGCTTTTTTGCGCCGGTCGGTGCGAAGCTTACGCCTTTTCAGATCAAGGCAGTAGCAAGGCGGTGTGCGGAAACACACAGAATCCCGGCGCCGAGGCTGATAGCCAGTGTGCCAGACCCTGCGTCTGGTCATTGGAGCTGCCAATGATGAAGAATCTCTTGAGCGCAATCGTCATGGCCGTCCTGGTTGGGACGTTCGTGCTGGCACCGGCCCCGCAATCGACGCTGACAGTGTTATCGCGCGCTCCTGCCGAGACCGTGGCGGTTGCTCCCGTCATCGACGACACCGCCGCCAAAGCCGCCATCGAGGCGTCCGGCTACCGAGAGGTAAGCGGACTCATCAAGGCCGCCGACGGCACGTGGCGTGCCACGGCCTACATCGGCACGGCCGAGGTCCAGCTCGTCGTGGATTCCAGGGGCCGAGTACAGCCCGACTGACTAGCTGAGCCCGGCCACCGGCACCGACGGTCGCCGGTCGGTGTGTGCCGCAAGCAACTTGCGGGCATCGGTCTCACGACCAGCCTTGAGATAGGCTGCGAGCAGCGTGTTCTCGATCAGGTCGCGCTGGGCGCGGCTGCCGCCGATGCGCACGGTCTCGGCCAGCGCCGGCTCGAGGATGGCGATCGCTTTCGCCCAGTCGCCGTCGCCATAGGCGGAAAGACCGTTGGCCAGCCGCGGCACCACATCGCCCGCGGGCGAGCGGCCGGAGGCGGCGCGCTGCTCGAGCTCGGCCACGTAGGCCGCGATGCCCTCGCGATCGCCTGCGGCGACCGAGGCCAGCGCGCGATGGACGTCGACGAAGGCGATGCCGGGCTTGGGAAAGGATTTCTGGCCGTAGGCGTGGACTTCGTTCCATAGCGCCGGCTTACGGCCGTAGCCCGCGAGCTCGGCGCGCCACAGGAAGGCCGGGGCGTCGGTGGCGACATTCAGCGCCGGGCCCCAGGCGCCGCCGGGATGGACCTGCGCCTGATAGACCTGCCAGGCGCGCTCGGTATTGCCCAGCATCAGGGCGAACAGCGCCACGTGCCACGAGATGTGGCAATGCATCAGGCCTTCCCGCTCATAGGTCGGCAGCCAGGCGTCCAGATAATCAAGGGCAGTGCGGTCCTCGCCCATTTCGTACAGGACGTGCGCCTTGATGTGGGCGCCATGAGCGTTCTTCGGGTTCGTGGCCATGCTGCGCTCGATCAGCTCGAGCGCCTCGTCGAGCCGGCCATGTTCCTCCAGCGCGAAGGCGTAGACGGCCTGGAACCACCAGTCGTTGGCGAGATGCGGTTTCAGCGCGTCAAGGAACTCGACCTGCTCGGGCTCGCGACCCTGTCGGCCGCTGAAGCCGATCAGGCCGAACACGCCGGTGGCCGGGGAGGCGACCATGGCGTCGCGCGGATGCTCGGCGAGATGGGCACGCGTGGCGGCGAACGCCCCAACCGGGTTGCCCTCGATGGCAAGGCAGAGCGCATCGATATGGCTTTGCTCGCGCGGTGTCACCTTCGGGGCGAGCTCACGGGCGCGGGCGGCGGACTGCCGGGCGCCGGAGATGTTGGCCATCAGGAAGCGGGCACGGGCGAGGGCTGCATGGGCCAGGGCGAAATCAGGATCGTTCGCGACGGCGCGCTCGAGATGCGCCTGGTCGCCATGTGCCGCCGACAGCAAGCAGTCGACGCCGGCGATATAGGCGTCGCGCGCCGCGGCGGACGAGGTGCTGAGCGGCAGGCCGTATCGATCGACAAGCATGAAGGCAGTTTCCCCTGACTGAATGCGGGTGTTATTGCTCTGATCTTCTTGGCGCAGGAGGTCTCGTGTCCAGTGAATTGAAGGGAAAGGTGGCGCTCGTCACCGGTGCCAGCCGCGGCCTGGGCGAGGGCGCGGCGCGCGCGCTTGGCGAAACCGGCGCGGCGGTCATGCTGGTGGCACGCGACGGCGCGCTGGCCGCTGGCGTGGCGCGCGACATCGTGGCCAAGGGCGGCCGTGCCGAAGCGATTGCATGCGATGTGTCGGACTACGGCGCCGTCGAGGAGGTCGTTGCCGCCACCAAGGCGCGGCTGGGCGGGCTCGACATCCTGGTCAACAACGCCGGCGTGATCGAGCCGATCTCGGAGATCGCGACCTCCGATCCCAAGGCCTGGGCCGACAACATCACGATCAATCTTGTCGGCGCCTACAATGCCATACGCGCGGTGCTGCCGGACATGCTGGCCAACGGCGGCGGCACCATCGTCAACGTCTCGTCGGGCGCCGCCTACCGGCCATTGGAAGGCTGGAGCGCCTATTGCGCGGGCAAGGCGGGGCTCGCCATGCTGACCCGGTCGATCGAGCTCGAGACCAAGGGCAAGGGTATCCGTGTCTTCGGCTTCTCGCCGGGTACGATCGACACCGAGATGCAGGTCAAGATCCGCGCCTCGGGCATGAACATGATCAGCCAGATCCCGCGCGCCAACCTCTCTCCGGTCGAGCATGCCGTGCGCGGGCTGGTCCATCTCTGCACCACGGCCAGCGACGACCTGATCGGCCAGGACGCTTCCATGCGCGACGACGCCTTCCGCGGCCGTATCGGGTTGGCCTCCTAGAGGTTGCAGGGTAGCTTATCCGGGGAAAGAGGAGGGGGGCCTATGGAAACGACGCGTGAGCTGAAACGACCGCAACTCTCGCCGGTGACGCAGGACTGGATCGACCAGCGTGTCTTCGACCTTTACGACGAGTACTGCCACGGCCGAATCGACCGCCGTGCCTTCCTGTCGCGCGCCGCAGCGGTGACCGTCGGCGGGCTGGCGATGGCGCAGGCGCTACTGCCGCAATATGCGCGGGCGCAGACCATCTCTTTCACCGACGATCGCATCAAGGCGCGTTACGTCAACTATCCGTCGCCGGGGGGCAGCTCGGGCCAGATGCGCGGCTACCTGGTGCAGCCGGCGGGCAACGGGCCTTTCCCGACCGTCCTGGTAATCCACGAAAATCGCGGTCTCAATCCCTACATCGAGGACGTGGCGCGCCGCGTCGCCGTCGCTGGCTTCCTGGCGCTGGCGCCGGACGGCCTGTTCCCGGTCGGCGGCTATCCCGGCAACGACGATGACGGCCGCACGCTGCAGGCCAAGCTCGACCAGGGCAAGCTGCGCACCGACATGGTGAACAGCGCGCGTTACCTGAAGGCGCACGAGCTTTCCAACGGCAAAGTCGGCGCCACCGGCTTCTGCTGGGGCGGCGGCACCACGAACTTCCTGGCGGCGACCTTGGGCGCCGACCTGCAAGCGGCGGTGCCGTACTACGGCGCGGCGGCGGATACCGCGTCGGTGGCCTCGATCAAGGCGCCGGTCATGATCCAGTACGCCGAGAACGACGAGCGCATCAACGCCATGTGGCCGGCCTACGAGACGGCTTTGAAGGCGGCGAACGTACCCTACGAGATGTACATCTATCCGGGCACGCAGCACGGCTTCCACAACAACTCGACGCCGCGCTACCAGGAGGCGGCGGCCAAGCTCTCGTGGGAGCGCACGGTCGCCTTCTTCAAGAAGAACGTCGTGTGACGATGAATGGGCTGCTGACGTGAGTGTCGACGGCGGCCACCGCCGGATCACCAATCGTCTGTTCTACTGGATGGCCGGCGGCTGCGGCTTCGCCACCGGCGTCGTCGGCGCTGCCTTTCATCTTGCCGTCGATCGGCTGTTGCAGTGGCCTCACTGGCTGGCGGATCGCCTGGGTACGGGTCCGCTCACCATCGCCGCGGGCGCCGGTGTTGCGGCCCTTGCCATCACGCTCGCCTACCTGCTGACGCGCTACATCGCGCCGGAGACCGCGGGCAGCGGCGTACCGGAGGTCGAGGGCGCGATGGAAGGCGTTCGCGAGGTGCGCTGGCGGCGCGTGCTGCCCGTCAAGTTCGTGGGTGGCGTGCTCAGCCTCTCCGCCGGGCTCGTCGGCGGCCGCGAGGGCCCGACCATCCATATCGGCGCATCGATCGGCGCGGCACTGGCCGAATGGCTGCGGCTCGACAAGCTGGATTTCCATGCGCTGCTTGCGGCCGGCGCGGCGGCGGGGCTTGCCTCCGCCTTCAACGCGCCGCTCGCCGCCGTGCTGTTCGTGATCGAGGAGACGCGCCGGCAGTTCCGCTACACCTTCCGCTCCTATGTCGCCGTGATCGTCGCCTCGGCCGCCAGCGCCTTCGGCATGGAGCTGGTCGGCGGCACCGCGCCGCAATTCAGGATCGATACCGACGCGCTGCCGCTGGTGATGCTGCCGCTCTTCATGGTGCTGGGCGCCGCGCTGGGTGTGCTGGGGCTCGCCTTCAACAAGACGCTGCTGATGGCGCTCGATTGGCGCGCCAAGGCGTTTGCGCGGGTGCCAATCCTCTATGCCGTCATCGTCGGCGCGGCGATCGGCGCGCTCGCCTTCGTCATGCCCATGTCGGTGAGCGGCGGCGAGAGGTTGATCGCCGAAATGCCGGTGGCCGACCTGCCGCTCAAGATGCTGGCGTTGATCGCCGTCGTGCGCTTCGTCGGCACCATGGCGAGCTATCCGGTCGGCGTGCCGGCCGGCATCTTCTCGCCCATGCTGACGCTCGCCACCACGGTCGGCCTGATCTTTGGCCTGCTGGTCGAGATGGCGCTGGAGCGCTCGTCGTTTCCCGTGCCGCCGCTGACCGGCGCGGCGTTCGCCGTGGCGGCTATGGGCGGGTTGTTCTCGTCGACCATCCGCGCGCCGCTGGTTGGCGTCGTGCTGGCGGTCGAGCTGACCGGCGCCTTCGAATTGATCCTGCCGCTGATGGTGACCTGCGTCACCGCGCACGTCGTCGCCCAGGTCCTTGGCGGCCGGCCGATCTACGAGGTGCTGTTCGAGCGCTCGGAGCGGCTGGCCGGCCGGATGCCGTCAGTGCGGTCGGCGGTAACGTCCTCGCCCGTCGGCATCGATGACCCACCTCGCTCCGAGACGCGCTGAGGTAGGGAAGGGCAGGAGATGCTGCTGGGCTACGATCCGATCAATCTGGTGTTGGCCCTGGCGGCGGGCTTCGCCTGCGGTTTCCTCAATACGGCGGCATCGTCGGGCTCGGTGGTGACGCTGCCCATCATGATCTTCCTCGGCCTCGATCCCGCGACCGCCAATGCCACCAACCGCCTGCCGGTGCTGATCGGCGCCGCCTCGGGCGCGCTCGACTTTGCCGCGCGCAAGGCGATGCCGTGGAAGATCGCCTTCCACATCGCCGCGCCAACCACGCTCGGCAGCCTGATCGGCGCGGGCCTCGCCGAGATCGTGCCGCGGCGTGACATGGGCATGGTGGTGACGGCCGGTGTCCTGTTCGCCGCCCTGCTGCTCTTCAAGAACATCAAGAACGCCATCGAGCAGGCCCAGGCCGCGGAGGTCCGGCTGCGGCCGCGCGATCTGGCGCTGTTCTTCCTGGCCGGCATTTGGCTCGGCTTCATCGTGCTGGGCGGTGCCACCTGCATGTTGCTGATCCTGACCCTGATGGTGGGCCTGGACCTGCCGCGCGCCAACGCCGTGCGCGCGGCCGCCCTGGTGCCGGTCACGCTGGTCGCCATGGTGGTGTTCGCCGCACACGGCGACATCAACTGGGTCCTGGGCGGCATCCTCAGCCTGGGCAGCATCGCCGGCGGCATGATGGGCGCGCGGCTGTCGCTGTCAGCCAATGCCAAGCGCTACGTCTTCGTGCTGCTGGTGGTCGCGATCTCGGCCGAGCTGCTGCAGCTCGCCTGGCATTATGTCTTCAACAGGCTCTGAGGGAGAGGGAATGACTGCGGCCAGCACCAGGAGGATCATCGCGGCCGGCGCCATCGGCAACGTGCTGGAATGGTACGACTTCGCGGTCTACGGCTACTTCGCCG
This sequence comes from Reyranella soli, assembly GCF_007992495.1. Taxonomy (GTDB): domain Bacteria; phylum Pseudomonadota; class Alphaproteobacteria; order Reyranellales; family Reyranellaceae; genus Reyranella; species Reyranella soli. The sequence continues at coordinate 38,064 of NZ_BKAJ01000100.1, forward strand.
CCGCCATCGGCCGCACCTTCTTCCCGAGCGAGGACAAAGTCGCGCAGGTGCTGGCCGCCTTCGGCATCTTTGCCGTCGGCTTCCTAATGCGCCCCGTCGGCGGCGCGGTGATCGGCTATATCGGCGACCGCCTGGGCCGCCGCACCGCGCTCACCTTCTCGGTGGCGGCGATGGCCATCCCGACCTTCCTGGTGGGCGTGCTGCCGGGCTACCAGACTCTGGGGCTTGCCGCGCCGATCCTGCTGACGCTGCTGCGCATGATCCAGGGCCTGTCGGTCGGCGGCGAATACACGACCTCGATCGTCTTCATGGTCGAGCATGCCAAGCCGGGCGGCCGCGGCCTGATCGGCGCCATGGGCTGCTGCGGCGCCGTCGGCGGCATCCTGGCGGGCTCGGCGACCGGCGCCGTGCTCGCGTCGGTGATGTCCGAGGCCGTCCTCGAAAGCTGGGGCTGGCGCATTCCCTTCATGCTCGGCCTGGTCGTTGGGCTGGCGGGCTTCTTCCTGCGCCGCGGGATCCATGAGGAAACGAAGGTGAAGACGGCGGTAGCCGCGTCGTTCCTCGCCACGGTGCGTAATCACCGGTCGCTGCTGCTCAGGCTCGCGGCGCTCTCTGTCTTCAACTCGGTCGGCTTCTACCTGATGTTCGTCTACATCGTGAGCTGGCTGCAGCTGGTCGACGGCATCGCGCCGGCGCGGGCGCTCGGCATCAACACGGTCAGCATGGCGCTGCTGCTGCCGCTGATGCTGGCGACGGCGTGGCTGTCCGACCGCATCGGCCGCCGGCCCGTGCTGATGGCCGCCACCGCCTTCGCCTTCGTCGCGGCATGGCCGCTGTTCTGGATGATGCACAACCCCGATCCAGCGTTGGTACTGCTGGGCCAGCTCGGTTTCGTGCTGTCGGTCGGCGCCTTCGTCGGTTGCCAGCCTGCCCTGATGGTGGAGACCGTGCCGACCGAGGTGCGCTGCACGGTGATTGCGCTCGGCTACAACGTCACCCTCGGCGTCATCGGCGGGTTGAGCCCGCTGGTCGCGACCTGGCTGGTCGACCGCACTGGCAACGACTACAGCCCGGCCTTCATGATCATGGCGGCCGCGGCGACCTCTTTCCTGGCGCTGCTGTCGTTCCGGGAATCGTACAGGGTCTCGCTCACCCCAGCTTGATGTTGCCCTCGGTTATGAGCTTGCCGAGCAGGGTGCGCTGGCCCTCCAGCCAGGCCTTGAACTCGGCGGGCGTATTGGGCGTGAGCACCGCGCCGGCCGCATCCAGCCGCTCCCTGACCTTGGCGTCCTTGATCGCCTCGGCGCAGACCGCCTGCATGCGAGCGATCAACTCCGTCGATGTGCCGGTCGCGGCAAAGAGACCGTTCCAGTCGATCATGTCGTAGCCCGGGTAGCCCGACTCGGCGACGGTCGGCACGTCGGGGAAGATGGCGACGCGCTGCAGGCTGGTGACGGCGAGGATGCGCACGCGGCCGCCGGCCAGCGGCGGTCGGATCGAGTTGGTGGTGATGATGACCGAATCGATTGCCCCCGCGCCGATGTCGCGCGCGGCGTCGGCGCCGCCGCGATAGGGGGCGTGGATCAGCTTGATGTCGGCGCGGCGCTGCAGCTCTTCGCCCGCCATGTGACCCATGCCGGCGGCGGGCGGCGTGCCGTAGCTGATCGTGCCCGGTTTCGCCTTGGCGGCCGCGACATACTCCTGGAGCGATTTCGCGGGAAACTCCTGCTTCACCGCCAGGACCTGAGGGAAGTCCGACAGCTTGGTCACCGGCAACCAGGTCTTCTCGTAGTCGAACGACAGGTCCTTGATCAGGAACGGATTGGTGAGCTGGTTGGCGGCGTCGATCAGGAAGGTCTGGCCGTCACGCGGCGTCTGCAGAACTGCGTTGGCCGCGACCAGCGAGTTGCCGCCGGTGCGGTTGTCGACGATGACCTGCTGGCCGATGATCTCCGAGACTCGGGCGCCGACATTGCGCGCTACCGTGTCGGCGGCGCCGCCCGCGGCAAAGGCCACGATCCAGCGCACCGGACCTTTGGGCCAGTCGCCTTGCGCGTAGCCGTGGCGCGAGAGAAAGGGCGCAGCAAAACCTGCCGCGAGAACGCCGCGGCGCAACAACCTGGTCATGGGCGACTACTCCAGCAGCTCGGGAACCACCCAGAGCGCCGGTTCTCCGCGCGCAACCCTCTGGACGTTATCGAAGCCGTTGCGCAGGCGGGTAATGTTGCTCTCGTAGGTCGGGCCGGCGAGATGTGCCGTCAGCACGACGTTGTCGAGCTTGAGCAGGGGATTGTCGGGCGGCGTCGGCTCCTCGTCGAACACGTCGAGGCCGGCGCCGAACAGCTTGTGGGCCGACAGCGCGGCGGTCATCGCCTTCTCGTCGATCACCGGGCCGCGCGAGGTGTTCACGATGATGGCCGAGGGCTTCATCACCGCGAGCTCTTGGGCGCCGATCATGCCCTGGGTCGAGGCATTGAGCGGCACATGCAGGGAGATGATGTCGGAGTGGCGCAGGATCTCGGGCAGCAGGCGGAAGCGCACGCCCAGCGCATCTTCTTCCTCCTCTTTGAGCCGCTTGATGTCGTAGTAGTGCACGACGATGCCGAAGGCCTGGGCAAGGCGCGCCACCTTCTTGCCGATGGTGCCCAACCCGATGATGCCTAAAACCTTCTCGCGCACCTGGTGGACGGTGGGCGGCTGGTTGCCGTGCCAGCGGCCGGCCGTGACGTTACTGTGCTGCGTGATCAGCCGGCGCGACACGGCCAGCATCAGCAGCATCGCATGCTCGGAGACGGCGACCGAGTTGGCGCCGCCGTTGTTGCACAGGGGCACGCCACTCTTGCGCGCCGCTGCAAGGTCGGCGCGGTCATAGCCCGCGCTCAGCATCTGGATCAGTTTCAGCTTTGGCGCGTCCTTGAAGAGCTGCGGCGTGACGTACTGCTGGATGAAGCCCACGAAGTAGTCCGTGCCGGGCAGCGCCGCCTTCATCTCCGGCGAATTGTGCAGGGCCTTGACGATCTCGAAGCCCTTCGGCGCGAGGTCGTCGACCATGGAGATAGTGTCCTTGGGTCCGACCACGAGTACGCGTTCAACCATTTAGAGTGCCTCCGCAGCAATACGATGACCTTTTAGAAGTCCGGGCAGGCGCCCGGGCTCGGTGCGGCCCCAGCCGCACTCGGCCGACAGGCCGAATTCCGTGACATGGCGCTTTGCCACCTCGACGCGCTTCCTGTCGCCAGCGTCGTCGTCGTGGTGCAGCAATCCGAGATAGAGTTTCGTTCCCTTTGGCCGCTTGAAGCTCTTCAGCGGCGCATAGAAGGCGTCGTCGGTGCGGTCCTTCGGAACCGGAACGTGGATGAAGTCGATGTGCCGTCTGGTGGCGGCGACGATGCCGTTCATCATCTCGACCAGGATGGCGGCATCCTTGGGCTGCACCAGGTGCTCGTCGTGCGGCGAGCCGTAGCACAGGTGATAGCCCATCTCGACGCCGGCCGGCACGGCATCGCCCAGCCGGCCCAGCATGTCGAAGATCTGCGTCTTGTAGTGCGCCGGGCGGTCCTTGAAATAGTCCTCGAAGGCCAGCACCTCTTGACACACATCCCACTGGATCGAGAGATCGGCCGCCGGGATCGCCTTCACGATATTGGCCAGCGCTGCCTTCAGCGCCCGTTCGTACACCCCGAAGTAGGTCTCGCGTGCCGGCCCGCTGACATAGAGGTAGCCGCTGGCCTGCGGCGTCGGCAGGCTGACCTGGAAGCGCATGTGTTTCGGGATGGCGCCGGCGGCGCGCAGTGTCTTGAAGACCTCCCAGGAGGCGAGGGCAGCCTTGTCGTAGCCCGTCTGGAAGACGACCGTCGCCGAATCGACGCCGGGCTTGAAGCGGACCTGCTCGATCTCGCGCACGATCTTGCCGTCCCACTGGATGAACTTGTAGGGCGGTACCGTGGGATCGACCTCCATCGCCGGATGGTCGACCAGCATCTGGCGCTGGAAGTAGACCCAGCGCGAGCGCTCTCCTGTCTCGCCGTCAGGAATGCAGCGCAGGAACGGACCAAGCTCGTCGGCGAGCCGCCGGAACACCTGCTCGCTGCTGTCGAGCGGGATGCTGCCGATCAGATGCAGGCGATCCTGCTTCTCCACTAGTTGACCTTCTCGAGCTTCTGGAACGAGCGCAGGTACTTCGGCACCGGTACGCCGGGATGGGTGCCGCCCCAGTTGGTATAGCTCACCTCGCCGACATAGATGTCGCCCTTACTGTCGACCGCGAGCCCATGCGGCGACAGGAACCTGCCGGGTTCCTGACCGGGGCCGTGCTCCCCGCCCAGCCGCGCGATCAGGCCGCCCTTCTTGTCGACGATGGCGAGCCGGGGCCCGATGTTGGTGTGTTTGCTGTTGACCGGCATGCCCGGTCCCAGCTCGCCGATGATGAACTTGGGGTTCTTGCCGCCGCCGGCGTAGCAATAGAGCGCGCAAGGCCGGTGCATGTTGTTCCACTGCATCTCGTACTTGCCGTTGCCGTCGAACACCTGCACGCGATGGTTCTCGCGGTCGGCCACGTAGACCCAGCCGTCGTCGTCGGTGGCGATGTTGTGAGCGATGTTGAACTGGCCGGGATCGGTGCCGGTGGTGCCCCAGCACATCAGATGCTTGCCGTCGGGCGAGTATTTGTGAACGCAGGAATTGCCGTAGCCGTCCGACACATAGATCTCGCCCTTGGGCGAGAGCGCCGTATGGGTGCAGCGGTTGAACGGCTTGCCGCTCAGGAACGGCGCGGGCTGGTTGGGCACGCCGATGGTCAGGAGCACCTTGCCCTCGGTGGTGACCTTGCGGACCGTATGGTCGCCGTCGTCGGTGCAGTAGAGGGTGTCGTCGCTGTCGATATGGATGCCGTGGGCGCGGCTGAACAGGTCTTCGCCCCACGAGCGCAGGAAGTTGCCGTCGCGGTCGAACACGATCATGGGATGCTGGCCGCGATTGAAGACGTAGACGCGGTCCTTGCTGTCGACGGCAACCGCCGCGACGTCGCGGAACTCCCAGCCGTCGGGCAGCTTCGCCCAGTTCTCGATCACGCGATAACGATGCTCGCCGCTTCCGAGGATTACGGACATGTCTCTACTCCCAAAGCTGTCATCCCGAGGCCGTAGGCCGAGGGACCTTTAATGCCATGAGCAAAGGTCCCTCGCTTCGCTCGGGATGACATCGTTATTGTCGCCTCGTCATTGCGTCAGAGATCTTCTCCGCGCTCATCAGCGTCGGGAAGTTGGTGTTGGCGCAGGGCACCACCGGGAAGATCGAGGCATCGACCACGCGCAGGCCCTGCACGCCCTTGACGCGGCCTTGCGTGTCGACCACCGACATCGGATCGTCCGGCCGGCCCATGCGGCAGGTGCAGGAGGCATGCCACACGCCGATCGCCGCCTTGCGCACGAAGGCTTCCAGCGCCTCGTCGTCGTTCATCACCTGCTCGAAGGTGAAGCCCTCGACCACGAACTTCTCGATCATGAAGCGACGCAGCGCTGACGGCCCTTCGAGGAGCTGGGCGACCAGGCTGGTCAGGATCTTGTTCTTGGTGTTGACGACGCCGACCGCCCGCACCTTGTCGCTGTAGGTGGCGGGGAAGGGCACGTCGGTGACCTCGCGCACGGCGTCGGTCATCTGCAGCGCCGCCATCAGCTTGAAGCCGCTCATCAGGCGGTCGAGGTCGCGCTTGTCGGAGAGAAGGTTGAACTCGACGATCGGTTCGCTGCGATAATCGCGTGACGCGAGCTTGACCTGTCCGGTCTCGGAATAGGTCTTGTTGATGAAGGTGAGCAGCGAGCCGATCTGCTCGCCAACCGCATGCCAGGCCGACTTGGCGACGACCACGGTGAACATGTCGCCCATTGGGATGCCCGGCAGCCCGGATGAGTAGCGCAGAGCCAGATGGATGTGCCGGCGCGTGTGATGGTTCATGCGCGCGCCGCGGCGCAGGAACGACGACAGCGCGATCGATGGATGGTCCATCAATCGCTGGCCGACGCCGGGCAGGGCGGCGACCACGGGGATGCCCATCTCGCTCAAGTGGCCGACCGGGCCGATGCCGGCGCGCATCAGGTGGGCCGGCGTATGGATGGCGCCCGACGACAGGATCACTTCCCTGGCGCGGAACTCCTGCTCCTTGCCGGCGATCATCGCGGTGACGCCGACGCAGGTCGTGCCTTCGAACAGCAGCGACTTGACCTGCGTCTCGGTCGAGATGGTGAGGTTGGGTCGCTTGCGCGTTTCGCCGTCGAGATAGCCCATCGCCGCCGACACCCGCCGCTCCTCGGCGTTGGAGTGAGTCACCGGGAAATAGCCCTCGACGAACTCGCCATTCTGGTCGGGCAGGAACTTGTAGCCCTTGGACTCGAAGGCCTTGGCGACCGCCTTGTCGTGGGCCGTCCAGTGCTCGGGAGGGATGCGGCGCACCGGGATGCGCCCTTCCTTGCCATGCCAGGGCCCGTCGAAGTCGAGGTCGCGCTCGACCTTCTTGAAGAATGGCAGGACCTGGTCCCAGCCCCAGCCCTCGGCGCCGCGGCTTGCCCACTCGTTGTAGTCGGTGGGCGCGCCGCGGTTGGCCATCTGGCCGTTGATCGACGAGCCGCCGCCCAGCACGCGCGCCTGCTCGTACTTGCGCAGCGGCGGTCGGTTCTCCTGCGGATTGTTGTGCGACACGACCTGGGTGTGGACCTTGAGGTCGGTCCAATGGAAGCGCGGATCGAAGTACGCCGTGCCGGAGTAGCTGTCGGCGATCTCCTTGGGCTCCTTGCCCGGCGGCGTGTCCTGGCCCGCCTCGCACAGCAGCACCTTGTTGGCGCTCTTGGCCGACAGCCGATGCGCCATGACCGAGCCGGCTGAGCCGCCGCCCACGATGATGTAGTCGTACACGGGTGCGTTTCCTCGAGGTTGTTGGTCAGACGCTAACCCGTTGGGCAATGTGGCGAAACCAAGATATTTCGCCGCGCAACGCTTGAGGTGCCTCGACGTTCACGTCGGACCTGCAATCAAAGAGGAGGCACTATCAATGAAGCGTACCCTTCTTGCCCTGGCCCTCGTGACCGCTGCCGGCGCCGCGGGCGCTCAGACTGTCACCACCCCGCCGGTCGGCGGCGCGACGGTGACTCCACCGTCAGTCGGCGGCGGTGCCGTGACGACCCCGCCCGCGACCGCGCCGGCTGTCAACACACCTGCCATGCCTTCGCGCTCGGTGGGCGCCGGTGGCACTACTGTGACCACGCCGCCCGTGAGCGGCGGCACTGTGCAGGCTCCGTCGGCCGGGTCGGCTGGCGTCACCACGCCTTCGGCCAATCCGCCGGGCGTGAGCACGTCGGGCATTCCCGCGAGGACCGTCACGGCCCCCAGCCAGGCCAATGCGCCGGCGCTGCCCAATGCCCAGGGTTCGGCCAACGCGGTAAAGAAGATCGAGGGCGACGGCTATAAGAACGTGCAGGGCCTCCAGCGCAATGCCGACGGCAGCTGGAGCGGCAAGGCGCTGCGTGGCGGCCAGTTGGTCGACGTGCGCGTCGACGCGCGCGGCAACGTCGTCACCAGGTAGCGTAGCGTCCGATCAGCCCCATTCGAGCCCGCCTCGTCAGCCGACGGGGCGGGCTTCCCTCGTTGTGCTTGCGGCCGCGGCGCCGGCCTGCAATCGTTCGGCTCAAGCACTGTGGGAGGTTTCGTATGCCGGACGTCACAGCCGCAAATTCTGACATCGCCACGCCTGAGCTCATGAAGGCGATCTCGGCCGCCTTCAACAGCCGCGACGTCGATCGCATCGTCTCGCACTTCACCGATGACGCCACCTTCTGGCTGGCGCGCGGACCCGAGCCGGTCGGCCGCACGCTCAAGGGCAAGGAGACGATCCGCAAGACGCTGGCCGCGCGCTTCAAGGTGATCCCCGACATGCGCTGGGACCACAAGGAGTACATCTACGCCGGCAACCGCGCGATCTCGGTGTGGACCGTGAAAGGCAAGGGCGCCGACGGCGAGGATCTGAACTACCAGGGCTGCGACATCTATACGTTTCGCGGCGGGAAGATCTGCGCCAAGGACACCTACTGGAAGATCGTCGAGCAAAAGGATCGCCTGTGATGACCCTCGATCTCCTCATCCGCGGCGGCACCCTCGTCGACGGCTCGGGCAAGCCGCGCTTTTCCGCCGATGTCGGCGTCAAGGACGGCCGCATCGTCGAGGTCGGCCGCGTCACATCGGCCGCCTCGCGCACGATCGATGCCCACGGCCTGATCGTGTCGCCGGGCTTCATCGACGGCCACACCCACATGGATGCGCAGGTGGCGTGGGATCCGCTGGGCAGCTGCTCGTGCTGGCACGGCGTCACCTCGGTGGTGATGAGCAATTGCGGCTTCGCTCTGGCGCCCTGCAAGCCCGAGGACCGCGACTGGTATGCACGCTGCCTGTCGGCGGTGGAGGACATTCCGACCGAGGCCATGGCCGCCGGCATCGACTGGACCTGGGAGACCTTCCCGGAATATCTCGCGACCGTCGAGCGCCTGCCCAAGGCGATCAACTACGGCATGTATATCGGCCATTCGGCGCTGCGCATGTACGTCATGGGCAAGCGCGCGCTGACCGAGGCCGCGAGCGAGGACGACATGGCGCGCATGGCCGCCGCCGTGAAGGAAGCGCTGAAGGCGGGGTCCATGGGCTTCTCCAGCTCGCGCGCCTCGACCCACGTCACACCCGACGACACGCCGGTGGCGAGCCGCATCGCCGAATGGCAGGAGATCGACCGCATCATCGCGGCGATGGCCGAGCTCGATGCCGGCATCTTCCAGGTCGGGCCCGATATCTCGAGCGGGCCGAACCATCGCACCTTCCTCGAACGCCTGCGCAAGGTGGCACTGGATTACAAGCGCCCGATCATGTTCGGCGTGCTGGCGACGAAGCAGGGAGACGATCCCACGGGCTGGCAATATCAGACCAAGTACATCGACGACACGGTTGCCGCCGGCGGCCGCATGTTCGGCCAGGGCACGACGCGCTCGATCAACGCCATCTTCTCGCTGAAGTCCTACCTGCCGTTCGACGTGCTGCCGGCATGGCGGCCGCTCCGCGCCCTGCCGATCGCCGAACAGATGAAGAAGCTTCGCGACCCGGCCGTGCGCCGCGAGCTGGTCGAGGCCGAAGCGCGCATGAAGCCGCGCGATGGCGTGTTCCAGGGCGGCGGGGCGGCGACGACCGATCCGCGCAAGCCCGACTATACCAACCTGTTCGCCCTGAAGGGCGTCGATTGGGACGATCCCACGGTCGACCAACTCGCCAAGGCGAGCGGGCGGCACCCGGTCGAGGTGATGATCGACCTGTCGCTGAAGGACGAGAACCAGGTCTACGTTCAGCCGCTGGTCAACGAGACGCCCGACGATGTCTTGGGCATCCTGAAGCATCCGCGCACGCTTGCGACCTTCTCCGACTCGGGCGCCCATGTCTGCCAGGAGATGGGCTCCTCGCTGCAGACGCACCTCCTGAGCTACTGGGTGCGCAAGCGCGGCGCCTTTACGCTCGAGCAGGCGATCAAGAAGCTGACGCACGACAATGCGGTGGCCTGGGACCTCAACGACCGCGGCGTCGTGCGCGAAGGGTACAAGGCCGATCTCGTGCTGTTCGAGGAGAATGGCATCCGTCCACTGCTGCCGACGGTCGAGAAGGACCTGCCGGGCGGCGCGCGCCGCCTGGTGCAGAAGGCCGAGGGCATCAAGGCCACGGTGGTGAACGGTGCCGTGGCCTTCGAGAACGGCGAGGCGACTGGTGCCTATGCCGGCACCGTGCTGAAGGGCCGCCTGGCCTCCTAGAGCACAATCCGCCCAGCTGGAATCAGCTGGGCGGATTGTGCCTCTTGCAACAAGGATCTCCAGGGCGCGCAAATCCAATCAGATCGAACCGCGCGCGGTTCGATCTGATTGAATTTCGCTCTAGCCGAACAGCTGGCGGTCGGCGCAGTGCAGGTCTTTGGTGTCGTAGTAGGGCTTGGTCCAGCCGTCGCTCGTTGACAGGAACCAATGGGCCTGGGTGGCGGCATCCTTGAGCGATGCCGGCGGCGACTTCGGCGCCTTGACGCCGGCCTCCTTCGACTTGCTCTGGAAATTGTCGAGGAAGTTGAAGTGGTCGACCAGGCCCACCGCTTCGATGGCGAACACCGTGGCAACGTCCTGGTCGTGAATGGCGAGCAGGTTGTCGCCGTTCACCGTCTCGCCCTTGTTGGCGAGGTTCGACGAGCCGCAATAGACCACGGCATCCTTCGCGTTAAAGCCGCAGACGACGAACTTGTGATGGATCTGGTGCCTGCGGCCGCCGATGTTGGGGACCTGGTCGAACGGCGGCGGCAGGATCGTATGGACGGGCTTGCCGGTGACCAGCAGGCCCCGTTTGTGCCCCGGTGCGTAGAGGACGATGCCATCGGGGTTGTCGGAGATGCCGTAGCTGAAGATCTTCTCGTCGGCGTGGACCTTGTTCAACGTCGAATAGACGCTGCTCGAGCTCTTGGCGCCCATTTCCATGACGGCGAACAGCACGTTGCCGGAGGGCTTCTTGGCTTCCGCCTTCACCCGGTCCACCAGGCCGCCCATCACCTTGTCGGCGAACTCCTGGGTGTGCGGCGAGAAGGTGATGTCGGTCGAGGGAACGCCCTTGCCGTTGAAGGTGAAGGTCTTGCTGGCGAAGGAACTGCTGCGGAAGGCCGGCGCCTTCACCTGGTCCTTCCACGACAGCTCGAAGACGTCCGAATAGGCCTTGGCGACGGTGCGATCGTCGTAGACCAGGACGTGGTTGGAGTTCACGTAGAGCCCCGTCACCGAGAAGTTGGTCGAGCCGGTGAGCACCGTGCGCGGGCCCTTGCCGTCGGAGACGATCAGGACCTTGTCGTGGGCATAGCGCCCGAAATGACCGCGCAGGATCGACTTCTTGGTCTTGTCGGCCGCCTTGAACATCTTCTCGAACGTGTCCTCGGGCGCCGTGCCGTCCTTGGCGTTGCTCTTGTGCAGGGCGGCGTTGTCGAGGATGACGCGGATGCGCCGCTGCTTGGCCAGGCCGAGCAGGGCGTTGGCGAAGTTGGGCTCGCTGAGGTCGTAGGCGAAGACATCGAGGTGCAGCGCCTTGTTGCCCGTGACCTCGTCGAGCATGTCGAAGATGCGATCCTGGGCGGTGAAGCCCAGCCACTCGTATTCCTGGTCGTAGGTGAAAGAGTCGCCCTTGGCGTTCTTGCCGGCCACCGCCTCGGTATCGAAGATCAGGCCGGACTTCGGCGGCTGCACCTTAACCGTCGGCCCGAAATGGTGGACGAAGGCCTGGCTCTGCGTGAAGCCGCGGGTGAAGCCGGTGGACAGGCTGCCCTTGGTGAACGGCTTCACCGGAACGTCGAGGGAAACACCGCGCTTGGGATCGATCGGCAGCATCGAGCCCGATGCGTTGAAGAAGCGCGGCGTCACCGTGTAGGTGTACGTGCCGTAGAACGGCTTCAGTCCCTGATGGACCGATCCCGGCACATGCAGCCAGCGGAACTTGTGGATCGGGGCGTTGAACGACGAATTGGCCGGCAGCTTGGGATCCTGGGCGTGGTCGCTGGGTTTCTCGTATTGCAGCTGGTTCTGCAGGTAGTAGGCGTCGCCCTTGGCCGGCTTGCATTGTATGGTGAAGCCGGCCAGGCCCTTGGCGTCGGCCTTGGAGAGGTTGAAGGCCAGAAGCGTCTTGGCGTCGCCGACATAGGCGTTGACCGTGAATGAGCCACTTTTCTTGGTGATGGTGGTCATGTCTTCCTCCGGGCTGTCAGGGAATAATAAACCCATGGTTGTGACAGGAACGTGCCAAAGGTCACGTTGGGCAGGCGCCCTGTGCCTCGTCCTTGTGTGCTGCGGGACTTCAGTCGGTGCGCAAACCGCCGCCCGACCGGCTGCCACGTCCAGCCCCTCACTGGCCGGCAGTGCCAGCGTGAAGACCCATCTGCAATCTCTGCACTACGGCAATGTCCAGGACCTGCGCCGCGGACCCGACGGCCAATGGACCGGCCGGGCGACGCAGAACGGCGTCGAGAAGCAGGTGACGGTCGGCCCCAAGGGCACGGTAACGGCCCGTTAGTTCTCATTGGACCGCGGGCCTCCAGGCCCGCTCATGCTCATGCTCTTCCGGACCGCGAGCCTCCGGCTCGCTCATGCCGGAGGCTCGCGGTCCGGAAGACTCTGAGCGGGCCTGGAGGCCCGCGGTCCAATGAAGCCTAGCTCAATTCCTTGCGCACGATCGCCGCACCCTCGGCGAGGGCCTTTAGCTTGCCGAAGGCGGTGGCGCGCGGGAGGTACTTCATGCCGCAATCGGGAGCGGGGAGGAGCTTGTCGGGCGGCAGATGTTTCAGGCCGGCGCGGATGCGATCGGCGACCTTCTGCGGCGTCTCGATCTCGGGATCGTTGAGGTCGATCACGCCCAGCATCACCTTCTTCGGTGCGAGGTCCTTCAGCACGCCGAGATCGAGCTTGGGCTGCGCCGATTCGATCGAGATCTGCTGGGCGATCGAGTCCGCGAGCTGCGGCAGGAAGGAATAGCCCGTCGGCTTCCCGCCGGTGACGACGGCGGCATAGCCGAAGCAGAGATGCACGACCGTCGGCACCTTGATGTCCCTGAGCGCGCGGTCGATCACCTTCACGGCGTAGCGCTTGGCCTCTTCGGGGTTGTTGCGCAGCCACGGCTCGTCGAGCTGGATGACGTCGGCGCCGGCCTTGACCAGCTCATGCGCCTCCTCGTTCACCGCCGCGGCGTAGTCCATGCACATCGCCTCGGCGTCCCTGTAGAATTCGTCCTTGACCTGCTGGCCCATGGTGAACGGGCCGGGCAGGGTGATCTTGGCGAGCCTGTCGGTATTGGCGCGCAGGAACTGCATGTCGCGCAGCTCCACCGGCCCGGTGCGCCGGATCTTGCCGACCACGCGCGGCACAGGCGTCTTCTGGCCGCGGTTGTTCACGATCTCGGCCGGATGCTCGTCGTCGATGCCGCTGAGCGCGGTGGCAAAGCGGTTGGAGTAGCTCTCCCGCCGCATCTCGCCGTCGGTCACGATGTCGATGCCGGCGCGCTCCATGTCGCGGATGGCGATCAGGGTCGCGTCGTCCTGGGCCTGCTCGAGGAACGTCTCGGGCACGCGCCAGATCTCACGCATGCGCGTGCGCGGCACGACCTTGCTCAGCATCTTGCGATCGACCAGCCAGTCGGGTTGCGGATAGGAGCCGACGACGGTGGTCTGGAGGAGGACGTCTGACATTTTCACCTACTGCAGCTTGATCTCGGCCTTCTTGGCCAGGTCGATGTTTTCCTTGATCTCGGCCACGACGATCTTGTCGAACTCGGCGGGCGTCGTCGGCGCGGGATCGGTGCCAAGCGCCTGCAGGCGCTCCTTCACCTCGGGGTTGTCGAGCGCCTTCCTGACTTCGGCATTGAGCTTGTCGATCACCGCCGGTGGCGTGCCGGCCGGCGCGAACAATCCGACCCAGAAATTGTAGCCGCTGTCCTTGAAGCCCTGTTCCTCGGTCGTCGGCAGGTCGGGCAGCACCGACGAGCGCTTGGGGCTGCCGTTGGCCAGGGCCACGACCCGGCCGTCCTTGATCATCGGCAGTGCCGCGATCACCGGGCAGAAGTAGATGTCGGTACGGCCGTTCATCGTGTCGCTGAGCGCCTCGGGTGTGCCCTTGTAGGGCACGTGCACGGTGTCGATGTCGGCCGCGAGCTTGAACTTCTCGGCGTTCATGTGCGTGCCGCTGCCCGTGCCGGCCGTGGCGTAGGTGAGCTTGCCGGGCGCCGCCTTGGCCGCGTTCACGTAGTCATTGGCCGTCTTCCAGCCCTTGGACGGTGAGGCCACCATGATGTTGGGCTGCACCGCGAGCAGGGTGACGGCCGGCAGGTCCTTGGCCGTGTCGAAGGTCATGTTGGGATAGATCGCCGGATTGACCGTGTGCGCCGAGGAATTGGCGAGCAGCGTGTATCCGTCGGGGGCAGACTTGGCGACCTGGCCAGCGCCGATCGTGCCGCCGGCGCCCGGCTTGTTCTCGACGATGACCGTCTGGCCCAGGTTCTTGGTCATGGCGGCTGCCACGGCGCGGGCGACCACATCGGTGGCGCTGCCCGGCGTGAAGGGAACGATGATGTGGATCGGCTTGTCGGGGAAATTCTGCGCCGAAGCTGGCAGGGCGAAGAGCGCCGATGCCAGTGCTAATGCGATCAGACGTTTCATGGATTTCCCTCCCTGTATTTTATGTCGCCGCTATTTCGCGACTGACGCTCTTTATGTTTAGCCTCGACAGAATTCGTTCGCCCGACGCCGCCAGCCTGGCGCGCACACCTGAAAGATCGGGCCGCGCCAGCTTACCATCGCGCTTGGCGAAGCGGCCGGCAACCAGGACGTCACGCATGCGGGCGCCGGAACCCTGCATGACCACGGACGCAACCGCATCATGCACCGGCCACATGGCGAGCGGGCCGAGCGACATGACGGCAATGTCGGCCTGCTTGCCGGGCGCCAGGGAGCCGATGCGATCGGCCATGCCCAGCATTGCCGCCCCACGCGCGGTGACCCAGTCGAACGCCTCCGCCGCCGGCACCGTGGAGGTGGCGGGGATGCCGCCGCTTCGGGCACGTTCCGCCGCGTTGTCCAGCGCGCGCTGCGAGGCGAGCGCCATGCGCGCCACGGTGAACATGTCGCCGCTCACCGCCGATTCGAGGTCGACGCCGACCGAGGGGCCGGCGCCCAGCGCGCGCAGGCGGCCGGTGATGGGATGGCCGTGACCCTGCGCCATCTCATTCTCGGGCGTGATCGAGAAGCTGACGCCGAGGTCGACGAAGGCCCTGAGCTGCTCGTCGGTGAGGTTGTTGCCGTGCACGATGTTGATGTGTGGGCCGACCAGGCCGCGCTGCATCAGGGTTTCCCAGCCGCCGGGCGTCTTCGCCTCGCCGCCGCCTTGGTGCATGGAGGCGACCAGGCCGAGTTCCTTGGCCAGCGCGAAATCGTGGTCGCTGACTTCGAGCGTGGAGTAGTGCGGGCCGAGCACGGCCATGCCGAGGGTCACCAGGGCCTGGCGGTCGGACAACGGGCCCTTCAGCAGCCGCTCGACCTCCTTGCGCGGGTGAGGGACCTCCGAGAAGTGCGGCTCGCCGGGCTTGGGATCGGGCTTGGGTGAGCCGTGGAAGAAGGCGGCGCGGATGCCCGACTCTTTCAGGCCGGCGATGCCGGCGTCGGTGTGCTCAGGCGTCGGATTGTTGTGGCACCAGTCGACCAGCGTGGTGACGCCGTGGTCGAGCTGGTTCAGCGCCCCGGCCAGGGTGGCGATGTGGATGTCCTCGGGCGTGAACACCGTGGCGAGGCCGGCATGGACGTGGCGGAAATACTCCAGCAGCGTCCAGTTGGCCGCGACCGAGCGCAGCGCCGTCTGCCAGGTGTGCATATGGGCGTTGACCAGCCCCGGCAGCACGAAGTGCCCGCTGCAGTCGACCGTCTCGGCACCGGCCTGCAGCGAGGGCGCGATGGCGGCGATGCGGTCCCCGTCGACCAGCACGTCACCCTTCGGCAGCACGCCAAGCGTGGCGTCCTGCGTGACGACGATGCCGGATTTGAGGAGGAGCTTCATCGGAGCGCGGACCTCCGCCATTTGTCATCCTGAGCGTAGCGAAGGATGACACCTTCGCTGTCACAGCCCATCGCCGACCTTCACATTCTCCGCCTCGAGCTTCATGCCGGCCGAACGCGCCAGCTCCAGCAGCAGCACGGAGAAATCGATATCGCCTGGATACTGGTGTGCCAGCGAAGCGATGCTGTCGCGCGTCACCGACGCGGTCGGCATGACGACGCCGAACTGCTTGGCCGCGCCGATGCCCAGCTCCATGTCCTTCAGCAGGAGCTTGGGCGTGAAGGTGGTGGTGAAGTCGAGATTGACCAGCGCCGGCGTCTTGTAGCGCGTGTACATCGATCCGAGCACACTCTGGTTGATCGATTCCAAAAAGACATGCCGCGCGATGCCGGCCTTCTCGGCCATCAGCGTGATCTCGCACAACGACTGGATGATGACGCCGAACATGGTGTTGTGGGCGATCTTCCAGACGCGTGAGAGCTCGCCTTCGCCGACATACATCGCCGCCCGGCCCAGCGCCGCCAGCAGCGGCTGCACCGCGTCGTATTCGGCCTTGGGGCCGGACGCCACCACCAGGAGCTTGCCTGCCTTGGCGACCTTGGCGTTGCCCGACACCGGCGCGCTCAAATAGGCGACGCCCACGTCGGTCAGGCCCTTGCGGATCTCGGCCGAGCCCGTGTCGGAGATCGACGACATGTCGACCACGCGCTTGGGCCGCGCGTTCCCGCTCAGCACGCCGCCGGCGCCAAACAGGATGTCCTTCAGGTCGTCGGTGGTCGAGACCATGGTGAAGACGGTGGCGCAGTGCGCCATCGCCGCCTTGTCGGTCACGACCTCGGCGCCGATCTGGGCCAAAGGATCGGCCTTCGACGCCGTGCGGTTCCATACCGAAAGCCCGTGTCCCGCCTTCACCAGCCGGGCCGCCATGGCCTCGCCCATGCGGCCAAGCCCGATCCAGCCGATGTCGTGGGATGCCTTGCTGCTCATGAGTCGGAAACTCCGCGCCTGTCCTGGATTGCGATTCGCGGCGCAGTTTGCGAGGCGATCAGGCGGCTGTCCATCATCGGACCGCGGGCCTCCAGGCCCGCTCATACTCTTCCGGACCGCGCGCGTCCTCGCGCGCTCATGATCATGAGCGCGCGA
>NZ_BKAJ01000101.1 GCF_007992495.1 Reyranella soli
GGGACGCCGCGTCGCCGACGGCGCCCGCCGATCCTTTTGTCGCGAGGCCACCTGTGCCTCGCAATCCCTTGAACCAGGAGAAATGAAGATGTTCATGCACAACAAGCGCCTGCAGTACACGGTGCGCGTCGGCGAAACCAACCCCGCTCTCGCGTCACTGCTCCTCGAACAATTCGGCGGTGCCGACGGCGAACTCGCCGCCGCGATGCGCTATTTCACCCAGGGCCTCGCCGAGGATGATCCCGGCCGGAAGGACCTGCTGCTCGACATCGCCACCGAGGAACTGAGCCATCTCGAAGTCATCGGCTCGATCGTCGCCATGCTGAACAAGGGCATCAAGGCCCAGCTCTCAGAGGCGGCCCTGGCGGAGGCGGATCTTTATCGCTCGCTCAATGCCGGCGGCGACAGCCACACGCAGGCGCTGCTGTTCGGCGGCGGTCCCGCGCTCACCAACTCATCCGGCGTGCCATGGACGGCCGCCTACGTCGATTCGCGCGGCGAGCCGACCTGCGATCTGCGGTCCAACATTGCCGCCGAGAGCCGCGCCAAGATCATCTATGAGCGGCTAATCGCGATTACTGACGATCCAGGTATCAAGGAAGCGCTGGGGTTCCTGATGACCCGCGAGATCGCGCATCAGAAGTCGTTCGAGAAGGCGCTCTACGCCATCACCGACAACTTCCCCTCGGGCAAACTGCTGGGCATCGGGCCTTTCGCCGATATGTACGTCAACACCTCCCAGGGCGACGGCGACATGAGCGGACCCTGGAATGCCGGTGAGCAGTGGGAGCGGGTCGACGATCTCGAAGAAGTCATGCCGGCCGACGACGGCGACGGCACAGCCAGCGTCAAACTGACTCGCAACGAAGCCACGGCGGCCAAGAAGGCGAGTGAGCGCCTGGCCTCCGATCCCATGACTGATGCCGAGACCGGTGCCGACCTCGGCGCGGGACCGGGCGCCGGCAAGACCACCGGCGGAGAAGATTACGGTACCGCCGCCGACGTGACCAAGGCCGACCGGACAAAAGACAAGGCGGCCTGATCGTGACGCCACCGCCGCCTCCTGAAGCGGTGGCGACGGCCGATGCGCTCTCCGCCGACTTTTTCCCCCGGCGGGGAGCGCATCGCAGCGTCCGCATTCCGGCCGCTTCGTTCTGGCGCAAGCTCTTTGCTTTCTCGGGCCCGGGCTACCTCGTCGCCGTGGGCTACATGGATCCAGGCAACTGGGCGACCGGCATAGCCGGCGGATCAGCCTTCGGCTACCGGTTGCTCAGCGTCATCGTAGTCGCCAACCTCATGGCCATGTTCCTGCAGCGCCTGGCGGCGCGGTTGGGCATTGTCACGGGCCTCGATCTGGCGCAGGCCTGCCGCCAACGCTACGGCGCCGGGACGCGGATCCTCCTCTGGCTGCTCTGCGAGCTGGCCATTGTCGCCTGCGACCTTGCCGAGCTGATCGGCGCGGCCATCGCGCTCAAGCTGCTGTTCGGCCTCGACCTTGCACTCGGCGTCGCCCTGACCGGCATCGAGGTCCTGCTGGTGCTGGGACTGCAGGCGCGCGGCTTTCGCAAGCTCGAGGCGCTGGTGGTGTCGCTGATGGTCGTGATCGGCCTCTGCTTCATCGTCGAACTTGCATTGGCCCAGCCACCGCTCGCCGCAGTGCTCGATGGGCTGGTGCCACGCACCGAGATCGTCACTGATCCCACCATGCTTTACCTCGCCATCGGCATCCTTGGCGCCACAGTCATGCCGCACAATCTCTACCTGCACTCCTCGATCGTGCAGACCCGTGACTTCCAACGCACCGACGCAGGCAAACGCGAGGCGATGCGGTTCGCGACCATCGACATCGTCGTGGCGCTCACGCTTGCGATCTTCGTCAATGCCTCGATCCTCCTGCTGGCTGCCTCGACCTTCCACGCTGCCGGCATGACCGAAGTCGTGGGTATCGAGGAGGCCTATCGCCTGCTCACGCCGGCATTGGGCGTCAGCGCGGCCGGGACGCTGTTTGCGGTGGCGCTGCTGGCCTCGGGCCACAACGCCTCCGTCACCGGCACCATGGCCGGTCAGATCGTCATGGAAGGGTTCACGCGCTTTCGCTGGCCGGCGAGGGCGCGCCGGCTCGTGGCACGCCTGGTTGCCATGGTGCCAGCGCTGTTCGTCGTCACGGCGTATGGCGAGGCGGGGGCGACCCAACTCCTCATCCTGAGCCAGGTCGTTCTCAGCCTGCAGCTGCCCTTCGCCGTCTATCCCCTGGTGCGCCTGACGGGCAGTCCGGAATGTATGGGCAAGTTCGCCAACGGTCCGCTCACCGCGGCCGTCGCCTGGGCGATGACGGCATGCCTGATCGGGCTGAACGGCGTGCTGCTCCTGGGAATGATGTGACACGCAATGCATCGGGGCGTCGGACACTTACTCGCGACCCGGAATCGCCGCGGGCGTAGCGATGACACGAAAACGCTGTTGAGCAGCAACGAGTTTGTCACCAGCGCCGTTCGCTTCCTGACGGGCTGTCGGGAGAACAGCGACCGGCCCGCGCCCCTTTCGAATTGGAGAGACAAACATGCGCGCACTTTGCTGGCACGGCACGGGCGACGTCCGCGTTGACACGGTCCCGGACCCCAGGATCGAGCATCCCCGCGACGCGATCATCAGGATTACGGCCTGTGCGATCTGCGGCTCGGACCTGCACCTGCTCGACGGCTATCAACCGACGATGGAGAGCGGCGACATCCTGGGCCACGAGAACATGGGCGAGGTGATCGAGCTCGGATCGGAGGTGACCAACCTCAAGATCGGTGACCGCGTCGTCGTGCCTTTCACGATCAGCTGCGGCCAGTGCTGGTTCTGCCAGAAGGGCCTGTTCTCGGCCTGCGACCGGACCAATCCCAATGCCGAGTTGGCGGCCAAGGCCATGGGCCAATCCCCTGCTGGACTCTTCGGCTTCAGCCACATGATGGGCGGCTACAGCGGCGGACAGGCGCAATATCTCCGCGTGCCGATGGCCGACGTCGGCCCGATCAAGATTCCCGACAGCGTCACTGACGAGCAGGCGCTGTTCCTCTCCGACATCTTCCCGACCGGCTACATGGCGGCCGAGAACGCGCAGATCCAGCCGGGCGACACCGTCGCCATCTGGGGCTGCGGACCGGTCGGCCAGTTCGCCATCCGCTCGGCGCTGATGATGGGCGCAGGACGGGTCATTGCCATTGACGAGGTACCCGAGCGTCTCGCCATGGCGGAAGCCGGCGGCGCCGAGACGATCGATTTCTCCGAGATCGATGTTTACGACGAACTGATGTCGCGCACCGCCAAGCGCGGCCCCGACAGCTGCATCGATGCCGTCGGCTGCGAGGCCGCCGGACACGGCGCCGCCGATGCCATCCTGGACAAGGTGAAGACGGCTGTGATGCTGGCGACTGATCGGGTCCACGTGCTGCGGCAAACGATCATGTGCTGCCGCAAGGGTGGGACAATCTCGATCCCCGGCGTCTATGTCGGCATGGCCGACAAGATCCCGCTCGGCGCGGCGATGAACAAGGGGCTCACTTTCAAGATGGGGCAGACCCACGTCCAGGCCTACACCAGGCCCCTCCTGGAGAAGATCAAGTCCGGGCAGATCGACCCGAGCTTTGTCGTGACGCACCCGGCCGCCCTGGAAGACGCGCCGGAGATGTACAAGAAGTTTCGCGACAAGAAGGACGGCGTCATCAAGGTGATGCTGAGACCGGGCGGGTGACGCGATGGAAGCCGCACAAGAGCCTCTGTCCGAAGACCGAAAAAAACGCCGCCCGGCTTGAGGCTCGGGCGGCGCTGGTGCTTCCGACACGGCAAATTGCCGTCTCTGGGGGAGAGGGAAGCAATCCAGTAACAGCGCGCCCTGGGCAGTAGTTGCCGAGTTGTCGTGACCGGTTGGTGATGTTTGAAAACTGCGTAGGTGGGCTCGCGAAACTGCGACGTCGGAGCGACAAGCGAGTCTGCACAAACATGTCACTTAGTCGTCACGGGACGACTGATTTTCTCATTAGTTACAGTAGGCGATCGGATCGGGTCTGACGGTGTGTGGGACCGTCCGTCCCGAGGCGGTCGATTGCGGCGGGCATGTCCGATGGAGGGGCCGCCCGTGCCCCGGCTCATTCCCGTAGCGCGCCAGGGATTGCCGCCCCTTTCGCCTGGTTTGGCGGCATTGCCACCGGTAAAGGGTTCCGCAGAGACATCTGAATCTTGCCACCCGCTCCGACGTTGCTGCGTTCACACCTCGCCACCGCCACAAAGAGGCGGTGTGACGGCGGATTAAGCCCCGCCGTCATCTCCCCGTGGCGCCTCAGCTTAGGCGCCAAGCCGCGTGTTCCTGCTCCGACGGCTTCGCATTGCCAGCCGCCGGGGGCAGGTCCCTTTTTTGCTGGCTCGCAGCAGGCCGTGGGTGCGGTACCGCACTCTGCGACGTCGTTAAAAGGCGGCTCTTCTATCCAGTCTAAGAAAGGTTCCAAAGTGAAACTCCAAAGCGTGACCGGTCGTTAGTGGTGATGCTGATGGCAGGGTGTGGGAATGGCCGGATGAACTCTCCATCCGGCGTCCGGTGCCTGCCCGGGGGAGGTATTTGTGTATGGATGACGCACCGGACACGCTGGTGGCTGCTTGCCAAGTCGCAGGTCTCGTTGCGGCGGTGTTGATGCTGCCATCGGCGGTGATCGACTTGGCCTTTGACACTGACTTCATAAGCATCCTGTTGCAGGCCGGACTGGCGGCATTCGCCGTCTCCTTGATCGTTGCGGCTTGGAAGGCTCAAAAGCAGAAGTGAGGCCTGGCAATCATGGACGTGTTCCGATTTCTGATGGGATTGCGCAACGGCTCACCAGGCGTCAGGAGCAGTGGCGGGCTGCTCCTCGTCATGATGGCCTTGGCTGGGTTACTGACTGGAAAACCTGGCGAAGGCACCACTGAACGCCAGCATGACGATCACCCCCCGCAGGCGGACTGATCCAAATGTCCAAATTGGCGTCACGCTCGTCTCGATGGCAGCACGGTCGCGCCGCTGACCCAAACGGCGCTCGTTTGGTCGGGTCGCTCCTGACGGACCTTCGAGGCGTTGCAGCGGCTCCCAGTCAAATCCGTCTATCTCGACGGCGAACCTCCCACGAAATTGCGATCCGCCCTCACGGCGCGATTTGGCGGGAAGGTACTAGGCTGGTCCCCGGGCGGGATTAAATGCCTTTGTACTGGACGATCGATTCCAGGAAGCGGCTGTTCACCGGAGTTGGTGAAGGCGAGATCACCTTTGCCGACGCTATATCACTCCTGGAAGCGCTAGCCGGCGCAAAGGCTTTGTCTTACCGCAAGCTGTTCGACGGCCGCGCGGTACAGTCTGCGATGACCGGCGATGAGGTCCTCGCGGTCTGTGCCAGAATCAGGGCCTATCATGACCAAGCCAGTGTCGGCGCCTTGGCCATGGTGGGTACCCAAGAACAGACCGTAAAGTTTGCTCGGCTTCTGGGCGCACTTGCTACTGCCGACCGGCCGATGAAGCTATTTACCAGTGTACGACAGGCCCGGTCATGGCTTGAACACCAGCAGCCCGGCTAGCTATGTGACCCTTCGGCAACACCTTTCGGCGGCGGCTACAACGTGATGAAACTTAAAACAATTAATGGCGTTGGTGTGCCTTAGGGTGCACTTACGATGACTCAGAAGCCCACTGACAAGAACCGGCTCGCACAAGAAAAGAGGGATCTGGCGCGCCGCGCCAGGCGATTGGCACAAACGCAAGTGCTCGATTCCGACAGGGAACGACTGATGCAGTTTGCTGCAGATCTGGAGCGAGAGTCAGACGACCTTCAACCCGTGATATCCTTACCCCCGATCGCCGCTCCACAAGCCATACAGCAGCAAGTGCAGCAGCAGCAATCGATTGACTCGTCGACCCAGGCCAACGAGCCGATGGAAAAGGACTAAGGTGCAAGCCGGCTCGTTCAGGGGACTTGGCTGATGTCGAGACTGTCCTTTTCGCAGGCCAGCCATTCCTGCAGGGCGAGAAGCTGCTCGATCTCCAGACGTTGCGGCACCTCTATCTCGATGCGATCGGGGCCGAAGCGCACGACGGCACCCTTGAATCCATAGCGAGTCGCAAGGGCGTCCAGCCTTTCTTGCACGGAACGGCGGTCGTCGTCGGACCAAATGTGCCCGGCCGGGATGAAGGCCCATTTGAACGTGCGCGCAATCAGCGTGCCGGAGGGCGTCGCGGTGACCTCGACCTCCGGACGGATGAAAGTGTTGGGGCTGACGGACCGCAACAGGAGCACGGCCGCCTTCAGGGCCTTCACCAGCTCGGCGCGGCTCATGTGCTCTATGGCGCTGCCCATCCAGGTAATGTGGTTGCTCATCGAACGGCACGCATTGGCAATGAGGGCGGCCGCGCTGCAAGCGGCCGCCCGCTGAGGCGCTAAATCGGCGGATACACCCTTTCCCACAGCACGACCGTTTTTCCGGCCGGCCAACGATTGTCGTTTGCCACCTGGCGCGGCCTCGCCATCGCCTTCGCGACGGCTGCGAGCAGGACGTCCTGTGTGAAGGGTTTCTCGACGATCGGCCGCTGCCGGTGTCGCGCCGGCAGCGGACCGAGGGCGCCGGTGGTGAGATAGACAAACGGCACATCGGCAAAGGCCAGAAGATCGGCGATGGGCAGCGGCGAGCGCCGGTCGACATCGAGGTCGAGGACGGCGCAATCGATATCGCCGCGCTGGAGCATCCGCTGGATCTCGGCCACGGTGGTCGCCGGACCGATGACGCGATAGCCCGCGTCGTGCAGCAAGCGCTGCAGGTCGAGCGCCACGACGGCGTCCTCGACCGCCACCAGCACCTTGCGCTGCGGAAGGTCGAGTGACGCGAGCGACGGTGGCGCGAACCGCATCCCCTGCTCCATGGGCCGGGGTGGGACGCGTTGGGAGCTTTCAGAGAGCCGCCGGTTCCACGAATTGCCAAGCGTGGCGGCGGCTGACGTTGCCGTCATACCTTACCTCCTGTTGGAAATGCGTGAGGACCGGGCGCCGGCTGGCGCCCAATCCCCTGCCGGACTTACTGCTGGGTGATCGTGCGCACTGCCGATTGACCCTCGATCGGGATCGGCCGCGGCTTCTTCTCCTCGGGCAACTCGCGCTGCAGATCGATGGCGAGCAGGCCATTCTGCAGCTTGGCCGCCGTCACACGCACGTGGTCGGCAAGCTGGAAGCGACGCTCGAAGTCGCGCGCACCGATGCCACGATAGAGGTATTCGGTGCTCTCCTGGCGATCGGGATGGCCCTTGCCGGTCACCAGGAGCTCGTCCTCCTTCTGGGTGACGCTGAGCTCGGCCTCGGTAAAGCCCGCCACCGCCATGACGATGCGCCAGGCATCGTCGGCTGTCTTCTCGATGTTGTAGGGCGGGTAACCGCCGTGGGCAGGCTGGCCGGCCATCGAATCGAGCATGTCGAAGACCCGGTCGAAGCCGACGGTGGCCCGATACAGCGGAGCAAAATCGAAGTCGGTACGCATTGTCATCCTCCTCATGAGCGATGGGTTTGCGACCGGCCCCCCGCAGGGCGGCCGGCCTTGCGAGGCAGGCCCTTGCGGGCCTGCCGGATGTCGATCTAGGAAAACCCGGTGAGACGTCAAGGTCCGGCGATGTGAAAATCTCGCCCTGGCCCGGGACATTCTTGGCGTCGATGCCGCTGTCCATCAGCCGCCGAAGCGACGGTGCAATAGTCGCCTCAGGTTACGGTCACCCGAGCCCGCTGCCGAAATCACCGGGTCGCCGTGACACGATCGATTGAGATTCTGCCATACCATGCCTTCGGATCGGGATGCCGGCGGGTGTGGGCTGCCGCCTCGAGGCCAGGGGCCGCCTGTGCCCGGCCAGGAACATTGGAATCACGCGGCGAGCGCTTGTCCCCCCCAATGCCCCTCAACGGGGCCGCCCGGGGCCATGCAGGGACGATTGCTCAGTCGGCAGCGGACGGTCGCACAACATCGATGACAAGGGTGTCGTAGCGTTGTTGGCCGGCCGGCGTCAGTCGCCACGAGCGACCGCCCCACCCACCCAAAGCAAGCGGCCTATCTTCGAATCCTTCTTATGGGCCTTCGTCGCTTATTTCGTTCTTTTCGATTCTGTTGAGCGGGCGGTTTCGCTCAGCCGGCAGCCTTCCCGAGGTCGGGGTGACAGACGGCGGAACGAGGTCGAAGGCCGAGCGTTTGTCGGGCATGGCGCCCACCCTTAGCAGTCTCGAACTCGACCTTCTCCGCCAGTTGATGACCGGTAAGACCGTAAAGGTGTCGTCGCAGCTTCGGCTTCGTCTCGAGTTGGCAGGGGTTATCCGGGACGGCGCTCAGGGCATTGTCGTGACAGCGGAAGGACGACGACTGGCCAATCAAAAGCCTGTGGAATCGGAACCCGATACCCCGCCATCGGACAAATCCAAAGTAGCAGTCGATCGGCGTGGTCGGCGAATGCCCCTTCAACGCAAGTCGATCTTCTGATCAGGCTTTCCGCGGCGACGAAGTCAGGCGAAGAACCCGGTCAGAGCTTCGAGGTTTCAAACTGAGACAGTGCCTACGAGCCTGCAGGGCAATGACGTCGGACCTGGGAACGAAGCCTTCTGAGCAGCACTTCAACGGCAAGTAGGCGCTTATCGATCTCCTTCGTGAGGCCTCGCAGCTCCTTTGTCGTTCTCACCGTCTGTTCGGCTATTTGGGTACTGTCGTGGCGAAGAGCCCGGGCTCTTAACAGAGCGAATTCGACCCGTAGGAACACAGCCTCCGGAACGTGGCGCAGCGCCACCCGTTGATAAGCCATGTACAATTGGAGGCAGAAATGGCTCGTGCCAGTTTGTTGTGGCTATTAGGTATTCCTATTCCCATTCTGCTGCTCATGTGGGCAGTGGGTTGGCTACACTAAAGTTGGAAGGGCGCGGATAACGACCGCGCCTTTCCTCCTGGCGGTGCCACCACTGGCATCCGCCGCGTCAATAAATGGAGCTGGCGGGCTCGATAAGGTCCTCATCCGGGCCATCGCGCAGCATTTCGACGTTATGGATTTGGCCGTCGAGCATGAAGTAACAGCGCATGTGCGCCTCCGCCACGAGTGAGCGGGAGCGCGGGGACACTTGAACCATGTCGCTGTCTACCAGCCGCCGACGCTCAAGGGTTCGTGAGCCGGCGATGCCGAGCATTAGGTCCTTATGAGACCGCCGATTGGAAGCGGCCCCCAGCCTAGCCTGGAGGTTTCTGACCACGCGTTGGGCGCCAGATGGGTTAGCAAGAGGGGGTTTAGGCTCCTCCGGCGAGGCGGGCTCTGCGGTAACAGGTCAGTTTCACCAAAACTAACCACCAATTCGTCACGGAACTGAAGACTTCCCTGGCCTCGTTGCGCTTTGTCGGATCGCGCGCCGCGTTGTGTGTGGCTGTGTGGCGCTCGAGGCGGTCAACAGCGCACCACACGGGCACGTCCGACCTGAGGCCGCCCGTGCCCACGCAGGCATCCGCGCCGACCCGATTGGCGGGATCACACTCTGCGTTTCGAGCCTTATTGAACATACGTCAAAGACTCGGACGTGCTGGGCCCAGGTCATCTCTGGCTAGCCAATCGCCAGGGGATCATTATGCCGGGCGTGAAGCAGGCACAGCGCTGTTGCCTGGACGAACTGCCTCGCGCTCCCGTACCAGTGTCCGATGCTGACGCAGCGCAAGGTACATAGTCATCATGGTCTCAAGCAGAGCGAGCGGATCCGCCGACGTAATCCGCGCCGGCTTGGGCATACCCCGCAGTTGGCGCAACCCCAGCGGAGTCAGTTTCCAGGTCGCGCCTCGACTCTCGATCAGCGTGAGCTTCTTGAATAGCTCCAAATGTTTGGAGGGGATCGAGGCATGCTGTGTTCCGGCAGCCAACCGCTTCAGGCTGACTTTCTCGTCGTGGCTGAGACCAGGTGCTTGTAAACTTTGCATTGCGTTCCCCGCATCATGAATGGGAGCGCAGGACATTCTTGGCTCAGATGCCGCTGTCTCTCAGCCGTCGACGCTCTGGATAACGAGCCGACGACGTTCCGCTGTAGCAGCCCCCCGCATTCGCTCATGTTCACATTTGAACAACCTGGGCTTAGATCACGCGCTCATCACGGGACGAGCGCGGTACGAGAGGGCCTGAAGACCATGGAAAGCGTGAATGGCAGGTAGCGCCGGAACCGAAAAGCCGAGAGCCCGATAGCCCTAAAACGTCGGCCCCAGCTGAGGCGTCGATGGCGGCCATTCGTCTTCCGGGGTTGGTAACGCGTGACGACGCTGCGGCGCCTCCGGCCACGGATTCGCTTCAGCAGCCGGCTCGCAACGGCCGAACCAATCGGGGTGGGTAGCAATGCCGCTGCGGTCGATCCAGTGCTGCATGGCGCGCGCCTTCGACCAGGTGGTGAAGTGATAGACGCGGTAGCCCGAGTCTTCCCGCCAGCCAGCCAGGACCATGAACTCGCTCGCTGCCGCAACCCGCCTACAGGCGGCATCGACTTCTCGAGCGTCCTCAGGCTTGAACGGGTCTTCCCGCCGGATTTTGGCGACGTACGGCATGCGTCGCCGACCCGTCGGCCTCATTGAGGGCGCTGGCTTCAGTGCTGGCGTTCGTCCTCGGGAATCATCCAGCCATCCAGAAGCAGCCCATCATAGTCGACCACGCCAGGCGCCAGCTCGCGGGCGGTGCGTTCATAGCTTCGCTGGAACGAGGGTGACCATGGCAGCACGCGGTCTTGGCGGCGATCGTGGACCAGCGCGGGCTCCGATGGGTCGAATTCGCTCATCGGCCGGAACAGCGGGGTCCGCTCAGCTTGCCAATGAGCGTCGCGACGAGCGGTCATGCCGATTTCGAGCTTAGGGGAGCGTCACGTTCGGTCTCGTGCTCCAGATCGCGCTCGATGCCGAAGACCAGGTCAGACAGCATGTCGTCGGCGTAACCGTCGATCGCATAGGACACATCCTTGGCGGTTATGCCGTGTTTGTCGGCCAGTGCCTCCAGCACCTGCCGCAGCCGCGCCTTGGTCTCCCGCATGTCGCTCCTGAGCTCGGCCAACCGTTCGTGAGGCAGCGACTGAGGCGCAGCACTTTTTTGCAACGGGTGAAAGGACGGCCAGTTCGGATGATCGGAGCGCAATGCCATGATTGAAACCTTCCCGCGCTTCAAACACCTGGCGGCCCGGCGGCGTTGCAGGCCAAAGAAAAGATCAAGATGGTGTAGTCCGTTCTCGATCTGATCCTACCAGGAGCAGAAGCCATCCAAGGTGCACCGGTCATGGAAGACGCGACCCCGTTCCTGGCTAAAGTCATTGGGCTCGCTCTCATGGCGATCGGTGCGGTGATCGTGGTGCGTAGACGGAAACTGGTTCCGGTGTTCGCGACCTACATCGAACAACGCTTGCTGCGCTTCATAATTTCAATGATCGAGCTGGTCGGTGGACTGGGGCTAGTCGTGAACAATGCTTGGTCGCCTTTCGCGGCGGCCCTCGTCACACTGATCGGGTGGCTAGCGGTCGCCGAAGCACTGTTCTTCATGGCGGCACCAGATGCGCTAATAGCTTGGCTCATGCGCAACTTCAACACAGAGGGCTGGTACGTCGCAGGCGGCACAGTCGCGTTCGTGGTCGGGTTCTATTTGGCCGGTTCAGGTTTAACCTGGAGCACGTAGTCTACGCATGCCGCGCATGTGGCCGATCTCATGGATGGTCACGTTAGTGATAAGCGAGCCGACGCGCGCTGCCGTGCAAAGGATGCTGCTCGGGTCAGGCGTAATCAGGGGGCTCTCATGTAACTCGCGGTGCCAGTTTCAGCGGCCAGATTTTCCGACCTGACGGCGAACTATAGACAGCACCGACGGCCGAGGATGAGCTTCCTCTTCGCGCGGAGATTGCGCAGATTGCAATCCTTTCTCGGGTTGTTCGGATGCCGGCGGCGTCCGCCAAACAAGAAAAGCCAGGCCGAGGCCGCTCACCGCGATGCACGAGACGAAGCCCGCTATGAACCAGAGCAAGCCAGACATCGCCTCCCCCGGTCGACGAATGAAGTAGTGGGCTGACAGCGCCGCGAGCATGAAGCATCGCTGTTGCCTCTACAACCTGCTGAGTACGCGGTGATATCGGCCCGGTTCCTACCGGTACG
This sequence comes from Reyranella soli, assembly GCF_007992495.1. Lineage (GTDB taxonomy): Bacteria > Pseudomonadota > Alphaproteobacteria > Reyranellales > Reyranellaceae > Reyranella > Reyranella soli. The sequence continues at coordinate 12,160 of NZ_BKAJ01000101.1, forward strand.
TCCCGGATGGCGCGATAGACGCTGTAGCCCGAGTCTTCTCGCCAGCCAGGCAGGACCATGAACTCGCTCGCTGCCGCAACCCGCCTAGAGTGGATCGGCGGGCGCAAAGACGTAGTGACGGCACGGCCGCACAAGGATTAGTGCCGGCGAGATGCAGAAACGCGTCGCCGTGTACCGTGGACAGATTCCACTTTGGCGACGGCGGGACTGCGATCACCGTTGCCTAACTGAAAGCCTTGAACGTGATCAGAGTGAAGGTGTCCTTCACGCCGGCAAGCGTCTGGATCTTGCTGGTGACGAAATGACCGATGTCGGTCTTTTCGTCGAGATAGCACTTCATCAGAAGGTCGTACTGGCCGGAGGTCGAGTAGACCTCCGACACCTGCTCGACATTGCAAGCATCGTCGGCCACGTCGTAGGCCCTACCAAGCTCGCATTTCACCATGACGAAGATGGTCTGCATGATCCCCTGCTTTCCAGGGGGCCACTTTAGCGCGACGAGCGAGCGAGGAAAGCCGGCACGTGATCGCCGAGACCCACGGGCGCGGGCTCGTCACGCCCTTCGTGCCGACGCTCGCGCCGCTCCGGACGATGATCCGACTTGCGCTCGCGCTGCGGCCTGTGCTGCTCGGCCCGATGCTCGCGCGGCCCGTGCTCACGCGGCGCATGCTCACGCGGCTTGTGCTCGCGTGGCCTCTGCTCACGCGGCGCTTGCTCACGTGGCGCGCGTTCACGGGACGCATGCTCACGCGGCTCATGCAGCTCGGCGCGGGCTTCGGCGTGCGGCTCGGCCGGCGGCCTCGGCTTGCGCTCGTGATGCTCGCGCGGCTCCTTGGCCTCGCGGCGCGGGCCGCGCGGCTTGTCGCCACTGCGGCCGCCACGCCCCCGACCGCGTCCGCGGCGGCGGCCGTCCGAGGCCTCGAAGTCGGTGGTGACCAGGCCCGCCACTTCGATGCGGGGAATGGTGGTGCCGATCAGCTTCTCGATCGCCTGGACGAGGTCGCCTTCGGAGGGCGAGGCCAGGGTGAAGGAGTGGCCGGTCTTGCCGGCGCGGCCGGTGCGGCCGATGCGATGCACGTAGTCCTCGGGCGAGAACGGCACGTCGAAATTGAAGACGTGGCTCATGTCGACGATGTCGAGGCCGCGGGCGGCGACGTCCGACGCCACCAGGATCTGGATCTCGCCCTGCTTGAAGCGCTCCAGCGTCTCCATGCGCGCCGGCTGGCTCATGTCGCCGTGCAGCGCGCCGGCATTGAAACCGTGCTTCTTCAGCGAACCGAGCAGCGTGACCACGTCGCGCTTGCGGTTGCAGAACACGATGGCGTTCTTGACGTCCTGGCTCTTGATCAGGCCGCGCAGCGCCTCGCGCTTCTCGTCCTCCGGCACGATGGCCAGGCCCTGGACGATGTTGGTGCCGGCCGACGCCGGCGGCGACACGGTGACTTCCTTGGGATTGCTGAGGAAGCGGTCGGCGAGCCGCCGGATCTCCGGCGGCATGGTGGCCGAGAAGAACAGCGTCTGGCGCATCGGCGACAGCAGGCCGACGATCCGCTCGACATCGGGAATGAAGCCCATGTCGAGCATGCGATCGGCTTCGTCGATCACCAGGATCTTCACGTCGTTCAGCAGGATGCCGCCGCGCTCGACGTGGTCGAGCAGACGGCCCGGCGTGGCGATCAGCACGTCGGCGCCCCGCTCGAGCGCTCGCTCCTGGTCGGGGAAGCTCACGCCGCCGATCAGCAGCGCCATGTTGAGCTTGTGGTTCTTGCCGTAGATCTCGAAGTTCTCGGCCACCTGGGCGGCCAGTTCACGCGTCGGCTCCAGGATGAGCGTCCGCGGCATGCGCGACTTGGCGCGGCCCTCGGCGAGGATGTCGATCATCGGGAGGACGAAGGAGGCGGTCTTGCCGGTGCCCGTCTGGGCGCATCCGAGGACATCGCGACCCATCAGGACGATGGGGATGGCCTTTTCCTGGATCGGGGTGGGCTCGGTATAGCCCTTGTCAGCGACTGCCTGTAGTACCGGGGCGCTCAGCCCCAAACTCTCAAAACTCATTTAATTTCCGTGGCTTAGTCCATTCTTCCGCTGGACTGTGGGGCGGTCTCCTCTACGCCTGAAGATTCGGGCCGGACCGCTGGCGGCACTCATATGAGCCTTGACATGGCTTAAGTCAATGCAGGCGCCCTGCGTGGCTGCGTCGCGTGCGCGATGCCCCAGCGCCTCAGGCCTGGGACGGCTTGAGCTCGATTTCGACAAAGACGAACTCGAAGCTGTTGGGATTGATGACGTCGTGCTCGACGCCGATCTGGCGGGCGTACGACACCCCGGCGCGCAGGGGCGCCGGCACCGTCGTCTTGCCGTCAAAAATGTGCAATTCGCCGGTCGTCACCGGCACCACGACATAATCGTGATTGTGGCGGTGCCAGCCGGTGTGGCCGCCCGGCGGGAAACGCCATTCGGTGACGATGACCCGGTCGTTCTCGACCTGGACGGTGGGCTTTGCCATAGGGCGCTCGGGGGGACGCTGATCGTTACTCATGGCGAAAACCTAATGCCACCCACGGCTTTTGTCAGGTGACAGGCCGTAGCACCCTGCTAAATGTGCATATGCACATGTACGGGAGAGGCCCGTATAGGAGAGACAAAAAATGGCCCACCCGCTTCTGACGGCCCCGATCGGCAAGAGCCTGTGGAAGCTCGCGGCCCCGACCACGGCCGTGATGGTGGCGCAGACCTTCGTGGCCATCGCCGAGACCTTCATCTTCGGCCGGCTGGGCACCGAGGCGCTGGCGGGCTTCGCCCTGGTTTTCCCCTTCATGATGATGATGACCATGATGGCGGCGGGCGGCATGGGCGGCGGCGTGGCAGCCGCCATGGCCCGCGCCGTCGGCGGCGGCCGTATCGAGGATGCGCGCTCGCTCGTGCTGCACGCCCTGGTGCTGGGCGCCGGGCTGGCGCTGCTGTTCACGCTGTTGGCCTGGACGGCGCTGCCCTTCCTCTACGGCCTGCTGGGCGGCGATGGCCGGTCGCTCGCCAACGCCCTCACCTACTCCCACGTTCTGTTCAGCGGCGCGCTGGTCATCTGGGCCAACTTCTTCCTCTCCGCGCTGCTGCGCGGCGGCGGCGATGCGGCGACGCCCGGCCGCTACATGCTGTTCTCGTCGATCGCCCAGGTGCCGCTGTCCTACGTGCTGGCGCTGGGCGTCGGCGACTGGCCGGGGCTCGGCATGGCAGGGCCGGCGCTCTCCTCGCTGCTCACCTCGCTGGTCTCCGCCGCCCTGCAGGCGCGCGCCCTGTGGCGCGGCAAGCTGGGCTTCGTGCCGGCGGTCGCCGGCATCCGCCTGCAAGGGCGGCTGTTCTGGGACATCCTGCGGGTCGGCCTGATCGCCTCGTTCTCGGCCTTCACGGCCAACCTCACGGCCCTGCTGGTGACCGGCCTGGTCGGTCGCTTCGGCGTCGCCGCGCTGGCCGGCTACGGCATCGGCGTGCGGCTGGAGTTCATGCTGGTGCCGCTGGCCTTCGGCATCGGCTCGGGGCTGACGACCCTGGTCGGCGTCGCGGCCGGCGCCAATGACTGGAAGCGCGCGGTGCGTGCCGCGTGGATCGGCAGCCTGACGGCGGCCGGCGCGCTCGGCCTCTGCGGCTGGATCCTGGCCTTGGTTCCCGAAGGCTGGGCGCGGCTCTTCACCAGCGACGCCAGGGTGGTCGAGGCGACGGTCGCCTACATCACGCGCGTGGCGCCGTTCTACTGCCTGTTCGGGCTCGGCATGACGCTGTCCTTCGCCAGCCAGGGCGCGGGCCGCATGAAGGCGCCGTTCATCGCCGGCCTCGCCCGCCTGTTCATCGCCACGGTCGGCGGCTGGTATGCCGTCGAGATCCTGGGCTGGGGCCTGCCCGGCGTGTTCGTCGCGATCGCCGTCGGCATGATCGCCTTCGGCAGCCTGATCGCCGGACCGCTGCTCGTCATTCCGTGGGGGCCACGACGTTCAAGGTCAGGGCGTGCTAGATTCGTTCCAACAACAGGAGCGAGCGATGCAGCACCCCTCGATGATCGCAACCTGGAACCGCAACCCCGCTGACGAAGAAGCGATGGGCGCGGCGCACGCGCCCATCTGGAGACGCATGATCAACGTCTCCCTGCCACACGACCTGCACGAATCGACCGTGCTCGACTACGGCTGCAACCAGGGCGGCTTTCTGCGCATGCTGTACGACCGCCATCCCTTCAAGAGCGCGGTCGGCATCGACATCGCCCGCGAATCGGTGGCGCGGGCCGAACTGCTGAAGGGCCATCGTCCGGTCGAGTACAAGGTCACCGACAGCGCCGCCTCGCTCGGCCGCACCTTCGACTACGCCTTCAGCCACGAGGTGATCTACCTGCTGGGCGACCTTGCGGCGCACGCGCGCGACATGAGGGCGGCGCTGCGGCCAGGCGGGTCGTATGTCGCGGCCATGGGCTGCCACACCGACAGCGCAGTGTGGCCGCGCTGGCGCAAGCTGATCGCCGAGACCTCGTCGATCCCGATCCACGACCATTCGCTGGAAGACGTCTCGAAGGCCTTCGGACAGGCGGGTTTCACCGTCGCAGTGCGGCCGCTCGACCTCGATGCCTTCATGCCGGTGACGGTGGGCAGCGCCTACTTCCCCAAGGTCGTCGACCAGCTGCACTACTACAGCCAGGACAAGGTGCTGTTCAGGTTCGTCAGGACGCCATAGCAACGCAGCCCCTTTGCCAGCCGGGCAAGCCGTGCGATCCTCAGCGAACGATCGAGAGCGATGTGATCTAATGGCGGAATGTGCTCGTCAGGGCTGTAGCACTCTGAAATTGCTTGCCGTCGCTTCGGCCCTGGCGGGGTGTGTCGCGGCGGAGCCGACACCGCCAGTCTCCGCCGGCCAGGTCCGGCCGCTTGAACCGGCACCGAGCGCATATGTCGGCATGCTGCGTAGCCAAGGCATCGGGATCGATATTCCAGCACGCGGCAAATTCATCCTGGTCAACATTCCATCCTTTGAGCTGATCGCCTTGCAGGACGGCGAGCCGGTCTTACGTAGTCGCGTGGTGGTCGGTAAACCGGCAGCGGCCACCCCGGAAATGCTCTCCCCGATGTTTGCCATCCAGTTCAATCCTTCCTGGACGCCGACTCCGTCAATGATCCGGAACGAAGGGCTTCATTACATGCCGCCAGGTCCACAAAACCCGCTCGGAAGGATGATGTTTGCGCTCGACAATGAGGAATTCATCTATCTCCACGACACCAATGAAAGGGCACTGTTCAATCGATCCCAGCGAGCCCTGAGTCACGGATGCGTCCGTGTGGAGAAAGCGCGTCCACTGGCTGCGTGGTCGCTTGGTGTGTCTGAACAAGAGGTGGATTCCATGACCTCTCACGGGAGGACGCATTCCGTCCCGCTTGCGGAACCCATCCCTGTCGCTCTCGTCTACTTTACGCGTTTTCCAGATGAGCAGGGCCAGGTCGTCTCATATCCCGACATCTACGGCGATCGGCAGGCCGAAAAGGACATCGCCCCTGATGTTGCGGTTAGCCGCCGACGCGAGTAGCCGTGCGACATGGTTCATCTCGTGCGATGATCACACAGCTGCAGTCGGGTCGGGAGAGGGTCGTCGCGTTACCAAGCGCCGGGGTGCTGTTCAGGTTCGTCAGGACGCCCTAGGCGCGTTCACACGCGCCGACGGGCTCCAGCTTTCCGTCGAGCACGGGATAGCCCGAGGCGTCGCTCGTGCGATCGAGATAGGTCACCACGCGGTCGGGATTGGCGTGAATGCCGAGGAGCCGCATCGGCTGATCGCCGACCGTCCGGAAGCTGTGCGGAACATTGGCGGGCAGCGCCACGCAATCGCCGACGCCGAGTCGGGCAGGCTTGTCTTCGTCGCCCTGAAGCCAGACCTCGGCCTCGCCTTCGATGATGAACAGCAGCTCGACGTAGGGATGAAAATGCATCGGCGCGAGATAACCGGGCGCCGAGGTCTGGATGCCGGTACGCACCGGCGTATCGCCGTCGGCGATCAGCGGATGATAGAAGGCGAGCGGCCCGAACTCGACGCGCGTCGCGTCGGCGAGCTTGCGGATCTTCGGCGCTTGAAGAGTGGACATTGGAACTCCCTTCGCCGCCTCTCGGGCGGGCCCGATGGCGCACTGTGCAGGACGCCCTCGGTACCCGCAAGCCGGCTACCGGAAGGGTAGTGTCCTAATTTGAACGCAGGTTCGCGAACACCTCAGTCGGCGGCGCCTCTACCCGCCGCAGACAAACTCGACGTTGGTGATGGTGGGCATGCCGCCCGTACCGCCATCATCCTGGATGCCAGTGAATATGTTGCCGGTCTTGCGAAGGTTGTACGACGTAAGGCTGAGAGTCTTGATCTGGATCTCGTCGGAGACGCGCTGGACGAACCGCACCTCTTTCAGCTCGTTCATCGAGCCTCTGCTCCTGTCGGCGGCGTAAAGCAGGCGGCCCTCCTTGACGACCAAAAGCATATTGTGGCCGGCGGCATATTTCTCGGCCTCCTTGCCACTGGCCCACCACGTCCCCTTAGCCAGCGGGCAGGCTGTGAACTCCGGGAAATCGGCGACCGACGATGACATGGCGTAAGCTTGGGTGGCGACGGTGATAGCCGTAGCAGTCGCTAGCCCGATCAACGCCGTGAGAAGAAGTCCCAGCCTCGTCTCTTCCTCCCATTGTTTTCCGCCACGTTAGATGCCCGCACCGCGTCCAGCGGCGAGCGGATGCCTCCCAAGGAGAGCACGGCGTAGAGGCGCCGTCTATTGCTACCGTCGATGTGAGGCGGCCCTACAAAAGGCGGGTGGTTGTGTAACCCAGGTTACACAACGCGCGCGCCCCGGCGTGGTAGCAACACGGCAAGCGACGCGGCGCCGAGGCTCCATGCGATACGCACCGTCATTGGCGAAGGCAGCACTCGCACTGGTGTTGCCGTTCATCCTTGCGCACTGCGCAAGCCTGCTGTCCGATCGACTGCCGCTGAAATACGATGCCCAGTCGGTCGGCGGGCCGAACAGCGGCGCTCCTCTGCAACTATACCTCCCACCGGGGGACGGCCCCTTCCCGGCCGTGGTGGTCATGCATAGTTGCAGTGGCATCACCGACAACACCCGGACCTGGGCCACTCGCCTGGTCAACTGGGGCTACGCCGCGCTGATCGTCGACAGTTTCGGGCCACGCAATTCACGCAGCGTCTGCGAGAACGTCGACTCCATCCCGACTCGTGTGCGTGCGCAGGACGCCCACAACGCCGCAACTTATCTGCGCACTTTGCCCAACATCCAGGCCGAGCGGATCGGGATCATCGGCTTCTCCCACGGCGGCTCGTCGACCCTTTGGGCCGCGATCGGCGTAGAGATTCCTGTCGACCGCGGCGGCCACCCGTTTCAGGCGGGAGTCGCCTATTACCCCGGATGTTCGGGCAGGGCGATCGTGGGACCGTATGTCACTGACGTGCTGATCCTGACCGGCAAGAACGACACTTGGACTCCGGCCGACCTCGCCTCAAGACGGTTGCGGCGAGAGCCAACGACACCCGTCCGCCCACCATCAAGGTCTATCCCGGTGCGCTGCACAGCTTCGACCTCGGCACCTTGCCCACACTCACCAGTTCCGGCCACATGATTGGCGGCAATCCCGAAGCGGCGGCCGATTCTTTCGTGATGACGAAGGCCTTCCTCGATGCACGGCTCAAGCCGAAGTAAGTGCAAAATCATTGACGGATTCGGTGCACTCCGAGTGTTGTGATAGAATATTTCAATCAAGGGAGCGACAAAATGAGGTTGGGACTGTTTCTCACGACATTGATCGGCCTGGTGGGGGCTTCTCACATCTCGAGCGCGGCAGACGCGACGTGGGCTGCCGTTGGCGCACTGGAGAATGGCATGTCGACGTCGTGCGGCGGCGGTACGGTGAGTACCGGGCCGGAATGGACCGCCACTGCCTACGGGCAGGTCGACATAAAAAGGAACACGCTCACTTTTAAGAGTACGAGCCCAATTCCGAACCATTCATTCACCGTCGATTTGAGGGCGTTGCAGCCTGATGGTTCTGGAAAAGTTGCCGGCATAGACAATAACAACAGAGAGTTCTACCTGACGTTCGATCCGGGCAGCGGAGCCCGCACATTCCACATGACCTATCGCCTCAAGGCTTGCCGGCGTGTCTACACGCCCAGGACATAGTGATGTCTCCCTCCGTAGCGCGTAGCGCAAAGGAGGGGAGCAGCCTGCGAGAATGGCGCTGAACTGACGAAGGGAAGTGCCGTTGCAGGAGGCGCACGTCGTCATGATTGCCGTCGCCGTTCCGCCACAACGGCAACCCGCACAAGGAGGCGACAAAATGAGGTTGGGACTGTTTCTCACGACATTGATCGGGCTGGCGGGTGCTTCTCAAATCTCCAGCGCGGCAGACGCGACGTGGATTGCCGTTTCCACACTGGAGAACCCCGCCTGCGCCACTCAATTTGGCGGGCCGCCAGGGCCGACTGACTGGCAAGTCGACATTAAGGGGGACACGCTCACTTTCATGAGACAGACGACGACGAAGAGTTCATACACTGTCGATTTGAAGGCGTTGCAGCCTGATGGTTCTGGAAGAGTTGTCGGCAAAGACGACAAGAATAGAGAGTTCTACGTCACGTTCGATCCGGGCAGCGGAGCGCGCCCCTTCCAGGTGACCAATTCCATTACCCCTTGCACGACTGTTTTTACGCCCAGGACATAGTGGCGGCCGGCACCGCATCCAACGGCGCGAGTGGATGCCGCCAAGGCCCTAGGACACTCCCCTTGCCGGTCTTGTGCCGGATGTCGCAAGTAGCCAGACTATCGATGGGCAAAGTGTCAACGGTGGCGCTGACATGACGCGACAGGACTTGCTCCGACTGCATTGTTTCCGGCTCTGCGCATCTGCCATGCGGAGCTCGCGGCCAAGCTCGGCGTGTCGCGAGAACGATGTGTTTGCCAATGGCTGAGGACCGACAACCCACTTGCCCCCGCCGGCTCTCGGCCATCCTTCAGGCCGACCTCACCGGCTACGTCCGATTGATGCAAGGTGGGGAAGACCGCACGGTCAGCCATCTGAAGTCGGTACGCGCGGAGGTGTGGCAGTCCGCCGTCGATGCTGCGGGCGGCCGGATCGTGAACATCGTGGCCGACTCCGTGCTGGCCGAATTCGGCTCGGCGGTGGCGGCGGTCGCGGCGGCGATCGACGTCCAGGAGCGGATGGCACGCTTCAACGAAGCGCTCGACGAGGAACAGCGACTGATGTTCCGCATCGGCCTGCATCTGGGCGAGGTCATCGTCGACGAAACGGAGACCATATTCGGCGACGCCGTCAACGTCGCCGCCCGCATCCAGCTCATGGCCGAGCCGGGCGGGATTGCGGCGTCGCCTGCCATACGCGACGCCACGCATCTGCAGGCGAGCTGCGCCTTCGTCGACGGCGGCCGGCATCATGCCAAGAACATCAGGAATTCCCTGCGCATCTATCATGTGCTCCCTCACGAGAGCGCGTCGCGTCGGCCGATCCGCGCGGCAATGCGGCGAGCGGACATTGCGATCCGGAGGCCGATGCTGTGGGGTATGGTCGCCGCCACAGCGCTGCTGCTTGCCGGCAGCTTATATCTGGCCTTCTCGCCAACTCCGGCGCCATCCGTCAGCACAGCGGCGCTCAGCTTGTCGGCCGAGCAGCTCGAACAGGCGCTGGCCGAGCGGCGCAAGGTCGACGCGCTGGCGGCGGAGAAGCGCCGGCTGGAGGAGCAGGCGCGACAGCGGGCCGAAGCGGAAACCGAGGCCAAGCGGCAGGCAGATCTGGAGCTGGCGAGTGCGCGGCAGGCGCGACAGAAGGCCGAACGTGAATTGGCGCAGTTGAAGGCGGACATCGACGCGCGCCGCAACGCCAAGGACGCAGGCGGCGATCCGGCGGCGGTGATGGCTGAGCGCGCGACCGAGCAGGCCGCCCAGCGCAGCGCTGAAGCGGAAGCCGCCGCCCTGCTCCAAGCCGAAGAGCAAGCGGCAAGGAAGGCGGCGGCGGACGCCGAGGCCAAGCGCCGGGCCGACCAGGCGCTGGCCGTGGCCACCCAGCGGCGGGAGCAGGCCGAAACAGAGGCGCTTGCCGCTGCGAACAAGGCCGCGGCGAACAAGACAGCGGCCGGCATGGCCAAGTCCAACGAGGAAGCCGAGGCGGCGGAACAGCGATTGCACCTGGAACTGGCCGACCGCCGGCGCCTGCAAGTCGCCCTGACGTCGCTCGGTTTCGACACAAGGGGCCACGACGGCGTGTTCGGCCCGCGCTCGCGCGAGATGATCGCGCGCTGGCAGGAGGCACGCAATCTGCCGGCAACCGGCTTCCTGACAAGGGCCCATCAGCAGGCCCTGTTGCAGGAAACCGAGCCGATGAGGGCGAGCTACGACGAACAGAAGAAGCCCGCTGCTTCTCACATCTCCAGCACGGCAGACGCGTCGTGGGCTGCCTTTTCCGCACTGGAAAATCCCGCCTGCGCCGCTGGGATAGCGCAAAGGCCGGCTGACTGGCAGGTCGACATAAAGGGGAACACGCTCACTTATACGAGCCGATCGACGAAGAGTTCATTCACTGTCGATTTGAAGGGGTTGCAGCCTGATGGTTCTGGAAGAGTTGTCGGCAAAGACGACAAGAACAGAGAGTTCTATGTAACGTTCGCTCCGGGCAGCGGAGCCCGCCCATTCCATGAGGCCAGTTCCATTACCCCGTGCAGGTATGTTTATACGCCCAAGACGGGAGGACACTCGATGCGCTACATGACGATTGCTGGAGTGCTGGGGGTGCTTGCCACCCAAGCTCAGGCTGAGAGCAAGACATACCGCTTGGAATTAATCCCGGAGAAGTCGGTGCAGGCCTGCTCCGGAGCCGGCATGACCTACACGGTGGATGTTTCTAACGGCGTCCTGACACTTGGCACCTCATATGCCCGGAGGCTGCTTTCCGAGCCTGTCAAAAGCGACGGCAAGATTACTGCGAGCTTCAAGGACCCCGCAGCGGGAAATATGAAGTTCGTCGGTCTCGGCAATGGTGAGTACGAACTCGTCAGCCCCCTCATTCCCTGCTATTATCGACTTGTGCAATAGGCACGGTGGGAATGCAGAAGGAAGCGTCGCAAGACAGATATTGTGAGACGCTTCTATTGGTTAGTTGGCCCATCCCAGATGTATCACCAAGAACGCCAAGCGGCCGCAAACGGCTCATAAGCGATCATCGATACGCCGTAGCATCGCTTGGGCGTTCACAGCACGGATTTGTAAGTACACGCCCTAGTCGGTACTAACGGACCGAGTACATCAGGTGCCCGGTCCACCAGCTCGCCGTGCTGGTCAGGCGGATGGCGAGCAGCCCGATGCCGGCGACGAGGGCGATCCAGAACAGCGCCTTCGGCACGCCGGCCCTGACCCCGATCAAGCCGACGATCGCCAGCACGTCCACTGCGATCCCGAGCCAGGTCGCCGTGCTCCCCGGATACTCGTGGGCGGGTATGAGCACACGCCACAGCAACGAGCCGATCAGATAGACGGCGAGTCCATAGCAGACGATCGGGCTCGTTGCCTTCGACGGCTGATCGCTCATGGCGCCCTCCCCCATCGGGGGCGGTCAGCGCGCCCCGATCCTCCTCAGCGAACGGTCGATCCATAGTGCGCCGATCTTCTCCTGCACGCCATTCTGGCGCAGGCGCTGGCGCAGGCAGCCGAAGTCGACGCGATCGAGCTCCTGGTCCTGGTTGAAGCAGGAGAACACCACCGATTCCTTGCCCGTCACCGGATCCTTGTGGAGCTGCAGGCACTGCGCGCAGATCTCCTTCATCATGCACTGCATGGGGGAGTTGATCGACCCCAGCGCGCGATGGTCGGGCTTCAGCCAGGGCTTCAGCACGCCGTGCCGCGCCAGGCGCACGGCGTTCATCATGCCGTCCGAGCCGATGGCGACGATGCGGTCGGCATCCTTGAAGGGGATCGGCTGCGGCCCAAGCTCGCCCGAGGCGTAGCGGCGCATGGCCTCGACGATGTTGTCGACCACCGACTTGTCCTGCGGCCGGTCGACCGGGAAGCCGGGCTGCTCGTCGCAGGCCCAGACGACGACGTCGGCCGCCGCCTCGATCTCCTCGACCTTGTAGCGGTCGGAAGGCTTCTTGTAGCCCGCGAAGTACAGGACCTTGCTGCCGGCCTTGCGGAAGGCCTGGCCGATCGAGAACAGCACGGCGTTGCCGAGGCCGCCGCCCGCCAGCACTACCGTCTCGCCCGGCTCGATCTCGGTCGGCGTGCCGGTCGGGCCCATGACGATCACGGGCTCTCCGGGCTCGAGCAGCGCGCAGAGGTCGGACGAGCCGCCCATCTCCAAGGTGATCAGCGACAGCAGGCCCTTGTCCTTGTCGACCCAGGCGCCGGTCAGCGCCAGGCCCTCCATGGTGAGCAAGGTGCCGTCGACCTTCTTCGAGCGCGCCTCGTAGTTCTGCAGGCGATAGAACTGGCCGGGCTCGAAGTTGCGCGCCGCGGCGGGCGCTTCGACCACGACCTCGACGATTGTGGGCGTCAGGCGATCGACGCGCACGACCTTGGCGCGCCACAGGGCGTTGGCCTCGGCCAGGAGCTCGGCGGGCGAGCGCCTGGCCAACGGCAGCTTCTCCATGGTGCGGGTCAGCACCGGATAGCCCTGCTTGGCGCCGCCCATCGCCTTCACGACGTTGCCGGCGAAGGACGGGTGCAGGTCGCCGAAGAAGGACATGAAGCGGCCGTCGGCGGCGCGGTACATCAGCACGCGCACGTCGGTGGGCTTGCAGACGCGCTCGGGCGTCGCCGGATTGCCCTCTTCGTCGAGGGCGCGGAAATACTTGCCGTCGATGAAGGCGTGCGTTGCGTCCTCGCGCGCCAGCACGGTGTTGGGCTGGGTGCCGGCCGCCACCAGGATGGTGCGCGCCGGCAGCGTCGCCTCGATCTTCTGGCCGTTCTGCTCGCCCGCCACCTTGAGCGCCTTGGCATGGCCGTTGGCATCGACCTCGACGGCGGTCGGCGACAGTCCCTCGGCGAAGCGGATGTCCTCCTCCAGCGCCTTCAGGACCTCTTCGTGGTTCAGCGTATAGGACGGCGAATCGATCAAGCGACGACGGTAGGCGATGGTGACACCGCCCCAGCCGTTCACCAGCCCGGTGATGTCCGGTGTGCGGCCCTCGCGCTCCGCCTTCACCCGCTCGGCGCGGATGGCCTCGGCATGGGCGATGAATTCGAACGCGATCTCGCGCTCCTCGGCGTTCATGGCCGCGAACACCGCCGCCTCGCCACGCTCCTGCACCAGGATCTCGTGGCGCGACAGGAACTTCTCGACCTGCAGCGGGTAATAGGCGAGCGATTCCGTCGCCGTGTCGATCGCGGTCAGGCCGCCGCCGATCACCACCACGGGCAGGCGGATCTGCAGGTTGGCGATGGAATCCTTCTTGGCGGCACCGGTGAGCTGCAAGGCCATCAGGAAGTCCGACGCCGCGCGCACGCCGCGGGCGAGGCCATTGGGCAGGTCGAGCACGGTGGGCTTGCCGGCGCCGGCGCACAGCGCCACATGGTCGAAGCCCATGGCGAAGGCGTCCTCGACCGTCACCGTGCCGCCGAAGCGCACGCCGCCGAACATCGAGAACTGGCCGCGCCGCTCGAGCAGCAGGCGCACCATCTTCAGGTAGTTCTTGTCCCAGCGCACGGTGATGCCGTACTCGGCGACGCCGCCGAAGCCCGCCATGGCGCGCTCGCCGAGATCCTCGCGCAGCGTGGCGACGTCGCGTACGGCCGCAAAGGCATGGCGCGCGCCATCGGCCGACACGCCGGACTGTGCGACCGGCAACGGCTCGATCTTCAAGCCGTCGATGCCGACCACGGCGTGGCCGTCATTCATCAGGTGATGGGCGAGGTTGAAGCCGGCGGGCCCCAGCCCCACCACCAGCACGGTGCGGCCGGTCGCGGGTCTCGGCAGCGGCCGGCGCAGGTTCAAGGGATTCCAGCGCGTCAGCAGCGAGTAGATCTCGAAGCCCCACGGAAGGCCGAGCACGTCCTTCAGGGTCCGGGTCTCGATCTGCGGGATGTCGACGGGCTCCTGCTTCTGGTAGATGCAGGCCTTCATGCAGTCGTTGCAGATGCGGTGGCCGGTCGCCGCCACCAGCGGATTGTCGACAGCCGCCATCGCCAGCGCGCCGATGGAGAAGCCCTCGCTCTTCAGCAGGTTCATCTCCGAGATCTTTTCCTCGAGCGGGCAGCCCGCCAAGGTGACGCCGAACGGCGACTTCTGGAACGCACCGGTCTTGCGGTCCTTGAGACCGCGCGAGCAGCTGTCCTTGCCCTGGTTGTGGCACCAGATGCAGTAGTTGGAATGGTCGAGCGCGCGCACGAGGTCGAAGCCTTCGTCGGTCAGGGCGAAGCCCTCGCGATGGCGCAGCATCGGCCGCGGCAGGCGCATGCGCGTGACGCCGTCGACGACCTCGGTCTCGATCGGCACCAGGTGCTCGAAGTCAAGCTTGTGCGGGACCTTGAACAACGGCCCGTCGCGATGACGCTTCTTGCCCTCGGGCGAATGCAGCGCCCAGGCGGCGTAGCGCGTCAGCGCCTCGATCTCGGGCGTCGGCGTGGCGATCTTGAACTCGGCGCCGGCGCGCTCGCGGACGGCAAGGGCAAAGGCGAGCTCCCAGGCCTCCAACCCGTCCTCGAGCCGTACCGGCAGGGCGACCTCGGCCGTGACCTTGTCGCCGTCCAGCGCCGCGGCGGCGTCCGGCTTGATGGCGCGCGTCACATAGCGCTGCACGAACAGGCGCTTGCAATCGAAGACAGGCGCCAGCGTGCTGTGATGGCCGCGCAGCCTCGCGGCTTCCTCGGCAACGCCGAACAGCGCCGCCAGGAAGTCTTCCAGCGGACGGGCGAGCTCGATCAGCAGATTGGATTCGTCCTTGTCCGCCAGGGCGTCCGGATTGGTGCGGGCGGCCATCAGCCGGGCATGCATCTCGACGTGGCCGTCTTTCAGCCAATCGACGAAAGCTGCATCGAGGCGGACCAGGCCCTCTCGGTCATAAAGGTCGGTGAAGCCGAGACCGTGGCTCAGCGAAGGCGACGCCATGTCAGGAATATCCGGGTGGGCCGAGGGGTGATTCGTTCGTGTGCGAACCGATTAGACAACGCAGGGCCGGAGCGCAAGACATCAGCGATTCGCGACACTAATGCCTGATGACGCGACGGCTTGCTTCACGCATGGTCCCGCCGCCATGCAACCCGTCCCGGCATCCGTGCGCAACTGGCTGATCGTCGTTGCTGCGATGATTTTTTTTATGATCGTCATCGGTGCGCTGACCCGGCTCACCGAGTCGGGACTTTCGATGGTCGAATGGCGGCCGGTGACGGGCTGGCTGCCACCGCTGTCCGATACGGCCTGGCAGGCGGAGCTGCAGAAATATCTTTCCTCGCCGCAGGGGCGGCTGATCAACCGTGGTTTCACGATCGGCGAGTTCAGGGAAATCTTCTGGCTGGAATACATCCATCGCCTGTGGGGCCGGCTGATCGGCGTCGTCTTCGCCCTGCCCCTGGCCTGGTTCTGGATCCGCGGCCAGCTTTCGCCGGCCCTGAAGCCGCGCCTGGCGGCATTGCTGGTGCTGGGCGGCCTGCAGGGCGCCTTGGGCTGGGCGATGGTGGCGTCCGGCCTGATCGACCGGCCCTCGGTCAGCCACTACCGCCTGGCCGGCCATCTGCTGCTGGCGGTCGCGCTCTATGCCTACACGGTGTGGCTGATCCTGGAGCTCGGGCCGCAGGCCGCGCGACGCGACGAGCCGCGCACGCGACGCGACGCCACGATCCTGATCGGCCTGCTGTTCGTCGTGCTGACCTGGGGCGCGCTGATGGCCGGCCTGCGCGCCGGCGCCGCCCACAACACTTTCCCGACCATGTCGGGCCACTGGATTCCGCCCGGCCTGTTCGAGCAGTCGCCGTGGTGGATCAACTTCTTCGAGAATCCGACGACGATACAGTTCGTCCATCGCTGGCTCGCCAAGCTGCTGGTGCTCGGGGTGCTGGTCATGGCCTGGCGCGCGCGTCGTGCAGAGGCTGTGCTGGCGGCGGCGATGGCCTTGATCCAATTGAGCCTCGGAATCGCCACGATCCTGACAGGAGTCGAGATCGCCATTGCGACATTGCACCAGGCCGGTGCTGTAATTTTACTGACCCTTGTGATCGTCGTGCGGCATCGCGCGACATCTTCTCGGGCGAGCCCAGTGTCGGCTATTGTTGGCGCATGAGCGGGACCTTCGACCGGCCTTCTCCATGACTCGACCCGGTTTGACGATCGGCACTGCGATCGTTGTCGCGGCTTCGGTCGGCATGGCTGCGTGGCTGATGCTGCCGCCGCAAATCTCCTCGTCGCGCACGCTGTTCGACGCCGACAGCCCAGCAGCAGCGGCCGACACGATCACGGTCCCCGAGCCGGCCTCGCCTCCCGAGGTGACGAACGCCGAATTCGCCCAGGCGAAGGAACCCTCGACAACGACCGCTGCGCCTGCCGCCAAGGAGTCCGCCACCAAGAATAAGGACAAGGACAAAGCCTCGTCCTCGGTCGACTGGGCGGCGCTGCCCATCGACGAAGTGCGCGAGCGGGCGAACAACGACGATGTAACGGCCATGGAAGAGCTGGCGCGCCGCCTGGTGCAGGGCCTCGGTGTCGCCAAGGACCAGCAGGCCGCCGCTGGCTGGCTGCTGCGCGCCGCGCAGCGTGGCTCGGCGCAATCGGCCTTCAATGTCGGCGTGATGTATGAGCGTGGCTTCGTGGTCGAGCGCGATTCGACCAAGGCCATCGAATGGTATCGCAAGGCCGTCGAGGCCAACGTGCCGATGGCCAAGCACAACCTCGCCCTGCTGCTGCGCGACGGCAAGGGCGCGCCGCGCAACGGCAAGGAAGCGGTCGAGCTGCTGCGGTCGGCGGCCCGTCAGGGAATGACGGGCTCGATGTTCACCCTGGGCGACATCTACGAACGCGGCGACGAGGGTCTCAAGGATCCGGCGATCGCGCTGGCCTGGTTCGCCATCACGGCCGAGTTCGAGCGTCAGACGAACCGCGGAGGCGAGAGCGAACTCTCCAAATTGGCGAGCCAACGCGTCCAGGTGCTGCAGCGCATCCTGATGCCGGGCGAACTCGAGCGCGCCCAGCAGTACGGCCAGGCCGAGTTCAAGCAGATCGTCGAAGCCATACAGCCGCCCAAGCCCGCGGCGGCGCCGGCGGCGCCACCGCCGCCACCACCAACCGAGATTGCGGGCCTGCCCAAACCTTCCTTTCCACCCCTGCCGCCGACCACGCCTGTCGCGGAGCCTCCGGGTTGGCCGAAAAATGCCGCCGATCAGATCCGCCTCATCCAGCAGGCCCTGGTCGATCTCAGGCTGCTGCGCGACAAGCCCGACGGTGCGTTGGGGCCGATGACCCGCAGCGCCATCCTCGCCTTCCAGCGCAGCGTGGCGATGCGCGAGACCGGCGAGCCGACCGTCGACGTGTTCGTGGCGCTGCAGAATGCCGTCAAGACCGAGGCTGCGAAACCCGAGCAAGCGAAGGCAGATGCACCGCCCTCGTCGCCGGCTGCAGCTGCGGCTGCGGACCCGACACTCGATGCCTGGCCGAACGCGACAGCCGATCAGGTGAAGGTGATCCAGACCCTGCTGCGCGACCTCAATTTTTCGCGTGAGGCGCCCGACGGCGTGCTCGGGCCAGCGACGCGGTCGGCCATCCGTGACTACGAACGCTCGCTCGGGCTCGCGCAGACCGGCGAGCCCAGCAAGACGCTGTTCGATTCGCTGAAAGAGATGCGCGGCCTGACGGCGCCGGCGACCAAGTCGGACTAGCCGTCACTTCCGAGTCTGACCCGAAGCGGACTTGGCGCGGCTCCATCCACCAAGATGGCGACTAGACAGCGGTGCCCTGCTCGCGTTTGCGCTGCTACCAGTGCTTCGGCGCGTTACGAGGACGCTGATTCCGTCGATCGAGACGTTGATGCCGAGTGTCTGATCGTTTGTCCATGAAGGATGCGCCGCGTACCAGGCCCCCGTTCTGTCCTTCAATAGTATTTCGGGTTTCAGCGTGAACGGCATGAAACTATCGTCGCCTTTGCGGCTGCAGTCGTATGTCCCTCGCCAGAGTCCCTCTGTCCCGCGGTGAGTTGGATGCCGCCTATCAATATAGGTTGAGCTTGTAGACGCACGGAGAGTGACCGAGCCAGATTTCCAGCTTCCCCGTTTTCACATTCCCTATCATTGAATACTCCACGAACTTAAACGGGTTTCTATCCCCGGCCACCGGAACACGCTTGTAACGATGATAGACTTCTCCGTTTGCCGGAACTGTGATGCTGAACATGACTCCATGTGAGTTTGTCGCCGTCAATTTATCGTTCGTTATCTCCAATTTGTAGGGTTCAGAGTCCTGAACGCAGGTAGCTCCTGATTTCTCAGTCAGTGTAGCTATGTGCGAAGGCTTTATGCCCATCCGCTCCAGGTAATTCTTCGATTTTTTGTTGGGTTGGACGACATCCGCTCGGTTCGGAAGCGGAGCTGGTGGCGAAGCATTTGGTGATGTCGCCCCCGGCGGCGACCTAAGAGTCTTGTTCAAGTCAGGTTTGGGATCAGACTTGGGGGATGGCTTTTTCTCTTCGATCTTGCGGACAACCGATTCCGCCTTCGGAAAGTCACGCAGGGTTAGTTCCGGCGGAGGCTCCGGTTCAGGGGCGGCGTTCTCCAAAGTTGGAGTTTGCGCGGATTCCACTTGGGGTACCGGTTGCCGCGGAACGGGTAGAGCCGGTTGAATCGGAGGGCTATCGACTAGAGGTCCCGGGATAGCCACCGATTGAATCATGGCGGCCAACGATGTGGCCTGCCGTTCTATCGTCACTTCGATGGCGTCCTCCGGGATTAATGGGGTGCTCGTCGTTGGCAGGGACCAAAGAAGAGCAAAAATGATGGAAACGTGAAATACAGTGGAGAGAACGAGGGAAGAGACGGGCATTCCCGAGTTCTTGATAGCTCGATTTGGTGTCGGGTCATCCATCGTCCGCCTTCTGAAATCGTACCGCTGACCACCGACCCATCTATCGCATCGGGACGGTATCGCTCGCGGTTCATCGCCTTTGAAACCTGTACAGGGGTGACAAAGACAAGCGGTAGCACCCGACGCGCCGAGCTTGTGTAACCAGGGTTACACAGCGGGCGTCTGCGGCTCTTGAGGGCGCATTGGGCTGATGGAGAGCTTTGGGAGGGCCAGGTGGCACGCCGTTAGATGCCATTCAGCGTTGGCGCAGCGTATTGGCTGCGAACGCAGCTCGCTTTGGGATGCTCCGTGTAAGGGCCAATTCACTACCACGGTCAATGTCCGCTAGTGGCCCATAGCGGATATGCCTTCGTCCCACGCGGATGTCTGATTTCGGGGCCGAAGCGGTCCTGTACTGCGCAGGGCCTATTTATGAGTACACGGCCTAGACTAGACGACTCCCTCCTGGCGCAGGCGTTTCGCCTCTTCGGGCTCGACCCCGCACAGGGCTTCAAGCAGTGCGTCGGTATGCTCGCCCAGCAGGGGCGGACGGCTGACAGCGACCGGTGAATCCGACAATTTGATCGGGCAGCCGACCGTCTGATAGGTGCCGCGGGTCGGGTAATCCACGTCGACGATCATCTCGCGCGCCTTGAGATGCGGATCGGCCAGCACCTCGCCGGTGTCCTGGCAGGCGCCGCAGGGGACGCCCGCATCTCCCATCAGGCGCATGACTTCGTGCTTGCTGTGCCGGCGCGTCCACGCCTCGATGATCGCGTTGAGTTCCGTCCGATTGTCCCAGCGCGTTTCCACGGTCTTGAAGCGCGCGTCCTCGGTCAGCTCCGGCTGCCCCAGTACTTTCGTCACCGCCGGCCACATCTGCTGCTGGGCGTAGATGTAGACGTAGTCGTTCGGGCCGCCCGGCGCGCAGGCGTAGGTCGTGCCCGGCACGTTGCGCCCGAGCTGATTGCCGGTGCGCGGCTGCGGACCGCCGAAGCGCTGATGGTCGCGCAGGCTCACCCGCACCAGGTTGACGACCGAGTCCTGCATGGACACCTCGACGTGCTGGCCGCGGCCGGTCGCATGGCGCTGCTGCAGCGCGGCCAGAATGCCGATCGCCATGTGCATGCCGGTGCCGGAATCCCCGATCGCTGGATAGACGTAGGTCGGCGGATTTTCGGGGAAGCCGGTGACGGCCATCGCTCCGCCCATGGCCTGGGCGACCGGCTCGAAGCTCTTGAAGCCGCTGTAGGGCCCGTAGGTGCCGAAGCCCTTGATGGTGGCGTAGATCAGCCGCGGGTTGATCTTGCTGAGCGCTTCGTAGCCCAGCCCGAGGCGATCGAGCGCGCCCGGCCCGAAATTCTCGACCAGCACGTCCGACTGGGCGATCACCTTCCGGAACAGGTCCTTGCCGGCGTCGGTCTTGAGATTGAGCGTCAGGCTGCGCTTGTTGGCGTTCAGGATCAGGAAGAACAGGCTGTCGCTGTTCTTCTGGTCGCGCAGGTTCGTCCGCGCAATGTCGCCGCCCGTGGGCTCCTCGAGCTTGATCACGTCGGCCCCGAGGAAGCCGAGAATCTGCGTGCAGGCGGGCCCCGCCTGGTTGTGCGTCATGTCGATGATGCGGACGCCTGACAAGGCCTGGTCCATGGTCGCGCTCCTTCTCCCGACAACTTTCGAATATATGAGCACACACCCTAGACGAACTTGCCGACGTGCCGCCACCAAGCCGTTGGCAGTGCCGATGCGGCCCGCTGGGCCAGCTCAGGCGAATCGTAGAGGGCAAAGCAGGTCGCGCCGCTGCCGCTCATGGCGGCATGGCGGGCGCCGGTCCGGCCGAGTGCTTCGAGGACTTGCCCGACCACAGGTGCCAGCGACACCGCCGCTGCCGTGAGATCGTTGCCGCGCTCGGCAAGATCGCCGGCGAGCTCCACCAGATCCCGCCACAGCCGCGGCACCGGCCGCCCTGCAGAGAACGCACCGTGGCGCGCGGAGAAGACATCGCGCGTGGGCATCGCGACGCCGGGATTGACCAGCAGGACGGCGCATTCGGGCAGCGGCGGCGCCCAGCTCAGCCGCTCGCCGACGCCCGAGACGAAGGCGGGGCGGCCGGCAAGGCACATCGGCACATCGGCGCCGAGGCGTGCCGCGAGGTCGAACAGCTCCTCCTCGGGCATCGCCACCCGCCAGAGGTCCATAAGCTCGCGCAGCGCCGCGGCGGCATCGGCGGAGCCACCGCCCAGTCCCGCCGCAACGGGTACATGCTTGGTGAGACGGATCGCGGCACGCGGCGCCACGCCTGCGCGGTCGGCCAACAGGCGGGCCGCCTTCACCACAAGGTTGTCGGCTTCTCCTGCCAATGCACCGGCCAGCGGACCATCGAGGTCGAGCGACAGGCGGTCATCGGGCCGCGCGTCGACCTGGTCGGCCAGGTCGACGAAAGCCACCAGGGAGTCGAGCAGGTGATAGCCGTCGTCGCGGCGACCGACGACGTTCAGCCAGAGATTGACCTTGGCGTGCGCCGGCCGCACCAGATCGGCCCCGAGTGTTGGCTCAGCCGCCCTGCTTGGCCTCGACGGGCTTCTCGTAGACCGTCGGCTTGTCGTTGGCGGCGCTCAGCCCGTTCTCGAGCTTGTCCTTGATCACCGGCAGGCGGTCCTTGTCAGGCTTCTGGTTGAGCGCCCGCTCCCACTGGAAGCGTGCCTCGCGCTTGCGGCCGACGTGCCAGTAGGCATCGCCGAGATGCTCGATGATGGTGGCGTCGTCGCCCTTCTGCTCGGCGGCGCGCTCCAGCCATTCCACGGCCTTGTCGTACTGGCCGACGCGATAGAAGGCCCAACCCACCGAATCGGTGATGGCGCCGTCGTCGGGCCGGAGCTCGGTGGCCCGCTGCAGCATCTTCATGCCTTCGTCGAGATGCAGGCCCTGGTCGATCCAGCTGTAGCCGAGATAGTTCAGCACATGCGGCTGCTCGGGCGAGAGCTCGAGCGCCTTCTTCATGTCGGCCTCGGCCTTGGGCCACTGCTTGGTGCGCTCGAGCACGATGCCGCGGCCGAAGAACACCGACCAGTGACGCTCCTCGAGGTTGCGGATGCGCATGATCGCCGTGTCGTAGGCCTGCACGGCGTCGCTGTACTTCTCCTTGCCGCGCAGCAGGTCGGCCAGGGTCAGGGCGGCGTCGATGCGATTGGGCTTCTCGGCAACCAGGGTCTTGAGGCGGGCGACGGCCTGGTCGAACTTCTCCTGCTGGGCGTCGAGCGCGGCTGCCCGCAGCCGGGCCTGCCAGTAGAGTGGCGAGTTCGGCCCGATCTTGCCCAGCGCCTCGATGGCCTTGGGCACCATCTGGAACTGCTCATAGAGGCCCGCGATCATCAGCCAGGCGAAGTCGTGCTCAGGCTTCAGGCTGGCGGCGAGCTGGTAGAAGATCAGCGCCAGGTCGGCGCGGGCGTTGCGCGGATCGGACGACATGATGCCGCCGATATCGAACAGGATCTCGGAGATGCCCGAAGCTGGGGTCGGTTGCGGCGGGATCGGTGCGTTGGGCGCGATCAGCCCGTCCATCACCACGGCGTCGCTGTACTTCTCGCCGTAGGTCTTCAAGAGCTCGCGCGCCTCCGCCGCCTTGCCGAGCCGCATCAAGCCTTCGGCAACAGAGACGGTCGTGCGCAGGCCGTTCTTGTCGAGCGCCATGGCGCGACGGTACTTCTCCTCGGCGGCGGCCTTGTCGCCCGCCATCTCGTCCATCTGCGCCTCGATCACGAGCGCGGGCGCTTCGGCCCGTTCGCCGCCGGCCGGCTTCAGCTTGGCGATGCGGGCACGCGCCCCGGCGAAGTCCTTCTCGCCGGCCTTCAGCCAGGCGAGCACGTACTCGCGCAGCGGGCCGAGCTGGCTGTCGCCGCCAATGCGTCCGAGCTGCTGCTCGGCCGTGCGATAGTCGGCCTTCTTGATGGCCTGAACGGCCAGCACGAGGTTGGCGAGGCCATCGCCCGGCCGCGCCGCCAGGATCTGCGGCGCAAGCTGGGCGGCCTGCTCGATCCGGCCGGCATACATGCGCAGCCGGAAGGCGGCGTAAACCAGCTCGGGATCGTTCTGCGCCTGGCCAAGCGCCAGGTCGATCTGATCGACAGCCGAATCGTAGTCGTGGTCCTGCTCGGCGACGCGGGCGGCGAGATAGCGGCCGCTGAGCGTGATCGCCGACAGCCGCGGCTGGGTCTGGCGCTGGGCGGGCGGCTTGGCTTGCGTGCCCGACGGACCCTGCTGGGCACCACCGGTTGCCGGGATCGAGAGAAGCAGCGCTGCCGACAGCAGCGCGAGATGTGTACGTCGCATGCAGCTCACATGTTGGGATAGTTGGGGCCACCGCCACCTTCGGGCGTCGTCCAATCGATGTTCTGCGCCGGATCCTTGATGTCGCAGGTCTTGCAGTGGACGCAGTTCTGCGCGTTGATCTGGAAACGCGGCTGGCCGTTGTCGGAAGTAACCACCTCGTAAACGCCGGCCGGACAGTAGCGTTGCGCTGGCTCTGCATAGAGCGGCAGGTTGACCGCGATCGGGATCGACGGATCGCGCAGCTTGAGATGGACCGGCTGGTCCTCCTCGTGGTTGGTGTTCGACAGGAACACCGATGACAGCTTGTCGAACGACAGCACGCCGTCGGGCTTGGGATACTGGATGGGCTGGAATTCGGCGGCCGGCCGCAGGCACTCGTGATCGGCCTTCTTGTGACGCATCGTCCACGGCACGCGGATGCCGAGATCGTGCAGCCACATGTCCATGCCGCCATAGAGCGTGCCCAGCGTGGTGCCCCACTGCAGCGCGGGCTTCACGTTGCGCACCTTGTCGAGGTCCTTCCAGATCCACGACGCCTTGACCTTGACCGGATAGGCGATCAGCTCGTCGCCGCCGGTCTTGCCCCCGGCCAGCGCCTCGAACGCGGCCTCGGCGGCCAGCATGCCGCTCTTGATGGCGTTGTGGCTGCCCTTGATGCGCGGCAGGTTCACGAAGCCTGCCGAGCAGCCGATCAACGCGCCGCCGGGGAAGGTGAGCTTCGGGACCGACTGCACGCCGCCTTCGTTGATGGCGCGCGAACCGTAGGCCAGGCGCTTGCCGCCTTGCAGGTACTTGGCGACGTCGGGGTGTGTCTTGAAGCGCTGGAACTCGTCGAACGGCGACAGATACGGGTTCTCGTACTCGAGATGGATCACGAAGCCGATGGCGACGAGATTGTCGCCGAAGTGGTACATGAACGAGCCGCCGTGGCTGCCGGTCTCGCTGAGCGGCCAGCCCTGCGAGTGCACGACCAGGCCCTTCTTGAACCTGGTCGGATCGACCTGCCACAGCTCCTTCAGCCCGATGCCGAACTTCTGCGGATCCACACCGGTGCGCAGGTCGAACTTGGCCATCAGCAGCTTGGCCAGCGAGCCGCGCACGCCCTCGGCGATCAGCGTGTACTTGGCATGCAGCTCCATGCCCGGCGTGTAGTTGTCCTTGTGCTTGCCGTCCTTGCCGATGCCCATATCGCCGGTGGCGACGCCCTTCACCGAGCCGTCCTCGTTGTAGAGAACCTCGGCGCCGGCGAAGCCCGGGTAGATCTCGACGCCCAGCGCCTCGGCCTGCTGGCCGAGCCAGCGGATGACGTCGCCCAGGCTGACGATGTAGTTGCCGTGATTGTTCATCAGCGGCGGCATCAGGAAATTGGGGAAGCGGTAGGAGTTGCCCTTGGTCAGGAACAGGAACTGGTCGTCGGTGACCTGGGTCTCGATCGGTGCGCCCTTCTCCTTCCAGTCGGGGATCAGCTCGTTCAGCCCGATCGGATCGACCACGGCGCCCGACAGGATATGGGCGCCGAGTTCGGAGCCCTTCTCGATCACACAGACGGACACTTCGTGGTTGCGCTCGGCGGCAAGTTGCTTGAGGCGAATCGCCGCCGACAGCCCGGCCGGGCCGCCGCCTACGATCAGCACGTCATATTCCATCGACTCGCGCGCCATTCCCGTCTCGCTCTGCAGTGCCTTTTCAACATGGACGCGCCGCCGCGAGGCGACGATCCTTCAATCGTAGATAGCCTGTTGGGGGGCAAATCGCCACCCAGCGAAAAGGGGAATTCCCGTGGCAGAGCTGACTGGAATTGAGAGCAAACTCTTCACTAGCCGTGATTTCCGGCTGGAAAACGGGCAATCACTGCCCGTGCTGGAGCTCGCCTACGAGGCTTACGGCACTCTGTCGCCTGAACGCGATAACGCGATCCTGATCGTGCACGGCTACACATCGAGCCATCACGCCGCAGGCCGCAATGCACCCGGCAAGCAAGGACGCGGCGTCGCCGAGGGTGCGGCCGGCTGGTTCGACGGCCTGATCGGTCCCGGCAAGGCAGTCGACACCAACCGCTATTTCGTGGTGTCGGTGAACGCCCTGGGATCGGCGCACGGCAGCACCGGCCCCAACTGCAAAGACCCGCGCACCGGCAAGCCCTATGGGCCGACCTTCCCCGAGATCACGATGCGCGACATCGTGGCGGCCGAGAAGCTTTTAGTCGATTCACTGGGGCTCACAGGCCTGGTCGCGGTGATCGGGCCGTCGATGGGCGGTTTCCAGTCGTTCCAGTGGGCCGCCTCCTATCCCGGCTTCATGAAGGCGATCGTGCCGTCGGTGACGGCGCCGCGCTCGCCGGGTGGCCTCGACCGGCTGGAGACGTTGCAGAAGCGCCTGGCCAGCGATCCCAACTGGAACGGCGGCTGGTACTACGACAATGGCGGCATCGCCCGCACGCTCGAGGAGCTCCGCTTCGAGACGCTGATGAATTACGGCCAGAACGAGATCCTGGCCGAGACCATGCCCGATCCCAAGGCGCGCGAGGCAGCGATCCGGGCCAACGCCAAGGCGTGGTCGCAGATCTATGACGGGCACTCGATGGTGACGCTGCGCCGCGCGATCGGCAGTTTCGACATCACCGCCGACTACGCCAAGCTCAAGACCGCCAAGGTGCTCTACGTCCAGTCGCCGTCAGACAAGCTGTTCGACATCGCGCTCAGCCCCGGATATGTGAGCGACATGCGCAAGGCTGGCATCGACGTCACCTACGTTGAACTGCCGACCAACAAGGGCCACATGGCGAGCCACGCCGATGCGGCCCTGTGGGCGCCGATCCTGGGCGCCTTCCTCAAACGCCTGTCATGAACCAGACGATCGCCCGAGAAGACATCGAATCGCTGCTCCGATGGTATGTCGATCAGGGGATCGATGAGGCCATCGGCGAGGAGGCGATCGACCGCTTCGCTGCACCGCCACCGCAGGCGGCGCCACTGCCAGTGCAGCCGCCAGCGCCAGCCGCACCAACGCCGATCCGGCCCCTGCCCGCGGCCCCCACTCCGCTTCGTGGTCCGGTTCCCATCGAATCGCCGCAGCTCGTCGAGGACGCGCGGGCCCTCGCGCAACGCTGCAACAGCGTCGAAGAGCTCGAGGCGGCGGTGCGCGCCTTCGAGGGCTGTGCGCTGAAGCGCACGGCCAAGAACACGGTGTTCGCCGACGGCGTCGTCGGCTCGCCGGTGATGATCGTCGGCGAAGCGCCGGGTGCCGACGAAGATCGCCTGGGCAAGCCTTTCGTCGGCGTGAGCGGCCAGCTCATGGACCGCATGTTCGATGCGATCGGTATGAGCCGCGAGCGTGATCTCTACATCACCAACATCCTGTTCTGGCGGCCGCCCGGCAATCGCACGCCGACGCTGGCCGAACAGGCGGTCTGCATGGCCTTCACGCGCCGCCACATCGAGCTTGCCAAGCCCAAGGTGCTGGTCCTGGCCGGCGGCACGGCGGCCAAATCGGTGCTCGACACGACCGAAGGCATCATGCGGTTGCGCGGCAAGTGGACGAACCTTGCGCTGGATGACGGCAGCACCGTCCCAACCCTGCCGACCTTCCATCCCGCCTATTTGCTGCGCACGCCCGCGAGCAAACGGCAGAGCTGGTCCGACCTCCTGTCGCTCGACAAGAAGCTGCGCGAGCTCGGCATCAGGTGATGCAGCACACCGGCGGATGCATGTGCGGCGCCGTTCGCTTCAATACGACGGGCGAGCCGTCGCGCGTGACCATCTGTCATTGCACCTGGTGCCAGCGCCGCACCGGCACGGCATTCGGCACCGAAGTCGTGTTCAGCGACGGTCAGGTCGAGATGACAGGCGGAGAAATCGCCCGCTACCGGCACATCTCTGACGAGTCGGGCCGCTGGCTGGAAGTCGCGTTCTGCCGCCGCTGTGGCACCAACCTCGGCTTCACGCTGGAGGCGGTGCCCGGCGTGCGCACCCTGCCCGCCGGCGCGTTCGACGATCCGGCATGGATCACATCGGACCGCTACAAGTTCCGCCACGTCTTCCTGAAATCGCGGCGGGACTGGTCAGACCTCTCGCCTCACGTCGAGCAGTACGAGCGGCACTTCCGCTCGTAAGAACAAGCCGGAACGCGAAATTGCTTTGGCGCTTGCGCGTGCGGCAGCGCGGCACGGATGCCTATGCTTCCTTCACAAGAAAAGGAGGAAACGATGTCAAAGCTCGTCACGGGTGCCGCCGTTGTTGTCGCTCTATGGTCGGCCGGCGCGATGGCGCAGGCGAAATACGGTCCCGGCACGTCGGCGGCCGAGATCAAGGTCGGCCAAAGCATTCCCTACAGCGGCCCGGCTTCTGCGTACGGACAGATCGGCAAGGCCGAGACCGCCTACTTCAAGTCGCTGAACGCC
Organism: Reyranella soli; assembly: GCF_007992495.1. Taxonomy (GTDB): domain Bacteria; phylum Pseudomonadota; class Alphaproteobacteria; order Reyranellales; family Reyranellaceae; genus Reyranella; species Reyranella soli. Next base: position 39,947 of record NZ_BKAJ01000101.1, read on the forward strand.
AAGGGCGGCATCAACGGCCGCAAGATCAACTTCATCAGCCTCGATGACGGATACTCGCCACCCAAAGCCGTGGAGAACGCGCGCAAGCTCGTCGAGAGCGACGATGTCGCCGTGGTGTTCAACGTGCTGGGCACACCGCTCAACATGGCCGTCCGGCCGTACCTCAATCAGAAAAAGGTGCCGCAGCTTTTCATCGCCGCCGGCGCCACGGCGTTCAACGATCCGGCTCACTTTCCCTGGACCATGGGCTGGCAGCCGAACCTTCAGGCCGAGGCTGCCTTCTATGCCGAGCACCTGCTGAAGAGCCGTCCTGACGCCAAGATCGCCGTGCTCTACCAGAACGACGATTTCGGCAAGGACATGCTGCACGGGCTGACCGCGGCGCTCGGCGACAAGGCGAAAAAGATGATCGTCGACAGCCAGAACTTCCAGGCCACCGACCCGACGGTCGACAGCCAGCTGATCACGCTGAAGAACTCGGGCGCGGACACGCTCTTCCTGTTCACCTATTCAAAGCAGGCCGCCCAATCGATCTCCAAGCTCGACGACCTCAACTGGAAGCCCACCACCTACCTGCATCTCGGCGCCGCCTCGGTCGGCGCGACCTTCAAGCCGGCGGGCCTGGAAAAGTCCAAGGGCATCCTGTCGGCCGGCTTCCTGAAGGACGTCACCGATCCGCGCTGGGCCAATGACGAGGACGTGAAGGAGTTCTTCGCCTGGATGAAGGAGAACCTACCGCAAGCCGACATCAACGACAGCCTGAACGAGGCCGGCTACATGTACGCCAAGACGCTGGAGCAGGTGCTGCGCCAAGCCGGCGACGACCTCACGCGCGAGAACATCATGAAGCAGGCGGCGAGCCTGAAGGACTTCCGCCTGCCGCTGCTGCTGCCCGGCAGCACCATCAACACAAGCGCCACCGACTACCGGGTCATCAAGTACATGAAGCTGCAGCGCTTCAACGGGAAGACCTGGGACTTCGTGGAGTGAACCTGTCATCCCGAGCGTGAGCGAGGGACCTTTTGCGTTGCCTTAAAGGTCCCTCGCTTCGCTCGGGGTGACAGTGTTAATCGGCAGCCCGTGCCAGTGGCTCGGGCTCCAGGGCCTCCAGCACCTTCGGCGGCGACATGGGCAGGCTGTAGAGCCTGAGGCCGAGAGCGCCGTGGATGGCGTTGGCGACGGCGGCCATCACCGGGACCAGCGGCACCTCGCCGACGCCGCGCACGCCCTGCGGATGCTTCGGGTTGGGGATCTCGATCATCACGGCATCGAGCTTCGGCAGGTCGGACATCACCGGCATGCGATAGTCGAGGAAGCCCGCGTTATCGAGCTTGCCGTCCTTGGTGTAGATGTATTCCTCGCTCAGCGCCCAGCCGATGCCTTGGGCGACGCCGCCCTGGATCTGGCCCTCGCAGTAGTCGGGATGGATGGCGCGGCCGACATCCTGGAAGGCCGTGTAGCGCGTCACCCAGGCGCGGCCGGTGTCGGGATCGACCTCGACGTCGCAGATATGCGTGCTGAAGCCGCCTTCGGCTCCCGCCGTGTTGCTCGATGAGCCGGCGCCGATCGGGCCGCCGGTCTCGCTCGCCTTGGCGGCGATCTGGGCGAGCGACAGCGGCTCGAACTTGCCGGCGTTGTCGCCGGCCGGACGGGCAAAGCCGTTGTCCCAGGTCACCGCTTCGGGCTCGATCTTCCAGATCTTGGCCGCGCGCTCGCACAGGGTCTTGATGACCTTCTCCGCCGACTGCGTGACCACCATCGCCGAGGCGAAGGTGACGCGGCTGCCGCCGGTGAGGTTCGAGAAGCCGATGCTGCTGGTGTCGCCGATCAGCACTTGGATCTTGCTGTGGTCGATGCCCAGAAGCTCGGCGGCGATGTTGGCCGTCGAGGCGCGCGAGCCGCCGATGTCGGGATGGCCGGTCATCACAACGATCGAGCCGTCCTCGTTGACGCTCATCTGGGCGCTCGATTCTCCGCCGGCGTTGAACCAGTAGCCGCTCGCCACGCCGCGGCCCTGGTTGGGACCGAGCGGTGCCTTGTAGTGCGGATGGTCGAGCGCCTGCTTCACCGTCTCCTGGTAGCCCATGACCGGATAGACCGGACCATGCACGGCCTTGGTACCCTGCTTGGCAGCGTTCTTGAGCCGCAGCTCGAGCGGATCCATGCCGAGCTTTTCGGCCAGCTCATCGAGCACGCATTCCACGGCATAGGCGCCGATCGGCGCACCCGGGGCGCGGTAGGCCGCGACCTTGGAGCGGTTGGAGACGACGTCGTAGCCCAGCGTATGGGCGTTGGGGATGTCGTAGGGCCCAAAGGCGCAACCGGCGGCGCCGCGGATCGGCGAGCCGGGGAACGCGCCGGCCTGCAGCCAGTAGGTGCCCTGGCCCGCGACGATCGTGCCGTCCTTCTTGGCGCCGATCTTGACCTTGCTCATCGAGCCCGAGGTCGGGCCTGAGGCGCGGAACACTTCTTCGCGCGACATCACCATCTTGACCGGCCGGCCCGACTTTTTCGCCAGTACCAGCGCCACTGGTTCGAGATAGACGATGGTCTTGCCGCCGAAGCCGCCGCCGATCTCGGCGGGGATGGCGCGGATGTCGCTCTGCTGCATGCCCGTCAGCAGCGCTGACATGGCGCGGACCATGAACTGGCCCTGGCTGGAGCTCCAGATCGTGGCCTTGCCGTCGACGACGCTGACCAGGCAGGCGTGCGGCTCGATGTAGCCCTGGTGCACCGCCTCGGTATCGAAGCTGCGCTCGACGATGACGTCGGCTTCCTTGAAGCCGGCTTCGACATCGCCCTTCTTGTGCTCCAGCGTGCCGGCGATGTTCGAGGGCCTGCCGTCGAACTTGACGTGATCATGGAGCGGCGTGGCGTCGGGCTTCATCGCGTCCTTGACGCTAATCGCCCAGGGCAGGACCTCGTAGTCGACCTTGATCAGCTTCAGCGCCTCGGTGGCAACCGCCTGCGTGGTGGCGGCGACGGCGGCGACCGGGTGGCCATGGAACAGCGCCCTCTCGCGCGCCATGACGTTGCGGCACATCCAGCGCATGTCCTGGATGCCCAGCATCACAGGGCCCTTGTCGATCGGGAAATCGACGATGTCCTTGGAGGTCATGACGGCCATGACGCCCGGCAGCTTCTCGGCCTTCGAGGTGTCGATCGACTTGATGCGGGCGTGCGGATGGGGGCTGCGCAGCACCTTGCCCCAGATCATGCCGGGCATGGTGGTATCGGCGGCATAGGCCGCCCGTCCAGTCACCTTGTCGGCGCCGTCAGGCCGGGGGGTGCGCTTGCCGATCCACTTGTTTTCCGGGTTGTCATTGGTCATGGCCGTTCGTCCTCAAAATGGGCGGTGAACGAGGAAATTCGCCCCGCAATCAGAACGGGTTACGCCTCGCGGATCAAGCGGGATATGGTTCTACAGTTTCTTCCTGAGAAAGAACTTCTGGTGACCTTTGGGATAGTCGTCGAGGGTTCCGAACACCTCGTATCCCCGACCCTCGTAGAACGGCCGCGCCTGGAAGGAATGGGTGTCGAGCTGCACCGAATGGCAGCCCCGCTCGCGGGCATAGGCCTCGGCCTGGTCCATGAGCCTGGTCGCCCAGCGTTGGCCGCGGACGGCCTCGTCGATCCAGAGATACGAGATGTGCAGCCAGCCACCCCAGATGCTGCCCAGAAGTCCGCCTAAAACCTCGGCCCGGTCGTTCTTCAGGAAATAGTGGACGGCGTAGTAGGCCGAAACGCCGGTGGCGCCGACATTGAAGAAGTCCAGGTGGTCGCGCACGAACTGGGCGTGCGTACCTGCCTGGTCGAAGACGATCGTCAGGTCACCGGCCGGCTTCAAGAGGCGCCCCGCGTTTCGCCTCCTTTAGCCTCCCGATCGCTTCCCGAACAGGTCCGTCCAGCCCCGCGCCGCCGGCCCGCCAGTGGGCGACGATGTTCTCTTTCATGCGCGGGTCCCAGAACTTCTCCAGATGGTCGGCAATGCCCGCGACGGCGTCGCCTCCGCGCTGCGGCGTGAAAAACCGGCCGATCTGGTTGGCCATCATCACCAGCCTGTCGAGCGTCGAGGACATGGCCCTACTCCGCCGCCACCTTGGCGATGCGCCGGCTGTGCTCGGCCTGCTCATTGTACTCGCGCTGCCACTCGCTGGGTCCGTTGGACGGCGAGACCTGCACGGCGGTCACCTTGTACTCGGGGCAGTTGGTCGCCCAGTCGGAGAAGTCCGTGGTGACCACGTTGGCCTGCGTATTGGGGTGGTGGAAGGTCGTGTAGACCACGCCCGGCGCCACGCGATCGGTGATCCTGGCCCTGAGCGTCGTGCCGCCGGCGCGGCTGTCGAGCTTCACCCAGTCGCCGTCGCGCACGCCGCGCTCCTCGGCGTCGTGCGGATGGATCTCCAGCACGTCCTCCTCATGCCACACAACGTTGTCGGTGCGCCGCGTCTGGGCGCCGACATTGTACTGGCTGAGGATGCGGCCGGTGGTGAGCAGCAACGGGAAGCGCGGGCCGACCTTCTCGTCGGTCGGCACGTACTCGGTGATCATGAAGTTGCCCTTGCCGCGGGCGAAGCCGCCGATGTGCATGACCGGCGTGCCGAGCGGCGCCTTCTCGTTGCACGGCCACTGGACCGAACCGACCTTGTCCAAAAGGTCGAACGAGACGCCGGCGAAGGTCGGCGTCAGGCGGGCGATCTCGTCCATGACCTCGGACGGATGGCTGTAGGGCATCTCGAAGCCCATCGCCTTGGCGATGGCGAGCGTGATCTCCCAGTCGGCCATGCCGTTCTTGGGCGTCATCACCTTGCGCACGCGGTTGATGCGGCGCTCGGCGTTGGTGAAGGTCCCGTCCTTCTCGAGGAAGGTCGAGCCGGGCAGGAAGATGTGGGCGTAGTTCGCCGTCTCGTTCAGGAACAGGTCCTGTACGACGACGCATTCCATCGCCGCCAGCGCCGCCTGGACGTGCTTGGTGTTGGGATCGGACTGCAGGATGTCCTCGCCCTGCACGTAGATGCCCTTGAAGGTGCCGTCGATCGCCGCGTCGAACATGTTGGGAATGCGCAGGCCGGGCTCGGCATCGAGCGGGCGGCCCCAGAGCTTCTCGAACATGGTGCGCGTGGCGTCGTCGGAAATATGGCGGTAGCCCGAGAGCTCGTGCGGGAACGAACCCATGTCGCACGAACCCTGGACGTTGTTCTGGCCGCGCAGCGGGTTCACGCCCACGCCCTCGCGGCCAAGATTGCCGGTCGCCATGGCGAGGTTGGCCAGCGCCATCACCGCCGTCGTGCCCTGGCTGTGCTCGGTGACGCCGAGGCCATAGTAGATCGCGCTGTTCCTGCCGGAGGCGTAGAGCCGAGCGGCGCCACGGATCGACTCGGCCGACACGCCGGTCATCAGGCCGACGGTCTCGGGGCTGTTCTGCGGCTCCGCCACGAAGGACGCCCAGTACTCGAAGGCATCGAGATCGCAGTAGTCGCGGACGAACTTCTCGTTCACCAGGCCTTCGGTGACGATGACGTGGGCGATCGCGTTCAGCATCGCGGCATTGGTGCCCGGACGCAGCGGCAGGTGGTACTGGGCCTCGATGTGCGGCATGCGCACCATGTCAATGCGGCGCGGATCGATGACGATCAACTTGGCGCCTTGGCGCAGCCGCTTCTTCATGCGCGAGGCGAACACCGGATGCGCGTCGGTCGGGTTGGCGCCAATGATCAGCACGACGTCGGTATGCTCGACCGAATCGAAATCCTGCGTGCCGGCCGAGGTGCCGAAGGCGGTCCGGAGGCCATAGCCCGTCGGCGAATGGCAAACGCGGGCGCAGGTATCGACGTTGTTGTTGCCGAAGCCGCCGCGCACCAGCTTCTGGACGAGGTAGGTCTCCTCGTTGGTGCAGCGTGACGAGGTGATGCCGCCGATCGCCAGCCGGCCATGCTTGGCTTGGAGGCGCTTGAACTCGGAGGCGACGCGGTTGATGGCGACCTCCCAGGTCACCTCGCGCCACGGCTGGTCGATGGTCTCGCGGATCATCGGCGCCAGGATGCGTTCGCGATGGTTGGCGTAGCCCCAGGCGAACCGTCCCTTCACGCAGGAATGCCCGCGATTGGCCTTGCCGTCCTTGTAGGGGACCATGCGCACCAGCTCCTCGCCGCGCATCTCGGCCTTGAAGCTGCAGCCGACGCCGCAATAGGCGCAGGTCGTCACCACCGAATGCTCGGGCTGGCCGATCTCGATGAGGCTCTTCTCGGAAAGCGTCGCCGTCGGACAGGCCTGCACGCAGGCGCCACACGACACGCACTCCGAATCGACGAACGGCTCGGCCATGCCGGCCGACACCTTGGAATCGAAGCCGCGGCCCTGGATGGTGAGCGCGAACGTGCCCTGCACTTCCTCGCAGGCACGCACACAGCGCGAGCAGACGATGCACTTGGACGGATCGAAGGTGAAATACGGGTTCGACTCGTCCTTTTCCTGCTTGGTGTGGTTCTCGCCGTCGTAGCCGTAACGCACGTCGCGCAGGCCGACCGCACCCGCCATGTCCTGCAATTCGCAGTCGCCGTTGGCGGCGCAGGTCAGGCAGTCGAGCGGGTGATCGGAGATGTAGAGCTCCATCACACCCTTGCGGATCTGCTTCAGCCGCTCGGTCTGGGTCGACACGACCATGCCGGCGCCGACCGGCGTGGTGCACGAGGCGGGTGTGCCGGGCCGGCCCTGGATCTCGACCAGGCAGAGCCGGCAGGAGCCGAAGGCGTCGACGGAGTCGGTGGCGCAGAGCTTGGGCACCTTGGTCCCGATGTCCATGGCCGCGCGCATGATCGAGGTGCCGGCAGGCACCGTGACCGGCTGGCCGTCGATAGTGAGGGTCACCATCTCCGACGATTTGCTGACTGGCGTGCCGTAATCGGTCTCGTGAACGAGAGACATGGCTTGCTCCTATTCCGCCGCAGCCTGAAGGCGCGGGCGGTCGAAATCCTCGGGGAAATGCCGGATGGCGCTCATCACCGGATAAGGCGTGAAGCCGCCAAGGGCGCACAGCGAGCCGAACTTCAGTGTCTGGCAGAGGTCGGTGACCAGCGCGAGATTGGCCTCGACGCGCTCGCCGCGGATGATCTTGTCCATGGTCTCGGTGCCGCGCACCGAGCCGATGCGGCAGGGTGTGCACTTGCCGCAGGATTCGATGGCGCAGAATTCCAGCGCGAAGCGCGCCTGGTGCGCCATGTCGACCGTGTCGTCGAACACCACGACGCCGCCATGGCCGATCAGCCCGTCGAGGGCGGCGAAGGCTTCGTAGTCGAACGGCGTGTCGAACAGCTTGCGCGGGAAGTAGGCGCCGAGCGGTCCGCCGACCTGCACGGCGCGCGCCGGCCGACCGCTGCGCGTACCGCCGCCGATATCCTCGACGATCTCACCCAGGGTCAGGCCGAACGCCGCCTCGAACAGGCCGCCATGCTTGACGTTGCCGGCCAGCTGGATCGGCATGGTGCCGCGCGACCGGCCCACGCCCAGCGCCGCATAGCGCTCTGCGCCGTCGGCCAGGATGAACGGGACCGTAGCGAGCGAGATCAGGTTGTTGATGACCGTGGGCTTGCCGAACAGGCCCTTGTGCGCCGGCAACGGCGGCTTGGCCCGCACCTGGCCACGCTTGCCTTCGAGACTCTCCAGCAGCGAGGTCTCCTCGCCGCAGACGTAGGCACCGGCGCCGACGCGCACTTCGAGGTCGAACTTCGCTTCCGCCCCCAGCAGGCCCTCGCCCTCGGCCAGTACGATCGCGCGCTCCATGACGCGGATGGCGTCGGGATATTCGGAGCGGATGTAGATGTAGCCCTTGGTGGCGCCGACCGCGAAGCCTGCGATCGCCATGCCTTCGATCAGCACGAAGGGATCGCCTTCCATGATCATGCGATCGGCATAGGTGCCCGAATCGCCTTCGTCGGCGTTGCAGACGATGTACTTACGGTCGGCAGCGGTATCGGCGACAGTCTTCCATTTGATGCCGGTCGGGAAGCCCGCGCCGCCGCGGCCGCGCAGTCCGGACCTGGTGACCTCTTCGACGGTCGCCGCTGGGCCAAGGCTTCGCGCCCGCTCAAGCCCGCGCCAGCCGCCGTGGGCGCGGTAGTCGGCCAGGGACAGCGGATCGACGATGCCGCAGCGCGCGAACGTGATGCGCGTCTGCTTCTTGAGGAAGGGGATCTCTTCGGGACGCCCGACGCACAGCGCATGGGACGCAGCCGGCAGGCCGTCGGCGAACAGGCTCGCCACGTCCTTAGCCGTCACCGGTCCGAAGCCGATACGGCCGCCCGCCGTCTCGACCTCGATCAGCGGTTCCAGCCAGAACAGGCCGCGCGACCCGGTGCGCACGATCTCAACCGACAGGCCTTTGCGTTTGGTCTCCTCAGCGATCGCCGCCGCGACCTTGTCGGCGCCAACGGCGCGGGCCGCGGCATCGCGGGGAACGAAGATGCGCGTGGCCATCACCCGACCTCGCGCGCGATGTCGTCGATCGAGTTCTTGGTCAACCGCCCGATCACCTCGCCATCGAGCATCGCCGACGGCCCCGAGGCGCAGAGGCCCAGGCAGTAGGTGGCTTCGATCGTGAGCCGACCGTCGGGCGTGGTACCGCCCCATTCGACGCCGAAGCGATCGAGGAACTGCTTCGCAAGGCGCTCGCCATTGACCGACTGGCAGGCCTCGGCGCGACAGAGCTTCAGCACATGGCGGCCGGCCGGCTTGTCGCGAAAGTCGTGATAGAACGAGACGACGCCGTGAACTTCCGCTCGGGTGAGATTGAGCGCGTGGGCGATGACGGGCACCGCCGGCGCCGGCACATGCCCGAACGCGGCTTGGATGTCGTGAAGGATGGGCAGCAGCGCACCTTCGCGACCCGCGTGGCGGCCGATAATATCGTTGGCCTGCGCTTCGTTCCACGCCGCCATGCCGGAACACTCCAAAATGGCTACCGACCGGACCCTCCGGCCATCACTGCCCACTTATTGGGCCGTGCTTAGGCCGCAAGCAATAAAGCTAACGCGTGCTGCGATAGAACAAATCTATCGATTGGGTCTTCTATCGCCACATTCGCCTATGGCCCAGACTAAATATTGTGAACCATTGACGAGACATACCAGTAATAGTTCAGGGTCACGCCAGCTGGGTCGCCAAAAGGGTCGCCTCAGCAACGAGCGCCGACACCAAAGGTGTCATGGGCTCGCGCGGCGGGACAACCAGACCAATCTGATGAACAGCCTCGGGCTCGACGATGGGGATCGAGCGCAGGCGTTCAGTCAGGCCGAGGGTATTGGCGAGTTTTTCCGGCATCACGCTGGCCCAGCGGCCAGTGCGCACGTGCGAGAACAGCACGATCATGGAATTGGATTCGAGCGTGGGCTCGGGCCGGCCGCCGGCGGCGTGCAGCAGGCTGTCGATGATGCGCCGGTTCTGCATGTCCGGCGTCAGCAGGCAAAGCGGGATGCGTGCGACCTCCGCCCAAGTCACCTGATCGCGCTCGCCCAGCGGGCTGTCGGCTGAGGTCAGCAGACGGTACTGCTCGAGATAGAGCGGCACGGCGCGCATGCGGCCCAGCGGCTCGTTGTCGATGTAGGTCAGGCCGGCATCGACCTCGAGGTTCTCGAGCATCGACAGGACGTCGCTCGACGTCCGCGACAGGATCGTGAACTTCACGTTGGGATGCTTGGCGCGATAGGGCGTGGTCAAGGCTGAGACCATGGCGAGCGCCGTCGGGATCGCGGCGATCTTGAGATGGCCACTCAACCCTTGCTTGAGGGTGCGCACTTCTTGCCTCATGGCCCGCGTGTCGGCCACGATGGTGCGCGCCCAGTCGAGCACGCGCTCGCCCTCGGCGGTGAATCCGAGGAAGCGCGACGTGCGCTGCACGAGCATTACGCCCAGCGTGTCCTCAAGTTGCTTTATGCCTGCGGAAAAAGTCGGCTGTGTCACGCCGCACTGCTCGGCCGCCTTGCCGAAGTTCTTTTCCCGCGCCAAGGCGATGAGGAACTCGAGCTTGTCGATCATTGGTTCGCCGGCGCTCGACCCGTCATCGGGATCATTGTAGAGTTTTGAGAGAATTAGCACAAAAATGTGCTTCGGGAGGAACCAAGCTCATGACTCACACGCTCCGTAGGCGGACGCTTGCTGTCGCCATGACGGCATTGGCAGCTAGCCTCTACGTTACACCGGCGAGCGCCTGGGAACCGACACGCAACGTGGAATTCATCGTACCTGCCGGCACCGGCGGCGGCGCCGACCAGATGGCGCGCATGATCCAGGGCATCATCACCAAGCACAACCTGATGAAGCAGAGCGTGGTCGTCGTGAACAAGGCCGGCGGTGCCGGCGGCGAAGGCTTCCTCGACATCAAGAACTCCAAGGGCAACCCGAACAAGCTCGTCATCACCCTGTCGAACCTGTTCACCACGCCGCTCGCGACCGGCATTCCCTTCTCGTGGAAGGACATGACGCCGGTGGCGATGCTGGCGCTCGACGAGTTCGTGCTGTGGGTCAATGCCGATTCGCCCTACAAGACCGTCGCCGAGCTGGTGACCGCCATGAAGGCCGCCCCGCCGGGCCAATTCAAGATGGGCGGCACGGGTTCCAAGCAGGAAGACCAGATCATCACCGTCGCCCTCGAGAAGGCGACCGGCACCAAGATCACCTACGTTCCCTACAAGGGCGGCGGAGAGGTCGCCGTCCAGCTTGTCGGCAAGCATGTCGACATGACGGTCAACAACCCGATCGAGGCGGTGGCGCAGTGGCGCGGCGGCAAGGTCCGGCCGCTCTGCGTGTTCGATAGCAAGCCGCTCAGCGGCAAGGAGAAGATCGCGGGCGACCTGTCATGGTCCAGCATCCCGACCTGCAAGAGCCAGGGCCTCGACATCGAGTACCTGATGCTGCGCGGCATCTTCATGCCGGCGAACGCGCCCAAGGATGCGGTCGACTACTATGTCGAGCTGTTCAAGAAGGTACGCGCGACGCCGGAGTGGGCGCAGCTCATGGCCGACGGCGCCTTCAACCAGTCCTTCATGAGCGGTGCTGACTACACCAAGTGGGTCGAGGCCGAGGAGAAGCGCCATCGCGACCTGATGAAGGAAGCTGGCTTCCTCGCGACGAATTGATCGCGAATTGCAGGTCAATCGTGCTGGGAGCGATGCCATCCTCCCGGCACGGTCGCTGAGCGTACAAGGGCCCCTACTTCATGTCGGATTCTCCTGACGGTTCATCGCGCGGACCTCGCCAGCATCTCGTGGAGGTCGGCGTTGCCGCCTTCATGGCCATGCTGGGGATCATCGCCGTCATCGGCAGCCTGCAGGTCGGCATCGGCTGGGGGGCGGAAGGGCCGAAGTCTGGCTTCTTTCCCTTCTGGATCGGGCTGATCGTCGTCGCGTCCAGCCTCTACAACCTGGTGCGCGCCTACAGCCACGGCAGCCGCAAGCTCTTCGCGAGCTGGTTCGAGCTCACCCAGGTCCTCAAGGTGGTGGTGCCGCTCACGATCTATGTCGGCGTCATCCCCTGGACCGGCATCTATCTCGCGTCGGCCCTGCTGATCGCCGGCTTCATGCGCTGGATCGGCCGCTACGGCTGGCTGCTGACCTTGACCATCAGCATCGCCCTGCCGGTGCTGACATACGCCACGTTCGAAATGTGGTTCCTCGTACCGCTACCCAAGGGGCCGATCGAGGAACTGCTCGGCCTGTAAGGCCGACAAAGGCAAAAAGGGTCGTGGGATGGAGAGTATTGGCGATCTGATGCACGGTTTTGCCGTCGTGTTGAGTTGGCAGAACCTGCTGTACATGGTGATCGGCATCGTGCTGGGCGTGATCATCGGCGTGCTGCCCGGGCTTGGCGGCGCCAATGGTGTGGCGATCCTGCTGCCGCTCACCTTCAGCATGCCGCCGACGTCGGCCATCATCCTGCTGTCGTGCATCTACTGGGGTGCGCTGTTCGGCGGTGCCATCACCTCCATCCTGTTCAACATCCCGGGCGAGCCATGGTCGGTTGCCACGACGTTCGACGGCCATCCGATGGCGCAGAACGGCAAGGCCGGAGAGGCGCTGACCGCCGCCTTCACCTCCTCCTTCGTCGGCGCGCTGTTCGCCGTCATCGTCATCACCCTTGCCGCCCCGCTGGTGGCGAGCTTTGCCTTGCAGTTCGGGCCGGCGGAGAAGTTCTCGGTATTCTTCCTGGCGTTCTGCAGCTTCGTCGGCATGGGCAAGGAGCCGCCGACCAAGACCATCGCAGCGATGATGCTGGGTTTTGTGCTCGCCGCCGTCGGCACCGACACGGTGACCGGGCAGCTCCGCCTGACCTTCGGCTCGACCGAGCTTTTGAGCGGCTTCGACTTCCTGATCGCCGTGATCGGCCTGTTCGGCATCGGCGAGATCCTGCTCACCATGGAGGAAGGGCTGTCCTTCAGGGGCAAGGCGGCCAGCATCAACCCCACCGTCGTGTGGCAGACCTGGAAGGAGCTGCCGCGCTACTGGATGACTTCGCTGCGCTCGTGCCTGATCGGCTGCTGGATGGGCATCACGCCCGCCGGTGCCACACCGGCGTCGTTCATGAGCTACGGCATCGCCAAGCGCACCTCGCGCAACGGCGACAAGTTCGGCCAGGGTGAGATCGAGGGCGTGGTGGCGCCCGAGACGGCGGCGCACGCCGCCGGCACCTCGGCGCTGCTGCCCATGCTGTCGCTCGGCGTGCCCGGCTCGCCCACTGCCGCCGTGCTGCTGGGCGGCCTGCTGATCTGGGGCCTGCAGCCCGGTCCGTTGCTGTTCGTCGAGCAGAAGGACTTCGTCTGGGGCCTGATCGCCAGCATGTATCTCGGCAACATCGTCGGCCTGATCATCGTGCTGACCATGGTGCCGTTCTTCGCCGCCATTCTGCGCGTGCCGTTCAGCATCATCGCCCCGATCATCCTGGTGATCTGCGCCATCGGCGCCTACACGGTGCACAACAACACCTTCGACGTGGTGATGATGCTGGTGTTCGGCGTCGCCGGTTACTTCCTGAAGAAGTGCAACTATCCGCTGGCGCCGCTGGTGCTGGCCATCGTGCTGGGCGACAAGGCCGAGGAATCCTTCCGCCAGTCGCTGCTGATCTCCCAGGGCGGGTTGGGGGTGTTCTTCTCCAACGCCCTGGTCAGCACGATCATGGTTTTGGGCCTGGTTGCCCTGTTCTGGCCGGCGCTGTCGAACCTGTACGGCCGGCTGCTTACGCCCCGCCGGGCGGCCTGAGGCTACGTTCCCGTCATCCCGAGCGGAGCCGCCCGAAGGGCGGCGTAGTCGAGGGACCTCTTTTGTCGATGCATC
>NZ_BKAJ01000102.1 GCF_007992495.1 Reyranella soli
TCCCCGCGCGCTCATGAGCGCGCGGGGACGCGCGCGGTCCGGAAGAGCATGAGCGGACCTGGAGGTCCGCGCTCCGACATGATCCTTCGGAATCCACCGAACTGTTGGCCGTGGCCGGCGCCTCCCCCTCACCCTAGCTTCCCCGCATGACCCAGACCAAGCGAAGCGTCTTTCCCGGCTGGTGGGTTGTCACCGGCGCCTTCCTCTGCATGCTGACCGGCTATGCCGTCGCCTACTCCTTCGCCGCCTTCTTCGGCGCGCTGGAAAGCGAGTTCGGCGCGCGGCGCGGCGAGACCGCGCTGGTCTTCTCGATCTCGGCCTTCCTCTATTTCCTGCTGGGCTTCCCCGCCGGCCTGATCGCCGACCGGACCGGCCCGCGGCCCGTCGTCGTCGGCGGTTTGCTGCTGATTGCCGTCGGCCTGGTCGCCGCCGCGCAGGCGACGAGCCTGTGGCAGATCTATGCCGGCTACGGGCTGGGCGTCGGCGTGGGCATCGGCCTCAGCTACGTGCCGAGCGTGGCGGCCGTGCAGCGCTGGTTCGTACGCAGCCGCGGCACCGCCAGCGGCATCGCCGTCGCGGGCATCGGCGTCGGCACGCTGATCGGCGCGCCCCTGGCGCATCAGTTGATCCCCCATCTCGGCTGGCGTCAGACCTATCTGGTGCTCGCCGCCCTCACTGTCCTGGGCGCCGCCGTCTCCGGCGCGCTGGTTCGATCGGCGCCCGAGCGCTACGGCCTCACGCCGGACGGCGACCCGCCGCATCCCTCGGGCATGAGTGCGATGCCGGCCGGGCTCACGCTCGGCGAGGCCCTGCGGTCAGGGCCGTTCTGGTCGATCTATGTCGGGGCGCTCTTGATGTCGTTCGGCCTGTTCGCGCCCTTCGTCCACCTCCTGCCCTACGCGCGCGACGTCGGGCTGGGCGAGGCCTTCGGCGTGCTGCTGATCGTGCTTCTGGGCGTCGGCAGCACGGTCGGCCGCTTCCTGTTCGCCAGCGTCACCGGCTTGATCGGCCGCAAGCACTCGTTCGGCCTGATGTATGTCGGCGCCGCCGCCATGCTGGTGATGTGGTCGATGTCGACCACCGCGCCGGCGCTCATCGTCTTCGCCCTGGCCTTCGGCGCCTTCTATGGCGGCTTCGTCGCCATCGCGCCCTCGCTCGCCGCCGACTATTTCGGCGGCAAGGCCTTGGGCTCGATCATCGGCGCGCTCTACAGCGGCGTCGCCTTCGGCGCCCTGCTGGGATCGCCGGTCGCGGGCTACGCCTACGATTTCTTCGGGTCCTATACCGGCGCCATCCTGGCCGGTGCCGCGCTCTGCCTGGTGTCGTTCGTGATCACCCTGCTGACGCCGGAGCCGGCGCGCTGGCTGGCGACGCGCAAGCCCTCGGCGTGAGCGTCAGCGGTTGGCGCCCGGCACAAGCCGCCTTGCCGCGTCACGCAGCGTCGCCATGATCCCCTGCGGAGACGGCGCCTCGCTTTCGCGGATCTCTTGCGGCGCCGGCATGGTGTTGATGGTCTGCATGGCGAGGACCGCCGTCGATGCGACGAAGCCATGGGCGCGCACACCCGGAGAGCATTTCGTTTCCGTGATCACCGGAAAGCCGTTCAGTCGGCCGATCCGTATCGAAGGATCGTAATATTTGAGAAACGCGTCATCCCGCGCCCACAGCCGGATTTCGAGGCTGTAACGATCGGCCATCGTGCCGTATCCGGTCGTGAAGTGAGGCGAGAACTTCGAATGAATGGTCAGGTCACCGGCTTGATAGTGCGGTATCCACATCTTGCCGAGCTGGTCCATGAAATAGGACGAGCCGACGTCGTTGTTGGGCTCGGCGGGCAGGACGTGGTCCGGTGACGGCACCACGAAGCCCAATCCCGAGTCACGCAGCGGCGCCACCTCCTGCAGCGGAATCCAGATCGAGAGCGGCACCTCCGGGTTGACGGCCGTCGCATCCTGGTGCGCGCCGACGAGCAGCGGCTGGTCGATATTGTGCCGGCCAAGGCAAAGGCCCAGCATCACCACGATGTCCTTGGACTGGCAGATCTCCTCGATGACCGGCCACGCCCACGAGGTGATGAGCCCCGACAGGACCGTCGACGTCGGCGATTGCCCGCCATGGCGGATGATCCATGGAACATGCCAGCTGCCATGGATGGTCTCGCCATTCTCCCATTCAGGCCTCGGGCCTTCGTCGAAAGTTGGCACGCTATCGTTGCCAGCCGCTTGAGCGTCGCCGTTCTTCTTGATCTCGGTTTCGATGAATTGCTCGAATACCTGCCGGCACCCGGCCAGCATTTCGGGCGAAAGCACCTCGCGCAGCAACACGACTCCATTGCGACGCCACTTGTCCGCGATGGGTCCGGGAGCGCCATCGCGCGAGAAGGACAGGTCCGACCGGTGGCGCAACATCTTGGGATGCTGGGCAACCACCTCATGGAAATAGGGCATCTAGCTACGCTCGCCGCCTTCGACTTGGAGGATACTCTCTCGATTGTACGTCACTTCGTATCGCCCGTCGCGCGCCACGCCTATGACGCCGGCGGCGCGCAAATTGTCGCCCTGGCACCCGGCTCCAGGTGCGCTGCAATCCACGGCAGGGCCTCGCGCATTGCTTCCTCGAAGCGCCACGGCGGATTGATCACTGCCAAGCCGCAGGCGGCCAGGCGGCCCTGCTCGATGCCCTCGACGCTGAGTTCCAGGATCAACGGCTTGAACGAGGCGAGATCGGCAGCAAACGCAGCGGCGGCCTTGTCCTTGATCGGATACCAGACGGCATAGCAGCCCGTCGCAAAGCGCCGCGCGCCCTGACCCAACGCGCGCAGCAGCTGCTCATACTCGTCAGGCGCCTCGAACGGCGGATCGATCAGCATCAGGCCGCGGCGTTCGATGGGCGGCAGCAGGGCCTTGAGCGCATGGTAGCCGTCGGCTTGACGGACCTCGATGGCACGATCGCCGGCGAACTCGCGCTTGAGCGCCAGCGCCTCCTTGGGATTCAGCTCGCAGGCGATGAAGCGGTCTCCCGGTCGAAGTGCCGCGCGCACCAGCCGCGGCGACCCGGGATAGCGCCTGGGCAGGCCGCCAGCCGGCCCGAACTTGCGATCGTAGGCGGCAACGGCTGCGAGGTAACGCACGACGGCCGGCGGCATGCCGGCGCGCGGCGCCGCGGCGAGGCGGACGACTCCCGCCTCCGCCTCGCCGGTGCGGCGAGCGAGACTGCCGGCCAGGTCATAGCCGCCCGCGCCGGCGTGCGTGTCGAGCACGAACAGCTTCTTGTCCTTGGCCGTCAGCAGCCTGAGCAGCTCGCAGAGCGCCGTGTGTTTCAGGACGTCGGCAAAGTTCCCGGCGTGGTAGCCGTGACGGTAGTTCATCGACCGACCATCGCCACGGTATTGCAGGCGCCGAACGGTCTTGCCTTCAGAACGCCTGCGTTGACCAACGCTGCGCGATCATCCGGACAGAATTCTGCTGGCTTGACATCGAGTTCCTCCAGACTGCGCGGAAAGGACATGATGCAGCCGCCGGTGCGCAGTCCGGCGATGACGGCAACGGACTTCAGCATCAGCTTGGAGAGCCGGTCGCCCGTGATGTCCGACACGCGCTTGCGGGACAGGCCGGGTTCGGTTGGCGCCAGGCGGATGATGGACATGACCGCGCTGGTGCCTCCGTCGGCCAGGGTGTTGGCGAACACATAGTTGAGGCCAGGGACTTTCAGGTCGAAGGGCAGGATCAGATATCTGAACGGTCGTCCCGAGTCTCCGTCCGTCGCACGCGCAAACAGGTGATTGACCTTTGCGGCGTCGAACTGGCTCGCGGTTGCCAGAAGATCGCGCGTGAGCGGCAAGTCGACGGTCGTGGCCCTGACGGGCGCCACCAGGACACGACCTAGCTCGCAGACCAGGCCTTCGACGAAGTCGGCATCCTTGAGCGACGGATGAAGGTAGATCACCACCTCGTCCGGCGCGGCGAGCCGTGGTTGGGCCGCCGCCACACTGGCGGTGAGAAACGCGAGAACAGCGGCGACGATACCGAAGCGGGATGCCATGGCAGCGAGTTTACCGGCAACGGTCGTGTGGCGTTAGTTTTTGGTGGTTGGCTGGGCACGGACTGTGCTTCAACCGAGGTCAGAGGGGATATCATGGCCAACCACGAACTGAATTCATCGCCCGAGACCTGTCACTGGGGCTATTTCGACAGCCAGCTGAAACCGTCGCTGCGCATCAAGTCGGGCGACATCGCCACCATCCATTGCGTCTCCGGTTCGGCCGAGATCCTGCCAGGCGACCCGTTCAATGTCCTGCCCGAGCATCGCGATATTCTGGGCAAGCTGAAGCCTCACCTCGGCCGCCACATCCTGACCGGCCCGGTCTACGTCGAGGGCGCCGAGCGCGGCGATGCGCTGGCGGTCGAAGTCCTCGACATCAAGTTCCGCACCAATTGGGGCTGGAACGTGCAACGGCCGCTCGCCGGCACGCTGCCTGAAGATTTTCCGTTCTATCGCCTGACCCACATCCCGATCGATTCCAACCGCGGCGTCTGCACCATGCCATGGGGCCTGGAGATCGAGCTAAAGCCGTTCTTCGGCATCATGGGCAACGCACCGCCGCCGGAATGGGGCCAGTGCAGCTCGATCGAGCCGCGCGCCTTCGGCGGCAACATCGACAACAAGCACTTCCAGGTCGGCAGCACGGTCTACCTGCCGGTATTCGCCGAGGGCGGCCTGTTCTCGACCGGCGACGGCCATGGCGTGCAGGGCGACGGCGAGGTCAACCTGACGGCGCTCGAGACGTCGCTCAGCGGCACCTTCCGCTTCACCGTGCGCAAGGACATGAAGCTCAACAACCCGCGCTGCGAGACCGCGACGCACTGGATCACCCACGGCTTCGACCACGATCTCGACGACGCCGCCAAGGAAGCGCTGCGCGACATGATCCGCCTGATCTCGGCCAAGACCGGCCTGTCGGCCGCCGACGCCTACATGCTGTGCAGCCTGCAGGCCGACCTACACGTCACCCAGACCGTCGACGGCCACAAGGGCATCCACTGCATGATCGCCAAGAAGGTGATCGGCGGGTGACGCACGATCTCGTGGGCGCCTGGCAGCTCATGAGCTGGTCTTTCGAGTACGAGGACGGGCGGCCCAACGAGTTTCCCTTGGGCCGCGATGCACGAGGCCTGCTGCTCTACACGCCGGGAGGTCAGGTCAGCGCGACCTTGATGGGCGGCGAGCCGCCGGGATCCCTCGCCTATGCCGGCCGCTATGACGTGCGCGATGGCGCGGTCTATCATTCGATCGAGGTCGCGACCGACCCAACGCTGGTGGGGATGACGACGATCCGACACATCGCACGGGAGGGCGACGTGCTGACACTTTCGGGGCCGGACTTCCGCGCCGGCACGGGGCGCAGCCAGAAGATCGTGTGGCGGCGGGAGCCATGAACACACCGACCCTGCTCGGCGAAGCGGCCGGCCGCCACGACGAAGCGGCCTGGTCGCGCCATGCCATCGAGCTGATCCAGAACGACCAGCGCCGCTCGGCCGACACCCATCTGCTGAAACTCTACCTACCCGCCTTCGAGGGCATCGATATCTACCTCAAGGACGAGTCGACCCATCCGACGGGCAGCCTGAAGCACCGGCTGGCGCGCTCGCTCTTCCTCTACGGCATCTGCAACGGCCGCATCCGCCACGACACGCCGATCGTCGAGGCCTCGTCGGGCTCGACGGCGATCTCCGAGGCCTATTTCGCGCGCATGCTGGGACTGCCGTTCCACGCCGTGATGTCGGCCAGCACGTCGCAGGAGAAAGTCCAGGAGATCGAGCGCCAGGGCGGCAAGTGCCATCTAGTCGCCGACGGCAAGGGCATCTACGCCGCCGCCGAGGAGCTCGCCGGCAAGCTGGGCGGCGTCTACATGGACCAGTTCACCTACGCCGAGCGCGCCACCGACTGGCGCGGCAACAACAACATCGCCGAATCGATCTTCGAGCAGATGAGCCGCGAGGAGCATCCGGTGCCCGCCTGGATCGTCATGAGCGCCGGCACCGGCGGCACGACGGCGACGCTTGGCCGCTATATCCGCTACAGGCGGCTGGCCACGCGCCTGTGCGCCGCCGATCCCGAATACTCCGCCTTCTTCGAAGCGTTCGACACCGGCAACATGGCGGCGATCAGCGAGCGCGGCTCGCGCATCGAGGGCATCGGCCGGCCGCGCGTCGAGCCGTCGTTCATTCCCAAGGTGATCGACCACATGATGCGCGTGCCCGACGAGGCGGCGCTCGCCGCGATGCGCGTGCTGTCGCGCCGGCTCGGCCGCCGCGTCGGCGGCTCGACCGGCACGAATTTCTACGCGCTCTGCATCATGGCGTCGCGCATGAAGGCGGAGGGCGCCAAGGGCTCGCTGGTGACGCTGATCTGCGACAGCGGCGAGCGCTACGGCCACACTTATTACAGCGACGAGTGGATCGCGGCCCAGGGCTTCGACCTTGTCCCGTCCGAACGCCGCCTCGAGGCGTTCCTCGAAGGCAGATCGCTCGACGCTTTGTGACCCCGGGCAGTCGCGAGAGGCGACCGCCCGGAAAGTCTCAGGCTGCGCTTAGCTGCACTTGCCGACCGGCTTGAACTCGACGCGCCGGTCGAGCGCGTCGCTCAGGTCGTCCTTGCCGGTGCCCACCATGTTCTGGTTCGACCCGGCGCCGACGGTGATCAACCGGCTACCGAGCTGGGGCGCGTCGGCGTCCAGCCGCCGCTTCACGTAGTCGGCGCGCTGCAGCGACAGGCGCTCGTTGACCTGCGACGAGCCGGTGCGGCTGGTGTGCCCCGACACCTCGATGCAGTCGTTGGCCTTGGCGGTGAACTGCGCCGACTGCGTCGCGATCTGCTGCAGCCAGACCGGATACTGCCCGCTCAACGCCTGATCCTGGTAGAACTGGGTCGAGCCCGGCTGGAACAGGAACTTCACGGCCAGGCGATTGCGCTTCAGGCCGTAGCCCACCGCCTCGCCGAAGGCGTTGGCGGCCTGGGCTTCCTGGTTCATCCGCAAGTACGACAGGTAGACGCCGTTGTAGGCCTTGAGCTGGTCGCCGTACGGCGACCTCTTGGCCGTCGAATAGAGGTCCAGCGCCGTCTGGTAGGAGCCGGCGTTGAAGGCATCGTCGCCCTGGCTGATCAGCGAGGCGGTGGTCAGGCCTTCGAGGAAGTCCTTGCTGACCGTATCGCCGACCTTGGACGCCTGGCAGGTGCTGATGTAGGCCTGGGTCGCCGGATCGGCCGTCCATACCGGACTCTGGCGGAACACTGTCGTCGGCGTGCCGTCGACGCCGGCAACCGCGGCGCGCGCGACGCTCTTGGCAACGACCTTGCCGGTCTTGAGGTCGACCAGCACGAGGCAGAAGCGATAGGCTTCGCGCGGACCGGTCGTCTGGTTCTGCCCGTTGACCGGCGTGAAGGTGCCGACGAGCACCATCGGCGGGTCTTTCAGCGCGGCCGGCGAGAAGCGCTCGACGGAGAAGCGTGGATACTGCCGCTGCACGAGGTCGATGACCCGGCTCTGGATGTTCTCCGTGGCAGCCGACGTGTATCCCGTGACGCCGTCGACGAGAGGATCGATGACGACGCGATAAGATCCCTGTGGGGCGTTCGTGAACACAGTGTTCGCCGCGTTCGTCACCGCCTGGTCGAACGGCAGGATCGGCGGCAGTGGCGCCGGCGCGGCCGCCTGTTGCGGTGCCGTCGTGGTCGGCTGCTGCTCGACGCAGGCGACGAGGCCCACACCGAGAAGTGAGAGGCCAACGAGCGCACCAGATCGCCGAATCGTCCGGGCGAGTCTTGTGATGTGGTCGATTGATTCAGCGGCAATGATCCCGGAGATAGGCTCGGTCTGCATCAGCGAGTGCTCCCGTTAGTTGGGCGGATTGCAAGATACTCTTGCAACGAGGATCGTTCGCCGACGATGAAGGCGGCGTTGTCCTCGGCCCGATATTTGTAACCGGAGTTTGTGGCGTTTGTGCGGGTGCAGCGCGTGGTGTCACGAGCAACGCCTCGTTGAGCATCGAATTCTTCTGCGTCGCTGAAAGGAAGCCGGTGACGGGTTGATTATGTGACTTTTGCCACGCTCCGATCATGTCGCGCGTGCGCGGGCCGAAGGTGCCGTCGACACCCTGGATGTCGAAGCCGAGCGCTTTCAAGGCCGATTGAACGCGCTGTCGATCTGCAACCGAAAGGTTCAGCGCTGCTTCAGAATTTTCTGCCGCCTTCTGAGCCGCGGCTGCGTCGGCCTTCTGCATCGCTTCTGCATCCGCCCTCTGTTTGGCCTCGGCTTCAGCCTGCTGCCTGGCTGCCGCTTCGGCTTGCTGCTTCGCCGCCGCTTCGGCATCCGCCTTCTGTTTGGCTTCGGCTTCCGCCTTTGCCTTGGCGTCGGCCTCAGCCTTCGCCTTTGCATCGGCCTCAGCCTTCTGTCTGGCCTCTGCTTCCGCCTTCGCCTTGGCATCGGCCCTCGCCCTGGCCTCCGCGTCAGCCTTCGCCTTGGCTTCAGCCTCCGCCTTTTGCTTGGCCTCGACTTCAGCCTTGTGTCTGGCTTCGGCTTCGGCCTGTCGCCGCGCGTCGGCCTCGGCCTGCTGTCTGGCGGCTTCGGCTGCAGCTATCTGCCTGGCCATGGCCTCTGCCTTCTGCTTGGCCTCCGCATCTGCCTTTGCTTTGGCGGCGGCCTCGGCTTGTTGTCGTGCGGCCGCTTCGGCAGCTGCCTTCCGTTTGGCTTCGGCCTCCGCCTTCTGTTTGGCTTCAGCCTCGGCGGCAGCCGGCACGTCTGGCCGGCGCGCGCCGTCGATGGCGCCCTGCGGCGAAAGCCAGAAGTATCCCGCAACCAGAGCCACGATCAGCGCCAACCCTCCAGCCACCAGAGCGACCTGCCTGCGTGTCGCCGGCGCACGAAGGCGTGCATGAGGGACCGCGGGTACAGCGCTGGCCGCTCGAGGCGCTGGTGACGACGGTGGGGTTACATCCGATCGTGTCACCGGCGGCCGGCGCGGCCGGGCATCGACGATGGTTGCATCGCTCGCCCGTCCGTCGGCGAACAGCCCGCGCCACGCCGCGATCGACTGCGGGCGATCCTCAGCACGCACCGCCAGTCCAGCGTCGATGCCGCTCAGCAGCCCCGGACGAAAGCCGGCCGGGCGCATCGTGCTCAAGGGCACGTAGTTCTCCTTGAGCACCCGCTCCATGGCAGTCGGCGGCGGCTCGCCCGTGGTCGCGAAATAGAGGGTCACGGCGAGGCCGTAGATGTCGGTCCACGGCCCCTGCTCGTCAGACGTGAGCTGCTCGACCGCAGCGTAGCGCGGCGTGAACACCGCGGTCATGGCCGAGGTGCGATCGGCCATCGAGGCGCGTGAGGAGCCGAAGTCGATCAGCGTCGGATCGTCCTGCGCATCGACGATGATGTTGGCCGGCTTGATGTCGCGATGGAGAAAGTGCGAGCGGTGAACCTGCTCCAGCCCGTCGAGCAGCTTTTGCGCCAGGCGCTCGACGATCGGCGCAGCGAGCGCCCCTTCCCGCTTCACCCGTTGATCGAGGGTCTCGCCGCGGACCAACGCCATGACCATGTAGGCCGTGCCGTTGGCCTCCAGGAAGTCGTAGACGCGAACGACGGCCGGCGCGCCCTCGAGCGTCACCAGCGTGCGGGCCTCCTCGAGGAAGCGATCGCGGCCCCACTTGAAAGTGTCACTGTCGTCGCTCGAGCGCGGCACGACGGTCGCGCCGTGGGTGCGGATGGCGAGCGAGGTCGGCAGATATTCCTTGATGGCGACTTCGCGCTTCAGGAGCGTGTCACGGGCGCGATAGGTGATGCCAAAGCCACCATGGCCCAGGACGGAAACCAACTCGTAGTTGCGTAGCCGGGTCCCGGGAGGCAGCGTGCCGTGAAGGTCGCTGTGCGGGACGTCCGAGTCGGTACCAGCACCCATTCGCTACCCTGGCTGACAGCCTCATGGCGGATTTTACGGCCGACCGATCCGCCGTTTCCAGCAGCAAGCACCGCGACTGAGGCGAAATTCAGGGTGCCGGTTCGACCGCGAGTTCAGTGCCGTTCACCGCCGTCACGCGCACCCGTGCGCCGGCCACCATGTCGGGGCCGGTGACGGTCCAGCTGCCGTCGCCCACCTTCACTCGGCCACGGCCGTTCAGGATCGGCGCGTCGAGCACGATGGTCTTGCCGATCATGGCGTCGCCGCGGGCATTGATGGTGGCATCCTGCGGGCGCCCCTGCTGCAGTCGCTTGAGCGTTGGGCGCAGCACGACCGCGGAGGCGACCGAGACGATGGCGAAGACGAAGAGTTGCAGCTCGAGCGAGAGGTCCGACGCGACCAGCAGGAAGGCGCCGACGGCGGCCGCGCCGGCCGCCAGGAACAGGAAGACGACGCCCGGCAGCATCATCTCGAACACCAGCAGCACGGCGGCGAGCGCCCACCAGTACCAGAACAGGATCTTGAAGCTCATGGCTCAGCCCGAGCTGGGCACCGAGCCGCGCGGCCGGCCCGCCGCCGCCTCGACGCCGCGCGCCTGCGCCTCCTTGGCGAGTTCGCCGATGCCGGCGATCGAGGCCATGACGCCCGCCGCCTCCACGGGGAGGAAGAACACCTTGGAGTTGGTGCTCGAGCCCATGCGCGACAGCGCCTCGACGTACTTGGTGCCGAGGAAGTAGTTGGTTGCCTGCACGCCGTTGCCGGAGATTGCCTCGGCAACCACCGCGGTCGCTTTGGCCTCGGCCTGGGCCAGACGCTCGCGCGCCTCGGCGTCGCGGAAGGCGGCCTCGCGGCGGCCCTCGGCAGTCAGGATGGCCGACTGCTTCTCGCCCTCGGCGCGCTGGATGCTCGATTCGCGGACGCCCTCGGCCTCCAGGATGGTGGCGCGCTTCTCGCGCTCGGCCTTCATCTGCCGTCCCATCGCCACCACGATATCCTCGGGTGGCGCGATGTCCTTGAGCTCGATGCGCAGCACCTTGACGCCCCACGGGCCGGTCGCCTGGTCGATGACGGCAAGCAGGGTATTGTTGATCTCGTTGCGCCTGGACAGCACTTCGTCCAGCGCCATGTTGCCCATGACGCTCCTGATGTTTGTGAGCGCCAGGTTGGTGATAGCGAGGTGGAGGTTCTGCACCTCGTAGGCGGCGCGGGCCGCATCGATCACCTGGTAGAAGGCGACGGCGTCGACCTGCACCGTGGCGTTATCCTTGGTGATGACCTTCTGGCCCGGAATGTCGAGCACGTTCTCCTGCATGTTCATCTTTCGGCCGACCGTGTCGATGAACGGCACGATGACATGCAGGCCGGGCGGCAGGGTGCGCGTGTAACGGCCGAACCGCTCAATGGTCCAGTTGGTGCCCTGCGACACGGTCTTGACGCCAGCGAACACCAGCACCAACGCCACGACCACCAACGCCAGGACGAAGATCAGAGCACCAGACATTTCTTGCGCCTCCCGGGCTTCGAAGAGCGGAACCCTATCCTAAGCTGGTGTCGGGAACCATCTTGCCGGAGCGCGCCACTCCAGTGGCGCGCGCCCGGCAAAGACTTAGTCCGCCGCCATCGCCAGTTCGGGCGCGGCGCTACGCTGGTCGGTCGCCAGCCAGCGGTCGAGGAAGCTGTCGATCCAACGGTCGAGCGGCGGATCGTAGAGCGCGTGCATGCTGAGATGCACGCCGCGCTGCTGGATGCCGGGTTGCTTCAGCCGCTCCGATTTGAGCGTCCAGATCTCCTTCATCTCCAGCGTCACCTCGGGGTGGAACTGGAAGCCGAAGGCGTTGGGACCGCAGCGGAAGCCCTGCACGGGATAGGTGTCGTTGGTGGCCAGCAGCTCGCAGCAGTCGGGGATCTGCATGCCCTCGCGATGCCACTGATAGACCTTCATCGGCCCCTCGAACCAGGCGCGGCCCGCTTCGGTCGGCTCGATGTCGACATAGCCCACCTCGACCTTGCCCTCGGGATGGGGATTGACGCGGCCGCCAAGCGCGCGCGTCAGCAGCTGGGCGCCAAGGCAGAGGCCGAGATACGGCACGCCCGCATCGATCACCTTGGGGATCCACTCGAGCTCGCACTTGATGCCGGCGAGCGTACCGCAGTCGTTGGCCGACATCGGCCCGCCGAAGATCACCACGCCGGCATAGTCCGACATGTCTTCGGGCAGGTTGCAGCCGAGATTGGGGCAGAGGCGATGGAGCTCGTAACCGCGCTTCTCGAGGAGGGCGCCGACCCGGCCGGGCCGCGACTGCTCCTGGTGCACGACGATCGCTATTTTCTTGGAAACCACTTTTTTGGGCTTTTCAGCCGGTACCGTCATGGATTTGCAAGATACGCTGCGCTTATGGCAACGACAAGGCGAACCGACCGCGGAGGGACGAAATGGCGCGCCACCTGGATTTCTACTTCGATTGTTCGAGCCCGTGGACATATCTCGCGTTCCATGCGGTGCAGCCGCTGGCCGCCGAACTCGGCGCGGAAATTGCCTGGAAGCCCATCCTGGTCGGCGGCGTGTTCAACACGGTCAACCAGACGGTGTACGACAATCGCGCCAAGCCCAATCCGCTGAAGCAGTCCTACATGCTGAAGGACCTCGCCGACTGGGCGCGGCTCTACGACCTTCGCATCGTCTTCCCACCGAAAGTCTTCCCGGTGAACAGCGTCAAGTGCATGCGCGGCGCCTTCCACGCGCTCGACGAAGGCAAGCTCGTGCCCTACTCGACCGCGGCCTTCGAAGCCTACTGGGGTGATGATCGCGACATCGCCCGCGAGGAGGTGCTGGCCGACATCGCCGCCAAGGCCGGCCTCGACCGCCAGCGCTTCTTCGCCGCCATCGAGACCGACACCTGCAAGCAGAAACTGCGCGCCAACACCGACGAGCTCATCACCCGCGGCGGCTTCGGCAGTCCGACGATGTTCGTCGGCAGCTCGATGTTCTTCGGCAACGATCGCCTGCCACTGGTCAAGGCGGCGTTGGAGGCATCATGAGCCCCTCCCCCGTTATTGAGTCCCTCCCCCGTCATACGGGGGAGGGTACGGGAGGGGGGGAGTCGCAGTGATGACCTCTGACCATTGCAGATCATGATCTTCGCCTCCCACACATTTCTGTTGAGGCTTTCCCCCACCCTACCCTCCCCCGTATGACGGGGGAGGAGATGAGAGGTGAGAGGTCGGAGATGAGAGATCAGCGATCAGCCTCGGCCATATTCCGCATCGCGTCACCCCTCGCCATCGACCGTGCACTTACCCGGCCCTGCACTGATCCCCGGATTTTTTGCTGCGGCAGGATGGTCTTCACCCACTCCTACACGGTATTTGATTTGAAAGAGGCCCCTAACTGTTGTACCCGCATGCGGTTTCCGGCCAATGCGTTGGGAGTGAATTAATGATCAAGAAGCTCTTGCAGGCGGCAGTTGTAGTCGCAGGCGGTCTGGCCTTGGGCGGTTGCCCGCTCGGACAGCAGGCCAAGACGACCGCCCCGGCCTCCAAGCCGCCGGCAGCGGACTACCAGGTCGCGTCGACGGTCGCGCCGCCGCCGGCCGCCAGCGTCCGCAGCATCTGCTACAATGATGCCGACCTCGCGACCTATCGCGTCCGCATGCTGCAGATGGAGCTGAACGTCGCCACCCTGCAGTGCCAGAGCGCGGGCGGCAGCCGGGCCTACGAAGGCATGTACGGCCAGCTCCTGAGCAAGTACCAGTCCGAGCTCGCCGCCAACGGCCGCGCCATGCAGCAGCTCGCCGGCCGCAAGCGCTTCAACCTCGACGTCGTGGTCACCGAGTTCGCCAACCGCACCGCCCAGCGCGCGCCGACCGACAAGGAATTCTGCGGCCGCGCCAAGCGCGCCTTCGATTGGGCGCTGTCCTCTCAGGTGACGTCGCTGGCGCAGGCGCCGCCGCCGTACGATCTTGGCCCGGAGATGAATGTCCATCCCTGCCCCAAGCAGTAAGGGCCACTCAGTAGAAATACGGCACGAGACACCGAGGGCGGTCCAGCGGACCGCCCTTTTTCGTCAGATGTGCTGGGCCTTGCCGCCGGAGCGCGGTCCGCCTGTCGAATCGACGAGCCGCGAGGTCGCGAGCCGCAACATCGTCCGGTAGCCCGGCTGCAGCTCCATCTTTTCCCGGAAGCCCGCGGCGAGCAGCGCGCGGTGAGCCTGCGGCAAACAGCGCCATGCTGGCGCCGATCAACGCCCAGGCATGCGCCACCAAGAGCGCGCCCATCAGGTTGGATTTTCGTCCGAGCTTGCGCCGCTGCTCCGCCGTCAAATAGCTTTGCCTGCCCACCGATCG
>NZ_BKAJ01000103.1 GCF_007992495.1 Reyranella soli
ACCTAGCCTCTCCCCCTAACGGGGGAGAGGAACATGAGCGTCGCGGAGGAGCGCTTCACGAGACTACGCCCCGCCGTGCCGCAACAGGCGGCCCGAATGGGTGTTGGTCGGCCGGTCGTTGCGGATCGTGACCTCGCCGTTCACCAGCACGTACTTGTAGCCCTGGGCACGCTGCACGCGCCGCCATTCGCCGCCCGGCAGATCGTGCACGATCTCGTCGGGCATGACCCTGAGCCCGTCGAAGTCGTAGATCACGATGTCGGCCGGCGCGCCCTTCTTCAGCACGCCGCGACCGCGGAAGCCCGCGACCTCGGCCGGCAAGGCCGACAGGCGCCAGTGCACGTCCTCCAGGCTCAGCATCTTGTGCTCACGCACCACCTTGCACAGCGTCTCTGTGGGATAGCGGCCGGCGGTCAGGAACTTGGTGTGGGCGCCGCCGTCCGAGACGCCGAACAGCACGTAGGGGTCGTCGACCAGCTCCTTCAGATAGTCGATCCTGCCGTTGGGGGGAGCGGCGAAGAACTCGGTCTTGAGATCCTCCTCGACCGCCATGTCGAGCATGACGTCGACCGGATGCTTGCCCATCTTCTCGCCGGCATGGGCCAGCGTGTAGTCGAGCCACTTCTTGTTCTTGTCGAGCTTGGGCCCAATGATGGCGATCTGCGGCAACGGCCCCGTCGCCGTGATCGGCAGGTTGTCACGCAGCGCGGCGCGGCGTGCCGGATCAGAGAGCTTTGCCAGCCGCTCCTCGCGTGTGCCCGTCGTGGCGTCGCACCAGACCTGCGAATCGTCGAACAGGTTCCAGTCCTCGAAGGTGAAGGTGAAGCCCGCGTCGGTCGTCAGCCCTTGGCCTACAACGCGGATGCCGCGTTCGCGGCAGCTCCGCAGCCAGTCGAGCACGCGGCGATGGATGTGAGGCTTGTGATCGAAGGCCTGCACCACGTTCATGATGACCGGTCGGCCGCTGATGGTGGCGACTTCTTCGTAAAAGGCCTGGTCGTGGGCGTTGTCGCCCGAGACCAGCAGCATCTGCATGAAGCCGTCGTTGCGCTCGGCGAGGACCCGCGCGAGCTCGCGGCAGGTCTCGTCATGCATGACGTCGGTCGGCATGGCCGAGCCGTCGTGGTCGCGCTGCACGGCGGCCGGTCCGGTCGGCAGCATGCGCTGGGCCGACCAGCCGCAGGCGCCGGCGTCCATCGCTTCGTGCAGCAGGCGCCTGATCTCGGCATGCTGCTCCGGCGTCGGCAGCTTGCCCGCCTTGGCCGCCTCGAAGCCCATCACCCAGATCAGCAGCGGCGAGATCGGCATGTAGGGCAGGATGTTGACCGCCTTGGGCGCCGCCTCGACGCTGTCCAAAAAATCGGGGAAGGTCACCCAGTTCCAAGGCATGCCGGCCTTCATCGAGGCCATGGGGATCGCCTCGACGCGGGTCATGGTCAGCATGGCGCGGTCGCGCTCGGTCGGCCGCACGGGGGCAAAGCCGAACCCGCAATTGCCGATCACCACCGAGGTGATGCCGTGCCAGCTCGACAGCGTGCAGTAGGGATCCCAGAAGAGCTGTGCGTCGTAGTGCGTGTGCAGGTCGACGAAGCCTGGTGCCACGATCAGGCCACCGGCGTCGATCGTCTCGTCGGCCTCGCCGGCGCCGATCTGGCCGATCTCGGCAATCTTGCCGTCCTTGATGCCGATGTCGCCGCGAAAGCGCGGCAGGCGGCTGCCGTCGACGATCATGCCACCGCGGATCACGCGATCGAACCGGGCCATGTTTTCCTCCGTTTCGCCAAGCGTGAGCGCGGCCCTCCCCTCTGTCAACGCGTCGCGCTAAGCTCGCAGGATGAAACAGGATCGCGTCCGTACCGATGTGCTGGACATCGCCTTCGAAGAGCACGGCCCCTCGCACGGCCCGCCGGTCATCCTGCTGCACGGCTTCCCCTACGACGTGCGTGCCTACGACGAAGTCGCGCCGGCTCTGGCCAAGGATGGCTGTCGCGTGCTCGTGCCCTGGCTGCGTGGCTACGGGCCGACGCGCTTCCTGACCGCCTCGACCCTGCGCTCGGGCGAGCAGGCGGCGTTGGGTCACGATCTGCTGCAGTTCATGGACAAGCTCGGCATCAAGCGCGCCGCGCTCGTCGGTTACGACTGGGGCGGACGCGCCGCCTGCATCGCAGCCGCGCTCAAGCCCGAGCGTGTGCGCTGTCTGCTGAGCAGCGGGGGCTACAACATCTTCAACACCGCCGCCTTTGCGAACCCGGCCTCGGCCGAGCAGGAGCACCGCTTCTGGTACCAGTACTACTTTCATACCGAGCGCGGCCGCGCCGGGCTCACGAAGAACCGCCGCGATATCTGTCGGCTGCTGTGGAAGCTGTGGTCGCCGGAATGGCAGTTCGACGAGGCGACCTACGAAAAGAGCGCCGCGTCGTTCGACAATCCCGACTTCGTGGACGTGGTGATCCAGTCCTACCGCCATCGCTACGGCTACGCAGTAGGCGACCCGGCGTTGATGGGCATCGAAGCTGAGCTCGCCAAGCAGCCCAAGATCTCCGTGCCGACGATCAACCTGCATGGCGGGCACGACGGCGTGGGGCCCGCACCCGAACAGGACAATCAGGCCAAGAACTTCACCGGCCCCTATTCGCGGCGCCTGCTGCCGCGCATCGGGCACAACGTGCCACAGGAGGCGCCGGCCGAGACCGTCACCGCCCTGCGCGATCTTCTAAGGGAAACGACGCGATGAACATCGTTTTGGCTGGCGCGACCGGCAATATCGGCAGCCGCATCCTCGACGAGGCGCTGCGGCGCGGCCATCGCGTGACCGGCCTCACCCGCGATCCGGCCAAGCTCGGTGCGCGCGACGGTTTGCAGGCGAAGAAGGCGAACACGACCGACGTCGCAGCCTTCGCCGATGTCCTCAAGGGACACGACGCCGCGATCCTGTCGGTCAAGTGGAACGAGAACGACGTCCACCAGGTGCTCGACGCCTTGCGCAAGGCGGGTATCAAGCGCTGCCTGTTCGTCGTCGGCGCCGGCAGCCTTTTGCGCACCGACGGCCGCACGCATTTCGATCACATGGCCGAGAAAGGCATCCAGCCATCGACCTCCAAGCCCGCCGCGCTTGCCTTGGCCGAAGTGCAGAAGGTGGCGGACCTCGACTGGACGGCGATCTCGCCGCCCGCCTCGATCCAGCCTGGCGAGCGCACGGGCAAGTTCCGGCTCGGTCGCGACCACCTGCTCGAGGACGACAAGGGCAAGAGCGAGATCAGCCGCGAGGATTTCGCCATCGCCATCATGGACGAGATCGAGAAGCCCACGCACATCCGCCAGCGCTTCACGGCGGCTTACTAGAGATGCTTGCCACAGCGCGCCCTGTCATCCCGAGCGTAGCGAGGGACCTTTCCTGCGCCGCAAAGGCCCCTCGCTGCGCTCGGGGTGACAGTTTCGGCAATACTCACTAGCGAGAGGACGACGATGGACGCGGCCGACCTCAGGATCTTCTCAGCCGTCGCGCGCAGCGGCAGCATGAGCAAGGCTGCGGCCGAGCTCGGCACCGTGCAGTCCAATGTGACCGCGCGCATCCGGGCTCTCGAGGAGCGGCTGGGCGTGGACCTGTTCGAGCGCACCAATCGCGGCGCGACGCTCACGGCCGCTGGCCTGCGCTTGCGGCCCTTCGCCGATCGCGTCGCCGGACTGCTCGAGGATGCGAGGCGCGCCGTCACTGACGATGGTGCGCCGGCTGGCAACCTGGTCGTCGGCTCGCTCGAGACCACGGCGGCGCTGCGCCTGTCGCCCGTGCTTGCCGAATTCGTCGCCACCTATCCCACCGTCGATCTGTCGCTGCGCACAGGCACCACCCAGGAACTGATCGAACAGACGATCGAGCGCCGGCTCGATGGCGCCTTCGTCTGCGGACCGGTCGACCACGCCGACCTGGTGGCCGAGCCGTTCTTTCGCGAGGAGCTGGTCGTGCTGACCGCGCCCGACGTCGCCGACTTCGAAGCCCTGGCGCGGCAGGGCGGGCTCAGGATCATCGTCCTGCGGGCGGGTTGCTCCTATCGCCAGCATCTCGAGGCCTTGCTGGCGCGGCGCGGCATCGCCGGCGTTCGCCATCTCGAGTTCGGCACGCTCGAGGCCATCGTGAGCTGCGTCGGCGCGGGCCTCGGGGTGACATTGCTGCCGGAGGCGCTGATCGGCCCGGTGTGGCGGCGCGGCCGCGTGCGCGTCCACCATCTGCCGCCGGGTGAAGGCGAGGTCGAGACGGTCTTCATCCGCCATCGCGATGCCTACGCCTCGAGCGCGCTGCGTGCCTTCCTCGATTGCGCCCGCCCGATGATGGCCCGCCGCGCCGCAGAGTAGACGGCAATCGCCCGGAGCGATGGCGGCCATCTGATCAAAGCGCTACCTGCGGCCGTGGCCAATCCCTACCTTGGGGATCATGCCGACGTCCAACCCCCAGCTTACCCGCGCCGAGGCGTTCTGCGCTGCCTACGGCCTTCGCGTCCCCATCCTGCTCGCGCCGATGGCCGGCGCCTGCCCTGCGTCGCTCTCGATCGCCGTCGCCAATGCCGGCGGCCTCGGAAGCTGCGGCGCCCTGCTGATGCAGCCCGCTGCCATAAAAGCCTGGGCGGCCGAGGTCCGTGCCGGCAGCAACGGCGGCTTCAATCTCAATCTCTGGATTCCCGATCCGCCACCGATGCGCGACGCCGCGGCCGAGGATGCCGTGCGCTCATTCCTTGGCGGCTGGGGACCGGAGGTGCCGCGCCAGGCGGGCGACGTCAGCCCGCCCGACTTCGCCGCCCAGTGCGAGGCGCTGCTGGAGGTCGGACCGACCATCATCTCGTCGATCATGGGCGTCTATCCTGCTGCTTTCGTCGAGCGCATGAAGGCCCAAGGCATAAAGTGGTTCGCCAATGCCACAACCGTGGCCGAAGCCAAGGCGGCGGAGGCGGCGGGCGCCGACGTGATCGTGGCCCAGGGCATGGAGGCCGGCGGCCATCGCGGCGCTTTCGATGCCGCCAAGGCGCCGACCGAGCTTGTCGGCTTGTTCGCGCTCCTGCCGGCGATCGTCGACGCAGTGAAGGTCCCGGTGGTCGCGACCGGCGGCATCGCCGATGCACGCGGCATTGCCGCGGCGCTGATGCTCGGCGCGTCAGCAGTGCAGATCGGGACCGGCTTTTTGCGCTGCCCCGAGGCCAAGCTCGCTCCGGCCTGGGCCGACGCCATCGGCCGCACCCTGCCCGAACAGACCCTGCTCACGCGCGCCTTCTCCGGACGTCCCGGCCGTGCCGTCGCCACGGCCTATGCGCGCGCCGCCGCGGCATCCGATGCACCGAACCCGGCGCCTTATCCTGTGCAGCGCGGCCTCACCCAGGCGATGCGCGATGCCGCGGCCAAAACCAACGACATCGACCGCATGCAAGCCTGGTCGGGCCAGTCAGCGCGGCTGGCCATGGCCAAGCCCGCCGCCGACGTCGTGCACGAGCTGTGGAGCGGCGCGCAGGCGTTGCTGCGTTAGTTTCTTCCGGACCGCCGGCCTCGCCCTGTCATCCTGAGCGAAGCGAAGGATCTCATGCCGGTTGCAAGCGGCGATGAGGTCCTTCGCTTCGCTCAGGACGACATGAATCGCCTGCGGTCCGGAGGAGCATGAACGTTACTCCAGCGTCTCGAGAAGCCGCGTGCAGAGATAGGTGCGCGGCACCAGCGACGAGTAGTAGATCTGCTCGAAGGCCGCGTGCGCGCCCTTGCCGTCGGCGCCGAGGCCATCGAGCGTGGGAATGCCGAGTGCCGCGGTGAAATTGCCGTCGCTGCCGCCGCCGGTCAGCGGCACGTCAAGAAGCTCCTTGCCGATCTCGCGATAGATCGCCTGCGCCTTCTCGAACAACGCCGAAATGCCGGCGTCCTTCTGGTACGGCGGCCGGTTCATCTCGCCTTCCACCTTGAGCGTTACGTCCTGGCCGATCGGCTCGAGATTCAGGAACCAGTGCGTCATCTCCTCGGCGAGCTGCTGGCTCGGCACACGCAGGTCGACCTCGATCTTGCATTCGGCTGGCACGACGTTGACGCCGCTGCCGCCCTGGATCAGGCCGACATTGCAGGTGATGCCACGCGCATAGTCGGTCTTGCCCTCGATACGCATGATTTGCTTGGCCATCTCATGGATGGCGCTGCGCCCGTCCTGATGGCGCACGCCGGCATGGCTCGCCGTACCCTTCACCGTAAGGGTGAAACGGCCGACGCCCTTGCGCGAAGTGACGACGCGATCGCCATCGCGGCCGGGTTCCATCACCAATGCATACTTGTGCCCGCGCGCCGCTTCTTCGATGCGAGTGCGCGAGGTCGGGCTGCCGACCTCCTCTTCGGGAATGAACAGGAAGGTGACCGGCAGCTTGGTCTTCTTGCCCATGCGCATCAAATGGCGCAGCGCGTAGTAGGCAATATAGCCGCCCGCCTTCATGTCGTAAATGCCGGGCCCGAAGATGCTGTCGCCTTCGCGCCGGATCTTGAGGTCCCGCTCGATCATGCCGATCGGATGTACGGTATCGAGATGGGCCAGCACCAGGATGCCCTTGCCCTCACCGTGGCTCATCTCCGGCGTAGTCTTGCACTCCAGGATGTCGCCGAAGCCGTCACGGCCGGGAACACGCTCGAGCTTCAGCCCGAGATCGCGGAACTGGCCTTCGACGTGGTCGACCACCTTGTTGACCGACTTGCCGTCATGGCTCGGGCTTTCGATCGACACCCATTCGACGATGCCGGCGAGGACCTCGTCGGCTTCGATCTTCGGTTCGTTCTTGCGGGCCTCGGCCATTGGCATCTCACTCCATCGAAAAGCTTCACCCTGGGAGCGGCATGCCGCTCCCAGGGTGAGGTGTTGGGTTGCTGGTCGTTACTCGATCAGACGGGATCCCACGTAAAATACTCCGGCGAGCGCTTCATGTCGGTGAAGTAGGGCTTCATCGACGGCACGGCCTGCTCGGCGATCGCTTCCAAGGTCCAGCCCTCCGAGTTGTGCACCGAGCGCACAGGGCGGTTGGCGTTGAACAGCATGATCTCGTTCATGCGTACGCCGAAGATCTGCGAGGTGACGCCATCGGCGGCATCGCTCAGCAGGAACACCGCCATGGGCGCGATCTTGGCCGGCGTCATCTTCTTGGAGCGCTCCAGCCTCGCCTTCTGCGCGTCGGTGTCGGCAGGAATGGTGCCGATCATGCGCGTCCAGGCGAACGGCGAGATGCAGTTGGAGCGGACGTTGAACGCCGCCATGTCGAGGGCGATCGAGCGCGACAGACCGATGATGCCCATCTTGGCCGCCGAGTAATTCGCCTGGCCGAAGTTGCCGACGAGGCCCGAGGTCGAGGTGAAGTGCACGAAGGCGCCCGACTTCTGCTCCTTAAAGTAGTTGGCGGTGGCGCGGCTGACATTGAACGCGCCGTTCAGGTGCACATCGATCACCATCTTCCAGTCGACATGGCTCATGCGATGGAAGATACGGTCGCGCAGGATGCCGGCGTTGTTGATGACGCCGTCGATCTTGCCGAAGTTCTCGACCGCGGCCTTCACCATGCGCTCGGCGCCCGCCGGGTCGGCAACGCTGTCGCCGTTGGCCACGGCCTTGCCGCCCGCCGCCTTGATCTCGTCGACGACCTTCTGCGCCGGCGTGGTGCTGCCGCCGCCCTCGCCGTCGACCGCGCCGCCCAGGTCGTTGACCACGACGGCCGCGCCTTCCCGGGCGGCCAGCAGCGCCATTTCGCGGCCGATGCCGCCGCCCGCGCCGGTCACCAGAACGACCTTGTCCTTCAGCATGTTGGCCATCGTCTTCCTCCGTCATGAATTCCTGCTGCAGCATGTACATCAGGTGCGATGGCGGCGGGAAGCCTCACCGTCGCGACGTTGTCTGCCGTCCCGTTCTGGGATTTGCTCGGCGAAACCGGAGCCTGTTCGCGCCGGTCGAGATCGTCAGTCGGGCTTGACCGCATGCACCCGTGACGGCCGCAGCAGCCGGGCGCTGAGCACGGTCGCCAGCGCGAACGGCATCAGGCCGATCACCAATGGCATGGCGACGTAGCGGCTGCCGATGAGGGTGAGCACGGCGACGGTGACCGTGCCCATGGCACCCATGCCCATCTGGGCAAGGCCGGCCAGCGACGAGGCCGTGCCGGCGAGCTTGGGGAACATGCCGACGGCGCCGGCATTGGCGTTGGCCACGATCATGCCGGTGCCGAAGCTCAGCACCACGTGCGGACCGATGATTGCCCACCAGGTGACGACGCCGCTCAGCGACAGGACCGCCATGACCGACAGCGCCGCGACATGGAACCAGCCGGAGGCCCGCATGATGACGATGGGCGCGACGCGGCCGATCAGGCGGTTGTTCACGAACGTGCCGGCCGTGAAGCCGGCGACCGACAGCAGCACGATCAGGCCGAACTCCCGCGGTGAGAAGCCGAGATGGTCCTGCAGGATGAAAGGAACGCCCGCCAGCATGCCGAAGTTGATGGCGAAGGCGCAGCCCAAGGTCAGCACGTTGCCGAGGAACTGGCGCTCGCGCAGCATCTCGCCCGAGCCGCGCAGCAGATGGCCGAGATCGAGGCGGTCGTTGCGGTGCTTGTTGGTTTCCTTCAGTCCCATCAGCACGATGGCGAGCAGCAGCGTGCCGAAGCCGCCGACGAACCAGAAGGTCGCGCGCCAGCTTGCCCACTCGCCTAAGAATCCCCCCAGGGTCGGCGCCAGCGACGGCGCGATGTTCTGGCCGAGCGAGATCCAGCTCATGACCAGCGGCATCTCCTGGAAGGTGTAGGCATCGCGCGTCAGTGCGCGACCGATCACCGAGCCGGAGGCGGCGCCCAGCCCCTGCAGGATGCGCAGCCCGATCAGCCCGCCGATCGAGGGGGCGAAGGAGCAGGCGAAGGTCGCCGCGGTGAAGAAGATCAGCCCGCCCAGAAGCACCGGGCGGCGGCCGAAGCGGTCGCTGAGCGGGCCATAAAATAGCTGGCCGACGGCGAAGCCCAGCATGTAGGTGGTGAGCGTGAGCTTGACACTCTCGGCACCGGCGCCGAGCGATGCGCCGACCGAAGGCATCACGGGCGTGTAGATGCTCATGGTCAACGGGCCAAAGCTGCCCAACGCCACCAACAGGGCGACGTAGCCGAAGGAACGCGGAGTAAGACTCACTTCTTGGCGGCTTCTGCAGCGCCTTCCGCGCCGAAATCGCCGCCCACAGCCATCTCCTCCTGGGCACGCGTCATGCGGGGATAGTAGTGACGAAAAGCGGAGCGGATCTCGTCGAACGGGATGTCGGCGAAGACACCGCGATAGGCGAGATATTCCATGTGGCGACGGCCGCTCAAGTCAAACGGGTGATAGATCGAATCCGTGGCCGCATCCCAGTCGAGCGGCTTCAGGCCGAAGCGCTCGGTCAGTTCCTTGTTGAAGGCGGGCGTGGCCTTGATCCAACGCCCGTCGAGCCAGACCTCGGTGTAGCCGTGATAGTAGAAGGTGTCGGAGCCCATCAGGTCGGATAGCCGCTTGGTGGTCATGTGATTACGTACGTCGGCGTAACCGACGCGCGCCGGGATACCGACGGCGCGGCACACCGCCGCCATCAGCCCCGCCTTGTTCACGCAATATCCATGCCCCGATCCGAGCGTCGTGCTGGCGCGATAGGCCTCCCGCTTCATCGGCGTGTTGTAGGGGTCGTAGCGCAGGTCGTCGCGCACGGCGTAGTAGAGGCGCAGCGCCTTCTCACGATCCCCACCCGCGCCCGCGACCTGCCTTGCATAGGCCGCGATCTTGGGGTGGTCTGAATCGATCAGGGCGCTCGGTCGCTGGTAGGCCTCGAAATCGGAGCCGTCCCGCACTACGTCATCGCGGTCGGTCCTGAGGGAGTCATAGTCCATGCCGGGCGTTGTCTACTGTACCTGCGGGAAAAGTACATGAGCCACGACGCGCATTTCACGCATGCGCATATGGTGCGCTTCGACCGGCCGCTGGCGGCGACGCCGAAAAAGGTATGGGCCGTCCTGACCGATTTCACGCGCCTGCCGGGCTGGTATGGCGGCGACAGCGGGCTGGAGGGCGGAGAAGGCGGCGTCGTGCGGCTGATGGGCGGCCACATTCGCGGAACCGTCACGCATTGGCAGCCACCGCGCAAACTCAGCTACAGCTGGAACGTGTTCGGCACGAACGACGAGCGCTCGCCCTATCCCGAATCGTATCTCACGCTCGAGCTCAGCCCGCAGGGCGACGGCACGATGCTGGCGCTCACCCATCTGCCGGTGCTCGAGCCGTTCGAGAAGGTGAACGCCATGGGCTGGCACACCTTTCTCGACATGGTCGAGGCCGCCGTGACCGGCGCACCGGTCGAGCCGCGCGAGGTCTACATGAAGCGCAACGCTGAGCGCTACGGCGTCGATCTCAACAACATGCCGCGCTGACTACAGAGACGGCGGTGCGTCGTCGGACTTGATCAGGAAGTGGGCGTTGGCCGTGGCGACCGGCTTGGCGCGATCGTCCTGCCAGGCCTCGGCATAGACGTTGACCATGCGGCGGCCCTGCTTGGTCACCTTGGCGCAGGCGATGACGTCGACCGGCCGCGCCGAGCGCAGATAGTCGACGGTGATGTTGACGATCTTCGGCACGGTCTCCGTCTCGGTCTCCCACAACAGATGGAAGATCGCGGCCATCTCCAGCATGGCGCCCAAGGTGCCGCCATGGATCGCCGGCAGGAAGGTGTTGCCGATGAGGTCCTCGTGATAGCGCATGCGCGTCAAAAGCTCGCCGGTGCCGTTCTCCGGCGCGATGCGCATCCAGCGTGCATAGGGGATCGCCTCGGCAAGCTTGGCGACGTCGCCGGACTTGCGGACCTCGGCCAAGCGCGCCATCAGCGGATTTGGCAGAGTGCTCATGGCTTGACCTCGGCGCCGATGGTCTGCGGCCGCGTCACCTCGCCCTTGGTGCCCAGCATGAAGGTGCCGGCCGCCGCCGCGATCGGATCCTTGGGATCGCCGTGATGGGCGAAGGCGCGGGTGAAGGCGACCGAGTGCGTGACGCGATAGCACTCGGCTTCGGCGATCACCGCCTTGCCCGGAGTCGCCGGCCGCACATAGTCGATGCGCAGGTCGAGGGTCGCGAAGGGCTTCGGCTCGCTCAGCATGGTCGCCACCGACATGCCGCAGCAGCTGTCCATCAGCGCCGTCAACGGGCCGCCCGCCAGCACGCCGGTCTCGGGGTTGCCGACCAGCTCCTCGCGCCAGTCGAGCTGCATGGAGCCGAAGCCGCGGCGCACCGCGATGATCTTCAGGCCCAGCGCCTTGCTGTGCGGGATGGTGTCGGAGAACCACTGCTGGAAGAAGACAATGCGCTGGTCGGGGTCTTTCAAGGGACTGCTCATGGGGGCCCTTCTACAATCCCATCTGGCGCGCGGCGAGGTCCTTCATGATCTCGACCGAGCCGCCGCCGATCGCCATCACCTTTGTCTCACGGTAGATGCGCTCGACCTTGGCGCCGCGCAGGTAGCCTGCGCCGCCGAACACCTGCATGGCCTCGTTGGCGCAGAACTCCATGGTCGAGGTCGCGAGGTTCTTCAGCATGCAGATTTCCGCCACCGGCTTCTCGCCCTGGGACACGCGCCAGGCCAAGAGCTCGAGCGTCGACTTCACGGCGTTGATGCGCATGGCCATGTCGACCAGGCGATGGCGCACCACCTGGTTGGCGATCAGGGGCTTGCCGAAGGTGTGGCGCTCGCGGGCATAGGCGATCGACTCGTCGAGGCAGACCTTGGCGTAGCCGCACGCGCCGGCCGACATGCCGAGCCGCTCCTGGTTGAAGTTCAGCATGATGCCGATGAAGCCCTTGTTCTCCTGGCCGATCAGGTTGTCGACCGGCACCCGCACATTGTCGAAGAAGAGCTGCGCGGTGTCGGACGCCCACCAGCCCATCTTCTTGAGCTTGGTACGGCCGAAGCCTTCGCGGTCGCGCTCGATCAGGAGCAGCGACACGCCGCCGGCGCCCGGTCCGCCGGTGCGCACCGCCACGGTGTAGTAGTCGGCGCGCATGCCCGAGGTGATGAACATCTTGGAGCCGTTGACCACGTAATGGTCACCCTCGCGCCGGGCCGTCGTCTTGAGGTTGGCGACGTCCGAGCCACCCGACGGCTCGGTGATGGCGAGCGCGCTGATCTTCTCGCCGGCCAGAACTTCGGGCAGGACCCTGCGCTTCATCCATTCCGGCCCCAGCGCCGCGATGGGCGGCGAGCCGATCGTGTGGCTGTTCAGGCTGGCATTCAGTCCGCCGCTGCCGTGGCGCGCCATCTCCTCGGCCTTGACGATGCCGAAGAAGGGATCGGTCGGCACGCCGCCATATTCCTCGGGAAAACCAAGCTGCAGCAGGCCCGCCGCCGACGCCTTGCGGTAGAGCTCGCGCGGGAACTCCTCGGCCTCGTCCCACTGGTCGACATAGGGCATGAGCTCGCGGTCGACGAAGCGCCGGACCGTCCGCCGAAAAGCCTCGTGTTCTTCTGTATAAAACGGGCTGAGCGGCGCCACCTCGGGCAGATGCTTTAACGAATCGGTAACGGCCATCGGCCTTCTCCTCGGTCCCGTCGTTTCACGTAGTGGATCATCGTATCGCGCGTTGACAGCGCTAAACAGCCGTTCATATTTGCAGGAAGAGAAGCGGCTACAGACCGCTCATATGCAGGGGACGGAAACTGGTTACTTTCTTTCAGCTTACCCTCAATGGGCTGGCCGTCGGCTGTATTTACGGTCTGGTCGCCCTGGGTTTCGTGCTCATCTACAAGGCGACCGAGCTGGTCAACTTCGCCCAGGGCGACCTTCTCATGCTGGGCGCCTTCATCGCCTATATGGCGGTGGTCTGGTGGGGGCTGGACTACTGGCTCGCCTTCCTGATCTCGGTGGTGACGATCGGCGTGTTCGGCGCCCTGCTGGACGCCACCATCCTGCGCAACGTCATCGGCCAGCCGCAGTTCGCCGTGGTCATGCTGACCATCGGTTTGGGCGCGATGTTCCGCACCTTTGCCAGCGTCACCTGGGGCTCGGAGATCTACACCCTGCCCACCCCGTTCGGCGGCGTGTGGCAGGTCGGCGGCGTCACGCTCAGCCACCAGTACATCTCGATCGTGGTCGGCACCTTGGTCCTGTGCGGCGCGCTCTACGCCTTCTTCAATCACACCCGCATCGGCGTCGCCATGCAGGCGACCTCGCAGAACCAGCTGGCCGCCTACTACATGGGCATCCCGGTGAAGCTGATCTTCTCGCTGATCTGGGCGATCTCGGCGGGAACAGCGGCCGCCGCCGGCATCCTGCTGGCACCGGTGACGCTGATCGACATCAACATGGGCCTGGCGGTGGCGCTGAAGGCCTTCGCCGCGGCCGTGCTAGGCGGCTTCGGCTCGATCCCGGGCGCGCTGGTCGGCGGCATCGTCATCGGCCTGATCGAGCTCTATGCCGGCGCCACCCTGCCCGACGGCTTCAAGGACACCGCGCCCTACATCGTCCTGCTGATCATGCTGGCGGTCAGGCCGCAGGGCCTGTTCGGCACGCTGGCGCGCAAGAAGGTGTAGGCGGGCCATGCGCTTCCAGTTCAAGACGTCCTACAACCAGGACATCCGCCTGTTCAAGGACAAGGTCGATGCCTCCTGGTACGGCCTGCTCGCGGTCGCGGTGCTGATCGTGCCGGCGCTGATGTCCGACTACTACGTCGGCGAGGCGACCTGGGTCTTCATCTATGCCATCGGCGGCATCTCCCTGATGGCGCTGGTCGGCTACACTGGGCTGGTCTCGCTGGGCCATGCCGCCTTCCTGGGCATCGGCGCCTACGGCCACGCCTATTTCCTGCAGCACGGCGTACCATGGGTCGTGTCGGTCACCCTGGCGGTGGCGATCACCACGGCGAGCGGCATCGTCGTCGGGCTCCCGGCGCTGCGCATGACGGGCATCTACCTCACCATCGCGACGCTCGCCTTCGGGGTGATCATCCAGGAAGTGTTCAGCCGCTGGGAATCGGTGACGCACGGCTTTGCCGGTATGCCGGTCGAGAAGCCCACGATCTTCGGCGTGCCGTTCCACGACGAGTGGTCCTTCTACTATCTCTGCCTGTTCTTCCTGGTGCTGGTGCTGTGGATGACGCGCAACCTGCTGCGCTCGCCCACTGGTCGCGCCTGGATCGCCATCCGCGACAGCGAGATCGCGGCCCAGTCGATGGGCGTCAACCTCGCGATCTACAAGTCGATCGCCTTCGCCTATTCGGCGGGGCTGATGGGGCTGGCGGGCGCGCTGTTCGCCCACAAGATCGCCTACCTGGCGCCCGACATCTTCACCATCCTGCTGTCGATCCAGTTCCTGCTGCTGGTGATCGTGGGCGGGTTGGGCTCGCTGCACGGCGCGGTGTTCGGCGCGATCTTCGTGGCGCTGCTGCCGCCCCTGATCGCCATCCTGCGCGATTCCATTCCGGCCAG
The DNA here is from genome assembly GCF_007992495.1 of Reyranella soli. GTDB lineage: Bacteria > Pseudomonadota > Alphaproteobacteria > Reyranellales > Reyranellaceae > Reyranella > Reyranella soli. Next base: position 14,468 of record NZ_BKAJ01000103.1, read on the forward strand.
CATGAACGACGCCGCCGCGGCCATGAACATCAAGCTGCTCGCCATCATCGGCGAGGGCATCGGCAATTTCCTCAAGAAACCCGGTGTCGAGGCCGGCATCTTCGGCCTCATCCTGGTGCTGGTAATCCTGCTCGAGCCGCTCGGCATGTACGGCCGCTGGGTCAAGATCCGCGTCTTCTTCTCGACCTTCCCGATGTATCGCGGCGCCACCTTCAAGCGACAGAAGAGCTACATGCGCTCGGAGCGCCTACGATGAGCTTCTTCTCCGTCGACAACCTCTCGATCAACTTCGGCGGCATCAAGGCCGTCGACGGCGTCACCTTCGACGTCAACAAGGGCGAGGTCTTCACCATCATCGGCCCCAACGGCGCCGGCAAGACCACGATCTTCAACCTGGTGAGCCGCATCTACCAGTCGACCGGTGGCAAGCTCACCTTCGACGGCACCGACATCACCAACGTGCCGCCGCATCGCATCGCGGCCCTCGGCATCGCCCGCACCTTCCAGAACATCGAGCTGTTCGAGCACGCGACGCTGCTGCAGAATCTGCTGCTGGCGCGGCACGCCCACAAGAAGTCGAACTTCTTCTCCGAGCTGATGTTCCTGCCGTCGGTGCGCCGCATGGAGCTCGAGCACCGCGAGGCCGTCGAGAAGGCGATCGACTTCCTCGACCTGCAGCAATACCGCGACAGCTTCATCGTCAACCTGCCCTACGGCGTGCGCAAGGTGACCGAGCTCGCCCGCGCGCTTTGCACCGATCCCAAGCTGCTACTGCTCGACGAGCCCTCCTCCGGCCTCAACGTCGAGGAGACCGAGGACATGGCCTTCTGGATCCAGGACATCCGCAACCTGCTCGGCATCACCGTGCTGATGGTCGAGCACGACATGAGCCTGGTCTCGGCGGTATCCGACCGGGTGCTGGCGCTGAACTACGGCCGACCGCTCGCCATGGGCACGCCGGGCGAGGTCCAGTCTCATCCCGAAGTCATTCGCGCTTACCTCGGCGGCTGAAGACATGACCGACACCCAACCGGTCCTCAAGGTCGCCAATGTCGAGACCTACTACGGGCCGATCATGGCCATTCGCGGCGTCTCCTTCGAGGTGCCCAAGGGCGGCATCGTCACCATCCTGGGCGCCAATGGCGCGGGCAAGACCACGGTGCTGAAGACCGTGAGCGGCGTCATGGATCCGCAGAAGGGCAGCGTACTGTTCGAGGGCCGTGAGGTCCGCGGCATGGATCCCGACAAGGTGATGCGGCTCGGCATGAGCCACGTGCCGGAAGGCCGCGAGGTCTTCCCGTTCCTCAGCGTGCGCGAGAACCTGCGCATGGGCGCCTACACCCGCAAGGATCCCGACGGCGTCGCCCAGGACCTCGAGACGGTGTTCGGCTACTTCCCGGTGCTGCGCGAGCGCGCCGAGCAGCGCGCCGGCTCGCTGTCGGGCGGCGAGCAGCAGATGCTGGCGATCAGCCGCGCGCTGATGGCGAGGCCCCAGCTGATGCTGCTCGACGAGCCCTCGCTCGGTCTTTCGCCGAAGCTGGTGAAGGACATCTTCGAGATCATCGTCCGCATCAACCGCGAGCGCGGCGTCACCATCCTGCTGGTCGAGCAGAACGCCAACATGGCGCTGCAGACCGCCGATTTCGGCTACGTGCTCGAGGTCGGCCGCATCGTCATGGCCGATACCTGCCAGCGGTTGCTGCAGAAGGAAGACATCAAGGAATTCTATCTCGGCATCAAGGAACAGGGCGCACGCGGCAAGCGGCGCTGGAAGAAACGCAAGACATGGCGCTGACCAGAGCTGGGCGATAAGGGAGAGCGTGATGGCGGGCAACGAGCGGATCGAAGTCGAAGGCTGCGACACGATTCCCAAGCTGTTCTGGCATCAGGTGAAGGCGCGCGGCGATCGCACCGCCTTCCGTGAGAAGGACCTCGGCATCTGGCGTGCCACGTCGTGGAGCGAGTACGGCGAGCGCGCCAAGGCAGCCGGCATGGGCCTGGTCAAGTTCGGCCTGAGCCACGGCCAGGTCGTGTCGGTGCTGGCCGAGACCGTGCCGGAGTGGCTCTACGTCGACATGGGCACGACGGCGGTGGGGGGCGTCAGCAACGGCATCTATCCGACCGATTCGGCCAAGCAGGTCGAGTACATCCTGAACGACAGCCGCACCCGCTTCCTGTTCGTCGAGAACGAGGAGCAGCTCGACAAGTTTCTCGAGATCCGCGAGCGCTGCCCCGATCTCATCAAGGTCTTCGTATTTGACATGGAGGGCTTGGCCGACTTCCAGGACCCCATGGTCATGGCGTTCGACGAGTTGCTCGAGCTCGGCCGCGCCTACGACAAGGCCAATTCGGGGTTGTGGGAGAAGCTGGTCGCAAGCTCGCGGGCCGAGGAGCTGGCGATCCTGGTCTACACCTCGGGCACGACCGGGCCGCCCAAGGGCGCGATGCTGTCTCACCGCAACGTCATCTTCCAGCTCAGCAACGCCGACGCCTTCATCCCGATCGAGAAGAACGGCGAGCAGCTCGCTTTCCTGCCGCTCTGCCACGTCGCCGAGCGCACCTTCACCGCCTTCCTGCCCCTGCGCTCCGGCGCCATCGCCAACTTCGCCGAGAGCGTCGAGACGGTGCCCGACAATATCCGCGAGGTGGCGCCGACGACGTTCTTCGCCGTGCCGCGCATCTGGGAGCGCTTCTATTCCGGCATCGCCATCCGCATGAAGGAGGCGACCTGGATCGGCCGCGCCGCCTACAAATGGGCGATCGGGTTGGGCCTCAAGGTGGCGGAGGCCGAGCTCGACGGCCGCAAGCCCGGGCCGTTTCTGAAACTCGGCCACGCCATCGCCGACTGGCTGGTGCTGGACAACATCAAGCGCGCCATCGGCTTGCATCGCGTGAAGTTCGCCGGGACCGGCGCCGCGCCGATCGCGCCCGACCTCATCAAATGGTACCGCGCACTCGGCGTCGACATGCGCGAGGTCTACGGCCAGACCGAGAATTGCGGCCTGGCGACCGGCATGCCCGACCGCATCAAGCTCGGCACCGTCGGCGTCACCGCACCGCACACCGAGACAAAGATCTCGGCCGAGGGCGAGATCCTGCTCAAGGGGCCGCACGTCTTCATGGGCTACCTCAACCAGCCGGAGAAGACCGCCGAGACCTTGCGCGACGGCTGGCTGCATACCGGCGACGTCGGCTATCTCGACAACGAGGGCTATCTCAAGATCACCGACCGCATGAAGGACATCATCATCACGGCGGGCGGCAAGAACATCACGCCGTCGGAGATCGAGAACCAGCTGAAGTTCTCGCCCTACATCTCCGATGCGGTGGTGATCGGCGACAAGCGCAAGTTCCTGTCGTGCCTGATCATGATCGACTACGACAACGTAGCCAAACATGCCCAGGACAACAACGTGCCCTTCACCGACTTCGCCTCGCTCTGCCGCACGCGCGAGGTCAACGACCTGATCTGGGCGGAGATCGAGCGGGTCAACCAGGGTTTCGCGCGCGTCGAGACGATCAAGAAGTTCCGGCTGATCGAGCAGCAGCTCACTGCCGAGGACGACGAGGTCACGCCGACCATGAAGCTCAAGCGCAAGTTCGTGAACGAGAAGTACAAGGGCATGATCGACGGCATGTATGCCGAAGCGGTGTAGCCCGCCATAGTCGTGTCAAAGGCGGGTCCCACTGATGGACGCCGCCATCACTAGGGAGAGTAAGTGTGATGCGTAGTGCGATGCATAAGTGGACATTCGTCAAGACTGCATTGGCTGCCACGGCGGCTGTGTCGCTGGCCACGCCGGCAGTGGCACAGACCCGCGGGGTGACCGCGACCGAGGTAACGTTCGGGATGCATACCGACCTGTCGGGCGTGGCCGCGACCTACGGCGTGTCGTCGTCGAACGGCGTCAAGATGCGCTTCGACGAGATCAACGAGCAGGGCGGCATCAACGGTCGCAAGCTCAAGGTGATCGTCGAGGACCAGGCCTACCAGGTGCCCAAGGCGGTTCAGGCCTGCAACAAGCTTATCAACCGCGACAAGGTCTTCGCCTTCGTGGCGCCGCTCGGCACGCCGATGAACAACGCCTGCTTCAAGGACCAGTTCGCGGTGGGCGTTCCCAATCTCTTCCCGCTGTCGGCGGCGCGCTCGATGTACGAGCCCTACGAGCGCCTGAAGTTCTACGGCGCCGCCTCCTACGTCGACCAGATCCGCTCCGGCATCGAGTACTTCGTCAAGCAGAAGGGCAAGAAGGCCGTCTGCGTGATGTACCAGGACACCGACTTCGGCAAGGAGATCCTGGAAGGCGCGGAGCTGCAGGCCAAGAAGCTCGGCATCAAGCTGGTGGCCACCGCCTCCCACAAGCCGACCGACCAGGACTTCACCGCGCCCATCACCAAGCTGCGTGACGCCGGCTGCGACCTCGTCGCCATGGGCACCATCGTGCGCGACACGATTGTGCCTTACACCACGGCGCGCAAGGCGGGCTGGACGGACGTCGCCTTCCTGGGGTCGTCGGCAGCCTATGACCTCGTGGTCGGCGCGGCACCAGGCATGGACGGCTTCTTCGGCATGGGCCTGACCGAGATGCCCTATGTCGACAGCAATGTCGCCTCGGTGAAGAAGTTCGTCGAGGACTACAAGAAGAAGTTCAACGTCGATCCCAACATCGGTGCGGTCTATGGCTACGTCGCCGCCGACCTCGCGGTGCAGGGCGTGAAGAACGCCGGCAAGGACCTGACGCTCGACAGCTTTATCAAGGGCATGGAAGCGATCAAGAACTACAAGGACATCTTCAACGGCCCGCAGGTCTCCTTCGGCCCCAACATCCGCCAGGGCGCCAACTCCTCGTTCCTGGCCGAGGTCAAGAACGGCAAGTGGACCCGCGTGACCGAGCCGCTCGGCTTCTAGCCCGCAGGCGCCAAGGCAAAAGAGAAGCCCGGGCGGGCAACCGCCCGGGTTTTTCTTTGCCCACGATGTATGCCGAAGCAGTGCGACACGGTATAGTGGTGCCAAAGGCGGCTTACAAAAACAGATGCCGCTATCCCACGGGAGGGAATGCGATGAGCAAGTGGACTATCGTCAAGACAATGGCGGTCGCGACGGCGGCTGTGTCGCTGGCCGGCGCGGCCTCGGCCCAGACGCGCGGCGTCACGGCGAGCGAAGTGACCTTCGGCATGCACACCGACCTGTCGGGCGTCGCCGCGACCTACGGCGTGTCGTCGTCGAACGGCGTCAAGATGCGCTTCGACGAGATCAACGATGCGGGCGGCATCAACGGCCGCAAGCTCAAGGTCATCATCGAGGATCAGGGCTACCAGGTGCCCAAGGCGGTGCAGGCCTGCAATAAGCTGATCAACCGCGACAAGGTCTTCGCCTTCGTGGCCCCGCTCGGCACGCCGATGAACAACGCATGCTTCAAGGACCAGTTCGCGGTGGGTGTGCCCAACCTCTTCCCCTTGTCGGCCGCGCGCTCGATGTACGAGCCCTATGAGCGGCTGAAGTTCTACGGTGCCGCCTCCTACGTCGACCAGGTGCGCTCGGGCATCGATTATTTCGTCAAGACGAAGGGCAAGAAGGCGGTCTGCGTGATGTACCAGGACACCGACTTCGGCAAGGAAGTGCTCGAGGGTGCGGAGCTGCAAACCAAGAAGCTCGGCATCAAGATCGCCGAGACGACAGCGCACAAGCCGACCGACCAGGACTTCACCGCGCCCATCACCAAGCTGCGCAGTGCCGGTTGCGACCTGATCGTCATGGGCACCATCGTGCGCGACTCGATCGTTCCCTACACGACGGCGCGCAAGGCGGGCTGGACGGACGTCGACTTCCTCGGTTCGGCCGCCGTTTACGACCTGGTCGTCGGCGCGGCGCAGGGCATGGAGGGCTTCTATGGCATGGGCCTGACCGAGATGCCCTATGTCGACAGCAATGTCGCCTCGGTGAAGAAGTTCGTCGAGGACTACAAGAAGAAGTTCAACGTCGATCCCAACATCGGTGCGGTCTATGGCTACGTCGCCGCCGACCTCGCGGTGCAGGGCGTGAAGAACGCCGGCAAGGACCTGACGCTCGACAGCTTTATCAAGGGCATGGAAGCGATCAAGAACTACAAGGACATCTTCAACGGCCCGCAGGTCTCCTTCGGCCCCAACATCCGCCAGGGCGCCAACTCCTCGTTCCTGGCCGAGGTCAAGAACGGCAAGTGGACACGCGTGACCGAGCCGCTCGGCTTCTAATCATCAGGATGACGACAACGAGAGACCCGGGTGGGCAACCACCCGGGTTTTTCTTTGGACGGCGATCAACCCGTCGGCGGCGGGGGCACCGTGACCCGGTTGTCGCGCAGCTTCTCCTGCAGCACCGGGATGCCGGCGGCGTAGTTGCCGTCCTGGCAGTTGGCGATGGCCACGCGGGCATCGAGATCGGCGGGCTCGCCACCGCGGATGGCGCTGCCAAGGTAGGCGCCGACCGTGCCGACATATGTCGCATAGGTGTTGCCGAGCGTCGTGCAATAGGCCGCCGCCTGCGCCACCGTCAGGCCCGGCGGCGGCACCGCCGGCTGCGAACCTGTTCCCGCCATTCCCCCGCCCTGTCCGGTCTGGGTGCACGCCATGATCGACAGCGCCCCCAGCGCCACGACAAATCCCCCGAGCTTCGCCATGCGATCCTCCATCTGCCGCAAAGGCTACTGCACTTGCAGCCTGATCGCTATGGTGACGTCGACATGAGCGGGGAACTTTCCGGACAGGTAGCGATCGTCACCGGCGGCGCGTCGGGCATCGGCGCAGCATCGGCCGCCTTGCTGGCGGCGGCCGGCGCGGCGGTGGTCGTGGCCGACCTCAACGCCGCCAAAGACGGCATTGGCCGGTTTGTCAGGCACGACGTCACTGCCGAGGAATCCTGGCAGGCCCTGCTGGCCGACGTGCTGGAGCGCGAAGGCCGGCTCGACATCATGATCAACAATGCCGGCATCTCGGGCGGCGCCGGCAGCGTCGAGAGCACCGACGTCGAGACCTGGCAGCGCGTACAGGCGGTCAACGCCGAAGGCGTGTTCCTGGGCTGCAAGTACGCCATCCAGGGCATGAAGCGGACAGGTCCGGACAAGTCGACGTCGAAGGGCTCGATCGTCAACATCTCCTCGGTCGCCGGCCTGCAGGCCGGCGCGGGCTCGATCGCCTACACGGCGAGCAAGGGCGCGGTGCGATTGCTGAGCAAGAGCGTGGCGCTCTATTGCGCCGAGCAGAAGTACGACATCCGCTGCAACGCGGTGCATCCGGGCGGCGTCGACACGCCGATCTTCGATCTGCTGTGGCAGTTCATGGGCCGCGACCAGGGCAAGGCCATGATCGACAAGCGTCACCCGATCGGTCGCATGGCCGAGCCCGGCGAGATCGGTGAGGTCGTGCTGTGGCTCGCCTCCGACCGATCGAGCTTCGTGACCGGCGCGGAGATCGCGGCCGACGGCGGCATCACCACCGGCCTGATGAGGAGGCAGCCCTTTGTCGCGTCTTGAGGGCAAGGTCGTGCTCATAAGCGGCGGCGCCTCGGGCATCGGGGCGGCAACGGCGCGGCTGGTCGTGCGCCAAGGCGGCCAGGCGGTGCTGGCCGACCGCGACGAGGCCAAGGGCCGCGCGCTCGCCGATGAACTCGGTGATGGTGCACTTTTCACGGCTCTCGACGTCGCCGACGAAACCTCCTGGACCAAGGCCGTCGCGGCGACGGTAGAGACGTTTGGCGGCCTGCACGGTCTTCTGAACGCGGCGGGCGTGGGCGTGCGCAACTCGATTGAGGACTGTTCGCTCGCCGAGTTCCGCCGCGTCAACGACATCAACGGCCTGGGCACGTTCTTGGGCTGCAAGGCCGCGATCCCGGCGATGAAACAGGCGGGCGGCGGCTCGATCGTCAACATCTCCTCGGTGCTCGGCCTGCGCGGCGCCTCCTATGCGATGGCCTACTGCGCCAGCAAGGGGGCGGTGCGGCTGCTCACCAAGCACGTGGCGCTGCACTGCGCCCAGATGAAGTACAACATCCGCTGCAATTCGGTGCATCCGGGCTATATCGACACGCCGATGATCGCGCCCCGCCTCGACCAGTCGATCGGCAACATGAGCGGCCGCCAGTGGCTCGAGGAGCTGCATCCGCTGGGGCGCCTCGGCCGCGCCGAAGAGGTCGCCCACATGATCCTGTTCCTGCTGTCGGACGAGAGCTCCTTCTCGACCGGCTCGGAATTCGTCTGCGACGGCGGGCTGACGGCCTGACGGGAGCGCGGACCTCCGGTCCGGAAGAGCATGATTCAAACGTTAACGCATCCCCGTGATCGACGCGCTGACCGCCCTCGGGTCGCGCTTGGGCCAGCGGCCGGCTTCGACCTGGACGATGAAGTCGCCGACCAGGCGGTTGAACTGGTCGGGATCCTCGATGTTGATGGTGTGGCCGCAGTTCGGCATCACCGACAGCGCCGCCGACGGGATCTCGCGCTTCATCAGCACCGAGGGGGCGAGGCAGGGCCAGTCCTCGTCGCCGGTCAGGATCAAGGTCGGGATGGTCATCGCCCGCATCTGATCCAACAGGTCGTAGAGCGAGGGGCGTTGCCCCTGCACGCCGATCTGGGTGTTCGCCGAGCCCAGGGCCGAATGCTCGCCGAGCTCCTTCTTGAACTGGGCGAAGCCGCGCGGGTCCTTGTTCTCGAACTGCACGCGCGTCGGGCCGTAGGCGTACTTCTCGGCGAACTTGGCCATGCCCTCATCCTTGAGGGACTTGGCCACGACCTCGACCTCGGCGCGGAACTTGGCCTGCTGCTCCTTCTCCGCGCCGTAGCCGCAGCCGGCAACGACCAGCGATAGCGCACGTTGGGGATGGCGGAAGCCGAAATGCAGGGTGGCGAAGCCGCCCATCGACAGGCCGACGACATGCGCCTTGTCGATCTTGAGATGGTCCATGACCGCGGCGATGTCGTCGGTGGCGCGGTTCTGGGAGTAGCTCTCGGGGCTCGACGGCACGTCCGACGGCGGATAGCCGCGGGCACCATAAGTGATGCAGCGGTAGCGCTGGCCGAAGTGGCGCATCTGCGGCTCCCACGAGCGGTGGTCGGCCGCGAACTCGTGGACGAACACGATGGGCTGGCCGGCGCCGGTCTCCTCGTACCAGAGCTTCACGCGATCGTCGGTAGTGGCGTATGGCATTGTTTTCTCCGGGTCGGCCCAGACTTTAGATCATATGCCGGTGTTGTAACGGGATGGTAGGTTTGCCGTCATGAGCGAGATCGGAACCGGCCTGCAGAACGCCACGGGCATCCGCGACGGCATCGCCCGCGCGGGCTACGCGTTCGTCGAAGCCTCGGACATGCGCAATGCTCTCGCCCGTTTCGGCACCCTGGCCGACTGGCCGGCCTTCGCCGACAGCTGGAACGATCTCGAGGTCGACACCTACATGGCCGATGGCGGCCGTTACCGCCGCCGCCGCTTCGGCGTCTGGGCCGCCGGCCGCCAGGGGCCGATCCTGCGCGGGCCCCACCAGCCGCACTACCAGACCCTGGACTACAACCATCTGAACGGCGGCATCGAGCGCTGGTTCAAGCCGATCACCGAGGAGATCGGCGACGGCGCCAGCATGCGCACCATCCTGGAATGCTGCCGCGCCCTGTTCAGCCGGCTCGCGCCCGAGACCACGCGCTGGCACGTCGAGGCCCACCAGTTTCGCATCGAGGCGCGCCAGGGCGAGCATGGCAAGCCCACGCCCGAGGGCATGCACCGCGACGGCGTCGACTACGTGCTGGTGCTGCTGGTCAACCGCCGCAACATCCAGAGCGGCACGACCACGGTGCATGACCTCGACAAGCGCACGCTGGGCAGCTTCACGCTGACCGACCCGCTCGACTCCGCCCTGGTCGACGATGCGCGCTGCTATCACGGCGTCACCCCGGTCGAGCCGGAGAATCCGGCGCAGCCGGCATATCGCGACGTGCTGGTGGTGACGTTCAGGAAGACGGCTTAGTGTTCTTGCCGGAGCGCGGACCTGGAGGTCCGCGCTCCGGCAAGACGATTAACCACCAATCGTCACGCCCGCATCGGCGATGATCGTCTGGCCGGTGATGAAGGCGCCGGCCTTGCCGGCCAGCATGACGGCGATGCCGCCGATGTCGTCGGGCTCGCCGATGCGGCGCAGCGGCGCCGTCTCCAGGCGCTTCTCGAGATACTTCGCGTCCTCCCACAGCGCGCGGGCGAAGTCGGTGCGCACCAGGCCGGGCGCGATGGTGTTGACGCGGATATTATGCGGCCCGAGCTCGGCCGCGAGGTTGCGCGCGAGCTGCATGTCGGCCGCCTTGGAGATGCAGTAGGCGCCGATCACCGTGCTCGCCCGCACGCCGCCGATCGACGACACGATGATCACCGAGCCGTCCTTCTTGGCCTTCATCTCGGGCGTGCAGAGATTGATCAGCCAGATGTTGGACAGGATGTTGTTCTGCATGATCTTGGTGAAGGCCTCGTCCGGCATCTTGTCGGTCGGCCCGTAATAGGGATTGGTGGCGGCGTTCAGCACCAGCACGTCGACCGGCCCTAGCTGCTTCCCGGTTTCGGCGATCAGGTTCTCGCACTGTGCCTTGTCGGAGATGTTGCAGGGGATGACGATCGCCTCGCCACCCGCCTTGCGGATCTCGGCAGCGGCCTCGTCGCAGGCCGGCTTCTTGCGCGACGACACCACGACCTTGGCGCCCTGCAGAGCGAGATGCATGGCGATCGACTTGCCGATGCCCTTGCTCGAGCCGGTGACGACGGCGACCTTGCCTGTGAGGTCGAAAAGCGGCGATGCCATGAAAACTTCCTCCGTGGATGTCGACTTCCTGTGTCGCATGAAACGCGCTCACCTAAAAACCGGATCATGTTCGCGCCGCGTAGCGATATCGCCGGCCAAGCCGTTGATCCTGCTCCCGGACAGCCGTCCAGGACACCCGATCGCCTGTCCCCTAAACGGGGACGCACGCGACAATCATCCTTCCCGCTCGCGCAAGGCTTCCTGCCGTGCTTGCTCGCCGGCAGCGTCGAGCAAGGCGAGATCGTCGACGTCGTCTTGCCATCCGCCGGTCGCGCCCGTCCGCAGCGCCTGGCGCTCGCGCAGGCGGTCGAACCGGGCCAGCAGGCGCATCAGCATGGCGTCGTTGTGCCGCTCGACCGACGCGATCTGCTTGCCACGATGGAAGACCGGCCGGCGATCGGCACCCAACGCCCGGCGCATGGCCAGGTCCTCCAGGATCTCCAGACGGCCTGCCAGCGCTTCCTCGTAGCGGCGCGCGAAGGCGGGGTTGGCGGCGCGCCAGCGCCGCACCGTTCGCGGCGTCGTGCCCACCTGCGCCGCGGCCTCCGCAACCGAGCCAGAGTTCGCCAGTCGGCGCAGGAAGTAGGTCTGCAGGCGGGCACGTGTCGGCCGATTCGGCGGCCCCGCATCGCCGGGCGAGGTGAGCGGCGCGACTGGGATGACAGGGAGTGTTGCGGATGCGGCGATGCGCCCGGCCTCGGGAGATCGCTTGCGACGGCTGGTCATGAGGGCTCCATGGAATAAAACTGTAGTTAATATACTATAACTACCGTAATTTTCCAAGTCGCATCTCTCATTTCGACTTTTCCGCCAGCACCTGCTCGAAGAACTCGATGACCGGCTGCAGCGCGCTCGGTCCGGCATGGCCGAGCCCCGGCAGCAGGTCGTGCCGCACGGCGATGCCGTGCTTTTCGTAGTTGGCCTTGAGCGTCGCCAGCCGGTCGATGCGCGTGCGGCCGGCATCGTTGGCGCCCTCCATCCAGGCGGCATCGCCGGGCTTGATGGTGATCTCCCAGGTCTCGGTGTCCTCCGCCCCCACCAGCATCTGCACGCGGACGCGGCGCATGGCCTCGAGGTCGACGGCGACGCCGAACTCGGCCTCGAGGTTGCGCGTGCCGACCCACCAGTCGCGCCTGTCGTCGATCAGCGTGACGTTGCCCGGTGCGCCGATCGACACGGCAGCCAAGCGCTGCGGATACAGGGTATAGAAGCGGTGCACGAACTGTCCGCCGCCCGAGAAGCCGAACAGCAACAGGCGACGTGAATCGATACCGTACTTCGTGGTCACCTCGTCGATCATCGAGAGCAGGAGCAGATCGAAGCGCATGTCGTGGAACTTCAGTCGCTTGAAGTTCGACAACTCGCCGGGCTCGATCAGGCCGATGGGAAAGAGCGGCGCGAGCACGATCGAGCCCGTGCGCTCGGCGAGATCGGCGAAGCCATCGCGATAGGCGGTCGCGGTTCGGCCGGTGCCATGGACGGCGACGATCAGCCGGCAGGCCGACCTGTCACGGTCCTTCAGCGATTTCGGGACGTACAGGCAGTAGCTGACGCGCTGGTCGGCCTGGAGGGCGAAGAAGGGCGTGGCGCCCACGTCGTAGTAGCCGAGCGGCATCGGTCAGGTCTCCAAATGGTGAAACGAGGCTATCGCATATCGTCAAAAAGTCTCGTCATCCCGACCGGAGCCGAGTGTAACGAGGCGTAGTGGAGGGACCTGTTTTTGTTGATGCGTCGACAAGACGAGGTCCCTCGACTACGCCGCCCTTCGGGCGGCTCCGCTCGGGATGACGGGAAAATAGACCGCGCTTGCATCTCCCTTCCATCCGGCTCTATAAGCTACAAATGCGAATCATTCGCATTTTAGACAGGCCTTGTTACCGCGCGATTCCGCCCTCACGACCTACATCGAGCATCGCGACCGGCTACTGAACTACGCCAACCGGATCGTGCGCGACCGCGCCAGCGCCGAGGACGTCGTCCAGGAAGCCTGGCTGCGCTTCTCCGCGCGCCGCGCCGAGGATGGCCAGATCGCCCAGCCGCTGGCCTATCTCTATACGATCGTCCGCAACCTCGCCCTCAACTGGAGCCAGCGCGCCGCCAACCACGGCCCGGTCGCGCTGCCTGAGCCCGCAATGGAAAGCGTTGCCGCCGACGAACCCAGCGTCGAGCGCGTCCTGTACTATCGCGACGAGCTGCGCGTGCTGCAGGAAGCCATCGCCGAGCTGCCCGAGCGCACGCAGACCGCGTTCTATCTCCACAAGATCGACGGCTGCACCCTGCAGCAGGTGGCGGACCGGCTGGGCGTGTCGGTCGTGCGGGCTCATCAACTCGTCAAGGAGGCGGGCCTGCATGCGGCGCGGCGGCTGTTCGGCGAGGAGGACGGCGCCTGATCACTATTTGGCGAGCCGACTTAAATGGCGACGGCGCCGCTAGTCTATGACTTGGATGGAACGCTTGAACCCAACTGCTGACGGCGGACGATCTGCCCGGGAGCAGGCCATGGACTGGCTGCTGCGCCTGGAGGCGGCGCCCGACGATGCCGAGCTGAAGGCGGCGTTCGAGGCGTGGCTTGCCCACAGCGAGGCCAATCGCGAGGCGTCGCGGGTGATGGGCCATACTTGGCGCCGCCTGGGCGACGTGGCGCGCCCGACGCCGGTTGTTCGCGTTGCCCGGCCGCGCTGGCGCCGCAGGGTCGCTGCCGCGGCAATGGCGCTGGCGGCGTGCGTGGCCCTCTACTTCTTTCCCGCCCTGCAGATGCGCGTGCTGGCCGACCACATGACCGGCGTGGCCGAGCTGCGCGAGGTGGTGCTGGAGGACGGCAGCGTCGTCCACCTCGATGCCGGCAGCGCGATCGCGGTGAAATACGCCGCGGCCGGGCGCGATGTCGCTCTGCTGGGCGGCCAGGCCTTCTTCGAGGTGAGCTCGCTGCAGGGCCGGCCATTCCGGGTGCGGTCCGGCGACGTGACGGTGACGGTGACCGGGACGGCCTTCAGCGTGCGGTCGTCAGAGCGGGCCGTGTCGGTCGACGTGCAGTCCGGCACGGTCGAGGTGTCCGGCGGCAAGGGAGCACCGACGGTGCTGACGCGCGGCCAACGCGCGGTGGTCGACCGTGCGTCAGGCGGCATCGTGCAGGGCGAGGTCGCGCCGGCAGAAATCGCGTCATGGCGCCGCCGCCGGCTGGTCGTGCACGACGCCACACTCGACGATGTGATCGAGGAGCTGGGGCGTCACCATGCCGGGCTGATCCTGCTGCCCGACCGCACGCTCGGACGCCAGCTGGTGAGCGGCGTGTTCGACCTCACGCGTCCGGTCGAGGCGCTGACGGCGCTGGCCGAGTCGCAAAACGGCAAGCTGACCGAGATCACGCCATACCTGTTGGTGATCTCGGGACGGTAGTCGCCCCACCCCGTCATCCCGACCGGAGCCGAGCGCAGCGAGGTGAAGTGGAGGGACCTGTTTTGTCGATGCATCGTCAAGACGAGGTCCCTCGACTACGCCGCCCTTCGGGTGGCTTCGCTCGGGATGACGGTTTGAGACTTAAATCTCCCGGCTCTCGCTTGTCACGGAGTCGAGGGTCGAGGTTTCCGTGGTCCCGCCGGCACGGAGGAGTGACGGGGGATTCTGCACGTGCCATCGAAGTTCGAACTGCCGGCGATCGCGTTGGCGACAATCGGCGTGTTCATCGCGACCCAGGCCTCGGCGCAGGCGCCGATCGTCGAGCCCGCACCGCTTGAAGCCCAGGCCGGTCGCACCACGACGTTCGACATTCCGGCACAGCCGCTGGCCCAGGCGCTGACCGCCTTCGGCCAGCAGGCCGGCCTGCAGATCGCCGTCAACGCCGCCGCCGTCTCGGGCAAGTCCAGCAGCGCCGTCGCCGGCGCCATGACCGCCGAGCAAGCGTTGCAGCGCCTCCTTGCAGGCACCGGCGTGTCCTACCGCTTCACCTCGCCCAACGCCGTGACGGTCTCGGGCGGCCCCGACAGCAGCAGCGCCGTACAGCTCGATCCGGTGCGCGTGCAGGCGAATACGCCGCCGGCCCAGGCCGAGATCGGCAATCCCCTGCCCGTCTATGCCGGCGGCAACGTCGCGCGCGGCGGCCGCGTCGGCGAGCTCGGCAATCGCGATTACATGGACACGCCGTTCAGCACGACGACCTACACCGAGAAGTACATCGAGCGGAACCAGGCCCGCACCCTGGTCGACGCGGTCAACGACGATCCGACGATCCGGCCGCTCTACGCCCAGGGCGCCTACGACGATCGCATGCAGATCCGCGGCTTCCTGCTCGGCACCGGCGACATGTCGTTCAACGGCCTGTACGGCGTGACGCCGGTCTTCAACGTCGATCTGGCGGGCATCGAGCGCATCGAGGTGTTCCGTGGGCCGTCGGCGATGCTGAGCGGCATGCCGCCCAACGGAGCGATCGGCGGCACCATGAACTTCTCGCCCAAGCGCGCGACTGTGGCGCCGATCACCCAGCTCACGGCGCGCTATGCCAGCAACGGCCAGTTCGGCGGCAACATCGATTTCGGGCGGCGCTTCGGGCCGGACGACAGCGTCGGCCTGCGCCTCAACGCGGCGTTCATGGGCGGCAACACCTCGGTCTCCAACCAGACCGACACGCTGCTCAACCTGACGGCGGGCTTCGACTTCCGCGGCGAGAACACCCGCATCGACGCCGACATCGGCTACACCAACCGCAACATCACGGGCACGCAGGGCGGCACGTTCCTCGGCGCCGGCCTGCAGCTGCCGGCGGCGCCCAATGCGCAGAACAACTACTACCCGTCATGGCTGTTCAAGTTCGTCACCGAAACCTACGGCATGCTGCGCTTCGAGCACGACTTCACGCCTGACATCACGGCCTACGCCAAGGTCGGCGGCCGGCGCACCAACGGCGCGTTCGCGCTCGCCTTTCCGACCATCACCAACAGCTCGGGCGCCATCACCGCCTCGCCCAACAACAACATCAACTTCAACGAAGCGGTCAGCGCCGACACCGGCGTGCGCGTCCGCTTCGCGACCGGTGCGGTGAAGCACGAAGCCGTCGTCAGCGGCCAGATGCTCAGCACCTGGACGGGGTCGGGCACCCGGGCATTGCCGGCCTTCACCTCGAACATCTACGCGCCCGGCCTGCCGCCGGGGCCGAACCTCTACCCGTCGCTGCCGTGGCCACTGCTGACCTCGCAGCAGGTGCTGAAGAGCATCGGCGTCATCGACGCCATGTCGGCCCTCGAGGAGCGCATCCAGCTGATCGGCGGCGTTCGCTGGCAGGCTGCCCAGGTCTCGAACTGGAGCGGCACGACCGGCCAGCCGACGCCGGGCTACGATGCCAATGCCGTGACGCCGTCGGTGAGCATGATCGTGCGGCCGTGGAAGCAGGTGTCGTTCTACGGCAACTTCATCCAGGCGCTCGAGCAGGGCCCGATCGCCGGAGCCGGGCTCGCCAATGCGGGCCAGGTGTTCCCGCCGTTCGTCTCCACCCAGTTCGAGGCCGGCACCAAGCTCGACCTCGGCAACTTCGGCGCCACGCTCAGCGCCTTCCAGATCACGCGGCCGAGCTCGTTCACCAATCCCATCAGCAACTCGCTCGTCGTCGACGGCCAGCAGCGCAACCGCGGCATCGAATTCACCATGTTTGGCGAGCCCCTGCCCGGCCTCAGGCCGATCGGCGGCTTCTCCGTCCTCGAGGCGATCCAGACCAACACGCTGAACGGCACCAACAACGGCAAGTACGCGGTCGGCGTGCCGACCTTCCAGGCCAATGTCGGATTGGACTGGGAGACGCCGTTCGTGAGGGGCCTGGCCGTCGGCGGACGCACCATCTACACCGGCTCGACCTACCTCGATCCGGCCAACCTGCAGCCGGCGCCGGCCTGGACGCGCGTCGACCTCAGCGCCGCCTACACGTTCGAGCGTCCCGACGGCAAGCCGGTGTCGCTGCGCGCGCAGGTGATCAATGTCGGCAACAACAACTACTGGATCACGGCGGGCGGCTACCTGTCGCAGAACCAGCCGCGCACGGTGATGATTTCGCTAAGCTCGGAGTTCTAACCGTCATCCCGAGCGGAGCCGCCCGAAAGGGCGGCGCAGTCAAGGGACCTGTTTTGTCGGCGCATCGACAAAAAAGGTCCCTCCGCTACGCCTCGCTACGCTCGGCTCCGGTCGGGATGACGGTTTAGGCCATCCTCCCCGCCATCTGCGTCAGGCCTGACGCCACCGACAGGAGATCCGAGCCTGAGGCCAGGCGGGCTGCCGGGGCGGCGGCGGCGATCGCGGCGCGGACGGCGGGGACGCGGCTCGAGCCGCCGGTGAGGAAGACGGTGTCGATCGCGGCACCATCGAGGCCGGCCGCGGCGATGCAGTCGCGGGCCGTTCGGTACAGCCGGGCGGTCCTCGTGCGGATCGCCCCTTCGAAACCGGCGCGCGTCGCTTCGGCTAAAAGCTCCTGCTCGATGAAGTCGAGGGCCACTGCCGCCTCGCGCTCGGCGCTGAGCGCGATCTTGGCGTCCTCGACCGCGAAGGCGATACGGTGACCGAGCCGCTTGCCGAGCACCGTCGAGAGCCGCCCGACCTTTTCCGGCTCGCACGCTTCGAGGACCAGCGCCGCGACCTCGCGCTCGTTCTTGTAGGTGTAGGCGAAGTTGATCGTCGGCCAGGTCGCAAGCTCGTGATAGAGCGCGTTCGGCATCGGCAGGTCCTTCTCGACCAGCCGCGTGCCGAGGCCGAGCAGCGGCATCACGACGGCAAGGCTGAGCGCGCTGTCGAAATCGGTGCCGCCGATGCGCACGCCAGCCGTCGACAGGATGTCCTCTGTGCGATCGACGCGCCCGCGCCGCCTAGGCCCGATGCGGATGACCGAGAAGTCGCTGGTGCCGCCGCCGATGTCGGCGATCAACACCAGCTCTTCGCCCTGCACCGTCTGCTCGTAGTGCCAGGCGGCGGCGATCGGCTCGGGGACAAAGACGATGTGCTTGAACCCCGATTCGCGGGCAATCGTCTCGAGCACGGCTTGCGCGCGCGCATCAGCCTGGTCGTCGCCGTCGACGAAGCGCACCGGCCGGCCATGCACGACCGCCGTGATCTCCTGCCCGGCGAAGATCTCCGCCTTCTGCTTCAGATGGCGCACGAAGATGCCGACGACCTCGGTGAGCGGCACCTTGCGGCTGCCGAGACTCGTCTTCTCGTCGATCAATGGCGAGCCCAGGATCGTCTTCAGGGCCCGCATCAGCCGGCCTTCGGTCTGGCCGACATAGGCCGAGATGGCGTCGCTGCCGAAGCGGACGTGGTGCACTTCGTAGTCGAAGAACACCGCGCTCGGCATCAGCGTCCTGTCGTCTTCGAGCGGCGCCAGGGCGACGGCGTCGCCCCGAGCGATGCCGATCGCCGAGTTCGACGTCCCGAAATCCAATCCGCAGGCAATCATCTCGTTCCCCTTCATACGCGCGTTCTTGGCGCGAAGGGGTTCTCATCTATTGAGATATTCGCGACGTTGCCAGACTGTTTCTTTCGGACTAGACTACGTCCCGATAGTGGGATGTCCGCAGCCGGACATCCCTTTTTTGTTGGCCTTTTGGTTTGGCTCAACCTCTCGCGCTGCGGTGCGAGATGACATCGCCAACCCGCCCTGCCACTCTCGCCCTCGGGATGTTGGGGGGCATGCGTCCTATCGGATCTATCGTCGCGGCGCTGAGCGCGATGGCGCCATGAACTGGATCATCGGCACGCTGCTGGTCTTGTTCGCGGTCGCGGGCGGAGGCTTGGCGTGGTGGAAGGGAACGCGCGATCTCGCCAGTCCGCCTGGCCGTTATGACCGTCCGATTGGCGTCGGGCGCCGCGAGTACGAGCGTCAGCTACAGCTGCGCTATCGTCGACGGCGCATCCTGCTCACGGTGGCCGGCATCGTCGGCGGCGCCGTCGGCGGCTTCGCCTTTCTTCTGGTCGCCGCCATCCGGCACTGGTTCCGCTGACGATCGAGGAACGGCGTTACGAAATCCGGAACGTGCCGCCGGTCGTGCAGGTTGCCCATGCGGATGGCGCATTTATTGCTGACTCTGCCGAGCGCATAATGATGCGAACGGACTTCAGGGGACCGAGATGCAGCCGCGGACAAGCGAAGCAACGGCCAGTGTGGCGCCACCAACGCTGATCGGCGGCGAGATCCCGCTGATCGACGTCTCGGGCTTTCTCGCCGGCACGCCGGGGGCTGCCGAGCGTGCTGCCGCCGAGCTGCGTTTCGCCTTCGAGAATGTCGGCTTCTACTACCTCGCCGGCCACGGCGTGCCGCAGGCGCTGATCGACCTGGCCTATGCCGAGGCCGCGCGCTTCCATGCGCTGCCCCTCGACAAGAAGCTCGCGGTCAAGGTCGACGAGCATAACATCGGCTACATGCCGATCGCGCAGAAGCCGCCGCCCAACGCCGCCGCGCAGGGCAAGAAGCCGAGCCAGAACGAGGCCTACTTCCTGCGCCGCGAGAAGGCGCCCGATCACCCCGACGTCGTCGCCAACCGCCGCTTCCACGCCATGAACAAGTGGCCGGACGAGGCCACCATCCCGGGCTTCCGCGCCAACATGCTGGCCTACATGGGCGCGATCGAGGGGCTGTGCCGCAAGCTGGTGCGGCTCTATGCGCTTTCGCTCGACCTGCCGGAGACCTTCTTCGACGCCTGTTTCGCCGAGCCGCACGTCATCCAGCGCATGTCGCGCTATCCCGCCATCGACGGCGCCGACGACACGGTGAACAGCCTGGTGGCGCATACCGATTCGGGGTTCATGACGCTGCTGCCGCCCAACAAGGTGCAGGGCCTGGAGATCAACCTGCCCGACGGCCGCTGGCTGGAGGCGCCCGGCGTGCCCGACGCCTTCGTGGTCAACGGCGGCGACATCCTGCACCGCTGGACCAACGAGCGTTTCCTGTCGACACCGCACCGCGTGCGCAACTTCTCCGGCCAGCTGCGCTACGCCGTGCCGTTCTTCTGCGATCCCAACCACGACACCATCATCGAGTGCGTACCGTCATGCCAGTCGGCGGATGCGCCGGCCAAGTATCCGCCGATCAAGATGGGCGACTACGCCCTGTGGTTCGCCGCCCAGCGCTACGAGCACATGGCCAAGGTGCAGGCGCCCAGCGAAGCCGAGATCGCGCCGGGCGCGCGCGCGACCAGCCGCTGGCAGAGCTGAACTCAAGGAGATAAGCGTGAGAATAATCGGCCTCCTCATGTCGAGGAGCTGCGCGAAGCATCATGTCATCCTGAGCGCAGCGAAGGATCTCATGGCGTGGCAACCGGCGATGAGATCCTTCGCTGCGCTCAGGATGACAGCGATACTGGGGCTACTCGCCCTCCTCATCGCGCCCGCCCACGCCCAGCAGCCCAAGACCATCCGCGCGGTCATGCACTCGGATCTGAAGGTGCTCGATCCGGTCTGGACCACAGCCAACATCGTGCGCAACCACGGCTACATGGTGTGGGACACGCTGTTCGCCATGGACGCCAGCATGCAAGTCCAGCCGCAGATGGTCGATCGCTGGACGCTGAGCGACGACAAGCTCACCTACACCTTCACCCTGCGCGACGGACTGAAATTCCACGACGGCAAGCCGGTCACCGGCGAGGACTGCATCGCCTCGCTGAAGCGCTGGGGCGCGCGCGATTCGACCGGCATCAAGCTCATGACCTTCGTCTCGGGCTTCGAGGCGATCGACGACAAGACCTTCAGGCTGGTACTGAAGGAACCCTACGGGCTGGTACTCGATTCGCTGGGCAAGCCCGGCAGCTCGACGCCGCTCATCATGCCCAAGCGGATCGCCGACACCGATCCCAACAAGCAGATCGACGAGTTCATCGGCTCCGGCCCCTTCATCTTCAAGAAGGACGAGTGGAAGCCCGGCGACCGCACCGTCTACGTGCGCAATCCGGACTACAAGCCGCGCGCCGAGCCGCCCTCCGGCCTGGCCGGCGGCAAGGTCGCCAAGGTCGACCGCGTCGAATGGCTCGCCATCCCCGACCACCAGACGGCGGTGAACGCCCTGCTGGCCGGCGAGATCGACTATATCGAGGCGCCGCCGCACGACCTGAAGTCGCTGCTGCTGGGCGACAAGAACGTCCGACTCGAGGTCTACAACACGATCGGCGCCCAGTACGCCTTCCGCTGGAACACCGTGGTGCCGCCGTTCAACGACGAGCGCGTGCGCCGCGCCGCCATGTATGCCTTCAACCAGCAGGACTTTCTGAAGGGCGTGATCGGCGACGACAAGTACTACCAGGTGTGCAAGGCCATGTTCGTGTGCGGCACGCCGCTGGAGAACGACGCCGGCATGGATGGGCTGCTGCAGTCGAACTTCGCCAAGTCGAAGGAGCTGCTGAAGGAAGCCGGTTACGACGGCACGCCGATCGTCATGTTGCACACCACCGACATCGCCGTGCTCACCAATGCCGGGCCGATCGCCAAGTCACTGCTCGAGCAGGGCGGCTTCAAGGTGCAGATGGTGCCGCTCGACTTCCAGGCGATCGTGGCCCGCCGGCTGCGCAAGACCCTGCCGTCCGACGGCGGCTGGAACGGCTTCATGACGGCCTGGCTCTCGGTCGACATGATGAACCCGCTGACCAACAGCATGCTGACGGCCTCGTGCGACAAGGCCAACTTCGGCTGGCCGTGCGACGCCGAGGTCGAGCGCCTGCGCGACGCCTATGCCCGCGCCCCCGACCTGCCGGCGCGCCAGAAGATCGCCGCCGAGCTGCAAGCGCGCGCCGTGCAGTACGGCACGCACATCCATCTCGGCCAGTACACGCTGCCCACCGCAACCCGCGCCGACCGGCTGAGCGGCATGGTGGCGAGCCCGATCCCGGTGTTCTGGAACATCGAGAAGAAGTGACCCTCGCTGCCGCGTTTCTCCGCTGCCGC
>NZ_BKAJ01000104.1 GCF_007992495.1 Reyranella soli
GGGGGGGGGGGGTTACACACCTTCGAGGCCCCCTCACCTAACCTCTCCCCCTAGCGGGGGAGAGGAACATGAGGGAAAACACTACCGCATGGAGCCGCGCAGCAGGATACGCCTGATCGCCGCCGGGACGATCGGGAACGTCCTGGAGTGGTACGACTTCGCCATCTACGGCTATTTCGCCGTGTCGATCGGCCGGAACTTCTTTCCCAGCGGCGATCCGGTGGCCCAGGTGCTGGCGGCGTTCGGGGTGTTTGCCGCGGGGTTCGTGATGCGGCCGCTGGGCGGCCTGCTGACCGGCGCGATCGGCGACCGCTACGGCCGGCGCACGGCCCTCACCATTTCCGTCGCGGCCATGGCCGTCCCGACCTTCCTGGTGGGCGTGCTGCCCGGCTATCAGACGATCGGCATCGCAGCGCCCATCCTGCTCACGCTGTTGCGCATGATCCAGGGCCTGTCGGTCGGCGGCGAATGCACGACCTCCTTCACCTTCCTGGTCGAGAACGCCGCCCGCGGCCGCGCCGGGCTGACCGGCGCCATCGCGATGTCCGGCGCCAATATCGGCCTGTTCGCCGGGTCGGCGTCCGGTGCGCTCATGGCCAGCCTGTTGCCGCCGGAGACGCTGCACGACTGGGGCTGGCGCGTGCCTTTCCTGGCCGGCCTGCTGGTCGGCGGCGCGGGCTATTTCCTGCGCCGGAACGTGCAGGAGATGAAGCTGCCGCTACGCCCCCACGCGCCGCTCACCGAGACCTTCCGCAACCACAAGCGCCTGCTGCTGCGCATCGGCGGGCTCGCCGCGTTCGGCACGGTCAGCTTCTTCCTGATGTTCCTCTATGTCGTGAGCTGGCTGCAGCTCGTCGACGGCCTGGCGCCCGAGCAGGCACTCGACATCAACACGTTCAGCATGGCGGCCCTCGTCCCCGCCATGATCGCGGCCGGCTGGCTGAGCGACAGGATCGGCCGCAAGCCGCCGCTGATCGCCGGGCTGATCGTGGGCTTCGTCGGCGCCGTGCCGTTCCTGTGGCTGATGCATCATCCCGATCCGGCGCTGGTCGTGCTGGGTCAGCTCGGCTTCGTGGCAGCGCTGGCACCGGCGCTCGCCATCCAGCCGGCCTTGCTGGTCGAATCGACGCCGCCGGGCGTGCGCTGCACCGTGATCTCGTTCGGCTTCAACATGTCCGCGGGCCTTTTGGGCGGCTTCGCGCCGTTGGCGGCGACCTGGCTGGTGCATCGGTCCGGCATCGACCTCAGCCCCGCCTTCATCGCGATGGCGGTCGCCGTCATCTCCTTCGTGGCCGTCCTGACCTTTCGTGAAACCAATCCACGCGAGTGCCGGCGATGAGGCGCCGTCACTTCACCGTCGCGGCGCTCGCGGCCGCAGTGACCACGACGACGGCGCAAGCCGCCGAGCCCGCCTGGATCGACGCGCACACGCACGTCTTCGTCCGCAGCCTGCCGATGGCCCTCGATGCGCGCTACCGGCCGGACTACGACGCCTCGTGGGAGACGCTGATGGCGCTGGCCGAGACGAATGGCGTCAGCCGCGCCGTGATCCTGCAGCCCTCGTTCCTGGGCTTCGACAATTCCTACCTGTTCGAGGCGTTGCGTGCCCAGCCCGGCCGGTTCCGCGGCGTGCCCTGGGTGTCGCCGTCGGTCGCTGTCACCAACGACGACTGGGAGACCTTGGAACGGATCGGCGTGCGCGGCCTGCGCTTCCCGATCTACGGCCTGCCGACGCCGCAATGGTCCTACTACAAGGACATGCTGGCCGAGGCGAGGAAGCGCGACTGGCCGATCCATCTCTATGTCGAGAGCAAGCGGCTGCCGGAGATCCTGCCCGTCCTGCTCGACGGCGGGAACAAGGTGGTGATCCCGCACTTCGGCATGTTCGACCGAACGCTGGGCCCGGCGCGCGATCAGGGCTTCAAGGTGCTGCTGGAGAGCGCGCCCAGCCGCAACGTCTGGGTCGTGATGTGCGGCGCGTACCGCGTCGGCCCCGAGCGCGCCCGCTCGGCCACGCCGATGCTGCTCGACGCCTTCGGCCCGGACCGCCTGATGTGGGGCAGCGACTGGCCGCACACCGACACCGGCCTGAACCGCGTCACGACCTATCCGCAGACCCTTCGCTGGTTCGAGGAATGGGTGCCCGATGCGGCGACGCGGCGTACCATCCTGATCGATACGCCGGCGAAGCTGTACGGCTTCTGAGGAGCGTCCGATGCATCGAGTCCGCGACTTGGCTGCGGTCGTGGCGATCGCGATACCCAACCTGGCCCTTGGCCAACAATCTGAGATGGCGCCGAAGGATCGCTGCGCCCAGTTGTTGGCCTACTGGGACCAGCGGTCCGCAAGCAAGGGTGAAGGGGCGAGTGGGTCTGACATGGCACGCAAGGCGGCAGGCCTCGATTGCGACAACCGTCGTTACGCCGACGGCATCAAGCGGATGGAGGACCTGCTGCGACAGAACCGCTATCCAGTGCCAGCGCCGCAGCCTTAGTCTTGCCGGAGCGCGGACCCCTGCCTTCGCCGAAGCGGCTTCGCTTCGGCGAAGGCAGGGG
>NZ_BKAJ01000105.1 GCF_007992495.1 Reyranella soli
GTCAAAACCACGGTGCAGGGGCTACTAGTCGAGCTTCAAGCCGATCTTGCGGATCAATGCACCCCATTGCGCGGCCTCGGCCCGCCACTCGTCGCGGAAGGCCTCTGGGCTGAGCGGCGGGCCCATATAGGCGCCGAGCTCGGCGATGCGCGCACGGTAGGTCTCGCTCTGGGTGACGGAGTTGAGCTCGCGATTCGCCTTGTCGACGATCGCGCGCGGCGTGGCCTTGGGCGCCAGCACGCCGTACCAGCCGGCGATGTCGAAGCCGTCGAAGCCCTGCTCGGCCATGGTCGGCACATCGGGCAGAGTCGCAAGACGCGCCGGCGTCGTCACGGCCAGGCCGCGGATCTTGCCGCCGGCGATGCCCGCCTTCGCCTCGCCGATCGGCGACACGAACACGTCCATTTCGCCGCTCGACAGCGCCAGGATGGTTTGCGGCACGCTGCGGTAGGGGATCATCTCGGCCCTGCCGTCGATGCGCTGCAGGTAGAGCTCGCCCACCAGATGGGCGAGGCTGCCCGGCGAGACATTGGCGAAGGTGACCTTGCCGGGCCGCGCGCGAATATAGGCAGCGAGCTCGGCCATGGAGCGCACCGCCAGGCTCTCGCGCACCAGGATGGCGAACGGCGCCTTGGCCAGCATGGCGACCGGATCGAAGTCGCGATCGACGTCATAGAGCTGGTTCTCGTAGACGAACGGGTTCGTGACGATGAGGCTGGCGATGCAGAACAGGAGCGTGTAGCCGTCGGCCGGCGCGCGCGCGGCGACCTGGGCCGAGATGCCGCCGCCCGCCCCCGGCTTGCCGTCGATGTAGAAGCGCTGGCCGAGTCGTTCCGACAGGGCGTCGAAGACGATGCGGGAATGGGTGTCGGTGATGCCGCCCGTAGACGGCGACACGACGCGCACCGGCTTGGTCGGCCAGTCGGTGGCGCGCACCGGTGCGGCGCCCGCCAGCACGAGGCCGGCCGAACCGGCGAGCCCGCTCAGCAGCGGTCGGCGCCTAAGGCTGCGCACCCCTATGGTCATCGCGATTTCCTCCGATCGTTGTTCTTGCTTGCAGGAAGGCCAGCACCTCGTGGGCGACGGCCTCCGGATCCTGGATGGCGGCGACATGGCCGGCGTCGGCGATCGTCGCCGTGCGCGCGTCAGGCAGCTCGCTGGCGAGCGACAGCGTATGGCTGGGCGGGATCAGTCGATCTTCGGCGGCGGCCAGCACCAGCGTCGGGCACGAAATCACGCCGAGATCGACAGCGACAGGCCGGGCCAGGATGGCGGCGCGCCGTTGCTTCTGTGCAGCGTCACGACGGTTGCCGGCGAAGAGGGCGGCGGCCTCCGGATGTGACGCGAGGTATCGCTCCGTGAAGAAGTAGCGGGCGATCTCCGATGCGCTGCCGGGCAGGCTCGCGCGAAGGGCGGCAAGCCTGGCAAAGACTTCGGGATTGAGCGAAGCCGGCGCCACGCCGGCGCGGAAGGTGCTCGACAGCACCAGCCGGTCGATCCTCTGCGGATGGCGTTGGGCCAGCACCTGCGCGATGACTCCGCCCAGAGACGTGCCGAAGACATGGGCCCGCTCGAAGCCCAGCGCCTCGACCAAGGTTGCCGCGTCGTCGGCGAGCTCCGTGAGGCCGTAGGGCGCGTCGGGATTGCGCGTAGCGCCGGAGTCGCGCTGATCGTAGGCGATCACCGTGAAGTGCTCGGCGAGCAGCGCGCCGAGGGTGTCGAACATCGAATGATCGGCCTCGGCGCCATGGATCAGCAGAAGCGGCGCGCCGCTGCCGCGCCGCGCGAAGGCGATCGTCGTGCCGTTGGCCTGCACCGTGGGCATGGTCAGTGCAGCAACGTGCCGAGTGCGCCGGAAAGCTCTCGCGCCGGATCGCCCGGGACATAGGGCATGCGCCAAGCGACATGGCCGTCGGGCCGCACCAGCGCCGCGCCGCGCAAGCCCATCTGGATGCCGTCGGCCGGATGGGCATTGGGCAGCTGCTTGAGGCCGAGCGGCAGGCCGAGCTTGGCCGCGACGTCGCGGCCGGCTTCCATCCAGGCCTCGCCCATCGGTCCCGCGACCAGCGTGAAATCCTGGTCGAACCAGTCGAGCGTCGACTGCTTGCGTGCCGGATCGAGCCACAGGTGCGGGAAGCGCCCACCCGGCCGGTCGGATGGCGCATAGACGCGTGTCAGGTGGCCGCCCTTGGGCGTGCCGTCGGGGATCACGGCGCCCTCTTCGTAGGTGAAGCCCAGCGCCTGGCCGATGCTGTGCAGATGGTTGTCGAGGTCGTTGATCCAGAAACGGATGTGGTCCTCGTTGCCGGAGCGGATCGCCTGGTCCATGCGCAGGAAGCGGGTGCGGTTGCCGAAGCTGAAATCGGCGTTGGATTGCGCCACCGGCCGGCGCTCGACGTCGTAGCTGTCGAGCAGCTTTTCGGACGCCCAGCCGCGCAGCACATAGGCAAGCTTCCAGGCGAGGTTGTGCGCGTCCTGCACGCCCGAGTTCAGGCCGAAGCCGCCGGTCGGCGGGAAGCGATGGGCGGCGTCGCCGACCAGCAGGACGCGGCCGCGGCGGAAGCCCGCCGCAACCTGCTTGCTCATGCGCCAGACCGAGCGGTTGAGCAGCGTGACGTCGAGATCGGGCACGCCGACATGGGCGCGGATGATCTCGATCATCTCCGCATCGCTCCACGGCCGCGGCCGCTCGTCCTTCTGCTCGCCGATCTGGATGATGCTGAGCCAGCGGTCGCGGCCGTTGGTGTTGAGGATGCTGGCGCGCGGCACACCGGGCGTCCTGGAATAGACCTGGTAGCCCGCCGCTTCGCGCGCCAGCGGGAAGCGCGAGAGGTCGGCGCGCCAGTATTCGTTCAGCAGCACCGCGAGCGTCGCGGGCCCCGCCATGTCGATGCCGGCAGCGCGGCGTGTCTGGCTGCCGGCGCCGTCGCAGGCGAGCAGGTAGCGCGCCTGCCAGCGCTCGCTCTGGCCCGTCGCGACATCGCGGATCTCGCAGACGACACCGTCCTCCACCTCCTCGAAGCCCACGAACTCGGTAGCGAAGCGCACCTGCACGAGGTTGGAGTGCTCGATGACGCGGTAGATCTCCTCCTCGACCGCGTCCTGTGCCACCAGGCATTTCCAGGCCGGCGTCTGGCCGAGATTGGGCTCGGGCCGCGAGCGGCCGATCTCGCGGCCGGCGATGCTCTCGACCTGCACGAACATGTCGGAGTTGTCCTGCAGGCCGCGATCGCGGATCGCCTGCTCGATGCCCCACTGGCGGAAGATCTCCATGGTGCGCACCCAGCAGCCGCGCGACTTGGGATGGTCGGTCGTCGTCGGGCTCTTCTCGACGATCACGGCATCGATGCCGAAGCGGTCGAGCAGCAGGCCCATCGCCAGGCCGACCGGTCCGCCGCCGACAATGAAGACCGACGTGCGACGCGGTGCCGGCGAAACATCGCCCATCTGGTTTCCTCCTCGTTGTTCGCGGGAGTTTGCGCGCCGCTGCCTATCTCACAAGAATATGTTTGATATGATCTCGATCTCTATTCGAGATGGGAGGCATCGATGGACCTGCGCCAGCTGCGCTACTTCGTGGCGGTCGCCGAGCGGCGGCGGCTTCGGTGCGGCGGCGAGCGCACTGAACGTCGCCCAGTCCGCGCTCAGCCGGCACATCAAGCTCTTGGAGCACGAGCTGGGCGGCGCGTTGCTCGAACGTGGCGCGCGCGGCGTGGCGGTGACCGAGGCCGGCAAGGTCCTGCTGGCGCGCGGCCGCTGGCTTTTGGGCACCATCGACGACATCAAGGCCGAGGTGCTGACCGAGAACCGCGAGCCCGGCGGCACCGTGCGGCTGGGCGCGCCGTCGAGTCTGGCCGACAATTTCTACGCTCCGCTGGCGCGCCTGTTCGCCCGCCGCTTTCCGCGGGTGCGCCTCGAGCTGAGCGACGGGCTGACCGAGGAGATGACCGACCGCCTGTTGAAGGGCGAGCTCGATCTCGCCGTCGTCACCGCCCCGCAGCCCAACGATCATCTCGACTACGAAACGCTCGTGGTCGAGCAGGTCTTCCTGATCGGTCCGCCGCGGGATCCGCTGCTCAGTCGCGGCTCGCTGACGCGCAAGGACTTCCGCCAGCTGCCGGCGGCGGTGCTGCCGCTCAGCCGCAGCGCCTTTCCCTCGGGCGTGCGCTCCTCGCTCAGGGTCGAAAGCATGACGCCGCTCAAGCAGATGGTGGCTTCGGGGCTCGGCTATGGCCTTCTGCCCTTCTCGGGCATCCACCAGGAGGTCGCCGACGGCACGCTCTCGGCGGCCCGGCTGCCGTGGATGAGCGCCGATCGCGTGCTCGCGCTGCCGCGTGGCCGCCCGACGAGCCGTGCCACGCGCGAAGCCGTCGCGGCGCTGAAGGAGGTCTGCCGGGATCTCGTGGGGCAGGGCAGGATCCTGACGGTGTGAGCGAAATAGCGGCGACCGGCTGGTTTGACGCGCCTGCGGATCGTTATATATGATTGAATATATCGACTGAGTTTTCCGGCCCGCTACCCCGCGCGCCGGTCACGGCGGCGGCCGCATCGAGCATCGCAAACGTGCGGCCGCCGTCTCCTCATCCGTTCAGGAGAAGCCCGATGACAGTCCTTGAGAAGGGTCCGGCGCAGCGTCCGGCCTATGCCGACGGCAAGACCAAGCTGATGCTGATCGACGGCCGCTGGGTGGCGGCGGCATCCGGCAAGACCTTCGAGAGCCGCAATCCCGCGACCGGCGAACTTTTGGCGCACGTTGCCGAGGGCGACCGCGAGGACATCAATCGCGCCGTCGCCGCCGCGCGCAAGGCCTTCACCGGCCCGTGGAGCAAGTGGAAGCCGGCCGAGCGCCAGGCCGTGTTGCTGAAGCTCGCCGACCTGGTCGAGCAGCACATCGAGGAGCTGGCGGCGCTCGACACCTACGACATGGGCGCCCCGATCAGCCGCACGCGCAACAACCGCCAGCGCGCCGTCGGCATGCTGCGCTACTACGCCGGCATGGCGACGTCGATCCACGGCGAGACCATCGACAACTCGCTGCCCGGCGAGATCTTCTCCTTCACGCTCAAGGAGCCGGTCGGCGTGGTTGGCGCCATCATCCCGTGGAACGGCCCACTCACGGCATCGATCTGGAAGATCGGTCCGGCGCTGGCGACGGGCTGCACGGTCGTGCTGAAGCCTGCCGAGGAGGCGCCGCTGACGCCATTGCGGCTGGGCGAGCTTTGCCTGGAGGCGGGCGTGCCGCCGGGCGTGGTCAATGTCGTGCCGGGCTATGGCGAGACCGCGGGTGCGGCGCTCGCCTCGCATCCGGACGTCGACAAGGTGGCCTTCACCGGCTCGCACCTGACGGGCCAGAAGATCGTCCAGGCCTCGGCCGGCAACCTCAAGCGCGTGTCGCTCGAGCTCGGCGGCAAGTCGCCCGACATCGTCTTCGCCGACGCCGATCTCGACGCCGCGGTGCCGGGCGCCAGCATGGCGGTGTTCGCCAACTCCGGGCAGATCTGCAGCGCCGGCACGCGGCTCTTCGTCGAGCAGAAGGTCTACGAGGAGTTCACGCACAAGGTGGCGGCGTTCGCCAAGGCGTTGCGTGTCGGCAACGGCGCCAATCCGGAGACCCAGGTCGGCCCGCTGGTGTCGCCCGAGCAGCTCGATCGCGTCACAACCTATCTCAGCATCGGCCGCCAGGAGGGCGCGCGCCGCCTCAGCGGCGGCGAGCAGCTGACCGACGGCGACTACAAGAAGGGCTACTTCGTGCCGCCGACCGTGTTCGCCGACGTGAAGGACGAGATGCGCATCGCCCAGGAGGAGATCTTCGGGCCGGTGATCTCGGCCATTCCCTTCACCGACATCGAGGAGGTGGTCCAGCGCGGCAACGCCACGACCTTCGGCCTGGGTAGCGGCGTGTGGACGCGCGATGTCAGCAAGGCGCACAAGCTCGCACGCGCGATCCGCGCCGGCTCGGTCTGGATCAACTGCTATCAGGCGATGGATCCGGCCGTGCCGTTCGGCGGCTACAAGATGAGCGGCTACGGCCGCGAGAGCGGCCTGCAGCACGTCGAGGAGTACCTCAACGTCAAGGCGGTCTGGATCAAGACCGCCTGACGCTCGGCGTTCAGCCCGTCCAGTCCCTCGTGTGCTGCGCACGCGAGGGACGCGCGATCTTGGGCGCGTCGGCCGGCATCGGCCTCGGCGTGCCGACGCCCAAAAAGCCGACCAGGCGACTCGGCGCCTCGAAGCCCAGGGCCTTGTTGACCTGCGGGTCGTAGCTGTTGGCGCCCGTCACCCACATGCCGCCGTAGCCCAGCAGGTGGATGGCGTTCAGCATGTTCATGGCGGCGGCCCCTGCCGACAGGACCTGCTCGATCTCGGGGATCTTGCCTTCCTTCATCTCGACGCCGACGGCGATGATGAGCGGCGTGCGTCCCACCCAGGCGCGCGACTTCTCGGCCATCGCCGGGCCGTTCTCCGGGTCGCGCGCCATTGCCGCCGCGGCGAGCCGGTCGGCCCAGGCCTGACGTTGCTCGCCGCGGATCAGCACGAAGCGCCATGGCCTCAGGCGGCCGTGGTCGGGCGCACGCAAACCGGCATCGAGGATCAGGTCGAGCTCGGCGCCCTCGGGCGCCGGCTCCTGCAGGAGGTTCGCGGACTGCCGCGACAGCAGCAGCTCGACGGCGCGCAGGCGTTCGTCACGCTGGGCCGCAGGGGGAGCAATGGCATGGTCCATCCCACCAATATCGGATGGCCTGCCACTAATTGCAAGTGATTATCATTATCCGACGACGCCAGCAACGACCTCCCGCGCGGACCGTTCATCTGCGGCACAGGCCGCTGAGGGACGTGGATCTCCTGAAATGGATCTCCTGAAAGTCGACTGGGAGGCGATCTTCACGCCGCAGCATTCGCTGCTGGAGCTCTTCCTGCGCGGCACGCTCGTGTATCTGGTGATCTTCGTGCTGCTGCGCGTGGTCGTGCGCCGGCAGACCGGCGGTATCGGCATGACCGACATCCTGGTGATCGTGCTGATCGCCGAGGTGGCCGGCAACGGCATCTCCGACAATTTCCAGTCCGTGGTCGAGAGCACCGTCCTTGTCGGCACCGTGCTGCTGTGGAGCACTCTGATCGAATGGCTGCAGTCGCGCTATCCCGCCTTCGAGCGCCTGGTACGCGACCGCAAGCTGAAACTGATCGACAACGGCCGTATGCTGCGCCGGAACATGCGCGAGGAGTTCATCACGGTCGAGGAGCTGATGGCCCAGCTGCGCGAGAAGGGGCTGGAGGACTGCCGCGACGTCAAGGCGGCCTACATGGAGGCCGACGGCCGCATCAGCATCATTCCGCGCGACGGCAAATGACCTTGCCCCGGCGGGCGGCGAGTCCGATCATCCGGCCCAGTACCGGAGGTTCCCATGAACGTCGCGACCCCGCCGAAACCGGCATCCGCCGAGAGCGCCGTGCCGCGCCTCACCGAGCTGGCGCGCTTCGCCGGCTGCGCCGCCAAGATCAGCCAGGCCGACCTGCACAAGGCGCTGGCTGGTCTGCCGGTCGCTTCAGATCCGCGCGTGCTGGTCGGGCACGACACGTCGGACGATGCAGCGATCATCAAGCTGCGTGAAGACCTGGCCTTGGTCGAGACCGTCGACATCTTCCCGCCGATCGTCGACGACGCCTACGACTACGGCCGCATCGCCGCCACCAACGCGCTCTCAGACATCTACGCCATGGGCGGCACGCCGCTCAACGCGCTGAGCTTCGTCGCCTGGCCGGTCGATACGCTCGGCACCGTGCCGTTGCGCCAGGTGCTCGACGGTGCGGCAGCGATCTGCAAGGAGGCTGGCATCGCCATCTCCGGCGGCCACTCGATCGTCGACGAGGAGCCGAAGTTCGGCCTGTTCGTCACGGGCACCATTGATCCGCGCAAGATCGTCTCCAACGCGGGCGCGCGGCCGGGTGATGCGCTGGTGCTGACCAAGCCGATCGGCACGGGCGTGCTGACCACGGCGGTGAAGCGCAATGCCGCGCCCGAGAGCGTGCTCGCGGCGGCCATCAAGTCGATGACGACGCTCAACCGCGACGCCGCCGAAGCGATGAACGCCGCCGGCGCAACGGCTGCGACGGACATCACGGGCTTCGGCCTTTTAGGCCATCTCGGCAACATGCTGCGCGCTTCGTCGACGGCGGCCGGCACGCCGATCGGCGCGAAGCTCTCCTACAGCGCCGTTCCCGTATTCGATCGCGTGACCGGTTTCCTGAAAGAGGGCCTCTGCCCTGGCGGCACCAAGCGCAACCTCGAATACGCCGCCCCCAACGCGCGCTTCGCGGACGAACTTGCCGAGCCGCAGCGTCTCCTGCTCGCCGACGCACAAACGTCGGGTGGCCTGCTGATCGCCGTGCCTCAGGACAAACTTGCGGGTCTTCTCGCTGATCTCAAGAAGCGCGG
The DNA here is from genome assembly GCF_007992495.1 of Reyranella soli. GTDB lineage: Bacteria > Pseudomonadota > Alphaproteobacteria > Reyranellales > Reyranellaceae > Reyranella > Reyranella soli. The sequence goes on from NZ_BKAJ01000105.1 coordinate 8,435, forward strand.
CACGTTGGCCCAGGCAGTCATCGGCAGTGTCACCGCCGCCGACAAGCCTGGCGTGATCGAGGTGACGGCCTAAGCCGGCAGCCGCGTTGCCTGACTGGCGGCGAGCAGCCAGCCGTCGCGGCCGGTGACGTAGACGGCGACCCAGCGGAAGTCGTAGGTCTTCTGTTCCTTGACGTTCAGGATCGGGCTCTTGCCGGTCACGATCACGGTCGGGCCGGCGAACACGCGGAAGCTGAGCTCGCTCGCTGGCGCATTCTCGATCATGGGCTCGCCGGCCATCGCCAAAACGAGCCGCGCGTCCTTATTGTCGACCTTCCCTGAACCATGCGTGTGCGTGAAGGCGTCGGCATAGATCGCGCGCAGGGTCGGGAAGTCCTTGTCGGTCACTGCCTTGGCTATCTTTTCACGGAAGGTCTTGATCTCCTCGATGATGCTCTGCGCCTCGGCGTTGTCGGGCTGGCGCGGCGGATGGGCGAGGGCAGGCCCAGCGGCGAGCAGCGGCGAAGCCGCGAGGAATAGGCGTCTACGCATTCTTCGAGCTTACGCCCGCCTGTGCGAATGTCGCCATGCCGTTGTGGCAGGCGGCGGCCGCTTTCAATAGCGGCACCGCAAGTGCTGCCGCCGAGGCCTCGCCCAGGCGCATGCCGAAGTCGAGCAGGGGGCGCTGGCCGATCGCCTCGAGGAGGCGCGTGTGGCCGGGCTCCGCCGAGCGATGCGCCACCAGGCAATGGTCGAGGGCGTGTCGATCGATCGCGTGCAGGACGGCGGCCGCCGCGGTGCAGGCATAGCCATCCAGAAGCACGGGGATTCGGCCCATGCGGGCGGCCAGAACCGCGCCGGCGATGGCTGCGAACTCCTCGCCGCCGACGGCCGCCAGCAAGGCGAGCGGATCGCGCTCGGCGATCAGCGCGCGATGATGCGCCAGTGCCTCGTCGATGACGGTGATCTTGTGGGCGAGCGCCTTGCCCTGCACGCCGGTGCCCGGTCCCGCCCAATCGGCGCCGGTGCCGCCGAACAGCGCTGCGCAAAGGGTAGCCGCCGTCGTCGTGTTGGCGATGCCCATCTCGCCGAGACACAGCACGTCGATGCCGGGCTCGGCCGCCATCATGCCGTAGGCCATGGCGTTGGCCGTGCGCGTCTCGTTCATCGCCGGGCCTTTGGTGAAGTCCTCGGTCGGATGCTCGAGGTCGAGCTCGTAGATGCGCAGGTCGGCGTCGATGCTGCCGGCGAGCTGGTTGATCGCCGCCCCGCCGCTTAAAAAGTTTTTCACCATCTGGCCGGTGACTTCGGGCGGATAGGCCGACACGCCGCGTGCGGCCACGCCGTGCATGCCGGCGAACACCGCGATGCGCGGCCGCTCGACGCGCGGGCTGGCGCGGCCCTGCCAGGCGGCCAGCCATTCGGCGATCTCCTCCAGCCGGCCGAGCGAGCCCGGCGGCTTGGTGAGCTCGGTCTGGCGCTGCACGACTTTGGTCTGCGCCTCCTGGTCGGGACCGGGCAGGTCGCGCAGGATCTTGCGCATTTCGTCGAAAGAAGGGGCGGCCGAATTGGGGGAATGGGCGTTCATAGCGGGCGCGGACCATCCTATATTTGCCCCATCATGACCAGTCCCAGCGAGCCGCCGGTTGCCCGGCCTTCCTCCTTCGACGAATGGCTGCAAGCCTTCAAGGAGCAGGCCACGTTCTTCACCGGCCTCAAGCTAGATGTCGGCGCGCCGCGCTGGCAGCTCGCCGACGTGCTGCCGGTGCTGCCCTTCATTGGCGCGGGCGTCGGGCTCGCAGCCGGGTTGGTGTTCGCCATCATGCGCGGCCTGGGCCCGGGCTGGTTGGCTGCCGTCATAGCGATCGGCGCGGCAATCCTGTTCACCCGCGCGCTGCATGAAGATGGTTTGGCCGACACCGCCGATGGGCTGGGCCCGCACGGCCTTGATACCGATCGCCGGCTCGAGATCATGCGCGACAGCCGCAACGGCACCTTCGGCGTGCTGGCGCTTGCACTCTCCGTGCTGGTCAAGGTCGCCTGCCTGGCCTCGTTCAGCGGCGCCACCGGCCTGGTGGTGCTGATGGCGGCCCACGCGCTCTCGCGTGCGACCATCGCCTATCCGCTGCTCGCCTATTCGCCGGTGCATGCCGATGGGCTGGGCTCGCAGGTCGGCAAGCCGACCGACAACGACGTCTGGCTCGCCATCGGCATCGGCGCGGTGCTGGCGTTCCTGCTGCTTCTGGGCAAGGGCTTCTTCGTGGCCCTGCTGGCGCCGATCGCCGCCATGGCCGCGGCCTGGTTCGCCTCGCGCTGGATCGCCGAGCGGATCGGCGGCTACACCGGCGACACGCTGGGCGCGGTCCAGCAGGCGGCCGAGATCGCCTTCCTGGTGGTGGCGGCGCTGTTCATCAGCCGGTAAGACACGCACGGTGTCATCCCGAGCGTAGCGAGGGACCTTTAAGGCAACAGGAAAGGTCCCTCGCTACGCTCGGGATGACAGTGTGCGTTGTTCGAGAGGGGCATATCTCATGGCGACAGGCGCCAAGATTACAGGTCTGGTGACGCGTTGGTGGTGGGTGCGGCATGCGCCGGTGCCCAATCCGGAGGCGCGCTGCTACGGCCAGACCGACAAGGACTGCGACGTCAGCAACCACGACCTGTTCGTGCACCAGGCGAAGCTGCTGCCCAAGGGCGCGGTGTGGTACGCCTCCAACCTGCTGCGCGCGCGCAAGACGGCGGAAACGCTGGCCAGCCACGGCGCCGACATGGGCGAGCTCCTGATCGATCCGAATCTCGCCGAGCAGCACTTCGGCGACTGGCAGGGTCTCACCTATGTCGAGATCGCCGAGAAGCACGCCAACAACCATCTGTTCTGGCTGGGACCGCCCGAGTATCGCCCGCCGGGCGGCGAGAGCTTCGTCGACCTGCGCGACCGCGCGGTGCGCAGCATCGATCGCCTGACCGAGGAGCATCGCGGCCGCGACATCGTGGCGACGGCGCATGGCGGCACCATCCGCGCCGCGCTGGCGCACGCCTTCGACCTGCACCCCGAAGCCGCCGTGCGCTTCGAGATCGACAATGTCTCGGTCACCCTGATCGAGCATTTCGCGCAGGCCGATCCCGCGCATGCCTGGCGCGTCGCCTTCGTGAACTACATGCCGCGCGCGCTTGTCGTCGCCAAGGCGGCGGCGCTGGCGTGAAGACCAAGAGCGAGCTCGCCGCCGAGCAGGCGGCCTACTGGAACGGCCCGGGCGGCGACGGCTGGCTTGCCGCCTACGAGCGCATCCAGCGCTCGCTCAGCGACATTGGCGATATCGGCCTGGCGGCGGCCGCGCCGCAGCATGGCGAGCACGTCATCGACATCGGCTGTGGCACCGGCGGCACGACGGCGGCGCTGGCCCATGCAGTCGGCATCGCCGGCCACGTGCTGGGCGTCGACATTTCCGAGACGCTGATCGAGAGCGCGCGTGCGCATCGATTGGAGAACGCCACCTTCGTCGTCGGCGACGCCGCCACGCATCCGTTCCAGGCCGGCCACTACGATCTCGTCTTCTCGCGCTTTGGCGTCATGTTCTTCGCCGATCCGGTCGCGGCCTTCCGCAACATCCGGCGCGCGCTGAAGCTCTCGGGCCGTCTCGTCTTCATCGCCTGGCGCACGCCGCAGGAGAATCCCTGGGGCACGACGCCGACGCGCGCGGCGCTGCCCTTCCTGCCGCCGCAGCCGCGACCCGGCCCGGAGGACCCCGGCCAGTTCGCGTTCGGCGACCGCGCGCGCGTCGAGCGCATCCTGAGCGAAGCGGGCTTCCACAAGCTGCGCCTCGAGCCGATCGACCGGCTGATCTGGTTGGGCCCCAGCATCGCCGAGGTGCTGGCCGGCGCCGGCCGCTTCGGTCCGCTGGCGCGTGCCTTCGCCGGCGCCGAGCCCGCCGCCATCGAGAAAGCCAAGCAGGCGATCGCCGAGGCGCTGGCGCCGCACGAAGGTCCCGACGGCGTGCGACTGCCCGGCGCGTGCTGGCTGGTCGAGGCGAATGCGAACTGATGGGAGCGCGGGCCTCCGGCCCGCTCATGATCATGATGCGGGCCAGACCTGCCTGCGCGAAGCCGAAGCGGCTTCGCTTCGGCGAAGGCAGGGGCCCGCGCTCCAGAAGATGACCTGATGGAACACACCTCAACCTTCCCGCTGCCGCCGGTGACGCTCGTCCTGGGCGGCGCGCGCTCGGGCAAGAGCACGCACGCCGAGAGACTGGCGACCGGCAGCCTGTTCGGCGCCGTGCCGCGGCCCGCGGTCTACATCGCCACGGCCGAAGCGGGCGATGTCGAGATGGCGACGCGTATCATGGCCCATCGCGCGCGCCGCGGCGGCGCCTGGACCACCATCGAGGAGCCGTTGAAGCTTGCCGAGGCCTTGCAGGCTGCCGCGGCGCACGGCCAGCCGGTGCTGGTGGACTGCCTGACGCTCTGGCTCTCCAACCTGATGCACGCGGAGGCCGACCTCGACGAGGCGACCGACGACCTGGTCATGACGCTCGACGGCTACGGTGCGCCGGTCGTGTTCGTCAGCAACGAGGTCGGGTTGGGCCTGGTCCCCGAGACCCCGCTGGGCCGCGCCTTCCGCGATGCCCAGGGCCGGCTCAACATGCGCATGGCCGAGCGGGCGGACCGGGTGATCCTAATGGCGGCCGGCCTGCCGCTGCTCATGAAGGACCGCCCGGCCCGAACTTGAGTCCTTTCTGAGGCAAAAGCTCTAGATGCCTGAAAATAGTCACGAAATGTGATACGGTTGATACCGTGGTGGCCATTAGGCGCTTCAACCCCCTCTTCGTCGGGGCGTCGGCCACAGGACCAAGGAGCAGAAGAAATGAAGCTCGACCGCCGAACCGTGCTTGCGGGCACTGCGGCCGCGTTTGCCGCCCCCCTGATTTCCGCCGTCCCGGCGCGCGCCGACGCCAAGCGCCAGGCACTGGTTGATTCCAGCCTCGAATCCGCGCGCAAGATCCTGACCGGCAAGGACTACCCCGACGCCGCCAAGTACATCCAGGGCGCGCGCGGCGTGCTGATCGTGCCCGAGCTGGTGCAGGGCGGCCTGATCTTCGGCTTGGCCGGCGGCCGCGGCACCCTGATGGCGAGGGGGGCGCCCAGCGACTGGAGCCCGCCCGCCTTCTACGCCATGGGCTCGGGCAGCGTTGGCCTGCAGATCGGCGCCAAGGTCTCCGAGGTTGTGTTCATCATCAAGACCGAGAAGGGCCTGCAGGCGATCCTCGACCACAGGTTCAAGTTCGGCGCTGAGGCCGGCGTTGCGTTGGCAATTGTCGGCATCGGCGTCGAAGGCGGCTCGACGATGGCAGGCGGCGCCGACATCATCGCCTTCGCGAGTTCGCAGGGCCTGTTCGCCGGCGCGTCGCTGGAAGGCTCCTACCTCGATCCCGACAACGACTGGAACGCGCTCTACTACGGCAACGGCGCCAATACCAAGTCGATCGTGCTCGACCGCCGCTTCACCAATCCCGGCGCCGAACCGATCCGCCAGTTCATGGCGAAGTGGTGAAATGGCGCTTGGCGTGAGCCTCAACCGACAGTTGGTTGTGTTTATCACGTGAAGCGCTATCGAGTGGAGCATGCGGCAAGGCAAGACGTGCATCCGACGGTGTGTTGATGCCGCGGGGTGCATCCACTAGGCTTGAGACGTGGCCACGCTAACCTTCGACAAGCTGGCCTATGTCGACCGGCTCCAGGCCGCCGGCATGGGTGAGCGCGAGGCGCGGGCCCTGGCCGACGGTTTGGATCAAGCCTTGCGCGAAGAAGTTGCCACCAGGACCGATCTTCGAGCGGTCAAGACCGAACTCGCGGCGGACATCGCCGCGGTCAAGACGGAGCTCGCGGCCGATATCGCAGCGGTCAAGACCGAACTTAAAGGCGATATCGCAGCGACGAAGCACGACATGTTGCGCTGGATGGTCGGCATGGCTTTTGGTCAGGTCGCGCTCACCGTAGCCCTCATCAGGTTCCTGCCGCACTGAGCTGCGTCGCGATCCTCAATCGATCACATCGGCGGTGACGTCGAGTGGTGCGGCGACGACATCGCCCGCCACTGGCACGACCTTGACGACGGCGCTGGTGCCGCGGACCGGTGCCGCAACGACGCCACAGCCGGCGAGGGCGGCAGCGATGGCCAGGATCAGGAAGGCTCGGAAATAACGGATCATAGGTATCCTCTTCCGCATCAACGCCATTGCCGCTCGGCAGTTGCCGGGATCGATGGAGGGGGGCGCTATCACCTGCTAGATATGGTGGTCCTCACCGCCAGAGAGAACCGTCCATGAGCCTGCCGTTCGACGGCTTCAAGGCCGCCCAGACCGGCCTCGTGGATATGGGCGTCATCAGCTTCTACGACAACGTCGGCGCCATCCCGATCTTCAACGTCTGGGAGCTGGCGCAATACAAGAACAGCTTCAGCGAGATCGTGCTGAACGTCACCTGGGCGCAATTGCAGGCGAGTGAGAACTCGCTCGACACGTCGTTCATCGACACCGCGATCCAGCAGGTCACCCAGTTCAACAGCACCTACAACAGCGACATCGGCATCAAGCTCCGGGTCTGGGGCGGCTACACCGCGCCCAACTGGGCCAAGAAGATCGGTGGCGCGCCGATCACGATCACCGGCGAGAGCGGCGTCGATCCCAACGTCTATTCTCCCCAGACGATCGGCCGCTTCTGGACCGCTGACTACGTCAACGCCTGGCAGAACCTGCAGAGCCAGCTCGCCGCCAAGTACGACGGCATGGCGATCATCCGCGGCATGTCGCAGACGATCGGGACCTCGGCCACCGACGAGCCCTTCGTTCCGTTGCGCACGAATGCGTTCGTATCGTCCAACCCCGCCGACGGCACGGTGAACCAGATCGCCCAGCTCCAGATGGGCGGGTACCACGATGCCGCCGAGATGCTGACGCTGCGCGCGGCGATCGCCAACTATTCCCAGTGGTCGACGACGCCGCTCGACTACACGATGAACAGCTTCCATTTCTTCGACGGCGGCGGCGAGGCATACGGCGGCAACTTCACGTTGGCCGTGCTGCAGCAGGCGCGGAACTCGGCCCGCATCGTCCAGCCCGGCAATCATGCCTTGAGCGATCCGCTCTACACTCCTGACGCCGTCGTCTATGCCCAGCTCCAGAACGACGCCCTCCTGAAGCCGGGGGTGGTCGGCAACAGCTTCCAGACGAACGCGCCGATCCTCCTTGCCGGCTACCCGGGCTGGCAGGGCGCCGTCAGCCAGGGCGTTACGCTGAATGCCGGCAACATCGAGCTATGGGACTTCCCGACTGCTCCCAGCGTGCCCAACGGCTTCCTGAGCTTCACCCCGGCACAGCTCCAGGGGCTGGCCGCGATCCTGTCGGCCGGCAGCCCGCCGCCGACTGCGGGTGCGCCGGACGACGGTTCGGCGCTGGGCTTCATCGCGCCGGGCGTCGTGAGCGGCGCGCCCGGCCCGATCGCCTTTACCGGCACCGACGCCGTGCTGCTCGCCAGCAACTCATCGGCCACGTCCTACGCCGTCACGCTCGCCTCGCTTGGCGGCGGCACGCTCGGCATCGGCGGCCTCACCGGCTTCTTCGGCGCGACCAGCGGCACGTCGCTGAGCTTCAGCGGCTCGCTGTCGCTGGTGAACACGCTCCTGGCGAACGTCACCGACACGGTGACCTCGGGCGCCGACGTGGTGCACGTCGTGGCCATCGACAGCAACGGCAACACCGTCGTGCGCGATATCGGCGTGCAGACCGCACTGCCTGTCACGCCGCCCACCGTGACGCCCGGGCTGCTGCCGGCCAACCAGCTGTTCGACTTCACCGCCGGCGTGGTGCGCGTGGTCGGCCAGGGCGAGAGCAGCAATCTCGACGTCGCGGGCCAGCTCGGCAACAGCGGCATCCTGGTCGTGGGCGGTGTGCAGAGCCAGCTCTCGCTCGGCGGCAATCTCGACGTAAGCGGCAGCACGTCGTTGCTGGCGGCGCTGTCGCCCAATGCCTACAGCACGGCGAACCTCGCGATCGGCGGCGCCTTCTCGGTCCAGGCCGGTGCCGAGACCTATTTCTCCGGTACGCTCAGCGCCGACACGATCGCCAACAACGGCGGCACGATCAGGGGCAACGGCATACTCGATGCCGCGGGCGGCGGCAGCATCATCAACATCGGCACGATCGAGGCCGTGTCCGATACGACGCTGGGCTCCCAGCGCCTGGTCGTCTCCGACGATATCACCGGCGTCGGCACGCTGCTCATCGATCCCGGCGCGACGCTGACCCTGAGCGGCGCGGTCCAGACACAATTCATCACCTTCGCTGCCAACAGCAGCAGCCAGCTCGCGTCCTATCCCTATTCGCCCAGCACGCTGGTGCTGGAGCATCCCGACCAGGTGAGGGGCAGTACCATCTTCGGCTTCACCTTCGCCGACCGGCTGGTGCTGGAAAATGTCGACGTCACCAGCGTGAGCTACGGCGGTGGCATCCTCACCGTGAACTTGGCGGGCAGCCCGCCGCCAACACCACTCACCTTCTCGATGTTCGGCAACCTCGCCGGCCTCGAGCCCATCGCCACCGTTCCGCCCGGCTCGTCGTCGGCCATCATCAGCTTCGTGGCCCCATCGGGCGGCATCGCGCCCGGCGTTTCCGGGCCGGGTACGCTGCGTGGCGCGGTGGACACCAAGGTGCTGGTGCCCGACGTCGTCCTGCAGACGCCGCTCGCCCAGGGCGTCAGCCCGGGTGCCGCGACCTACTCGGTCGTTGTGCAGGCGACCGGCGGCGAGGTGGCGGTCGAGGGCTTCACCACGGACCATGCCGGCGCCGGCAGCAGCGTCACCATCCCCAATGTCGCCACCACCACGGCCACCAGCCTCGCCACCACGCTGGCCCAGATCGAGCGGTACCTGCAGACGCTGACCTACGAGGCGCGCGGCACGACGACCGAGACGATCACCATCACGGTCACCGACTCCGCATCGCGCACCGGCTCGACCTTCATCACCGCCACTAACGGCGCCGCCGGCGTCTTCGAATGGCATCCGGTCGTCGGCAGCACGGATTTCACCGACTTCCACAACTGGACCGTCGGCGTGACCGCGCCGGGCGGCGCCAACGTCGCGCTGTTCGCCGCCGGCAACCATACGGCGACCGGCAATGGCGCCGTCGGCCAGATCTTCGACCTCGGCGAGACGACGCTCACGGGCAACATCGTGGCCCAGGGCGTCGGCGGCCTCGCGGTCGCCGTCGACGGCGGCGGCGCGCTGACGTTGACCGGCGGCGCGTTGCTGAATGCCCAGCAGCAGACAGTCGTCGGCCGCACCGGCAGCGGCCTCCTGCTGGTGTCGGGCGGCATGCTCGCGGTCGGCGGTTCGGCAAGTGAGGATAACCTGGTCATCGGCCAGCAGAGCGGCAGCACCGGCACGGTGCTGAACCTCGAGCAGATCTCGGCCAGCAGCACGGTGGTGGTCGGCGGTGCAGGCACCGGCACGCTCGAACTTTTAGGCGTCGCTTCGTCGATGTTCGACACCGGAGCCGACATCGGCCAGTCGGTCGGCGCGCGCGGCAGCGTCATCGTCAACGGCGGCGAATGGACCAACGGCGGGCTGCTCACGGTGGGTGACGCCGGCACGGGCTCGCTCCTGATCAACGGCATGAACCGCGGCATCATCGGCCAGGTGACGGCCTACAACATGGCGATCGGCAACCAGGCGAGCGGGCAGGGCACGGTCACCCTCGACGGCGGCGAGCTTCTGGTCGCCAACGTCTTTTCCACCTCGAGCACCCTGGTCGTGGGCAATGCCGGCACGGGCAGCCTGGTCGTGCAGAACGGCAGCGAGGTCGCCGTCGGCGCGGCGCAAGCCCAGGCCGGCACCAACACCGGCAACCTGATCGTCGGCGCCGCCGGCAGCGGACTGGTCCGCATCGGCGCCTACAGCGCGCTGCTGGTCTATGGCGATGCCACGGTCGGCGGCGGCACTGGCGCGGGCCAGATGATCGTGTCAGGGGGCAGCGATGACGGCGCGCTGTTCGCGACCAACGGCACGCTCGATGTCGGCGCCCACGGCCAGGTCACGCTGGGCGGCAACCACGCCATCCTGCGCGCCGCCGACATCGAGGTCGCGGCCGGCGGCTCGATTTCCGGCACCGGCACCGTTTCAGGCCTGGGCGGCGGCAACCACACCGTGGCGCTGACGCAAATCGACAATGACGGCGCGATCACCGCCCAGGATGGCAACCTCCTCCTCTACGGCGCCGTCGAGGGCAGCGGCACGCTCGGCATCGGCAACAACGCGATCTTGACCTTGCAGGCCGCCGTCGAGTCGACTCAGGCGCTCACCTTCGGCAACAACTCGAAGCTCGTGCTCAACGACGCGCTCGCCTTCCATGGCACGATCACCGGCTTCGGCCCCGACGACCTGATCGACATCTCCGGCCTGCAGGCGAGCAACCCGCGCTACGTCGAGGGTGTACTGACCTTGGACACGGTCGCGGGCTCGCTGCAGATCAGGCTCATCGGGCCCTATTCCACCACCAGCTTCTCGGTGCGGCCCGACGGGCTCGGCGGCACCTACGTCTCGGGCGGCTATGGCGACGTCCATATCGTGAGCCTCGACGGCTTCGCCTGCGACTTCCAGGCGGTCGGCGAGTACGTCGCCGCGCGGGGCAGCAGCGACGGCACGCCCTGGCAGGTTCAGATCCAGACCGACGGTCAGCACGGCACCGCAAGCTGGACGACCGGCCTTGCCGCCGAGTTCGGCGACACCGCCGTGATCTTTGCCGTCGGCAAGCCGATCACGCTGCATGTCGATGGCGCGCCGGACATCGTGCTGAAGGGCGATGTCGCCCATGCGCTGGAGGGCGGCACGCTGACGCCGCTATCGGCCGATACCTGGCGGGTGGCGTGGAACTCGGGTGAGGTCATCACCGTCAGCGAGCACGGCATCTCGCTCGACTGGCAGGTATCCGCCCACGATCAAGCGTCGGTGCAGGGCCTGCTCGGGCCGCACAACGCGCCGTGGTCGTACGTCAACCTGCCCGACGGCACGATGCTGCGGCAGGCCTGGAGCAACGACCAGATCGTCGGCGCCTACGCCGACGGCTGGCGCGCGGCGCACTCGCTGTTCGAGCATCATCATTCGCCGTTGTGACGGGCGCTCAGAGCGCGCGTGTTCCCTGCTCGATGACGATGAAGGTCGCCCACGCCAGCAAGGCGATGCCGAGCGGCGCGCTGAGCTTGCGGCCCCAGGAGACGTTCTTCTCGACGGCCATCACCGCGCCCAACGCCAGCATCCAGCCGACGCTGCCCGTGCCGACCACGAACATCAAAAGCATGATCGCCCAGCAGCAGCCGACGCAGAACAGGCCGTGGCCAAGGCCGAGCCGGAAGCTTTCACGGCCTGGCGCCTGGCCGCGCCAGTGCTCGTTGATGAAGCTGAACGGCGTGCGGCACTTGTCCAGGCAGGCATATTTCAACCGGCTGAACTGGAAGGCGCCGGCCATCGCCAGCACCGCGGCACCCACCAGCCAGCCGTTGAGGCTGAGCCAGGGAGCCCAGCCCGCCAGGCTGTGCAATCCATAGTCGACAGCGTGTGCGGCAAGCCCGAAGGCCAGCCAGACCAGCAGATATCCCGCAATCAGCAGCCCGAGCAGCGCCCTGCGGTCGGCGCGGCCTTCGGTCACCCGCGCGAACAGGCCGAGCAGCGGCAAGGTCGTGGGCAGCATCATGGCCGCGATCATCAGCATCCATCCCAGCGCATAGAGCAGCGCCGGCACGATCACCGGTCCCGCGGGCACCGCGCGGCAGAGCCAGGCGCCGAGGCCCAGCTCTGTCCATTTGCCGTGATCGAGGTAGCGGCCGTGCGGGCTCAGCTCCCACAGGAAGAGCGTGAGCCAGGCCAGGGCGATCAGGCCAACCAGCACCGCCAGGAACGCTCGTCGCGGCTCGATCGGGCTCGCGATCACGGGCGTTGGCTCAGGCGTCGAAGACGAACGTGCTTTGCAGCGCGTTGTAGCCTTTCAGGTCGACGTCGATGCCCAGCGCCTTGTTCTTGGCGCGGTAGTGCGGTGACTTGCCGACGAACACCGGCGCGCCCGGCACAGTCGAGAAGATCGTGTCGGTGAGCGTCGTGACCTTGCCGGTGGTGCCCTGGTAGGGCTCGAGCTCGGCGTAGCCCACGTCGCCGATCTTGATGGTGCCCCTGCCGCCCTGCACGTCGAAGGTGATGGGCACCTGCTCGACCGACACGACCTCGCCGATCAGCTTGACGAGGTCGCCGACCGGACCGCCTTGCTTGCCGGTATAGACCTGCAACAGGGCGTCCTTCTGCTTCGGGCTCGCCTTGTCGTCGATGTAGACGGCGGCGCGCCAATTGCCTTTGAGGATGTTGCCGGGCACATGGGCCAGGGCGACGATTGTGCAGCCGGCGACGTCGACACCGTCGACGGCGCCTTTGTCGAAGTGCCATCCAACGATGGTGTCGCAGGTGCCGTTGTCGGGATCCTCACCGATCCAGCACGGGCACAGCACCCGGCAGTTGCAAACTTCGAGAAGTCGGCCTTCGAGATGGTAAGCCATGTCTACCCCCTGCTCTGTTGAGCGCTACGTGCTCTACAAGACGCGACGCTGGGCGATCGCTACGGTACGAAATGGCGTTGAGCGCGAAAGCAGATCAGATTGAAGGATGCCGCGCAATCCGAATCAGGCAGAGGTCTCAGCCTTGCCACGGGGTTGCTTCATCGTGAAGGCGTCCGGCGCGATCCCGCGCTGCAGCTCGGCCCAGTCGACCGGCGCGGCGATCGGGAAGCCGGCCAGCGCGCGCGGCGAGAAAGCGGCGACAGCGGTGGCGCCGGGCCTGTTGTAACGGCAGTCGATGTTGGCCTTGGCGAGCCGGCTGGCGAGCTGCTCGCTGTAGCGCAACGCTTCCTGCGCATTGAGATCAGGCTCGATTGGCACCATGACATGCAGCTCGCGCCCACCCGTGAGCTTGGGCCAGCTCTCCAGCCCCTCGGCCTTCAAGAGCGTGTGCAGGCGCAAAGCGACGTCGGCGGCGTTGACGCTGAACACCAGCATGTCCGGCCGTTCGGGATCGTCGATCGTGACGTTGGCGGCGTGCAATTCGACGGCGCCCATCTCGACCAGGCCCAGAAGGCCGTCGACGCTGTCGATCCAGAAGCGGTCGTCGCCCGCCTTGCGCACCGCCTTCGGCGGCTTGCCCGGCGTGCTGCCCACCAGCTTGAGCGGCCGCCGCGCGAGATGGACCAGGGCCTGCTTCGCCACCTTCTTCCAGTAGGCGGCGAGCTCGGCCTTCGTCGGCACGTTGACTGTCGCGCCCGGCAAGGACTGCTTTAGCGACGCCAAACCCTCCCACGGATCGTGATCGAGGAATGCCAGCCGCTTGGGCAGAGTAAGCAGCGTGAAATGGTTCGACCGGATGTTCTCGCCGAGTTCGTCCCAGGCCAGCGGCACCGACACCGGCGCCCCCTCGCGGGCGCGTGTCGAGTAGGCGCCGATGGCAGTGGCGCCCATGCCGTTACGCAGATAGTCGACGAAGATGCGTCCGCGCCGGCCGCTCTTGGCCATGTTGTCGGTGTAGAGGTCGGGCCGGTCGGCCGCCATCGCCGAGGCGATCGACTGGGCGAACGCCTTCACGGTATCCCAGTCCGCCTGTGGCGTCAGGGGGAAGACCACGTGCAGGCCTTTGCCGCCGGTGGTCTTCACGAAGCTTTCCAGCTTCAGCGCCGCCAGCCGCCGTCGCACGTCGTGCGCGGCGTCGATCACGCGCTGCCACGGCACGTTGTCGCCGGGATCGAGATCGATGGTGACGCGGTCGGGCAGCTCCGGCCGCTCGGCCTTGGCGCCCCAGGGATGGATCTCAAGCACGCTCGCCTGCACGAGCTCGAGCAGGCCTGCAAGATCGTCGATCACCAGCATCAGCTGATCGTCGTTGGGCACCGGCAATTGGCGGACGCTGTCGCCGAGGCCGGCCCAGGCGTGCTTCTGGAAGAAGCCTTTTTCGTTGATGCCTTCAGGATGGCGCAGAAGGCTGAGCGGCCGTCCGACCAGGTGCGGCAGGATCCAGTCGGCAATCTCGCCATAGAACTCGGCCAGGCCCTGCTTGGTGATGCCCTGGTCGGGCCACAGCAGGCGGCCTGGATTGGTGAGCCGCACCGGCAGCTCCGCCTCTCGTCGTCCCGACCGGAGCGAAGCGGAGTGGAGGGACCTTCTCTCCACGACTGGCCGCTTATCGTTGTGAGAAGGTCCCTCCACTCCGCGCTTCGCGCTCCGGTCGGGACGACGGTTTTCGACGGTGCCTTCAACGAGCTCGCGGAACACCGCATGCCTTATCAGCCCGCCACCGGTGCGGCCGCGATATTCGATCTCCGCCGACAGCACCGGCTCGACCCAGCGCACGCCCTTGGGCGGCGCGGTCTCGTCCTTCAGCGGTGGCTTGGTCGTGCGTAGCGGATCGAGCCGCTGCCACAGCTCGCGCGCGCTCGCCGCCGTGAAGCCTGAGCCGCAATGTCCGACCGGCACGAGCCGGTTGCCGGCATATTCGCCCAGCACCAGCGCACCCACCGACTTCGGATCGACCGTCGAGGGCACGTAGCCCGCGATCACAAAGGGATCGCTCTGACTCGACTTCACTTTCAGCCACGTCTTCACCCGCCCCGAGCGATAGGGCGCCGTCGCCTGCTTGGAGATGATGCCTTCCAGCCCAAGGCGGCTCGCATGCCTGAACACCGCATCGCCGTCGCCCACGATGTGGTCGCTGTAGCGGAGGCGATCCGAGCCGGTCTCTGCCAGCAGCGCCGCCAGCGCCTGCTTGCGCGCCACCAGCGGTGCGTCGCGCAGGTCATGGCCGTCGAGGTAGAGCAGGTCGAAGCCGTAAAACAGCGTGTCGCCGCTGCCGTTCTTCAGCGCGTCGACCAGCATGGGAAAGCTCGCCACGCCGGTGGCCGTCTGCACCACCACTTCGCCGTCGATGATGGCGAGTTTCACCGGTACGTCGGCAAGCGCGTGAGCGACGACGGGAAAGCGCTCCGTCCAGTCGAGGCCCTGCCGGCTGAACAGTTTCACCCGCCCGTTCTCGAGATGGGCTTGCAGGCGATAGCCGTCGTGCTTGATCTCGTGCAGCCAGTCCTTGCCCGACGGCGCGGTCTCGGTCGCCGTTGCGAGGCTGGGCTCGATGTAGCCCGGCATCGGCGTCGCCTTGGCCTTGGCGATCGCCGCGGCATCGACGGCAGATTTGCGCCGACGCTTCTTCTTCGTTTCGGTGATTTCCCCCTGACCCGACGCCCACAGCCGATCCTTCTCGCGGGCGATCGCCTCGATGCTGCGGCCGGTCGCGGCCGAGTTGGGTTTTTCCTTGGTGATGTCCGGGTCACCAGCAGGCCGCGCCGCTTCGTCGTCCGACTTGAACAGCAGCCAGTTCTCGTTCTTCTCGCGCGGCTTTGGCTTCATGCGCACGAGATGCCACTGGCCTTTGAGCTTCTTGCCGTTCAGGTGGAATTTCAGATGGCCTTTCTTGTAGCCGAACTCGGGATCGAAGTCGGGCGCCCACGTGCCCTGGTCCCAGATCATCACCGTGCCGCTGCCGTACTGGCCTTCCGGGATCACGCCTTCGAAGCCGCCATAGTCGAGCGGATGATCCTCAGTCGCGACGGCCAGCCGCTTCTTGCCGGCGACCAGGCTCGGCCCTTCCGGCACCGCCCAGCTCTTCAGCACACCGTCGAGCTCGAGCCGGAAGTCGTAATGCAGCCGCCGCGCCGCATGCTTCTGGATGACATAGCTGTTGCCCGGCTTGGCCGCGCGCCGCCCCGGCGGCTCCGGCGTCTTGGAGAAGTCGCGCTTGGCATTGTAGGCATCCAGTGACTTGGCCACGGTGTCAGCTTATCATAGGCTGTTGTCTCTTGACCCCGATGGCAGCGGGGCGTTTGCTTGTGCTTGCGTTACCGGGGTGTGGAACGCATGGAACACCGGCTGGCTGCAATCGTGGCGGCGGACATGGTCGGCTACAGCCGACTCATGGAGGCGGACGAACGCGGCACGCTCGCCCGCCTCAGGACCCATCGCATCGAATTGATCGACCCGGTCATCGACAGGAACCACGGCCGGATCATCAAGACTACCGGCGACGGCCTCCTGGTCGAGTTCCACAGCGTCGCCGATGCCGTGCGCGCCTCGATTGAGATCCAGGACCGCATGCGGCGCCGCAATTCGGACGTGCCCGCCGACCGGCGCATCGAGTTCCGCGTGGGCATCAACCTCGGCGACATCATCTTCGAGGACGGCGACATCTACGGCGACGGCGTGAACATCGCCTCGCGCGTCGAGCAGCTGGCCGAGGTCGGCGGCATCTGCCTGACCGCGGCCGTTCACAATCAGGTCGACGGGCGCCTAGAGGCGACGTTCGAGGACCTGGGCGAAAAGCCGCTCAAGAACATCACCCGGCCGGTGCGCGTGTACCGCGTCCTGCCGGGCGTCGACGGGCACGCCAATGCGCCGCCACAGGGCAGCCCCGGCGCCGGCCAGCGGTCGGCGGTCGTCAAGCCCAGCATCGCCGTGCTGCCGTTCGCCAACATGAGCGGCGATCCGGAGCAGGAGTACTTTGCCGACGGTCTAACGGAGGACATCCTCACCGAGCTCAGCCGTCGCCGCGAGCTGTTCGTCATCTCGCGCACCTCGTCCTTCGTCTACAAGGGCCAGGCCGCCAACATGCGCGAGGTCGCCCAGAAGCTCGGCGCCCGTTATCTCGTGGAAGGCAGCGTGCGCAAGGCCGCCGACCGCTTGCGCATCACCGTCCAGCTGATCGACACCGCCACCGACGTGCACATCTGGGCCGAACGCTACGACCGCAAGCTCGACGACATCTTCGCCGTCCAGGACGAGATCGCGAGCGCCATCGTCGCCACCCTGCCGGGCCGCCTGGAAGCGGCACAGCAGGACCAGCTCGCGCGAACCAAGCCCGCCAACATGGCGGCCTACGAGTGCGTGCTGGCGGCCAAGGTGCTGCATCACAAGAGCGCGCGGGAGGACAATGTCGAGGCCCAGAAGATGATCGACCGCGCGCTCGCGCTCGATCCCGACTATGCGCATGCCCACGCCTGGCGCGGCTGCATCCTGGGGCAGGCCTGGGGCTACGGCTGGGTGAAGGACAAGGATGCCGTCTTCAACGAGGTGATGTTCGAACTCGACCGCGCGATCGCGCTCGACGACAACGACGCCGACGTCCACCGAATCCTCGCCGCCATCGCCATCGTGCGCAACGACATGACGCGGGCACGCTATCACCAGGACCGCGCGCTGGCGCTCAATCCCAACTACGACCTGGTGGTCGTGCAGATGGGCGAGCTGTTCACCTGGCTCGGCCAGTCCGCGGAGGGCGTCGACTGGATCCACCGCGCGATGAAGCTCAATCCGCATCATCCTTCGCGCTTCTGGGGCCATCTTGGCCGCGCGCACTTCGTCGGCCGGCAATACGCCAAGGCGATCGAGGCCTTCATGCACATGGCGACCTTCGATGCCCAGCAGCACGGCTTCCTCGCCGCCTCCTATGCCTGGCTGGGCGACACGACCGCGTCCGCCGCCCACGTCGCGCGCATGCGCGAGCTCGACCTCGAGCTCGACCTCGAGAAGTTTCTGGCCACCATGCACTATGCGCGGGCAGAGGACCTGCAGCACCTGAAGGAAGGGCTGCAAAAGGCGGGCTTCTGATCCGTTCTCATTCCTCTCATTCCTCCCCCGTCATACGGGGTCATACGGGGGAGGGTAGGGAGGTGGCAGGCCTCAAAAGGATTCGTGCGCATTCAGATCTGAAATTTCACGCGGCACCGTTTAAGCTTTCCCCCTCCTGTATCCTCCCCCGTATGACGGGGAGAACCTGAAGAAGAGGGATCCGCATGTGCCGCAACATCAAGAACCTCTACAACTTCAAGCCGCCCGCCACTGACGAGGAGATCCATGCCTCGTCGCTGCAATTCGTGCGCAAGCTCTCCGGCTTCAACCGGCCGTCCAAGGCCAACGAGGAGGCCTTCAACCGCGCGGTCGCCGAGGTGGCGCACGCCGCGCGGCACCTGATCGAGGCGCTGGTCACGACGGCGCCGCCGCGCGATCGCGAGGTCGAGGCCGAGAAGGCGCGCGCCCGCTCGGCGTTGCGCTTCGCCCGCTCGTAGCGCGAGACCCGCCGGTGTGGCGCAAGGCGGCGCCCACGCCCGACGATGCCGTGGCGGCGCTGGACGCCGACAGGACCATCCTCGCCGAGCAGCTGCGCGTCCTCTACATCGAGGGCCAGCGGCTGATCCTGACCGGCGTGGCGGCCGCCCTGATCCTGGTCTGGGTGCTGTGGGATCACGTTCCACACGGCATCCTGCTGGGCTGGCTGGCCGCCTTCGGCGTCTATTCGCTCGCTCGGGCAGCCCTGGCGCGGGCCTTTCGCCGGCGCGCGGCGACCGACACCGACCATCGCGCCTGGTTGCGGCGCGTGCTGTGGGCGCTGGCCGTGGGCGGCAGCCTGTGGGCGGTTGCGTGCTTCCTGTTCTATGTGCCCGAGCGCATCGAATACCAGCTCTTCCTGGTCACCATGCTGCTCGGCGCCGTGGTCTCCGGGCTGGTGACGCTCGCCGTCTACCTCCCTGCCTATCTTGCCTTCGTCACGCCGTTCATCGCAGCGACCGCCATCCGTTACGGGTTGGGCGCCGACCCGCTGCACTGGGGCATTGCGCTCGCGGCTGTCGTGACCTTCTTTCTGTTCATCAACTTCGCGCGCTTCATCCAGAACAGCTTCGTCGAGCAACTCCGGCTCCGCATGACGCTCGCCGAACGCAACCGCGAGCTGGCTGAACGCAACCGCGAGGTCGAGCACGCCAACCTCGCCAAGTCGCGCTTCCTCGCCGTGGCCAGCCACGACCTGCGCCAGCCGCTGCACGCGCTCAACCTGTTCGCGGCCCAGCTCAACGACCAGGCCGATCCGGCGGAGCGCGCACGGCTCGTTGACCGCATCGATGCCGCCATCGCGTCCATGAACGAGCTGTTCAACGCCCTGCTCGACATGTCCAAGCTCGATGCCGGCGTGCTCGCTCCGGACATCGCCGACTTCCCCGTCGGCCATCTGCTCGATCGCATCGAGACGACGTTCGCCGCCGCGGCCAGCGAGAAGGGCCTGCGGCTCAGTGTCGTGCCGAGCCGCGCCTGGGTGCGCAGCGACGCCATCCTGCTCGAGCGGATCCTGCTCAACCTCGTGTCGAACGCCATCCGCTATACGTCGAGCGGTGGCGTCGTCGTCGGCTGCCGCCGGCGCGGCGACAGCGTGCGCATCGAGGTGTGGGACAGCGGCATTGGCGTCGCCCCGGACCAGCAGCAGAGCATCTTCGGCGAGTTCTACCAGGTGGGCGCGCCTGTGCCAGATCAGGGGGGCGGGCGGCGAGTCGGGCTCGGGCTCGGCCTGTCGATCGTCGACGGTCTCGGCCGCCTGCTCGGCCATCCGATCGACCTCGTGTCGCGGCCCGGCAAAGGGTCGCGCTTCGCCGTCTCGGTGCCGCGCGCGGCGGTCCGCCAAGTCGCGCCTGTGCCGACACTCGAGGCGATCTCCGACCCGGCGCGGGACAAGCTCATCGTCGTGATCGATGACGATGCGCTGGTCCTCGACGGCATGCGCGGCCTGTTGCAGGGCTGGGGGTGCCGCGTCGTTACCGCGGACTCCGAGAAGGCAGCCCTTGGCGGCCTCGCCGGCCAGCCGAACCTCGTGATCTCGGACTATTTCCTGGCGAACGGAACGACCGGCATTGACGTCATCGGGCGGTTGCGGGCTCGCTTCGCCGCGGCGATTCCCGCCTTCCTCATCAGCGGCGACACCACGAGCGAGCGCATGCGCGAGGCCGAGGCGAGCGGCCTGCCACTGCTGCACAAGCCGGTCACGCCCATGGCGCTCAGGTCGATGGTCAATCAGCTCTTGCGCTGAGCTGCCAGCCGCGCGCCGATGCGGCCAGCACGGCCTCGGTGCGGTTCGAGACTCCCAGCACCTTCAGGATGGCGGTGACGTGGTTCTTCACCGTCGGCTCGGCGAGATCGAGGCGGCGGCAGATCGCCTTGTTGCTCTTGCCTTGCATCATCAACGCCAGCACGTCGGTCTGCCGCCCGGTCAGGCCGAGGTCGCCGGGTTGGGGCTGCGATTGGGCCGGGGACTGGGGCTGCGGCCTGGCCGGGATCGGCGGGCCCGAACCGAGGATCTCGGTCGGGATGTAGACGCCGCCGGAGAACACCAGGTTCAGCGCGCTGGTCATCACCTCGCGTCCGGCCGATTTCGGAATGAAGCCCAGCGCGCCGTGGTCCAGCGCCCGCACCACGTTGGCGCGCTCGGCGAAGCCCGACAGGACGACCACGGAGATGGCGGGGTAACGGGCGCGCAGCTCCGCCAGCAACCCGAGCCCGTCGCGGTCGGGCAGGCTGAGGTCGAGCAGGATCAAGGCGACGTCGGGCTGTTCGGCGAGCGCCTGCATCGTCCGCGCCGCATCCGGCGCCTCGAGCACCGTGGCCTCGGGCCTGAGCTCGCGGAAGAGGCCACGCAGCGCCTCGCGGATCAGCACATGATCGTCGACGACAAGGATCTTCATTGGAAAGACCGGTCGCAGGTCGCTGCAGGTTCGCTCGGATCGAAGCGTACTTCGGTCCCGGGACGAAAGCATGAGACCGATGTGTGGCGAAACAACGTCGGCCAACCGGGAGACAGTACTTCTGGATGATACCAAAGCCCTGGGTTGAGCCCGCATAATCGCCCTTCGACTGTCCCGACGGCCGCATGCGGGAGCTCGTCATGTCGCTCTGGCTCGCCAAGGATCAGCGAAGCAATGAAGTCGTTGCCCTGCAGAACGCCCTCAATCTGCGGCTGAAGCCGGTCAAGCCTCTGGTGCTCGACGGCATTTTTGGACCCATCACCGAAGGCGCGGTCCGCGACTTCCAGAAGTGCCAGAGCCTGACGTCCGACGGTATTGCCGGACCGCAGACGCTCGGCTGCCTGTTCGTCCGCCGCACCGTCGTCAACAAGTTCGTCCTGACGATCGCCCCGCCGCCCGCCATCGAGCCACCGCCGCCCAAGCTGCCGCGCCATCGACCCTACAGCGAGCCGATGGCCGGCTCGCCCTATGATCCGCCGAAACTGCCGCGCTATCCGCAAGCGCCGACATTCGAAGAGCAATTCGATGCCTGGCTGCGCGATCCGCCGCCGAAGCGGATGTGTCCGGTCATGCCGCCGCCGCGCTCGTCGGATGAGAAGGGCGCCGCAACCGTCACGCCTGTGCCGTCGCCCCGGGAAGCAGTCCAGAAGCACGCGCTCGACCGCAAGCATCCGAGTGCGCACGGATGGATGTCGGGCAACCAATGGCTCGAGTTCGAATACGCCACCGATATCGGCAAGGAGAGCGGTCACGAGCTGGAAATCGTCCAGTCGTTCACGGCGGCGTTCGTGAAGCTGCATCCCTACATCATGCCCAGCGCGTCGTTCGTCCTGGCGCCGGGCGGCGGATCGGGCATCCAGGCCTCCATCCAGTACTTGGACACCGAGATCGCCGAACGCGAGTGGCGGAACATGGTCGGCGACCCCACCACGGTCGGCACCGTCCGGCTCGCGCCGTATCTCATCACCAGCACGCTGTGGGAGTTCGGGAAGAAGTACCCGAGCCTCGACATATTCGGCGGCCTGCGCGTCGAAGCGAACTGGAAGAAGGAATGGCATGGCCGGCGCGGGCGGGCGCACGAGGTCTCGCTGTCTGCCGGCTTGGCGTTCGGCACGGTGATCGTCGGCGAGAAGGAGGCCGAAGGCCGGTTCCGCATGAACGGGTTCGGCGCCGAAGGAAAGTTCCAGCTCGCGGTCAAGTACGGCATCGGGCGCCGTCGCCGCCATTGACGCATCGCAGGGAGCACGACGATGTCAAAGCCCTCGAAGTCCGAATACATCCGATGGGTGAAGGGTTCGCTGAACCGGCTGCTGCCCGGCGCCTCCCTGGCGGACGACGGCACGGCCCTGCTCGAGTACCGGAGCTGGCTGATCACGTTCCAGATGAAGAACAAGCTCGCGGTGAACGCCAAGGTCGACCGGCCGACGCAGGACGCCCTCATCAGGGCCAACAGGAAGCATGCGGGCTACGTCCGCTGGATACAGACGGCGCTCCTGATATCCGGCGAAGGCATCAAGGTCGGCGGCAAGGACATCGCTGCCGACGGCAGTTGGGGGCCGCATACCGAACAGGCGGTGAAGGCGTTCCAGGCCAAGCATGAGAAGGTGAAGGCCGACGGCTGGGTCGGCGCCAACACCGAGCGGCTGCTGATGCTGCGCACGGCGACGATCCCGCCCGGACGCACCAAGCCGCTGCGCGAGCCGAAATTCGATCCCGTCATGCCGATCTGGGACGTGCCGGTACCCGACGATCCCGTGCCCGAGCTGACCGGCGTGAGCTACCGGTTCGAGACGTCGGAAGGCGTGAACCTCGCCGCGACCAAGTTCGGCGTGTCGGCCGGCACGATCTACCTCGAGGAGATGTCGAAGCGGACGATGATGGGACTGAGCTACGCCGCCTTGGGCCTGGGCGTCAGCCGCGTGCCGTGGGGAATCGATTTCTCGACCATGGACATGGATTGCGTCGGCGGCATCTATCCGAACCTGATCCACGGCAAGGAGACGGTGACGCTGAACGACATAACCGGCTGGTGCCTGATCTATCAGGGGGAGTTCGTCGCCCTCGGCGGTGGCTATGTGACCGTCATGTTTCTGAGCATGGGCGAGGGGCTGGTTTTCGGCTTCGGCGCCACCATGACCGGCGTCGGAACCCTGGTCGCGCCGGTGCTGATGGCCAGATCCTGCAAGGCGATCGTGGCGATGCGCGGGATCAACCACGGCACGCCGAACGCCGGCCTCTCGGGCGCCATCGGCTATCTGTCGCTCGGCGACGCCCAGCAGAAGATCGACCAGCTCAAGGAACTGCTTCCCGATTGAGCCGTCGCGGCCGCGAGGGCGGGGGCGCCTCGCTCGTCCCTAGTGGTGCTTACTGCGCGTCGTCCACGCGCAGGATCTCGACCATGGGGGGCGCGGTGAGGATCTCGCTGAACGCATGCATCCAGTTGCCGGTCTCCTCGCTCGTGCCGACACCACGCTCGCGGAACTGGTCGAGCTGGTCGAGCTTCGCCAGCTCGATCTCGAACTGCAGGGCCGCGCAGCCGGCGCCGCGCGTCAACGGCACCAGCATGCGGGCATTGAGACCGCGGCCGCGGGCAGCCTTGACCTCGCGCAGGATGAAGTTGATTGCGCGGTCGCGGTTCACCGGCAGCACGTCATAGGAAAAGCGGGCCAGATACATCGTGGCCTCCTGTACTGAGTCCAGGGCATGCCCTTCCAATGAGCGCGGGACCGCGATGGTTGCCTACCGGAGCATGGCCTTGAACGCCGCCGTCGCGCGCTGGCGCGCGGCTTCGGCCGCCTTCGATGCCGCGCCCATGCCGAAATAGCCGTGCACCATGCCGGCCTCGCGGAAATAGGCGACCTCGACCTTGGCTCGCTTCAGGGCCTCGGCATAGGCCTCGCCTTCGTCGCGCAGCGGATCGAACTCGGCGGTGGTGACGACCGCGCGCGGCGCGCCGGCGAGCGTGTCGCTGCGCAAGGGCGAGGCGCGGGGATCCTCGCTGTCCTGTGGACGGGGAAGGTAGTGGCTGGCGAAGAAGCGCATGGCATCGCCGGTCAGGAAATAGCCCTCGGCGTTCTGCTGGCGCGACGGATATTTCGCGTTTTCCGCGGCCACGCCGTACCGGCCCATGAGGTCGGTGGCTGGGTAGATCAGAAGCTGCGCCTTCAGGCTCGGCCCATCTTGCCGGCACGCGAGCGCCACGGCGGCGGCGAGGTTGCCGCCGGCGCTGTCGCCGGCCACGGCGAGCCGCGCCGGATCGCCGCCCAGCGTGCCGATATTGGCCGCCGCCCAGCGGGTCGCCGCCAGGCAATCCTCGAAGGGGCCGGGAAACGGTGTTTCGGGCGGCCGGCGGTAGTCGACGCTGACGACCACGGCCTCGGCCTCCAGCGCCAAGGTCCTGGCCTGGCGCTCGTGCGTCAGAAGATCGCCGGCGACCCAGCCTCCGCCATGGAAGTAGACGATGGTCGGCGCCGGCGTCCTGCCGGTTGCGAAGAGCCGTGCGGCGATCGGGCCGGCGGCGCCGTCGACGGTGATGTCCTTGGCCGTCGCCAGCTCGGGCAGCGGCACGTCCTTGCGCGATTCGGCCAGCGCCACCAGCTCGGCGCGCGCCCGCTCGGGCGTCAGCGTCGCCGCATCCCTGAGCGGCAGCAAGGGCAGGATCTTCTCCAGGTCGGGATCAATACGCGATGTCATGGGCGTCTCCTTGTTTGCCGACTATACTGACCATGATTTGCGCATCACAGGAGGTCGACATGCCGGTGGTGAAGAATGCGGAGGCCCGGGAGATCCCGTGGCGTCCCGGCTATCGGAATTACGTCCTGGCCGGTGAGGCGCAGGGCGTTTCCGTGAGCTCCAGTCTCGGCGTCCTGGAACAGGGCGCGGGCGCGCCACTGCACTTCCATGAGGAAGTCGACGAGGTCATCGTCGTCCTCGACGGAACGCTCGACCTTCGGATCGGCGACGAGCATTTCACGGTCGGCAAGGACCAGACGATCTCCATCCCCGCCCGCACGCCGCACGCCTTCACCGTGGTCAGTCCCGAGGGCGCGCGCTTCATCGCCTTCCTGCCGCGCCAGGGCGCGCACCTGGCGACGAAGTACATCGAGGGTGACCCTCCGGCCGGCGCCGCGCTGAAGTAGCCTTTGCCGGGAGCGCGCCACGGATTGCCTTTTCTGCAGGGGCCGTGCTTCCGCGCGGAGCCAGGAACGTCGACCCGTACCGCACGTTGACTCCACGAATCCGCACGAAACAA
The DNA here is from genome assembly GCF_007992495.1 of Reyranella soli. Classification (GTDB taxonomy): domain Bacteria; phylum Pseudomonadota; class Alphaproteobacteria; order Reyranellales; family Reyranellaceae; genus Reyranella; species Reyranella soli. The sequence goes on from NZ_BKAJ01000105.1 coordinate 33,350, forward strand.
AGGAGTCACGAGATGAGCAGCACGACCGACAAGGTGAAGGGCACGGCCAATCAGGCCATCGGCAAGGTCAAGCAGGGTGTTGGCGAGGCGACCGACGATCCCGCGCTGAAGGGCGAGGGCAAGCTGCAGGAGGCCAAGGGCGACCTGCAGAAGGCCGTCGGCAAGGCCAAGGACGCCGTGAAGAAGGCCGCCGATCTCTGATCGCCGGTTCGATTCCGTAGACGTGGAAAGGGCAGCGTGTGCTGCCCTTTTTCGTTGTGCGTTTGCCAGTCGTCTCCAACCCGGCTGCGATGTGCTATGACTGCCGTCGATCCTTGCTCGCACCGATGAGGTGATCGAATGAGACGGCGACCTGCGGTCAGCCTTTGCGCCGTTGTGGCGGCTGTCCTCCTGGCGCCTGCCGCCGCGGTCGCGCAGCGAGGCGGCGAAGCGGGCCAGATCGAGGCCAGACTGGCCGGGCTTCAGCAGCAGCTTTCCGAACTCTCCGCCCGCCTTGCGCAACTCAGGAGCCAGGATCAACGGCTTCAGCAGCGGCTGGAGGAAATGCAGACTAGCATCGAGGCGCGCCTTGAACGGCTTGAGAAGGGCGGCGCCCGTCCGGGTCGGCGGTGATGGGCGAGCGGCGCAGATAGCCGGGTGCGCATTCTGAAGCGAATCCTCGTGATGGTCGGAGCCTATGTCGTCGGCGTGCTCGGATTCTGCGCGGCCCTCGCGCTGCTGTTCGGCGTTGCGTCGCTGCTCCCCGACTCGCTCGGCTATTGGGTCCTGCCCGCGGTTTCGCCTGCGATCTTCGTTGCGGCGCCGGTTGCCGGATTGTTTGTCGTTCTCCTCGCGATCGTTCTCAGCGCCGGCCCGGCGCTGCTGATCCTGTCCGTGACGGAGGTGCTCGGCTGGCGCTCGCCTTATGTCTATGTGGTTCCGACCGCGTTGCTGAGTGCGGCGGTCTACCTCGAGCTGTCGCCGCGCACGATTGGCGGCCTCGACGGGGCTGGAATGATCGAGGCCGCGGTGTTCGGGCTTTCCGGCGCCTGCTCAGGCTTGATCTATTGGGCAATCGCTGGACGACAGGCGGGGAGCTGGCGCCATTCTGTGCGTCCTGCGCTATGATCATCGTGCAGGGCGGGCAATTCGCGTGGCCCCAGCAGCACGCCTGATGGTGACATGCTCACGAAGAATCCAGAGTTGACCGATCGCGACGTGCGATGGGGCCTCGCCGTAAAATTGTTCGCCATCCTGCTGCTGCTGGGCGCTATCGCGGTGCTGGTCACCAGCATCATGGGCTACTTGCGGGCCCGCGATTCGCTGCAGGAGGCGATCTACAACCAGCTCACGACTGCGCGCAAGAGCAAGGCGCGCCAGGTCGAGACCTACTTCCGCACCCTGCGCAATGAGCTCGGCCACCTCGCCTCGACGCAGATGGCCGTCGACGCGGCGCGCGGGTTCAACTCGGGCTTCGAGGCGCTCGAAAAGTCCGAGGTGCCGGCCGACACACGCCGCGCGGTGGACGATTGGTACGTCACCCGGTTCGCTCCCGACCTGAAGCGCATCCTCGGCAAAGAGCCCGACATCAAGCAGTACTTCCCGGACGGCAATGCCGCCTATTACCTGCAGTACCACTACATCGTCGCCAACCCCGATCCGCCGGACCGCCGACTACTTCTCGACGATGCCCATGACGGCAGCGCCTGGAGCCGGCAGCACGCGGTTTCTCATCCCCTGCTGCGGTCTGCGGCCAAAAGCTTCGGCTTCTTCGACCTGAACCTGATCGACGCCCGCACCGGCCGCATCGTCTATGGGGTGCTGAAGGAAGTGGACCTCGGCGCCTCCTTGCGCACGGGACTCTACCGCCAGACCAACCTTGCGGCGGCGGTCGCTCGATGCGCCACCACGGCCGACCGCTCGGCCATTTGTTTCGAGGACTTCGCGCCTTACGCGCCGTCCGGCGGCGCCCCGATCGCCTTCATGGCCGCTCCGATCGTCGATCAGGGGCAGGTGATCGCGGTGCTCGCGGCCCAGCTCTCGATCCAGGAAATCGACAACGTCGTCACCGGCGACCGGCAGTGGCGACAGGACGGCTTCGGCGCCACCGGCGAAGCCTATCTGGTCGGCGCCGACAGCCGCGTGCGCTCGGCGCCGCGTGCCTTCTACGAGAATCGCGACCTCTACTTTGCCGGCCTCAAGAGCGGTGGGCAGGAGCCCGCGAATGTCGATGCGATCCGCCGCTATGGGACGCCGGTGCTCCACCAGCACATAGACACCGAAGCCACGCGCGCCGGCTTGGCCGGCCTCGAAGGCACCAGCGAGATTGCAGGTTACGACGGCAGGCCGACCCTGGCTTCGTGGGGGCCGCTTGGAATCCCGGGAACGAAGTGGGCGTTGATCGCCAAGATCGACAGCGACGAGGCGCTGGCGCCGATCAGGACGCTGCAGCGCGAGCTGACCTTGGTCGGCGGGCTGGCGCTGGTGGTGGTTCTCCTGACCAGCGCCTGGCTGTCGCGCTCCCTGCTCGGCCCGTTGCGCGAGCTTACGGCAGGGGTAAGGCTCTTTGCCGCCGGCGACTACGGTGCAAAGGTAACCGTCCGGGCGCGCGACGAGATCGGCACTCTGTGTGCGGCGTTCAACAGGATGGTCGATCAGCTGCGCGAAAAGAACGTGCTGATCGAAAACAAGAATCGCGAGATCGAGGAGTTGCTCCTGAACGTGCTGCCGGCGCCCATCGCCAATCGTCTGCGCGGCGGCGAACAGAGCATTGCCGACGGCTTCGCCGAGGTGACCGTGGGGTTCGCCGACATCGAAGGCTTCACCCAGATGTCGGCGGGGATGCCGCCGGCCGACGTGGTGGCCTTGCTCAATGGCCTGTTCAGCCGCTTCGACGATGCCGCCCACGAGCTGGGCATCGAGAAGATCAAGACGGTTGGCGATGCCTACATGGCGGTCTGCGGCTTGCCCGATCCGGTGCCCGACCACACGGAGCGCATGGTGCGCATGGCCATCCGCATGGTCTACATCACCCGCGAGCACGCGATGCAGCACAAGGTCACGATGAAACTGCGCGTCGGCGTCAACAGCGGTCCGGTGGTCGCCGGAGTCATCGGCAAGAGCAAGTACATCTACGACCTGTGGGGTGACACGGTGAACCTCGCCAGCCGCATGGAATCGGGCGGCCTGCCCGACATGATCCAGGTGACGCGCCCGGTCTACGAGAAGCTCAAGGACCAGTTCGTCTTCGAGCCGCGTGGCGCCATCGAGGTGAAAGGAAAAGGCCTGGTCGAAGCCTGGCTGCTCAAGCTGTAGTCGTCATGCTCATGCTCTTCCGGTCCGGAAGAGCATGAACGGGCGGCAGGTTCTGTGGCATTCCGCACAAGCGCCGCATGTGGCGTTCCTCACAGTGCTGCATGCGCTGACGGATTACTCTCCACGCGTGGGGTGGCCGCAGAACTTCGAGGCAGCTCATGCAGTCTTTGCTTGGAGCCTTGGCGTGGTCGACGTGCGTCGCGCTCGGCACGCTCCTTCTTTCCTGCGGCGTCCACGCGCAGGAATTGAACGGCGTCGCGCACAGGTTCCTCCAACGCCATGGCGTTCCCTGCCCGCTCGTCCTGAAAGTCGGCAGCCCTCACGACATGGGGGAAGTCGCCATTTGCCAGGATGGGCGCGAATGGGCGTTGTTCTGGCTTGAAGATGAAATCGCATTCGTTCAGCCGCAGACCCGCGAGCTCTACAAGTGGGATCGCCAGATCTACTTGTCACACCCGGAAATATTCTCGGGCCCGACTCCGGCAAACGAACACCAGATTCTGGTCAGCTCCGACCCGTAACGGCACGGAGGGCAACGTGGTAAGACCGCGGCGCCATCCCCATATCCCGTTCCACCAGCACGACGAGTCAACCCAGGAGCGGCCATGACCACGTTCGACGATCGCCAGAAGTCCTTCGAGAAGAAGTTCGAGCGGGACCAGGACCTGCAATTCAAGGTCAATGCGCGCAAGAACAAGCTGCTCGGTTTGTGGGCGGCCGAGCTCATGGGCAAGAGCGGCGCCGGCGCCGAGGGCTACGCCAAGGAGGTCGTCCTCGCCGACTTCGAGAAGCCGGGAGACGACGACGTCATCCAGAAGCTGGTGAATGATCTCGCCAACGCCGGAAAGCCGACTGGGGAGCAGGCCATCCGCAAGCAGGCCGAGCGCCTGATGGCCGAGGCGAAGACGCAGCTCATGGCGGACATGAAGTAGGCGCCCGCCCGGTAGGCCGAGACTGCCTCCAACGTTGCGCATCGCCCCCGTCGGGCTGCGCCTGGAAAGGGCATTGACGGCTCGAAGAGGTCCGGCCCATGCTGATCGCAACCCCGGGCGGCGCTGTTCAGGTTGCGCGGCGCAATGGCGACCGGCGCATCGCCGCAAAGCACCTGCCTCTCGCCGATGCCGCAAGACGACCGGGCCCGACGCGTCACAATGAACTGAATTGGTGTCAGCGATGCAGGCATGGATCATCGATGCGAGCGAGATGGATGCCGAAGACATCCTCAATTTTCGTTCGAATCTGCTCCATCCAAATCCGGAGATAAGATCCTTCCTGAGGCCGGACGAGAAGGGCACCACGATCGTCATCGCGCCGAAGGGCTTCGGCAAGACGCTCCTCCTCAAGGCCAAGCGGCTCTCGATCCAGGACAAGTACGCCCACATCCTGCCGAGCGGCGCCCTGGTCGAGAAGCCGGGCGGCCTGCCCAGCGTCATACCGACCAGCGACTACGGCGACCTGCGCGACAGCGAAGCCTACTGGCGGTCGGTCTGGCTGCTGTCCTTCACCATCGCCGTGCTGAAGGCCATGAAGCACGTGCCCGGCCGGTGCAGCCGTTCGCTCAGGACGATCTTCCAGGACGACAATCTCGTTTCCGTCTGGGAGATCTTCGACCATATCCTGTCGGCGTCGGTGAACACCTATCACCAGCTCAACAACGACTACAACGACGCCCTGCTGCCGGCCTTCCGGCGCCTGCACGAATCGACGGCCATCTTCGTCGACAATATCGACGAGTACTACGAAGGCGTCCTGCGCGAGATGGCTGCCGCGCGCGATCGTCCGGCGGCTGCGAGTGCGCCCGGCGGCAGGATCAAGCGGAGCTTCTGGCATCTTGCGCAGTCCGGCATTGCCGCCGCCGCCCGCGAGCTCAGCCACATCAACACGCACGCCAAGATCTACGTGTCGATCCGCAAGGAGGTCCTGCAGGGCATCATCGGCGACACCTACTTCGGCCAGCAGCTGCGCAGCAAATCGCTCATCATCAGCTACACCGACGACGATCTGCTGGAGATCATCCACAAGAACATCGCCCACTCCGACGACCAGGACTTGGCCGACCCCCGCGCGAAGGATGCCGTTGCCGCGTTCTTCGGGCCGCTCCGGCGCGTCACCCATCCGGTGACCGGCGAGGAGGAGGAGGTGCTGGGATTCTGGCTGCGGCACACCCTGGGCCGTCCGCGCGACGTCGTCTCGATCGGCAAGGCGCTCGCCAGCATTGCGCCGGCCGGGCGCAGCGAACGCCGGGTCCGCGAGGCCGTGCGCTCGGAGGCCAAGACCATCACGACGGCCTATTTCGCCGAGATGGCGCCGCACCTCGACGGCTTCGACGCCGATCGGCTGCTGCGCCTGATCGACCGCAACGTGCTCTCGCCCGATGATCTCGCGCGCATCGCCGGCACCTACGCTGCCGACTGCCTGGAGGCGTTCAGCGCGGCCGCGCTGCACACCGAGCATCCGTTCTGCGCCCTCTACAAGCTCGGCCTGCTGGGCTATGTCGGCCGCGACGCCGAGACCGGCGAGGATGTCCAGATCTTCCGCCTGCCCGGCGAGCATCCGCTCGACAACGTCCGGATCCTGCCGCCGGCGCGGACCTATCTCGTCCATCCCGCGCTGGATGACCTGATCGCCGAACGCAACCCGGCCTATTTCGAGAACCTCAACGACCGCAACATCATCGGCCGCGGGCGCCGATGGTCGCGCGAGCGCGAGATCCGCTACGTCCTGCAGGGTGACGTGAAGGGCCATTCGGCAACGATGCGTGATGGCCTCAGGACCAAGGCCTTCGCCACGGTCTTCGATTCGATCGTGTCGGAGTTCGCCGCGAAGCTCGATCATGCCGAGCGCTCGCAAGGCGATTCGCTGACGCTGATCGACGCCAATCCGGTCAAGCTGCTCCAGGCGGCGCGCAACATCCAGCGTGAGCTCGGCCGGTCGGAGTTCGGCGCGCAGCTGCGCTTTGCCGGAGATGCCGGCTTCGTCGAGATCGCCGACGGCCCCCGGCAGAAGGAGCCGTACGGCATGGCGCTGCAGAACGCGGCCCGCCTGGAGCCTCACGTCGAATCAGGACAGATCTACGTCACCGATGACTTCATCCGCCATGTCGAAGAGGACCGGGGCACGCACCTGCCCTTCGATTTCGTCACGCTCGGCCCCGACGACCTCAGGAACCTCGCCTGCACGGATGGACGCTTCGACATCGCCAAGAGCGGCAATGAAGACCCGATCCTCACCGCCATCCACCGGGTCGATTTCCGGTGACGGCTGCTCATGCTCTTCCAGCGAAGCGCGGACCGCGGGCCGCCGGCCCGCTCATGAATCATGAGGCGGGCGAGACGCCCGCGGTCCGCGCTTCGCTGGGAGCGAGGCTTACCCCGCCTGCGCCTTGTCCTGCTGGTTCCTCATGCGGCAGAGCGCGATCGCCTTCTGGACAGTGGCGGCGTGCGTGCCCGACGACTCGACTTCGAGGAAGCGCCGCGGCGCGGCTTGCGTGACCCAACGTTGGTTGTCCTGAACACCTCTTGAAGCGCTCCTTCGCATTGCTTGAGCGCGCTGCGACCAACCAGGGAGTACTTGGCGACGCCCTGCAGGGTCGCCTTGAGATCGGCGAGTTTTCTGGCCGGTAGCGCCTCCGCTTCCTTCACCGCATGCAGGAGGTCGGAGACCAGCCCGACATACGCCTGGTAGGCGGTCTTGCGCGCATCGCACAGCGGGCCGCGATTGAGATCGAGCAGGTCGATGCAACTCTTGCCCCGCAAGCTCTTGCTCTTGAGGTATCCAGTCGAGGCGATGTACTCGAAATGGTCGGCGGGGTCGTCCTTGGTCGGATGAAGGAAGATCGGCTTCTCGCCCTCTTCCTTGCCAGGATGTCGCGCATGGACGGAGCCGGGATGAACCGGAAAGATCGCGCCTTTGTGCCCGTTGCAGACCGCGCAAGAGGGCAGCAGGTTTGTCCACTCGTAAACCAGCCAATAGTAGCCGGTGTGCGGCTTGCCCTTGCGGTCGACAGAGACCGGGCGCTTGTGCTCGTCGAGCACCTCGTTCTTCGGCCGGAAATGATCGAGCTGGCACCAGCTGCTGAGAACGAGAGGCGTTTCACAATAGACGCATTTGCCGTGATACATCTCAAGCAGCGTCTTCTTCATGCGCTTGTAGAGACTCTCGTTGACGTCGAACGTTCCTTTCTTCTGCAGCTGCGTGCGCAGAAGTTTGTGGCCAGCCTTCGCTTCGTCCCGCCACTTCTTCCACTCCGGCGTCGTCGGCTCGGTCGGTGTCAGGCGGATCATTCCGCCTCTCCGGCCGGCACGATGACCTTTGCGATCTGCCTGCGGATCTCCTCCGAGAGGCCGGCGGTGATCTGCTGCACCGCGGCGTCGAGATTGACATCGTCGATGCGTGCGGCGGCCGTGTCGGGCCTGACCGTCTCGTCAATGCTGAGCGCGCCGAGCTTGGCCTCGAGTTCGAGGTACTCGGCTTCCTCCGCGGGCGAACGCCGCTTCTTTTCCAGCAGGACGCCATAGCGGGCCCGATCCTCCTCGGTTCGCGGGCCGCGTGTCGTCACGAGATCGAACAGGGGACTCGTGAGCAGCTGGTCGGCGCGGTAGCTGTCGAGATCGGGAATATCGGTGAGCGTGTCGATCGCTCCGTCGGCGGCGCGGCGCAGCACCATGACCTCGTTGCTGTGCAGGCCGCGCAGGCACAGCGGATCGTGGGTCGTGGTGATGAACGACAGGCGCGGAAAGCACCGGCGCAGCCGTTCGACGATCGTCATCTTCCAGCGCGGATGCAGATGGACCTCGATCTCGTCGAGCAGGACGATGGCCTCGGCTTCCTCGATGCTTCCCCACTTTTCGAAAACGCAGAACGCGATGTCGGCGACCATCGCGATGACCGACTGATAGCCGTCGCTCAGGTCGGAGAGTCGCAGGCGATCGTCGGGGTGGACGAACTCGACATGGCCACGCTCGCGATCCGCCTTGACGGTGGGCGGCAGCAGCAGCGCCTCCCTGAGCGCTTCGGCGACCTCCTCGAACTTGTCCTGGGACACCTTGGTCTTGTCCGACAGCCACGCCTCGGCGTCGTTCAGGGGGGCGGTCGGATCGAACAGGTTCTTGATGCGGATGTACTTGTTCTCATCGCTTGCGCCGAGGCCCGGCCGCGGCAGCAGCCGGGTCGCGCCGTATCCCAGCAGCAGGACTTTCGGCTCGGCCGGCGTGACCTGGAAGCCGTCGACGTCCTTGCCGAACGTCATCCGCACCGGGTCGTTGAGGTTGGTCAGGTGGACTTCGACCGAGCCCTCCCGGCTGTCGGCGTTGTGGCGCAGGAAGGATTTGGCATCGAGCCCGAGCGCGTTGGCATGCGCCGAGCCCATGAGCGCCAGCGCCACCGCCTGAAGGACCGAGCTCTTGCCGGTGGCGTTTTCACCCAGCAGCATCAGCCAGGCCTCGTCTTCGGACTGGGGAACGGGAAACCGGATCGACAGTTGCTTGATCGACTTGAAATCCCTGATCTCGATTCGCTCGATGCGCCGCCGCGCCGCGAGGAAGGCGGCGCTGTCGGTATCCGCCGCGCTCTCGACTGAATACGCTACTTCCTTCCGCTTGGCCGCCGATGCGAGGCGTTCGATCTGCTCGTGGCCGATCGGCCTCGCCTTCCTTGCCCGGCCGATGAACCTGCGGCCCACCGCCGAGTGCATGAGGGCGCGTTCGTTCTCCAATACGAACCGATGCGACGCCGCCCGGAGGGCGGCCGCGTATTCCACGTCCTCGCCGACAGCGAGACGGTCCACCGCCGTCTGGTCGCTTCTTCTTATCTCGTTGAGGCTCACTCTCCACAGGTCCAGCTTGTTCGCGATGGCAAGCTGCCGCGCCGATACCAGCTCCTCGCGGTTCAGCCCGTAGATCTCGATGGTGATGCGCCCGCGCTCGGTTTGCCCGACGACAAGGCCGCTGTCGTCGAAGGCCAGATGGGCATTCGGATCTTCGACACAGGGATTGAGCAGGAGCGGCCTTTCGTTCGAAAGATTGTCGCCAGGGCTCAAAGCGCGCTTTGCATTGATCGGAATCGGAAAGCGGGCCCCCTTCATCTGGTTGCAGCGGGGGCAGAGGACGAACAAGTTGTCCCAATCATAGGCCAGCCACCAGTAACCCTGGGAGGACTTGTCTTCGACCACCACGCTCTTGGGCCTGAAATGAGCCACGCTCACGAAGGTGTTGACGCCAAGGCGCGACTCGCAGGCCGCGCACTTGGAACGAAAGACCTTCACAAGGACAGGTCGCGCCTGATGCCAGATTGCGGATTTGAAGTTCAGACGGCGCCCGTCACGACGCTCGTGGTGTTTGGCCAGTATCGCCGTGTTCTTTGCGGCAGCGTACCTCCACTCCCCCAACTCAGGGATGGTCTCGAGAGGCGGGCGGCTGATCCTGATCATGGCGAGTGCGCCTTCGTCAGTGGCGAGCCCTTACTGTAAGTCAGGGTACACATTTGCCAAGCCCGCTTGGCGCTGCCCTATCCGGTCTGCGCCTTGTCCTGCTGGATCTTCATGCGGCAGAGCGCGATCGCCTTCTGGGCGGTGGCGGCGTGCTTGCCCGCGGGCTCGACCTCGAGGAAGCGCTGCCACGCCGCCAGTGCCTCGTCGCAGCGCTCGATCTTGGTGAGCAGCAGCGCCAGGTTGAAGTGCGCGTCGCCCCAGTCGGGCTGCGCCTTCACCGCGCGCCGGTACTCGGCGATGGCGAGGTCGGTCTGCTCCTCGTCCTCGGCCGCCAGCGCGAGATTGTACCAGGCCTCGGCGAACGCGGGATCGCGCGCCACCGCGATCTGCCACGCCACCTTGGCCTCGGGGCCGCGGCCCTGCGCCTGGAAGACGTTGCCGAGGTTGAACGGCAGCACCGGGTCGGCGGTGTCGGCACGCATCGCCGTGGTGTAGAGGCTCTCGGCCGTGGCGTGGTCGCCCGCAAGCTCGGCTTCTTCAGCCTCGAGTAAGAGGTCGTCGATGCTGCGCGGCTTCTGCTGACCTTGTCCGCCGAACATCGTGAGCTGGCCCGAGAGCTCGGCGAGCTGGCCGCCGACCTGGCGCAGAAGCTCGCCCGTGGGGCCTTCGGTCAGGCGCGCCTCGGCGAGAGTGCCGCCGCGCCGGCGCAGCGCGACCGACGCCTCCAGCACGTCGCCGATGGCGACGCCCTGCTTCAAGAGACGCGCCGCCTCGCGCGCGGCGACGAGGTCGCTCCAGGCGAAGCGTTCGTCGACCGGTTCCAGCACGTCGAACAGCACCAGGCAGGAGAGGAGGTTGGGCGAGAGCCCGCTCAGCCGCTCGATCTCGGCGCGGCCCATGCTGCGGTCGACCTCCGCGGGCGGCGCCAGCAGGCCGAGCTCGCGGCGCAGCACGTTCTCGCTGATCAACGCCGCCGTCGCCGGCATGCCGGTTGGCAGGGCGACGCGGCCGTCGTCGAGCGCGCGCGCCACTGCCGAGTGGCCGAAGGCGATCGTGGTGACGGTACGGCCCGGCCGCGTCGCGAGCTTCGCCTCGCGCAGGCGCACCAGCGTGTCAAGGCGGCGCCGCGTCAGTCCCTGGATGCGGCCGACGAGAAAGATGGTCTCACCGGCGAGGGGCACGGTTGCCCGCTACCCGCGCGCCGCTTTGCGCGCCGCCGGTTTCTTTGCCACCGGTTTGCGCGCTGCTCCCTTGGCGGCGGCGGCCGGCGCCCTTGCCCCTTCCATTTCTCCGGCCGTCTTGCTGGGCGCGCGCGGCCGGCGCACGGCGCCGTCGCCGCCCGCGGCCTCGAGGCTCTTCTTCAGCGCGTCCATGATGTTGACGACGTTGGCCGGCTGCGAGGGCTCAGGGACTGTAAAGGTCTGGCCCTGCTGCTTGGCGCGCAGCATGGCGACGACGGCCTCCTCGTAGCGGTCGGTGAAGGTGTCGGGCTCGAAGTGGCCCGACATGCGGTTGATGATCTCCTGGGCGATGTCGAGCATCTCGGCCGGCAGCTTGGTGTCGCCGATCTCGTCGAAGATCTCGCTGCCCGCCCGCACCTCGTAGGGATAGCGCAGCGTGGTCGCCAGCATGCCCTTGTCGCGCGGCTGCAGCATCAGCATGCGCTCGCGGCGGGCCAGCACGATGCGGCCGATGCCGACCATCTTCTTCTTGGTCATGGCCTCGCGGATGACGGCGAACGCCTCCTCGGCGACCTTGTCGTCAGGCGCGAGGTAGTAGGGGCTGTCGATGTAGATCTCGTCGATCTCCGAGGCCGGCACGAAGGTCTCGATCTCGATCGTCTTGGTGCTCTCGATCTTGAGCGCCTCGATCTCGTCATCCTCGACCATGACGTACTGGCCCTTGGCGACCTGGTAGCCCTTGACGCGGTCGGCCGTGTCGACCGGCTCACCCGTCACGCTGTCGACCAGGTTCTGCTTCAGCCGGTTGCCGGTCTTGCGGTTCAGGTTGTTGAACGACACCCGATCCGACGACGACGAGGCGTTGTAGAGCGCGACGGCGCACGAGACCAACGACAGCTTGAGGTAGCCCTTCCACGAAGAACGCGGCATCGAAAGACTCCAGGATGCGAGGGTGGCAGGGATTTTACTTCAGAGAGGCTGACAGGTCTAATTTGAGACGATTGATACAAACTCTCTGGTTAACGATGGCGCGGCGTACCGGATGCGCTCCGCACCACCGAACAAAAGGACAACGCCGCTGAGCACTCGCTACTCAGCGCCGCTCAATTGCGGCCGCTGTCAGCGCCGCGCCGCATGAATTCCGGCTCTTGCCACGGGGTGGGCGCGTAGACCGGCTTGCCTTCGCTCGCTGGAGGGCCTGGGTCGTTGGATGAATCGTCAGAAAGCCTCTGCTCGCAAGCAGAGAGGCCGAGAAATCCAAGCGCAGCGACAACCATCAACTTGTTCATTTCGATCCCTTGATTTCGGCGAATCCTCTACTGGATGTCACGGCGCGTGGGATTTGATGCGTTGCGCTTCCTGATACGGCGGCTGCGCTTCACGCGCCGTCCATCAGGCGCTGTGTTGAAGCCTAATCTAGCTGGTGGGACGCTGGCGTTTCGCAAGAGGCCTCAGCAGAGCATTTTTGAGCCATGGAAGGGCCGGCTAACCGCCTGAAGTCGGGCGCATGAACGTCCTTGCTCTCCGCCGCTCCGGATCGTTGAATCGGAACGATTGGGGGGCACTGGGCATGGCACACGATCTGGCCGACATACTGATCATCGGCGCCGGCGCCTCCGGGGCTGCAGTGGCCTGGCGGTTGTCCGACGCCGGTCTCCGCATCGTCTGTCTCGAACAGGGCCGCTGGCACAAGCCCGGCGAATATTCGACGTCCTTCCCCGACTGGGAGTTCCGCGGCGCCACCAGCTTCAGCTTCAATCCCAACGTGCGCGCGCTGCCGGAAGATTATCCGGTCGATGACACGGGGTCGGACGTCACGCCGCTAATGTTCAACGCGGTGGGCGGCAGCACCGTCCACTGGACCGCGCACGCCCCGCGCTTCCACCCCTCCGACTTCCGCGTCCGCAGCCAGGACGGCGTCGCCGACGACTGGCCGCTGTCGTATTTCGATCTGGAACCCTACTACGACCTCAACGACCAGTGGATGGGCTGCTCCGGCACCGCCGGCGATCCCGCCAATCCGCCGCGCGCGCCACGGCCCATGCCGTCGCTGCCGCTCGGGCCGGACGGCGAACGGCTGGCGCGCGGCTTCGACAGCCTCGGCTGGCACTGGTGGCCGTCGGACTCCTACATCAATTCGGTGCCCTACCGTGGGCGGGCGGCCTGCAACAACTGCGGCCCCAATGGCCTCGGCTGCACCGTGCAGGCCAAGGCCTCGACCGACGTGACCTATTGGCCGGCGGCGATCGCCAACGGCGTGGAGCTGCGCACCAAAGCGCGGGTGTTCGAGGTCACCACCGATGCGACGACCGGACGGGCCACCGGCGCGCGCTACTTCGATGCCGACGGCAACGTCCAGTTCCAGCCGGCGCGCGTGGTGGTCGTTGCCACCAACGGCATCGGCACGCCGCGCCTGCTGCTGTTGTCGAAGAGCGAACGCCATCCCAACGGCCTCGCCAATTCGAGCGGGCTTTTGGGCCGCAACCTGATGTTCCACCCGTGTGCCGCGATCACCGGTTTCTTTTCTGACGGCCTCGATCCGACCTACCGCGGTCCCCTCGGCAACATCCTGCTGTCGCAGGAGTTCTACGAGACCGACAGCGCGCGCGGCTTCGTGCGCGGCTACACCTTCCAGATGAATCGCAGCACCGGCCCGGCGCGCACGGCGATGGGATTCACCATGGCTCCGGTCGCCTGGGGCGAGCGCCATCATGCCGACTTCGCCATGCGCTTCGGCAATTCGACCACCGTGATCGCGCTGGGTGAGGACCTGCCCGAGGAGCACAATCGCGTCGAGCTTTCTGAATCGCTGACCGATTCCAACGGCATCGCCGCGCCGAAAGTGTCCTATCGCCTGTCCGAGAACTCGGCCCGCATGATGGCGCATGCCTGCCGGCAGGCCGAGACGGTGCTGGACGCGGCCGGCGCCCATACGGTGAAAGCGACCGTGCAGCTGCGTCCCTCGGGCTGGCATCTCATGGGCACCGCGCGCATGGGCGACGATCCGCGCCGCTCCGTCGTCGACCACAGCTGCCGGGCGCACGACGTCGACAATCTCTACGTCGTCGATGGCAGCGTGTTCGTGACCGGCGCCTCGGTCAATCCGACGCCCACGCTGCAGGCGATCGCGCTGCGCGCCGCCGATCATATCCGCAAGGCACACAATCGATGACCAACCCACCCATGACCGATACGCAAATGACGATCCTGAGCGGGGCGATGGATCGCCTGGTCCCGCCGATCGACGACCTGCCCGGCGCGGGCGCGATGGGCCTGGCGCCGGAGGTCGACTCGCTCGCGCGGCGGCACGCGCCCTACCATCACGCGGTTGTGATCTTCATCGAAAAGCTCGCGTCGACGTGGTCTGCCGGGCTGCTGCCTGCGCAACAGGACGCGCTGCTCCGCGACCTCGAGGCGGCGGATGGTGCCGCATTCAATGCCGTCCTGGAGCTCGTCTATCTCGCTTATTACAGCGAGCCGCGCGTGCACAGGCGAGTCGGCTGGCGGGGCGGACCGCTGCAGCCGGAAGGCTTTCCGCTGGCGCCGTTCGATCCCGCGATTCTCCAGGCGACGCGCCAGCGCAAGCCGTTCTGGCGGCAAACCTGACCGGGCGAACCTCCGCCGCTTGAGGTGGGCGAAATGTCGCCTGGGTAACTGGCGCGTTCTGTGTCATCACTTGTAAATGATGTCGCTTGCAACCTCCCCTGGCGTTGCGAAGATCGACGGTCGCCGCCAGCGAAGTGAACGAACCAGACTCACAATCATCCAGGCCTATCTGGAGCTGCTGCGCCGGCATGGCGTGATGCCGACGGCGGCCCAGATCGCCGAGGAGGCTGGATACTCGACGCGTTCGATCTTCGAGCGCTTTGCCGATCTCGATGCGCTCAGCCTGGCGACGGCGGACTACGCCATTGCCCAGGGCCAGGCAGAGGCGGTGGCGCGCGATGTCGACGGGGACCGTCCGACCCGGATCCGGTCCCACGTGGAGACCCGCGCGTTCGCCTGCGAAAAATGGCTGCCCTTGTGGCGTATCATCACCAGCCAGGATCAGATCGACGACCTGAAGATGCGCGTGGTTCTGGTGCGCCTCGCCAATATCGAGCGCATGAAGCTCATGTATACGCCGGAGCTTGCCACCCTGCCCGAGGCGCCGCGCGATCAGCTGCTCATTGGGTTGGCTGTGCTGACCAGCTTCGAAAGCTGGGACCAGATGCGCTTCTGCCACGGCCTGTCGCCAGAGGCCGCGCAAGCCGTATGGCGTGCGGCGATCGACCGGATGCTGCCGTAACTTCAACCGTCATCCCGAGCGAAGCCGCCCGGAGGGCGGCGCAGTCGAGGGACCTCTCTTGTCGATGCGTCTACAAAAACAGGTCCCTCCGCTTCGCCTCGCTGCGCTCGGCTCCGGTCGGGATGACGGGGAATTTAGCGGCGAATCTGGCCGAGGTGCTGACGCCTCAACCCCGGGGATCGCCTCGACCTCGGCGCCGCGGCCAGGAATGCCTGCAACGAGCCGCTGTCGATCGGCAGCCACTCCTGCCCGGGGAATTGCTCATCCAGATAGGCCGCTGCGACCCGGCCGCCTTCGCTGCGAACGACGAACATGTCAGCACCTGTTCACAAGACACGGAGAAACTGGAACGTCGAAAAGCCGACAAGCAGAGCGATCAGCGCATATTCGATCGCCGGGCCGCGCTGCCATCGACTCTTCAAGCGATGGAGGTGGTCGGAAGACTGCCTGGAAACGGTGATCGACGACATGATCTCGCTCCGAATAGCTCAACCTTGTGCAACGGCTGAGTAGCGCTCCGCCGTATCTCCGCTGTGTTGCGAACCGGGCAACAAGGTATCGTCTGTATCGTGGCACGCCCTCCGCCGTGGGCGCTAAGGCCCGGACGGTTTCAAGCTGCCGAGCAGCGCCGTGAGATTTCTCGGCATCACTTCGATGAGGCCGTGGCGCGGCGTATCGATGTCGTCGATCAGGCACACGGCGACGGCAACGAGCAGCGGCAGGACGGCAAGCAGCGGATTGCGCGGCGTGATGCTGGGAGCGCCGTAGCCGATCATCAGGTTACAGCCGAGCGCGATGGCGGCCATCATCAGCACCGCGGCGGTCGGCAGGCGGTTCCACCAGGCCGCCTGCGTGTAGCCTTGCGCATTGATGACCTCGTTCATGCCGGCAACCACCAGGGCGGCCATCGCGTCGGCGCGCTGTTTCGCGGCGCCGGTCACGGCCGTCCACATCTCGTTCTGCAGGCGCGCCGTCTCGGCATCGATCGGCGCGACGTCGGCCTGTCCCGCGCGGTAGTAGCGGATACGCAGCTCGACGTAGCGCACCAGCATGGTCCGCAGCCTGGTGCGATCGGCGGTCTCCAGCAGATCGGCGCGCAGGAACGCGGTGCCGATGGCGTTGGCTTCCGCCGCCTCCAGGTTCTTGCGCTGGTCATAGCGGCTCGCCGCCATCGAGAAGCTGAAGCCGATCAGCAGGCCGAGCAGGGTGAGCGACGCGGCCAGGATGAGGTTGTAGTCCTGGCGCGTCTCCGCCGCCATGGCACGGCCACGCCGGTATCGCGCGCCGGCCCAGGCTGCCAGCCAAAGGACAACGAAGCTGAGGACGAAGACGAGCGCCGGATGGAGGCTGACATAGGTCATTCCGCGATCATAGCAGCGGTGCTCCAGCAGCGGCTGTGCATGGCTCGATCGCACAGCAGGCCGGGACGGTTGCCGCACCACACCGCCGACGCCATAGTTCCCAGCAAGCAGCTACCGACTGCCACGGGAGATGCAGCAGATGGTCGGCGAAGAATCGCCGCGCTTCGTCGGACGCTCGATGCCGCGGCGGGAGGATCATCGCCTGCTGACGGGACGCGGGCAGTTCGTCGCCGATCTCGTCCTGCCGGGCATGCTGCATGCCGTCTTCATCAGGAGCCAACATGCGCACGGCCGCATCCGCGCGATCGATGCCGGCGCCGCCGCAGCGATGCCGGGTGTCGTGCGCGTGCTCACGGGCGAGGAGCTGCTGCGTCTCGCGCCGCCCGTTGCCGGCGGGCAGCTGTCGCTGCCGTCCAAGTGGCGAACCCAGGTGCAGCACGCCATCCACAATCCGCAACAGCCGATGCTGGCCGTGGGCAAGGTCCGCCATGTCGGCGAGGCGGTCGCCGTGGTCGTGGCCGAGAGCCGCGACCAGGCGCTCGATGCCGCCGAGCTGGTCGCTGTCGACATCGAGCCGCTGGCGGCCGTCGTCGAGGCCGAGGCCGCGCTGGCGCCGGAGTCGGCGGTCCTCCACGAAGAGTTCGCCACCAACCTGATCGGCGAGCTCGCCATCGAGAAAGGCACGGTTGCGGCTGCGCTCGCCGCCGCTCCCCACAGCCTCCGCCGCCGCTTCTACACGCATCGCTACGCCGGCCTTCCCATCGAGTGCCGTGGCGTGATCGCGGCCCACGATCCGCGCACCGATTCCGTCACCATCTGGTCGGCGACCCAGGTGGTGCACAACGTTCGCCGCGCGGCCGCTTCCTTTCTGCGGCTGCCCGAGGCGCGCGTCCGCTGCGTGGCGCTCGATGTCGGCGGCGGCTTCGGCACCAAGGGCCACATCTACCCCGAGGACCTGCTGGTCCCCTTCCTCGCCCGCCTGGTCGGGCGCCCGGTGCGCTGGATCGAGGAGAGGCAGGAGCATCTTTTGTGCTCCTGCCATTCACGCGACCAGCTGCACGAGGTCGAGGTCGGCTTCGATTCCGAAGGCCATGTCCTGGCCTTTCGCGACACCTTCCTGGTCGATTGCGGGGCGTGGAATCCGATCGGCGTCGCCATCGCCTACAACACCGCCGTCCATCTGCTCGGCCCCTACCGGATCGCGAATTTCGCCGCGACGGCGCGCATCGTGGCGACCAACAAGGTGCCCAATGCGCCCTATCGCGGCGCCGGCCGGCCGGAGGCGGCCTTCGCCATGGAGCGGACCATGGACCTGATCGCGCAGACGCTGGGCCTCGAACCCACCGAGGTCCGGCGCCGCAACATGATCCATCCGCAGGAGATGCCCTGCGCCATGGGCCTGCCCTATCGCGACGGCGAGCCGATCGTCTACGACAGCGGCGACTTTCCCGGCGGCATGGACAAGGCCCTGCAGGCGATCGGCGGCCTGGCCGCGTTCCGCCAGCGCCAGCAGGAGGCGCGGCGTCACGGCCGCTGTCTCGGCCTCGGCGTTGCGAGCTACGTCGAGGGCACCGGCGTCGGGCCGTTCGAGAGCGCGCTGGTGCGCATCGAATCGAACGGCTCGATCACCGTCAGCTCGGGCGCCTGTTCCCAGGGGCAGGGCATGGAGACGATCTTCGCCCAGGTCGTGGCCGACCTCTGGTCGGTCGATCCGCAGGACATCGTCATCGCATTGGGCGACACATCGCAGATCGCCATCGGCTTCGGCACGATCGCCAGCCGCAGCACCGTGAATCTGTCCGCTGCGATCCACTACGCGAGCGAGCGACTGCGTGCAAAAGTGTTCGCCATCGCCGGCAACATGATGGAGTGCGCGCCGGCCGACCTCGAGCTGCGTCGTGGCAAGGTGGGCGTCGTCGGCGTTCCCGGCATGGAAGTGACGCTCGCCGCCGTGGCGCAGGCGGCCCGCCCCGGCTGGGATCATCGCCGTCCGGCGGGCGTCGATGCCGGCCTCGAGGAAATCTTTTATTGGGAACCGCCGACGGTCACCTGGGCCAACGCCACCCATCTCGCCTTGGTCGAGGTGGACATGGCATCGGGCAGCATCGCGATCGACCGCTACGTCGTGGCGCACGATTGCGGCGTCGTCATCAATCCCATGCTGGTCGATGGCCAGGTCGTCGGCGGCACGGTGCAGGGGCTGGGCGGCGCCCTGTTCGAGGAATTCATATACGACCGGCAGGGCCAGCTGTTGACGGGTTCGCTGATGGATTATGCAATGCCGCGGGCCGGCGACATGCCGAGCGTGGAACTGCTGCACCAGGAGTCGCCGTCACCCTTGAATCCATTGGGCGTGAAGGGCGTAGGCGAGGGCGGCGCCATTGCGCCGCCTGCGGCGGTGGCCAACGCAATCTGCGACGCGCTCGCGCCGTTCAAGGTCGAGATCAACGCCACGCCGATGAAGCCGGAACACATCCTGAAAGCGGTCGCAAAGTCCCGTCATCCCGACCGAAGCCGAACGTAGCGAG
>NZ_BKAJ01000106.1 GCF_007992495.1 Reyranella soli
ACGCTCTATCCATTAATGTCTCCGAGCAGTATCAGCTCAAGGCGGCCCACATCGGACGGTTACATCGCTTACGATGCCCGAGAGCGAGTTGTCGACGATCAGAGCCAAGCCTTCCCGAGTGAAGTCATCGGCGCACGGGCCGTCCACTCCATCACGTGACGTGCAAAGTTCAACTTGTCCGGAAAGCGCTAGCGTAGCAGCCCAGGATCATGAGGCTTCTTGGCGGTATGAAAGACAGTCGACAATTCCGATAGATGATCGCGGATGCGGACGATACCCGGAATCAGACCGGCTCCTTTGGCCCATCCAGCCATAGCGCCTGGCCCGAACCGACAGTCAGGAATGGATGAACCGGCACACGCGCGACTTTCTCCCGCGTTTCCATAGACATGATCTGGATCTCGATAAGCCTGCCAGCTCCGGACCTTTGTACCGCTACCTAGGCGATGATCAATGCGATACGGTTGAATCCAATAGATAAAGGTGCCGCCTAACTTCAGAGTCCGCCCAACCTCGGCCACCGCCCGACCAGCTTTGGGAATGTAGTCCAGCACACACAATGCCAGCGCTAAACCAAAGCGATTTGCTTCTATCTGCGGCATATCAGTAATGTCGACATTGGTTAAACAGTCGGGATCCTTCCAATCTGCTAGCAATGATACATGCAAGGTACGACGCCAGTACTTGCTCACAAGCAGACGCTCCGGTGCTGATGCAGACACCAGTAACACCTCAGTCGATCGATCTAGAAAAGGCTCGGCACGAGCTAGCAATTGCGCAAGCGCGCGCTGGCGGACTCGCGACCCACAACTCGGGCAAGCAACATCCACGAGTTCATCACCGTACAATATCGGACGCCCAATGTCCCTATACTCCGGACCTACGCTCAAGCCCTCAAGGACGCTGTCTCTTACATTTGAAGCGCACAGAATGCAGGACATTGTGGCCGCGTTCTCAGCTTGAGGGGTGCCGCAAACGATACACCATATCCGCGATTGGCTGCTTTGGGTGTGCGCTATCGAACTCGAGAACAACCTTGAAGAAGTCGGTTTTCAGATCCCACATAGGATACAATTCGAGGCGCTGCTCGTACTGTCTAAACGTTTTGTGGTCGAACATGTCCTGATTGAATCTCTCAAAGGTTACATGGAATCCAAGCTTACGAAAGTAAAACAAGTACTGCTGATACGTAAGCTTATTGCACCAGAATGCGTAACCAAGCTTGGGAACATTCAGCCGTTCCCTAATCTCTTCCGGTGGAAAGAGGAGATGCGGCCAGCGCTCCTCTATCCTATGCAATAGGTGTGATGCACCTGCAGATCGATACAGCATACTAAAAAGGTAAAATTTTCCATCAATCCTTAAGTACCTCTGGCACTGTTGAAGTGCAGACCATGGATGCCGAATGTGCTCCCAAGCAGAGATCGAGATGATGCGATCGAAGGATTCGTTCGCTAGACTCGAGAGCGGTTGCGCAATGTCACCCTCAACTACCTTGATTCTCGGGTGCTGGTTCAGCTCATCCCAATTTGGCTGAGCTTCAATGTCTACTCCTATGACCTCGCAACCGTAACGATCTGCTAGTGCGGTCGCTATTTCGCCTCGGTGACAGCCAACGTCCAGCACGCGTAAACCCGAAACGCCAACCAAGCGTTCGATCTCGTCGGCTATCCGAGTTGCGCGCTTGCTGCGATCCTCAGGGACGTACTTGTACCCCTTATCGGCTGGAAGATCCGTCATGCTATTTCCTCGCGCTCTAGCCCACTGTTCCCACCATCAAACCGGTCGCCCACAACCGAAAGGAAGACAAGGTTCACCTTTGTAGCTGATCTGCTTACGCTCGTCTTTACGATAGCTTTGCTCGAGCCAGCATGGCGAACGTTTGGCAAGATGAGCTCGGCAAACATCATTGAGCCGTCCCAGCATTTCCCAGATTGCTATACAGGTTTCCGAGCCTTTCTGCGTTGCTAGCCCACGAACGGCAGTCGATAACCCATTTGCGGGCTGCCTGACCTAAACGCTGCTGTAACTCCGGATCGCTTTGTACTCTCGTCAATGTTCTTGCCAAATCCTGCGGGTCAGCCGGCTTGCAAATCAGTCCAGTTTGACCGTCAATTACAATTTCTCTCAGTGCTGGTAGGTCACTCACGATCACGGCTTTGCTCATGCTCATCGCTTCGAAAGGCTTGAGCGGCGAGACCACCTTGCAGACCTCGAACGGCTTTCGCGGTATCGCGACTACATCCGCTAATGACAGGTAGGCTGAGATTTCATCTGGACTTTGACGACCTACGAAAATCACTGCGTGCTGTATGCCCCGGTTGATGGCAAGTCCCTGAAGTTCGTCGCGTGCTTCCCCGTCGCCGACGATGACAACTTTGGCGGAAGTGCCCTGCTGCCTCATGAGGGAGACTGCAGTGATAAGGTCATCCAAACCTTCGTAGAATGTGAGAGATCCTGCATAGACGACGACAAAATCGTCGTGCCGGAGTTCGAGCGAAGCCATCAGTGCGGGTGCCTTCGGCGTCGGTAGGAATCGACTAGAGTCAACGGCATTCGGAAGGACTGATATTCGGTCGCTTGCAAGGCCGCTGCCAATGAGTTCTTGTGCTATCCCCTCGTTGATCGTCAGCACATGATCAGCATTTGCTGCGACGAGCACTTCTAGCTTGCGATCGAAGGCATACCGTTCCGTCGCTTCCCAACCTGGAAATCGTGACGCAGCGGAAAGCTCCCACAACCCACGCACCTCATAGATGAATCTGGCGCCAGTACGTCGGGCGGCAATCAGTGCAGGCAGAGCGTTTCGGCTGTTGGATGCGGCCTGTACGATATTGCAGCCGTATGCTCTGAAATGTTGCT
Organism: Reyranella soli; assembly: GCF_007992495.1. Lineage (GTDB taxonomy): Bacteria > Pseudomonadota > Alphaproteobacteria > Reyranellales > Reyranellaceae > Reyranella > Reyranella soli. The sequence goes on from NZ_BKAJ01000106.1 coordinate 2,863, forward strand.
CAAGCGCGTTACTCATCAGCTCGACTAGCTTTTCAGGTTCCCGCGTGCTGGGTAGTGGAGTGTGCACATAGGTCACCGGGCCTATGACGTGAGTCGCCTGTTCCCCTTCTTCATTCGCAATTGCTGTGAGTGGTCGATCCCAAGGATATCCAGGACGGGTGAAGCAGATGCAATCGACACCCGATCCTGCAAGCGCACTCAGTAGCTGATGCGTTCTGACGGTATAGCCAGCAACTTGAAACGGTAACGACGTGGAAGCGACATAAGCCAGCCGTTTTAAATCGCCGGTCGCGTGTTCAGCAGGTGGGATGTCTATCCCTTCATTGAAAATCGAAATGCTTGAACGCATTTCTTCAATGACTGCTGATGAAGCTACCGATGGCGCCAGCCTTACGAGCGCACTGGAATTCGTGAGATCACCCGATTGAAACATGCGGGCAGCAATCCTCTCCGCCATGATTGATGTCGGGCTTGCTCCAAAAGCCAACCAATACGCTCGGATCGCCGAGAGCCGATCGAACTCGCGCAGCGCATCACCAAAGCTCATTAGCAAGCTCTGCCTGTCATCAACTGAATTCGTTCGGAAAAGCCACATCACAGCAGTTTCAAAGTCGCGACTGCGATGAATATCGACAGCGCTCTTAGCTACTGAGTCAACCGAATGGACGCGGAAGAATCGGTGCTCACTCGGCGTGACGCGTTTTCGATCGGCGACCTCATCCTCGAACGCATCAAGCATTTTTCCAGTTCTTCTTGTTAGCACTTGGAGTGTGCGCTTCACTTCCCTTAGTTGCCGCGACAGTTCGTCGATCCGGGCCTCAGCTTGTAATGCATAGAGCTGCCGATGAGCGCGTAGCTCGCCTTCAGCGTCGCCGTAGGAGTGGACACAGCTCGGTAGAGTCGCGATCTGGCGCAAGGCCAAATCGATAGCGGCCTCGACCGCACCAACGCTAGTCTCGAGCGAGGTCGACGCGACCTGCCAGCGCAGATTTGGCGGCACCACTGACACCCAACTTTCGCGATCGTCCGCCATTTGCGAAGCGACGGTTTGCTCGCGAATTGCGCTGATCTGCTTTATCCCCTCCTGGGCCTCGGTGTGATCGGGCGCTAGAGCTAACACACATTTGAAACTGTCGGAAGCCTCCGCAAACCGACCAGTGCGGAACTGCCCGCGAGCCACCTGTAGCTGCGGCTCTAGTTCCTTGGGATTCAGATCGCGTAGCCATAGCCACTGTTCAAGCGCCCTTTTCCAGTCCTGTTCCAGATTGTATATTCTCGCGAGATGTCGCCGGCACTCTGCCTCGTCGGCTCCGACGGCCATCGCCTTCAGAAAAGTCGCCTCACTGTGCGCAAGATTTTCAGCTTTGAATGCAGCTTTGCCCTCGTCAAGCAGCATTGAGGCAGCAGTGGGTCCAGACGCCGTTCCATGATTGCTCGAAGCTTCAAGATCGCGCAGGCGCTGTTGCGCTTCGGCATGATTCGGCTGCAAAGTAAGTACAGTTTGGAATCCGAGAATTGCTTCCGCAAAGTGATGTAATCGAAGCTGGGCTCGCGCGACTTGGAGTTGCGCCTCTAAATTTGCTGGATCTTTTTGAAGCAACCACGACCATTGCTCCAGTGCCTTTTCCCAGTCACCCTTCCGGTTGTAGATCCTGGCCAAGTGCAGGCGGCAAGTGTCCTCTCCAACACCCAATTGCAAGGCAGCCAGAAAGCTGCGTTCGGCGGCCGGGTGATCGCCCGCCTTGAAGGCCGCCCTTCCTTCTGCAAGCTTTCTGCGCCCTAGCCAAGGCAACGGAAACCGGCGGCCAAGCGGCCGCAACATCTCACGAAGAATCCGCCTGAATTGAGTCATCCTCCGTATCCAAAACTCGTTATGCTGGCTCTGGCCAACGCTGCTCCTCTATGCCCGACGCTTCCTTACACCGATGAGCCCACCTGTCGTTGCAGAAAAATCAGGTAGAAATTGCACTATTCTCGCGGTAATTAATTCCTCGAACCAGGGTCAGGTCAGCGTTATTTTGCTCCCAATTCGCTCTTCCCAAGCAATGGCCACTTGAAGCCGCCAAGAGCGTCGTCAAGGGTAGACGCCGAGGCGTGGTAGCCCGTCAATCCGTCCAGGTGGCCGCTCGGCGTCGCCTCTCCCTCGATCGTGCAGTTAAAATCGTCAACGCGGATTGACGAAGTTTCGTAGGCTGCACCAAGCGCCTCCTGGCATCTCGGCAAGCCGGCGCTGCCTGAGCCTGACGATTCCGATCCTCGCTCCGGACACGGGCGGCCGAGGTAGCGCTGCCTGACGATGCCGTGTCGACGGCGAAACAGGCTGCCCGCTTCGCCCTGGCAGACAAGGGTAAGGGTTCGATGAGGCCGAAGCAAACAGCGATTGACTCCAGCAAGGTGGCTGCGTACCCAACTGAATTGGGATATCGGCTATCGGGCAGTTCAGGGCCCACAACCGGCGGCAAGGGGGATGCTCCTAAGTGCGGTTTTCGACTTCCGGGAGTGGCAAGTACTGCTTGCCGAACGGCATGTCCGTACCGGGAGGCTCGATGCAGCGGAGCGGGTCTATCGGAGCGTCCTCGCGCGCTCCCCGCAGCGAAAATCGGCGCTGAGTGCCCTGGGCCGGTTGCTTCTCCGGGGCCGTCGTTATGATGAGGCTGTCGACATCTGGCGTTGCGTCGTCGACATGGAGCCGAATCGCAGCCGGCCCGCCCTCCAATTGGCGCGCGCCCTCCAACGCAGCGGCCGCGTCGATGAGGCGGCGGAGCAGTATCAACGCGTCCTTGCATTGATGGCGGGCCATCAGGCAAACGGCTCAAGGTGGCTGTCGACTGAGCCCCTTTTGCAGATGGCCCGGATTCGCCGACGCCAACAGGACAATGGCGAGGCGCTCCGCTTCTTCCGAAAAGTCCTGGACCGCGAATCGGACCATGCGGAGGCGCTTTGCGGGTACGGGCAAATCCTGGCGGAAACCGATCTCGCAGCAGCCACCGACCATTTCAAGGAGTGGATGGCGCGCCAGCCGGCAGATCCCACGCCACACCTCGAGCTGGCCCAGCTCTATCAAAAAGCGGGAGAACGGGAACGTGCCGACGCCATCCTCCACCAGTTGTTGGAGCGACTTCCGAAGGAGCGGCATTCGCTTTCGCACCTGGCAAAGCTCCTGTCGAGAGTCCCCGGACGTACCGAGCAAGCACTCGAAGTCTGGCGGCGCGCCGCCGAACGCGATCCGTCAGCGCCGCTTCCCCTTGTGCAGCGCGCGCAACTACTGGAGCGCGACCAGCGGATCGCCGAAGCCGAATACGAGTACGGCTTGGCGCTCAAACTTGCACCGATGGACGCCATGGCCCTGACCGGCTTGGCTCGCCTTCTTTTCAAGCAGGCGCGCTGGAATGTTGCCGCCAAGCTGTTCGAAGCCTTGCATCGCGTGAGCCCGCAGCGCAGCGACGCGTTGCTTGGCCTCGGCCGATGCCTCGATCAGCTCGACCGACCCGAAGAGGCCTTGATGGCCTACCAGAAGGTTCTCGCGTTCGATCGGACCAACGCCAATGCGCTGCTCTATAGCGGTCGCATATTGCGGCAACTCGGCCGAACCAAACAGGCAATCACAGCCTGGCAAAAGGTCTGTGCCCAAGCCCCGCAGAATGCCGACGCCTGGCATGAATTGATCTTCATGCTTGCCAGCGCCGAACGGGAGAACGAGGCGCTGGAAGCATTGGCCAGCGCCGAGGCTGCGCTGCCAACCTCGCCTCAATCGTTGATCCACCTCGGCGGCGCGGCAGAAGCCGCCCAGTTTCATTTAAGGGCCGTCAACTACTTCGAGCGCGCGATCGCCGCCGAGCCGAAGGAAGCAAGCCACAGGGCGAGACTTGGCCTGCACTACCAGCGGCAGGGCATCGTCGATGCAGCCTTCCATCACCTGCTCGCTGCCCGGGAGCTGAAGCCTGCCGACGTGGCCATCGCAAAGCAACTCGTCGATACAATTCACGTCTTGAACCTGGTCGGTGTCGATCACCGCGGTCTTTCGGGCGCGCCCGCTGCATCTGCGGAAATTTTGGTGCCGGAACGCCTGTTTCGGCTGGTGCGAGAAATCGCCGACCGCGACGTCATCCCATACGAACCTGAGCCGAAACGCGTCATCACCGTCACGGCGTCACTCGCTGCCGGCGGCGCCGAACGGCAGCTCGTCAACCAGTTGCGCGGCCTTAGCGACCTTGGCTTGCAGCTGGAGACCTCGTTGTTCTGCATATCGCTTGCACGACGAACCGGCCGTGATTTCTTCCTCCCGTCGCTGGCGGAGATGCCGATCGAGATCGTCACGCCACCCGACTCCGGGCTTGAAGCGCGCCTACGCGCACGACATGTGGCACCGCACGCCCAGCTCATCCGGTCGTTCCCCCCGGACATGGCCGGGCTCATCGCATTTTGGCTGGCGGAGTTCCGGCACAGGCGACCGGCCGTCGTGCACGCTTGGCAGGACGCCACCAATCTGACCGCCGTTGTGGCAGCACTTCTCGCCGGCGTCCCACGGATTGTGCTCGCGACCCGCAGCGTGCGTCCGGACAATCCGCGACGCCGCCTCAAGCGCTTCATGCAGGAGGGCTATCGAGCCATACTTGGTCATCCGTCGATCGTGCTTACCAACAACAGCCAAGCGGGCGCCGCCGACTACGCGGACTGGCTGGGCCTCGACCCATCGGCGATCGAGGTTGTGCACAACGGTATCGATTTCGATCGACTCGCCCAAAGCGTTGACCTGCAGCGCACGATCCAGTTCCGAAGAGAGCTCGGCGTGCCGGTGGATGCGCCCGTTGTCGGCAGTGTCTATCGAATGAGCGAAGAGAAACGGCCCCTCCTCTGGGTCGAAGCCGCAGCCGAAGTTTTCCGCCGCGATCCTCGGGTGCATTTCATCGTCTGCGGCGAGGGCCCGATGCGCACGGACATGCTCGACTGCGCATCGCGCCTGGGCATCTCCGACCGGCTGCACTTGCCGGGCCGCATCGATGCAATCGCCTCTTGTTACAAGGCGATGGACGTTGTCATGCTGACGTCAAGACACGAAGGTCTGCCCAATGTGCTACTCGAGGCCCAGTCTCTCGGCGTGCCCGTGGTCGCGCCCGATGTCGGCGGCGTAAGGGAGACGATATGGCAAGGTGTCACCGGCTGGGCGGTGACCAACGCCGATGCGCAAGCGCTCGCCGATCGGGCACTTTCCTGCCTACAAGTTCCCTGGATGACTAGGGCCCATGCCGAGGCGCCAACCTTTGTACGAGAGCGCTTCGGGCTAGACGCCATGCTGCGACTAACTCTGGAAGTCTACGGCCTGTCACCTCCGCGAAACGCCCTCTGACTGCAGGCTGCGCTCCCAGCTTCCCCCCACGAAGCGTGTTATTGGTACACCCGCTTGTTGTCCCTAGGAGTTCCTTCGTGCCGCCTCTCGTCACCACCACCGCCAACCTCTCGTTTCTCGACGGTTACCTGTATAGGGTGATGGTCGATCTTTTGAAGTCCGAAGGAGCTTCTGCCGGATTGTATGCCTTCTACCAGGATCGCATCGAAAACGAGGGCCGCGCCCTCAGCCTCTATGACCGGGCGATCTTCGATTATGTGCTCTCGAATTTCGACCTTGGAGGCCGGCAGATCGTCCATGCCGGCACTGGTCTGGGCACTCTTGCTTTGGCGCTTGCCACGGCGGGTTACAGAGTCACCGGCATCGAGCAGGACGACCAAAGGTTCCGAACCGCTATCCGCGTGCAGCGCGCCGTCAAAGATGCATGGCCTGCCGTGGCCGAGCGCTATACGCTCATTGCCGGCGAATTTCCGACGGTTCTCGACGGAACGGCATTACTTGGTCCGGATACGGTCTTGATCTTTACCAATTGCGGAGCGACGTGGCCCGATGAACTGACGACCCGTGTGATCGCGTCGTTCGCGTCCTGCGGCGACGTCATCTTGGACACGCGATTGTTCGGCGTCGTGAGGAATTCTCCTGATGAGCGGCGGCGACTGGTCGACAGAATCGCGGCCCAAGGGCTCGCGGCCGTGCCGATCGCCACCTCGCCGCCGGACTCATTCTACCAACACGTGAAGAAGCGGCTCGGATGACCACGGAGGCTCTCGCGGACCTGTTGAAGAGTCGCGGCTGCGAGTCGGTCTACTATTTCCATACCGACCATTTCGAGCCGTGGTCCGTGCGCATCGACAACGCCAGCGCCCGTGCCGTCGAACGCATGGCGGAAATGGCACGTGCGAATCGCTATGCCCGCCGCCTGAGCCTGTTCTACAACGTGTTCGTCCCCTACAGGCTCGACAGTGACGGGCCAATCGGTCCGGCCGACTCGCACGTATCAGGCGATCGCGTCGTCTTCAACGGCCGCTCCGAGCGGCACGAAAGGCTGACGCGCGATGCCATCCGGCCACTGGTAACAGCCGACAGTCACGAAATGCACCTGCACGTCCATCATGAATTCTGGACGCGCAATACATCGCATTTCGACCATCCCGTATCGCGCTGGGTAAATGCCTGCAGCACGTCAGAGGCAGACCGACAACGGCTGGATCTGCTGTTCAAGCTGTCCAAGGAGGCAATCGCGCGCGAGATCGGCCGACCCTTCGAGCGGTGGGCGTTCGTCCACGGCAATTGGGCGCTCAACGCATCGGATCCGCTGATCTGCCAGGTCAGCGACGAGATGTCGATCATCATGCGTCACGGCGGGCTCGGCGACTTCTCCTTCCCTGCTGGCCGCGGCTACTGCGATCCAAGACTCGAAAGGCCCTTCACCTGCAAGCCGATCGACCTAGCACGAGCCTATGACGATCCGCGCTCGGATCCACGGCCTGTCGATGCGCAAAGCAGGGTCATGGGTCCCGGGCGGTTCTTCATCTGGAACTCGCCGATCAAGGCAACCCATTCGTCTCTGGACTACTACAGCGCAGCGAATCGGACGCTATTCAAGACGCCCGAACGCGTCGTGGGGACATGGCTCAGCAAGTCCGTCTGCCTTGGCAAGCAACTCTTCGTCAAGACACACGCCCATTCGATGAAGTCCGACTACCGGTTGGCTGACGGCGATGGCTGCATCCCCCACTGCCACCCGGACATCATCGCCATCTTCGACTGCCTGTCACGTGCCTGCGACCGAGCCCGCATCGAGCTCAAGTTCGTGACAGTAAACGAAGTAATGCAGCATCTGCACTCCCTCGATGGCGGACAGGTCGAAACCTACTCGGATCCGCGCGTCGCCACAGCGTCGCTGCCTGAAGCGAACTTCCCGTCGACTGGCAGTCAAGACGCGCCAGAGGCGGCTGATGTGGCAGCCCCCTTCGAGCCCGCTCTTGCGCCGACGACGCCCCACGCCGTATCCGTAGAACTTGCGGCCATGCACCGCGCCTGGATGAACGGCGAAGGAGAGCGTTTCCCCGTCGACGACCTCTACCAGACAAAGCTTTCCGGACACACAACCCTGGAAGCGTACGAACTCGCCGTCGCTGCGGCGATCTGCGAGCGCTATCCTGCTGCCGCTACGCGAATTGTGGAGATCGGCAGCGGCTGGGGTGGGCTTGCGATCCTGCTGGCACGGCTCGGATTCGAGGTGTTCGCGTTCGAAGGCAACCTTCGGCGCCATGCGGCCTGCAAGTGGCACTTCGATCAACAAAGACAGCAGTATCCAGCCTTGCAGAACAGCCTCGTGCTCGCTCCCGCAGGGCTATTTCCAGCTACCTTTCCCAGCACGGCTCTTGCCGAAGACAAGATCAATGTCGGCATCTGCACCAACATCACGAGCTCCTATAGCGCAGAGAACTATCGTGCGATCGCGCATGCAGCTGCATCGTTCGACGAGCTGATCCTGGACCTCGCGCGATTCGGCGAAACTCGAAACGACCAGTCTGAACGCGATGCCCTGTTCGAGATGCTGAGAACAACGGACTTCAGGCCGGTCGAACAGCTGTACTTCTCTGCACCCTATGAATACTGGCGATTCCGCAGCCGGGCGGTCGGGACGCGTAGCGCCCTGCCGGTTGCGGCCGCCGCAGAAGCGCCCAGCGTGGCCGGCGCCTCAGACGGTTCCGCGCGCGTTCCGACCATACAGTTCGGCCCCATCGGCACACGCGGCCAATTGTTTTCGATGGCAGGTGATCAGCAGCTGACCACCTGCCCGGTCTGCCATTCGAAGCACATCGAACCGTTGTGGCGGATGCCGGCCACAACCTTGCCTGAGCCCATCCAGGTGTTCGGCGGGTACTTCGACCAGATACCGACGTTGCAAGTGCCCGGCACCCTCTACGGATTCGACTTCTGCAGTGGTTGCGAGAGCATCTTCCTCAATCCCGTGCCCAGCCACCAAAAGGAAGGCTATCGCAAGACCGACCACTACATCCGCAAGATGCAGACCGCGGCCGAGTGGAAAGGCTACGAGGATGCATATGACAGGTTCGCCCGCTGGATCCCGGCCAAGGCCACGGTGATGGTGGATGCCGCGTGCGGGATCGGCCAGTACCTCGAGGTGGCGCGCCAGCGCAACACGCACCGATGGCGGCGCCTGGTCGGCCTCGAGCTGGCCGAGAAGTATGTCGCCCATATGCGCAAGCAAGGTATCGAGGCGCACGTCTTCGACGTCGACAATGACGATCTGCTCGCCATCCTCGACGCTGACAGCGTCGACTTCATCAGCTTCTGCGAGGCCTTCGAACATGTTGAGCGGCCGCTGGATGCCCTGCGCAAGCTGCTGGCCGTCCTGCGGCCAGGCGGGCGGCTGTTCTTCACCGCGCAGCGCTATGGCGAGGATGTCCAGGCGGCGGTGCGTCCCGGTGAACCGATCTACATCGGCCCCAAGGTCGTGAACGACCTGCCAAGACACCTCGGATGCCGGATCGTCAACACGACGACCAGCCGCATGCGCTACTACATCGTGTTGGAGAAGTAGACAGATGTGCGGACTGGCCGCCGCCTTGCTGATGCAGCCCACGGCAGTACCGCAAGCCGAGCTGCATCGGCGTGGCATTGCCATGGCTAATGTCCTCCGGCATCGCGGGCCGGACGGTGAAGGCGTGTGGACCGATCATGGCGTCGTGTTGGCGCACCGCCGGCTGGCAATCATTGACACGTCCGCCGCCGCCGACCAGCCGATGCACGACGAAAGTGGCACGGTCCATGTCATCTTCAATGGCGCCATCTACAACTTCAGGGAGCTGCGCGGCGAACTGGTCGCTGCCGGCCACCGCTTCCGCAGCACCGGCGACACCGAAGTCATCGTCAACGGTTATCGCGCGTGGGGAACAGGCCTGTTCTCGCGGCTAGTGGGCATGTTTGCGATTATCATCTGGGATTCGCATGCTGGGCGGCTGGTTGCCGCTCGTGATCGCTTCGGCGAGAAGCCGCTGCACTACCTGGAGCGCGCGGATGGCATCCTTTTCGGGTCGGAGATCAAGGTCATCCTCACCTGGCCAGGCGTGCCACGCCGGCCCAATCTATCCGCCCTGCACGATTTCCTGAGCTTCAGTTACATAATCGGAACCGAGACGGCCTTTGCCGGCATCAAGCGGCTGCCGCCGGCCCATCTGATGATATGCGACCGCGGCCGGCCACCTCTGCTCCAGCGCTACTGGCAGCTTCCGGCCGTCGGCGAGAACCCGGTGACAGGCAGCGACGCCGACCTCAAGCGTGAGCTCATCGACCGCATCCGCAACGCCGTCACCCTGTGCCGGGTGGCCGACGTGCCGCTGGGCGCGTTCCTGTCCGGCGGCGTCGATTCGAGCGCGGTCGTGGCGATGATGGCGCCGACACACCAGGGACCGATCGAGACCTTTTCGTCGGGTTTCGGCTTCGGCGATTATGACGAGACCCGTTACGCCACGTTGGTCGCAGAGCGATACCGAACCAACCATCACGTCTTCACCTACGACAAGAAGATCGTCGGCAGCCTGGCCAAGCTTGCCTGGCACTATGACGAGCCGTTCGCCGACTCCTCGGCCCTGGTGACCTACGCCTTGGCGCGGGAGACGCGGCAGATCGTGACCGTGGCGCTGACCGGCGACGGCGCTGACGAGACCTTGCTGGGCTACGCTCGCTACTTCCGCTACGGCGCGCAGCTTTCGCGCAACGGCGGCGGCCGGCAGTTGCCGGAGCTCTATGCGCCTAACGGCCTCGACGGCCATCGCCGCGCGGCCGGCGATGCCTATGGCTACCTCATGGAGACCTTCCGCGAACGGCAAAAGCTGGCGGGCTACGACCTTACCATGTTGCCCTATCTCGATCGCTGCACCTACGACGGCCTGGCTGAGTGGGTCGTGGACGGACTGACCCCCGAGGAACAGGCAGGGCGGATCGATCTCGAGACCTACCTGCCCTGCGATCTGCTCACCAAGGTCGATGTCGCCGCAATGGCACACGGATTGGAGACGCGCGCGCCTTTCCTCAACCACGAGCTGGTCGAATGGGTCTCGCGCATCCCCGGCAACCGCAAGGTCTGGGGCAACGAAGGCAAAGCGCTGCTGAAGTCCGCGCTCGAACCGTTCGTGCCGCGTGAATGCATGTACCGCCCGAAGGTCGGCTTTCGCGTCCCGATCGCCAAGATGATGCGAGAGAACCTGCGTTCGGCGACTGAAGCCATCCTCCTGAGCGAACGTTTCGCTGACCGTCGCCTGGTGCGTCGAGAATTCGTGCAGCAGATGCTGGCCGAGCACAACACGCAGCGGCAGGAGCATGGCACTCGCCTGTGGGCCCTGGTGATGCTCGAGATGTGGTTCAGGACATGGATCGACAAAGACAGCAACCAGCCGATGAGCGACGATGACAACCCGTTTGCCGAGATCGCCCCACTAGAGCCCATGCCCCGATTTGGGGAGGCTGAAAGCCACGCGGCGGAGAGGGCCTGAAGGTCTGATGCTTGGCGGACATCCTACGAAAACAAGCTTCGAGCGGACGCTCAAGACCGCGCTGAGATGGAACCCCCGGCGCAGGGAGATCATGCGGGATCTGCTGGCGCTAATGGCTGCTGTTGACGGTCCCCGCCTAGAGATACTCAGCCAGGAGCACGCGAACGCCCTCCGCACTGCCGATCCAGCGTCGGGCTACAAGTATCTCGATGTCGCCCTTTACACTCTGCAGAAGCTTCTCCTTGCACATGAGCTCGGCCTCGAAGGAGGGCTACCCCGTCGCGTGCTGGACATTGGCACTGGCGGCGGTCATTTCCCGTTCGTCTGCCAGTTCTTTGGCCATCAGGTAGTCGGGATCGACATCGACAACGAACTCTACAAAGGCATCGCCGCCTGCCTCGGCATCCAGCGCACCATCGTCCGGGTCACACCGCTAGCGCTGCTGCCAAACCTGGGGCAGAAGTTCGACCTGATCACGGCATGCGACGTCACGTTCAACGACAAGGATGACCGGGATGGCCGGCGGGTCTACTGGACACTGGCAGAATGGGCGTTTCTCCTCGACGACCTCTTCGCCCATCACCTCGAATATCCTGGCACCCTCTACCTCAAGCTCAACAAAGAATGGCAAAGAGGGTTCTTTGGCTCGGACCGTCTCTTCTTCAATCGCGAGCTGCTGGCGATGGCGGCCCGAAAGGGCGCGGTGATCAGCCGGCGGCGCGGCATCATCAAGTTTTCGCTCGCATCGCGACACGAGATCCGATAGCCAGGCGCCCCGAGGGTACTACACACAGAGGTGCGCGGCGCCCAGTCCACCACCTCCTGCAAAAACCTCTAGGCCAGATGGTCGCGAACCGCGTACACAACGAGCATACCGAGGAACCATGCCGCAGCGGCGGCCAGAACGACAACGAAGATGGACTTAACTCGGTCCGGATAAAGCGACGTTTGAGGCAATTTGGGCTTCACAAACAACGCCAGATAGGATTGCTGATTCTGCGCCATAATAAAGGCTTGGCTGCGGAGACTCAGGGCTTCGCCGTAGACTTTCTCTGCGAACTGGCGCTCCGCATCCAATGACTGAAATCCCCTCAATGCTTCCGGCGAAATTGCCTTCACCTGTGAGGTGCCAAGCTGACTCTCTTGCCTGATCTTGGCTTCCAGGGATGCGATTTGCGAATTCAAAGACGTGAGATTCGGGGAATTGGGTGACACGGTCCGAATGGCGGTTTGTTGGGCCTGCAAGCCGGCCAACTGCTTGCGCAGATCATCGACAATAGCTACCCCGGCGGCCGCTTCCCTATCTGCGTCAACCAAGCCACTTTTCTCTCGAAATGTCAGCAACTGCTCGCGGGCAGCCACCAGTTGCTGCTGCGCGCGATTGAGATTGTCGTTGGCGAGCTTAACAATGTCTTCCTGGGCTTGAGTGTTCAGCCGCCGAAACATCTCATCCGATGTGGCGATTAGCGTTTCCGCCAATGCGAGGGAATCTTGGGGCGAAAACGCTCTCACCGAAACCGAAACGTTTCCCGACACAATATCGAAGTGCGCCAGCACCATTCGCGCCCAATACGCGTTGAGTTCCTCCGCACTGACGTCGTGCTCCGGCAGACGCGACCAAAAGTCGATGCCCGGCTTCGAAAAGACACTTCGCAATTCAATGCGGCCCTCAACATCAGCAATTGCCTGAGGACTGTTGATGTAGTCGGTCACGACAAAGGCGTCTGGCGACATTGCCGTCGTACCTGTCATCGCTGTCGACATCGTCCGGCCGGATGCCTGTGAGGGCCCGCGCACTGCAAACTGGAACGTCGTGACATATTGGCTCGACGCCACGAAGCCGTAGTACACGATGGCCAGGATCGTCGGAATGCCGATCACAAGGAGCGCCGACACCCCGAGCCAGCCACCGAACCGCGCCCGGCGCGCCCGTTGAGGCATCTGTGGCAAGGGAGCCGCGCGCAACGTCGAGGGAACCTCGACAGGTGTCGCCTGGAGGGGCAGTTGGCCCCCGGCGACCGGCTTCAAATCCGTGCCCGGTACCAGCTGCAATGCTTGCCGTGGGGCGAGTGCAGTAGCTCCCCCCGGCTTGCTCGGCGCGGTCGCGAGAAGTGTCCCTTTTCGAAGCTCCGCCTTCGCACTCGCCTTACGATGTCCCTCGGTCGGCTTGCCCTCGAACAGCCGATAGCTTCCTTCACTCCCACAATCGAAGCCTCCGGAGCACGGTACCAGCCCGTACTTTGCCAACTCCTCGACAAGGCGCTCCTGCTCTTCTGCAGTTTCCCGTTTTACACAGAAGCGCTGCAGGTCCATCAGGACGTAACGATAGCCTGCCAATTCACGACACAAACGGACATAGGCGCTCGGATCCTGGGTCGATACGAAATCGGTCAGGATCGCCAAGGAGTCGGATACATCGAGATCCAGGACAGCGTCCGGAAATTCAGCTCCCACCAGACGGCAGTTGTTTTCCATATGCGGATATTGTGCCGTCAGTTCCCGCAGGATCGTCGTCGACGTGAGATGTCTGCGGTCGTCACGCTCGACACCAACTGCCGTAAACCCCTCGTATGCCAGCATGAACGGTACTGTGCCGAGGCCCGAGCCAATCTCATGATACGATCTCAGGTCGGGCAGGCGCCGTTTCACGAAATCCAGGATCGAGAGCTCGTAGCTTCGGATCGGAAAGCCTTTGGACAACCAGAAGCTGTAGTGTTCGTAAGCCCCGGACCGGTCGATCCCCACCAGCTCAATCCGTTCGCTCAGGACGCGAACAGTTGTCTGGCGAACTGCCTCCGCTGCGTCGAGCGGAACAGACGACTCACCTTCGGGCTGTTGGGGAAGCGGCTCGCCTTGCATTGTTCGCGCAGCGCTCGGTTCAGTTCGTCAGCATCGGTTCGTTCACGATATCATTGTAGCATGCCACCGCCTGCTTGATATCGTCATAGTAGGTCAACTTGCCCTTATGAAGGGTCGCGCCAACGTCACAGTAGGTCAACAAAGTCTCCGTCTGATGCGACACCATGATCACCCGACTATTGACAAGCCGCTGCTGAAAGGCGGCCTGGCAGCGTGCCGCAAAGCGGGCGTCGCCCGCACTCAGCGCCTCGTCGATCAGATAGACATCGAATTCCAAGGCGATGCTTGCCCCGAAAGCCAACCTCGACCCCATACCGCTCGAATAGGTCTTGAAGGGCTCATCGAAGTACTCCCCTAGATCAGCGAACGACTCGACGAAATCAACCACCTGCGCAACGTCAAAGCCATACACTCGCGCAAGAAATGCGGCATTTTCCCGGCCGGTCATGTTGCCAGCAAAGCACCCAGAGTATCCCAACGGGAACGAGATGCTGACACCCCGCCGGATTCGGCCGCGTTCCGGAAACTCGGTGCCGCTGATCAGTCGCAGCAAGGTCGACTTACCCGCCCCGTTCAGGCCCAGAATTCCAATGTTCTTCGTAGTATCCAATACGAGATTTACCGAATCGAGAACGACCTTTCGTCCGAGCCGTGTCGGATAGCTCTTATGCACATTCTCGAACACGATCATGTCGGTTCCAATAACTTGCGGCGCGTGGCCCGCAGCAGCATCAGCCCGATAGCGACAGTCAAAGCACTTGAGAGGACGGCGTAACCGCGGTCCAAATCGGGTGGATCGTAGTTACGATAGTAGCCGCTTCGGACCCACATGATACAATGCATCAGTGGGTTGTACAAAAGATAGCCGCGAAAAGGCGGAGGGACGCTCTCGGGGAGAAACCAGAGTCCAGACAAGAGGAACAAGGGACTCAACAGGAAACCGAAAATCGTCGACCAGTTGGTTACGAACACTTGAATGATTGCGTTGATGGTACCCACCCCGAAGCCGAAGGCGATCGTGACGGCAATGGCTGCTGCCAAGCTCAACGGGTGACGCGGGATAGCCTCGCCATGTCCTGCCAAGACAAGGCCCAAAAACATCAGGAACCCAACGAACAGGTAGGTCGCCGCTTCTAAAATCGCCCGGGAAATCATGACATCAAGTGGCTTGATCGGCGGGAGATTCAGCAAAGAGCGGTTTCCGGCCACCGCACCGGCTACATACGCCGCAAGCTTGTAGAACAAGAAATACGTCATCAGCCCGGTCAGCATGAACATGATCATGCTGCCACCCAGAGGACTGTGTCGCTTCAAGACGTAGCTGAAGAGCAGGCCGAGCACGATCAAATGAAGCATCGGCTCGATGATTGCCCACAGGTAGCCAAGCCGACTTTCTCCGAAATGTGCGCGAGTCTCGCGCCGAACAAGGGCTGCAATGACGCGAAACTGCAATCGAATAGCGTCCGCCCAAGCCTTTCGTGTTTGAGAGTGCATGGTGGTGCGAGAGCTATTCATGTCAGCTCTCTCCTCGCGTTACGTGTGGCTCTGATGTAACGCCGGCTGCAGCATAGAGATTGAGCGTATTCGACAACATGCGCGGAATTGGAAACGCCTGCATAGCCCAGGTCCTCGCCTCGCTCGCCATATTCTTGAGCCGATCTGGCTCCCCGGCCAGTGCGGCGATTTTGTTCGCGATTTCATCGGGAGTGGCCTTTACGCTGGTAACGAGCCCCGTTTTCCCTGGAATGACCGTCTCTGCGGTGCCGCCGGCCGCGGACGCGATGACGGGGACGCCAGCGAGCTGCGCTTCGATCAGGGCGTTCGGCAGGCCCTCGTGCTCCGACAAAAGCATGAGAAGATCCATCTTCGAAAGCCAATAGCCAACGTCCGCCGTTCGCCCGACAAAGAGACATCGCGAGGCAACGCCGAGCTTTGTCGCACGTCTGAGCATTCTCTTTCGATACGGCCCATCGCCAACCACGATGAAGCGCATAGTTGGAACCCGGACGAGGATTGCAGCAGCGGCATCCACCCACAAGAGAGGGCGTTTGACCTCATCCAGGCGCATGACGGAGCCAATAGTCATCGCGCCTTGCCCGGTCCGTGCTTCAAACGTACTGAACATCGCAGGTGACGCGCTGCCAGCTTCGATCGACAGCGGCGCAACGCCATTCGGCATAACCACAATAGCTCTTTCGTCAATATCTAGCCAGTTGGCATACCGCCCCGCCGCGTGGCGCGAGTTGACCGAAAGCACAACGCCGGGCGCTTGCAGCAGCGACTTGTAGATTACGTCGTACTCGACAAGATAATTCTCGCGGCGATCTGGGGGCGGTGTCGATCGCCCGCTCAAGACAATGCGCGGAACTCCTGCAAGGAGAGCCGCAAGTCCCGCCGCATAGACAAGACCATCCTGCCAAATGTGAACGACCGCGGGCTTCATCTCCTTCAGCCGATCGCTCAGCTTAATGACGGCTTCCGCCGTAGACCAAGGGAGAAAACCAAGAGCGCGAAGCGTGGGCCGCGCAACCGAGCTCGCGAGATCACCGCCAAAATCAGGCCATTCTCTGTACGATTCAACCTGGATCCCGGCACGCTGAAGATCAGCAACGTAGAATGATCCATCTTCCCGATCGACTAGGGATCTCGCGACCACGTGTACCTCGTCCAGCACCAAGCCATCCGGCAGCGTCCGCTGCTGCAAGCTCATGGCCCTTAAGCCGACAGCCGTGGTGACAAACTGTCTTTCGGCCCCCCCTGCCCCCAAAGAGCCAGTGAGCAGTACGAGCTTGCCGGAGGTGGGCGCAGGCGCCGACAAGGCCCTGCGACGGTCGTCCAAAATGCGATCAAAGAGAGCTTCAAGTACCCTTACCGACGCAAGCGAGCTTCCGTTCAGGGCGACGGCATCGACATGCTCAAAGTCGCTGATTACAGCATGCAAGCGCTTATCCTCTTGAAGAAGTGGCGGCCCCAACCAGGCTCCCGCCGCGATGCGTCGCAGCAGGGTGACGACTGACCTGTGCATGCCGATCTCTTCTTCTAGCCATGCTGCGAAAAGCAGCCAGGCCTCCTTTCGCTTCGAAAACGCGCGGGCCACAAGTCCAAAGGCAGCTCCACTGTCATCGGTCTGTCCAATCGCATCACACGCCTCGGCATAGGCGAGGAGCTGATCAAGGCGGGCAGGCATGCGCGGAAAGCGAGCGCGCACAATCGTGCGGACCGCGGCCTTGCCTTTACTCCGCAGCACGAGATCGACCAGATTGCGGAATGCATCCATCGATGCAGGGAATCGCATGCTGATGCCGAGCCATGCCTCGAGCGCCCGCTCGTCATTCAACTCGGTCAGGAGTCGCGCGACAATCTTTTGAAGTTCCTCGCTTTGAGGGTATTCACGAACAAGGGGCAGCAACTGGTCGACGGTGGCATTCCGACAATCGGCAGCCCGCACAGCGTCTCGGATGGCATGCGCCTGTGCTCGCACCTCTCGCGATGGTCGCCGCTTGACCACACGTCCGAGCGGGGCGGGCCTGAAGACCTCGGCCAGGGGATCGCTAGCCGGATCGAGACCCACTGAACTCAAAATATCGGGCCGGCACCAGCGTAAACCGGGAAGAAGGCGGGACCGTGGAAAGGCGCGCTTCATCTGGGTCGCGTTTCATGCCCGTAGTGGCAGCTGTTAGGCCCGATAGTAGGAGCGATACCAGCGGACAAACTCGCGAACGCCCACCGACACCGGGGTCGAAGGTCGATAACCAATAAGCCTCTCGAGAAGTTCGGCGGAAGCCTCGGTTCTGACGACATCACCGGGCTGCATATCCATATAGTTACGCTTGGCCGTCATCCCGAGTGACCGCTCTATCTCTTCGACAAGATGCAAGAGGCCAACCGGATTGGCGCCGCCCACGTTGACAACGCGATAAGGAGCAACCTGGCTCGAAGGGGCAATCGTTGTATCACGTTCATCGACATCGGGGATACAATCCACCAATCGGACGACCGACTCGACGACATCGCCGACGTAGGTAAAATCCCGCTCCATCTGGCCGCGGTTGTAGATGTCGATCGGTCGGCCAGCCAGAATGTTCTGCGTGAACTTGAAGGGCGCCATGTCGGGACGGCCCCATGGACCATAGACGCTGAAGAAGCGCATGATGGTCGTGGGGACCCCCCAAAGATGCGCATTGCTGTGAGCGAGAGTCTCGACAGCCTTTTTCGTCGAAGCATAGATGGTCAGCGGATGGTCCGATGAAGTGGTCTCCCGAAGTGGGAAGGATGTGCTCATGCCGTAGACGGAGCTGGTTGAAGCGATTAGGAGATGCTTGGGCTTCAACTCGCGACACAGCTCCAGAATATTGAAGCTGCCGAGAATGTTGGATTCGATGTAAGCACGCGGATTTTCAAGGCTATACCGGACGCCTGCCTGAGCGGCCAAGTGGATAACGATATCTGGCCGGAACGACTTCGCCACGAAGGCAAGGCCCGTGACGTCCTCCAGCATGCAACGATGGGGTTGGAAGCGACCGAGCTGCGCGAGCTCGGCGTGGCGATCCGCCTTGAGCTTGACATCATAGTACGGCGTCATCCCATCGATGCCCGCCACTTCGTCTCCCTGCTCAAGGAGGCGCTTGGCGAGATGAAATCCGATGAAGCCGGCAGTCCCTGTTATTAAGTAGCGCATCAGCCGCGAACCTCTACCGACGAGTCACGCCACATTCGGTAGTGGTTTAGACCATTAGAGTAGCACAGGGCTATTCACGCTTTGACGATATGTTCGCCGCTCACACCGCCCCGGGCGCAGGCATTTCGCGTATCGATGACCAGAGGCGACCATTCTACGAGCTTGGCATAGTCAATGGAATCGTGATCGGTGCAGATCACGACAGCGTCAAAGGCTGAAATAGACGACTCACCGAAGGAAACCGATCGCCTGCCAGTGAATTCGGCGTGCTCCCGGCTGGGCGGTATCTCAGCCACAATGGGATCATAGTAGGAGACTTCTGCCCCACGTTTTTCGAGCAACTCAATGATCTTAAAGGCCGGGCTTTCGCGCGTGTCGTCGACGTTCTTCTTGTAGGCAATGCCGACGACCAGGACGCGCGCACCCTTGGATGCCTTGCGCTGCCGCTCGTTGAGGGCCTCGATCGTGCGATCCACCACGCGCTGCGGCATGGCGGTGTTGATCTCACCCGCCAGCTCGATGAAGCGAGTAACAACCCCGTACTCGCGTGCCTTCCAGGTGAGGTAGAACGGATCGATCGGGATGCAATGGCCGCCCAGCCCCGGCCCAGGATAGAATGGCATATAGCCGAACGGCTTGCTCTTGGCCGCCTCGATGACTTCCCAGACATCGATACCCATCGCCTCGTAAACCGTCTTGAGTTCGTTCGCGAGGGCGATATTGACCGAGCGGAAGATGTTCTCGGTGAGCTTCACCGCTTCGGCCGCTTCCAGCGACGTTACCGGCACGGTCCGCGAAACAACCTCGTCGTAGAGGGCGCAGGCGAGCTGCAGCGCCTCGGGACCCTCGCCGCCGACAACTTTCGGAATGGCGGCCGTCGAGAACTGGGCGTTGCCCGGATCTTCGCGCTCCGGCGAGTAAGCAAGAAAGAAATCACGCCCCGAGCGCAAGCCGCCGCGCTCGAGGATCGGCCGCAGCACGTCGCGCGTCGTGCCAGGATATGTCGTCGATTCGAGAACGACCAGCTGGCCACGCCGCAGGTACGGCGCAATCGATTCGGTCGTCTGCGTCACGTAGGTCAGATCGGGCTCGCGATGCCTGGTCAATGGCGTCGGCACGCAGAGGATGATGGCGTCGACTTCGCCCAGGCGCGAAAAATCGCAGGTCGCCGCGAAGCGGCCGGCCTTGCGCATGTCGGCGATCTCATCGCTGGCAATATGACCAATATAGGAGGTACCGGCATTGATCTGATCGACCTTGCTCGCGTCGATGTCGAAGCCCAGTACAGAGAAGCCTTTTCTCGCGATGGTGCAGGCGAGCGGCAAGCCGACATAGCCGAGACCCATGATGCCGACAGTCGCCTGATGGGCGCGGAAACGAGCGACTATCGAAGCTACCGGCTCCGGCGGCGTTCCGTTGTGTTGGTTGCGCGCGAGAGCCCTCACCTCGTCGTGCATTCCCTGCCCCTTTTTACTCGACGCATACCGGAACGCCAAACTCCTCCCGGCAAAGCCGCTTGTACGAGGCTAGAAATTGAGTGTCAAAGCTAATTGCCGTTACAGGTTGATGGACGTCCGACTGGCGCAATCGGCTCCCACAAAGACGAAGGGCGGCCTTTTTTTTTGCGGCCGCCCTTGTCAATCAACGCGATGTTGTCGTTACTGAATGACGATCTCGACGCGACGATTCTGCGGCTCGCGCACGCCGTCGGCGGTCTGGACCAGGAGGCCCGCCTCGCCGCGGCCGATGACCGTGATCGCCTGTGCCGGCACGCCTTCACGCACCAGGGCGTCCTTCACGGCGTTCGCGCGACGCAGCGACAGCGCCATGTTGTAGGCTTCCGGGCCCGACGTGTCGGTGTGGCCGGTCGCCGTGATGCGCGCGTTGCCCTTGCTTTTGAACGCAGCAGCTGCCTGGCGGATCGTGTTCAGCGCCTGCTGGCTCAGGTTGGAGCGGTCCCAGTCGAAGAACACCATGAACGATGGCGGCGCAACGACCGGCGGCGGCGGAGGCGGCGGCGCCGCCGCGGCTGCAAACTTGATCAGCACGCCCGCACCAACGCCGAAGTTCTGGTTCGGACCGGTCACGGTGCCGACACCCGGCACGTTGACCGAGACCCCCGTCGTACCGAGGTAGCGCCCCTCGACCTGGAGGCGGAACATCGGGTTGACGTTGTAGCCAATGCCTACGGCCGCCGAGTAAGCGAATACCGTGGCGCCAAGGGAACTGTTGCTGTCAACGAAGCCCAGACCCGCACCGACGCCGGCATAGGGCGTCCATACCGATTGCGGCATGAAGTCATAGTAGATGGCCGCCAGCGTCGTGAGCTGCCCCACCTTGTTGGTGATCGCCGTGCCCGGAATGTTGACATTCACGGGAAGCCACGAATAGCCGACCTCCAACTGCGGACGCCAACCGATGAAGTCGTAGCCGATCGCACCGCCGATGGTGAAACCCGTCCCCGAGGTGATGCCGCCGCCGTTGCTATTGAGACCACCGAGGTTCCAATTCGCACCGGCGCCGAAGCCGAGATAGAACCCTTCCTGGGACCAGAAATTGGGCGCGCCGTCTGGGCTCTGGGCAACAGCCGCCATCGGCCCTGCAAAGATCGCTGCAGCGGCCAGCAGATACTTAGCTTGCTTCACGGAACTCTCCCCAAACCAAATTTTCCCGATAAATCAGCGCGTGCAAGATACACCGACGACAACCCATCGTCGGTGCCCATCTTTTCCGTGCGCGCATTTTTTGCAGTCGTGTTGCGCGGGAGCAACATCTTTGCACTTCTAGTTGCCGCTGGGGAAATTGCCTCCGAGGGTCCGCGGTATGGCCACAGTTGCCGTCGCACCGGACAGGATCTGGAAGAACTTCGCAGCATCCGCCAAGGGCGCCTGTGACACGAACAGGATATCCCCAGGCCGGACCGGAAAGGCGTTCATGGCAAAGAACGATTGCGGATCCTTGAGGTTCAGCTGGTAGACGATCGGCACCGTTTCCCGATCCTCGGCCAGAAGCTGGACGCCGTAGCGGCGCGCCAGAGCGACCGGTTCGCGGCGGAAAAGGTAGACCCCCTTGGCGTCGGCCCGTGACGCTTCGAGGCCGATCGTCTGGCCCAAGGCGTCGGTCATATTGAGCGGCAACCTGCGAAAAATCTGTTCGCCGGGCTGCTGAACGGCGCCAAATGCTACGAACTTCTGCGGCTTGCGAACCAGGAGCAACGCATCGCCGGCAGCGACCGACACATTGAAGATCTCAGGTCGATCGACGAGCTCCTGCATCTGGATCGACATGGTCGACCGCCCGCGAGTCAGTCGCAGGGATGTCTCATACGGCGGATATTTCGTGCCGCCGGCCAAGGCGATCATGTCGAGCACGCGCTGGTCAGATCGATCCAGCGGGTACGGCCCGGGCTTGTTGACGTCGCCTTGAACCGACGCCGAGCTGCTAACGTTCTGGACGACCATCACGGTCGCCTGGGGGTCAACGGCCTTGCCTTCAAGTCGAGAGACGATGTCTTTCTCGATGTCGGACACTCTCTTGCCGCTGGCCATGAAGCGACCCGCATAGGGCAAGGCGATCGTTCCATCGACGTCGACACGGACCGTGACATCCGACGCCTTGCGATCCTTGCCGGCGAACACACCTGTGTCGCTAGCTTCCCAAATAGTCACCTGCAGGACGTCGCCGACGCCGGCCCGCCCGAACGCTCCTGGCCGTTGAAAAACAGCGGGCACGGTGGGTATCACCGGTTGATAGTACTGTTCGGCATCCCGGGCGATTCGCGAATCCACGGTTACCAGGGCAAACCGCATCACTGATGCGGGATCAGCCTTTTTGTTTTCGGACGCATGGGCCAGCATTCCGTTGGCGTTGGGCCCATCGCTGGGCAGGAGGTCGCAACCGGCCAAGCAGAGGCAAAACGCTGCCGCGGCCATCCAACGGCCCACGCTTTCGCCAAAGCCACCAGTTGCACTCATGACTGCTTGATCACTCCCCTGCACCCGAGGCTGGCGCGCGCCGCCATTGTTGCAGACTTCGCGACACATCTGAACACTATTCGATATCTCACTGATTTTCCAGAAAATATTGCCAACGCCAACTTCCATGCTTACCTCACCAAGCGCTCGTTTTAACCCGGCATTTTGCAGTCCTTTTGAAATTAGGCCGCGAAAGCGCCGAAATGTCTTTGCACCTTAATACCGCACGTCCATAAAGTCTTTGTGTAGGCCCCTGGTCGGGATGGCTTGTACAGCCGGCGGTGCATAGCGCGTGACGCGTCATGGCGTACGATTGTTCGCGGAGAGGCGGTGCACGACCGGAGATTGGCGTCACTTGTGTTTGGGAAGAGACGCGGCGTATGCAAGTAAAAGGCGAAATAGCCATTGTCGGCTACGCGTGTCGCGTGCCTGGAGCACGCAACAGCGATGAGTTGTGGCAGCTTCTACGCAACAACCATTGCGCTGTGTCGTGGATCAACCCCGAGCGATTTCCCACCGCCCCCTTCTATCATCCCAGCGCCGATCAACCGGGCCGCAGCTACACCTTCGCGGCCGGCATCATCGACGATGTCTGGGGCTTCGATGCCGCCGCCTTCGGCATGAGCCCACGCGAGGCCGAGCAGGTCGATCCCCAGCATCGCCACCTGCTCGAAGTCTCGCACGATGCGCTCGCCCATGCAGGCATCCGTCCGTCGAGCCTGGCTGGCGGCGAGACCGGCGTTTATGTCGGCGCCTCGTCCGTCGACTACGCCGCGAGATTCTTCGCCGATCCATCGATGGCCGATGTGCACATGATGACGGGCAACTCCCTCAGCATCATGGCCAACCGCATTTCCTATGCCATGGATCTGCGCGGCCCCAGCCTCGCCATCGACACAGCGTGCTCGTCGTCGATGGTGGCCGTCCATCTCGCGGCCGAGGCGATCCGCCACGGGACCATCGACACGGCGATCGTCGGCGGCGTCAATCTGCTGCTCTCGCCGTTCTCATACGTCGGCTTCTCGCGCGCCACCATGCTGTCACCGACGGGTCTATGCCGGCCGTTCGACGCCGCTGCGGACGGCTACGTTCGTGCCGAGGGCACCATCGTGGTGGTCCTGCGCTCGATGGCGGCGGCCAACAAGGCGCGCAACCACATCCATGGCGTGATCGTCGGATCGGGCATGAACCAGGACGGCCGGACCACCGGCCTGTCGCTGCCTTCCGCCGAATCGCAACGCCGGCTGGTCGAACGCGTCTACGACGATTTCTCCGTCGATCCGGCGGATCTGCTGTTCGTCGAGGCACATGGCACGGGCACGCCGGTTGGCGATCCGATCGAAGCCGATGCCCTCGGCAAGGGCCTGGCACAGCGGCGCGCGCAGCCCTTGCCGATCGGGTCGATCAAATCGAACATCGGCCATCTCGAGCCGGTATCGGGCCTCGCCGGGCTCCTGAAGTCCGTCATGGCGCTGAAGCACGGCATGGTGCCGGCGACGCTGCATCAGCAATCGCCCAGCCCCAATATCCCGTTCGACGAGCTCAATCTCCGGGTCGTGGACCGCAATTGGCGCCCGGCAGAGCGGCGAGGCGCCGGGCTTGCCGGCATCAATTCGTTCGGCTTCGGTGGCACCAACGCGCATGCCATCCTGCGCAGCAACGTCGCCAGCGGCCAGGTCGTCTATTTGCGCACCGACGTGCTGGCGCCGCCCCTGCTTTTGACGGCGTACAGTTCTGAGGCGCTGCCGGCGCTGGCGAAAGCAACCGACCAGCACTGGCCCGACGCATCGCGGGCGGTGCCGGAGTTCATCGCCGCGTGTGCGCACCAGCGGGATTTGCTGCCTCATCGCGCGCTGATCCGCGGCGGGACGACCGACGAGATCCGCCTACGTACCCAACGCTTCGCTGCCGGCGAAAAGGACGCTGCGGTGATGACTGGCCAGGCGCTGGGCAATGCCTTGCCGGTGGCGTTCCTGTTCTCCGGCAACGGCGCGCAGTGGGTCGGCATGGGACGCGATGCGTGGAAGGACAATGCTCACTTCCGCGAAGCCCTGCAGGAGATCGACAGCCACTTCGCCAAGGTGCAGGACTGGTCGATCGTCGATCTGCTGTTCGCCGAAAATCTGGCAGAGCAGATCCGCCGGGCGTCCTACTCCCAGCCCCTGCTGCTGGCCTTGCAGGTCGCAGTCGTTCGCGCGCTCGAGGAGGCCGGCGTCACGCCGACGGCGACGCTGGGCCACAGCGTCGGCGAGATTACCGCCGCGTGGGCGGCGGGTGGGCTCAGCCTCGACCAGGCCATTGACATCGTCATCGCGCGCAGCCGCCATCAGGAAGCCACGCACGGCACGGGTGGCATGGCGGCGCTGATGATGAGCGAGCGCGAGACAAGGCGGTTCCTGAAGGCCGTCAATGCACCGGGCGTCGACGTGGCCGCCATCAACAGCTGGCGCAGCGTCACGATCTCCGGCCCCGGGCAGGAGATCGAGCGCGTCCTGGCGGCCGCCGGCCGCGTGCGCGTCAGCGCGCGTCGTCTCGACATCGACTATCCCTTCCACAGCACGCTCATTGAACCCGTTCGTGCGCCGCTGCTGCGCGAACTCGGCGGCCTGAAGCCCCTGGCGCTGCGCCGCAAGATGATCTCGTCGGTGACGGGCGAGGCCGCCACCGCCGAAATGCTGGGCGCCGAACACTGGTGGCACAATGTCCGCGAGCCGGTACGGTTCGAGGCGGCGTTGTCGCGCCTGCTGGAGGACGGATTCAAGATCTTCGTCGAGGTCGGACCAAAGCCCATCCTCACGAGCTACGTCCGCGACATCCAGCGCGAAGCCGGTGTCCGTGGTGCGATCATCGAGACGATGAACGAGACCGACGGCCAGGCGGCCGGCGATCCGATCGAACGCGCCGCCGCCAAGGTCCTGCTCGCCGGAGGCAACGTCGACCTGCAGCGCTTCTTCGGGCCGCCGCCGGCATCGGCCGTGATCCTGCCCCTCTATCCATGGCAGCACACGCCCTTCATCGCACGGCCGACGATCGAGTCGACGACCGTCATGTCGCCCGCCGAGCATCCGCTGCTGGGGCGCCGGCATCGCCTCGACTGCTTCGAATGGTTCTCGACCATCGATCCTGTCCTGTTCACTTGGCTCCAGGACCACAAGGTCGCCGGCATGCCGGTCTTTCCGGCCACCGCCTATGCGGAGGTGATGCTGGCGGCGGCGCGCGCTGTCCATCCTGGTGCCGCTCTGGAGCTGCGCGATTTCGACATCGTGCGGCCGCTGGTATTCGACGGGCGCGCCTCATTCGAGACCCTGCTGCGGCTTTCGCCCGAGACAGGGGTCGCAGAGTTCCTGTCGCGCGCGCGCGGCGGCGTGCACGACTGGACCCTCCACGCGCGCGGCGTGGTCGGTCGGTCTCCCATCGCCAGCAGAATGACGTCGGTCCCGCAGGTAGCTCCGGGTACCGTCTCCGTCGTCAAGCCCAAGGTCTACGAAAGCGCGCGGGCGCTCGGCTTCGACTATGGGCCGACCTTCCAGCGGGCGCGCCACGTTGACTTCCCGCACCCCAAACGCGCGATCGCCAGCCTCAACCCGCCGGCGGCCGAGACGATGGAGTCGTATGTCATCGACCTGACGGCTTTCGACTCGGCGTTTCATGCCCTGTTCGCGTCGGAAGAGGCAGGCGTCGCCGATATGCCGATGAAACCGTACCTGCCGATCCGCTTCGGTTGCGTGCGGGCCTTTGCTCCCGGCAAGGCAGCAGCCGTCGCCGTCGCGCGCACGCTTCGCCAGTCGCCGACATCGCTGCTGATCGACATCGAACTGTACGACGCCGACGGCAAGCTAATCCTCACCGTCGAGAGCGCCCGGCTTGTCGATGCGCCGGCCGATACGGCACCGAATGCCCAGTCGCTCACCTATCACATGACGACCTGGCGCCTCGACCGAGCCGGCGAACGGTCGGCCGTCGCCTGCATGTCAAGCACGGGCGCAACGTCGAGCGACGAGAAGAACACGTTCGGCGAGGCCCTGCTGCTTCTGGAGGCAGGCTGCCTCTGCGCCACATGGAAGGCCTTTGCCGCGCAAGGAACCGAGCAGGCCACCCCTCGAACGGCAAGCGAGGGCGAGCCGGCACCGCCGGATTGGGCGACGTTCCTGCGCTCGGCGCTGCTCTGGCACCTGGAGTATCGCGGCCTCGCCGTCGACTCCGATGGCGCGAGGACCCTTGCGAGCACCTGTGAGCTGCCGGACGTCGCCTCGATCGTGAGCTCGCTCGCCTTGCGTCATCCGACCATGGCCGCCGAAGCTGCCAGCCTGGCCCGTATCGAAGAGCTGCTCGAGCGCATCGTAGCCGGCGATCCGGAAACGCCGGCCGATCTCAATACGGCGCATTGGCGCCAGCTTGCCGCGAGTTCCAGCCAATCGGTCCTGTTGCGTGACGCCGTTCTCGTCGATGTCGAAAGCGCGATCGCCCGCGGCGGCAACGACCGGCTGGTGCGCCTGTTCATGATCGGCGCGCAGCACGTCGATGCCGCGATCGATCTCGTCGAGAAGTTCGCCAACCTCGAGATCACCATCGCCGATCTGGACACGGACAGGCTGGAGCAGGCGCGCCTGCTGCTGGCCGACGACTATCCGCGCGCGCGCTGCGTTCCCTGGGCCGATGTCGAGGCGATTGCCACCGGCAGCATGGACATCGCCTGCGCAATCGATGGTCTCAGCGAGATTGCGGCAATGACGGGCGGCCTTGTCCATGTCGCCCGCATCCTGCGGCCGGGCGCCGCCGTCCTGGCGGCCGAGCCGGCGCCCAACGTCTTCTGGGACGTCATCCGGGGCACCCGCTCGAAATGGTGGGCGAGATCGGCAAACGCCGAATTCCCGGTCGGCGCGCTGCTGACCGGCCAGGAGTGGATCGACGAATTCGAGGTTGCCGGCTTCGAAGACGTGTCTGCGACGCCGGTCCTCGGCGATGCGCGGATCGGTGTGGTCGTCCGCGGCCTCGCCGCACAGCACGCCATGCCGGCCAAGCTGCCGACCGACGACGCGGCGATTTTCGCCTGGGAAGGTGACGCAGCCGCGTCCCATACAATCGCCGGGCGACTGCGCGACCGCCTTGGCGAGCACAAGACCGCAGCGAATGGCGACGGCGGCGCCGTGGCGGCGACGGACATCGTGTGGCTGATCGATGTCCCCTCATCCCAGTTCGAAGCGTCCAATGCCCTGGCCGGCCACCTGGCTCGGCTGGCCGAGCGCTGCCGCAAGCTTGCGGCGGAACCCGCGCGTCTCTGGGTCGTCATGGATTTCGGTGAAGACTTGCGCGACGTGTCGCCGCTCAACCTGCCAATGTGGTGCGCGGTCACCTCGGCAATGCGGGTGGCGCAGAACGAATATGCCGGGCTGCAGATCCGCTGCCTGGGGCTGGCGGGACTGCCGGAGGCCGCTAT
Organism: Reyranella soli; assembly: GCF_007992495.1. Taxonomy (GTDB): domain Bacteria; phylum Pseudomonadota; class Alphaproteobacteria; order Reyranellales; family Reyranellaceae; genus Reyranella; species Reyranella soli. The sequence continues at coordinate 30,683 of NZ_BKAJ01000106.1, forward strand.
CGTCGAAAACTTGGCCGAAGAGTTCCTGGCTCCCGACGGGGAGCACGAGATCTTCGTGAGCGACGGGCATCGCCACGTCTTCCGGGTTCAGCGCGGCGTCCACGATGGCAGCCCGGGCCAGCCCGCGACTGCCGAGACTTCCATCGTCCTGGCAAGCCGCCAGAGCCACGGCCGCAATGGCCTGGCATGGGCGGCCGAGCCGCGCCGCGAGCCCGGGCCGGACGAGATCGAGATCGCCGTCCGGGCGACCGGCCTCAACTTCCGCGACGTCATGTGGAATCTGCGGCTGCTGCCCGAGGAAGCGCTGGAAGACGGCTATTCGGGACCCGGGCTCGGCATGGAGTGCGCCGGGACCGTTATTCGCTGCGGCGCAGAGGTCGATGCCTTCACGCCCGGCGATCGCGTGGTGGCCTTTGCGTCGCACGCCTTCGCGAGCCACGTCGTCGCCCCGGCATTTGCCGTCAGTCCGCTACCGGCCGGCATGTCCTTCGAAGCGGCGTGCTCGATACCGGTGGCGTTCCTCACCGCCTACTATTCGCTGGTTCACCTGGCCCACATCCGCGCCGGCGAAACGGTGCTGATCCACGGTGGCGCGGGCGCCGTCGGCCTTGCCGCCATCCAGATCGCCCGGCAGCGCGGCGCCCGGATCATCTCTACCGCCGGCAGCGACGAGAAACGGGCCTTCCTGCGCAGCCTGGGCGTCGACTTCGTCTCCAACTCGCGCAGCCTGTCCTTCGCCGATGAGATCGCCGAGTACACCGCCGGCAAGGGCGTCGACATCGTGCTGAATTCTCTGGCCGGTCAGGCGATGGCGCGGTCGATGGATTGCCTGCGACCGTTCGGGCGCTTCATCGAACTGGGCAAGCGCGACTTCTACGCCAACACCCATCTCGGCCTGCGGCCGCTGCGACGCAATCTTTCCTACTTCGGCGTCGACGTCGACCAGCTGATCGGCGAACACCGCGATCTGGCGCGCCAGCTGTTCGGCGAGGTGATCGAGCTGTTCGCCGCGGGCGAGCTTGCTCCCTTGCCGCACCGCGTGTTCGATCCCGGCCATGTCGCCGACGCCTTCCGCCTCATGCAGCGTGCCGGTCACATCGGCAAGATCGTGGTGAAGGCGGCCGACCGCACCACGGCCCTGAGCACGGCCGGCGGCAAGTTCCCCGTCGCCCCTGATGCCCTGCATGTCGTCATTGGCGGCACCAGCGGTTTCGGTCTGTCGACGGCGGTGTGGCTGGCCGAGCGTGGCGCGACGCGCCTGGTGCTGGCCAGCCGCGGTGCCCAGCTCTCGGAAGCCGATCTGCCCAAGGTCGAGAATCTGCGCAGCTGTGGCGTCGAGGTGTCGCTCGAGCGTGTCGATGTCGCCGACGCCCCGGCGCTGTCGCGCTTCCTGCAGCGCATCGCGGCGCAAGGGCCGATCAAGGGCATCGTCCACGCCGCGATGGTCCTCGACGATCGTCTGATCGAAGGCATCGATGCCGCGGCGATGGAGACGGTGATGCGGCCCAAGGTTCAGGGCGCGCTCAATCTCGAGCAGGCCGTCGCCGGCCTTGAACTCGACTATCTGCTGTTCTTTTCGTCGGCCACGACGCTGTTCGGCAATCCGGGCCAGTTCAACTACGTGGCCGCCAACGGCTTCCTAGAAGGCCTGGCGCGCCGGCTTCAGGCGCAGGGCGTGCCTGCGCTCGCGGTTGCCTGGGGCGGCATCGAGGATGCGGGCTACTTGTCGCGAAACATCGCCGCCGACGTCAATCTCAAGAAACGGTTCTCCTCGAGCCTGATCACCGCGCAGACCGCGCTCGACGGCCTCGACTGGATCCACGACAGCCAGGGTCGCCAGACGACGGCCGGCTGCGCCATCGCCCGCATCGACTGGGCCATGGCCAAGCGCGAGCTGGCGGCGGTGCGGACGCCGACCTTTGGCGCCATCGGGGCGTCCTCGGGAACCCGGCATGCCGTCGACGGCGCCGCCATCGTCGAGCGTCTGCTTGCCCTGCCGCCCGACGAGGCGATCGACGCCCTGGTCGACATCGTCGTCGAGGAGATCGCGCGCGTGCTGCGCCTCCCGCCGAAGGAGATCGACCGCCACCGCCCGCTGGCCGAGATCGGCATGGATTCCCTGATGATGCTCGAGCTGCGCAACACGGTCGAAGGATCGCTGGGAATCGACCTGCCGATGATGTCGATCTCGAGCGGCATCACACCGATGGATGTCGCGCGTCGCGTCCTGCCGCTGATCACCGGCGAAAAGCAGGTGACGCCGCTGGCCGGTACCCTGATGGCGCTGACGGCCAGCCATGCGGCCGCCGAAGCCGAGGCCACGACCATCGATGAACAGCACGCCGCCGTCGCCGCCGTGCTCGAGAAAGTCCGTGAACTGGAGGGCCCAAGATGAGCCCCTACAATCGCACCGGCGCGCAGGAGACGGTCGACAAGGTGCGCCATGTCCTGCGCAAGCCCCAGGATGTCGTGGCTCATCCGAGCCGCGCGACCGGTCGGCCGTCCTTTCCCTCACACAGCTCGGAAACGCGGTTCGACAGGCTTCCCGAGTATGAGATCCTGAAGATCAAGCGGGCGGTCAGCGACATCAGCGGCATCGCCACCCCGTTCTACCGCCTGCACGAAGGACGAGCCGGCGCCACGACCTCGATCGCTGGACGCACCATCGTAAATTTCTCGTCGTACGACTATCTTGGCCTTAATGGCCATGAGGGCGTCGCCAACGCCGCCAAGACGGCAATCCAGGACTTCGGCACGTCGGTATCAGGTAGCCGGTTGTCCGGCGGCGAACGCCAGATCCATCGCGATCTCGATGCCGCATTGGCAAAGCTGCACGGCACCGAGGACGCCGTGGCCTTCGTCAGCGGCCATGCCACCAATGTCTCCGTTATCGGTGCGCTGCTCGGGCCGGAGGATCTGATCATCGGCGACGCCGTGGTGCACAACAGCATCATGGAAGGTGCGCGGCTCTCGGGCGCCAAGCGGATCCTTTGCCCGCACGGTGATCTCGAGGCGCTGGAGCGCGCGCTTCGCCTCAACCGCGCCCGGCACCGGCGCGCGCTTGTGGTCGTCGAGGGGCTCTATGGCATGGACGGCGACGCGCCCAACCTTGCCGCCCTGATCAAGCTCAAACGGCGCTACGACGCATGGTTGATGGTCGACGAGGCGCATTCGATCGGCGTGCTCGGCGCGACAGGCCGGGGCATCGCCGAAGAGCAAGGGGTCGACCCAACCGACGTCGACATCTGGATGGGCACGCTCAGCAAGTCGCTTGCCGCCATGGGCGGCTACATCGCCGGCTGCCGTCCCCTGATCGACATACTGAGGGACACGACGCCCGGATTCGTGTTCAGCGTCGGCCTGTCGCCGCCGGTGGCGGCGGCAGCACATGCTGCCATCGACATCATGCAGCAAGAGACCTGGCGGCTGGCGAAGTTGCGCGAAAACGGCCGCACCTTCCTGCGCAGCGCCAAGGCCCGCGGCCTCGATACCGGCCTCAGCATCGGCGCGGCAGTCGTGCCGATCATGATCGGCAATTCACCGCATGCCGTGATCCTGTCCGAACGCCTACTGGAACGCGGTTTCAACATCGTGCCGGCCTTCTTCCCGGGCGTGGCTGAAAATCAGGCGCGGTTGCGTTTCTTCCTGACCAGCCAGCATACGGCCCAGCAGATCGACGATGTGCTCGATGCCGTGGTCGAGGAGCTGTCCAAGGTCCGCAACGGCCCGCCGCTCGTTTCCCTGGTCACCAAGCGTTAGCGTCTTCGCACGAAAGCACAATCCGCCCAGCTGGAATCAGCTGGGCGGATTGTGCTCTTGCAAAAAGCATCGCCAGTGCGCGCAAATCCAATCAGATCGAACCGCGCGCGGTTCGATCTGATTGGATTTCGCTCTGGTTGGTTGGCGTGAGATAAGTGCGGACCAGCACGCGGCTGGCAGTGACGGATACCGCACGTGGACTTCAATTCAATCGTCATCACAGGCGCTTCCAGCGGCATCGGCGCGACGCTTGCGCGACGGCTGAGCGGTCCCGGCCGCGCGCTCGGCCTGATTGGCCGCAATCAGCAGCGGCTAGAGACGGTCGCAGCCGAGTGCGCCGCGGCCGGCGCCCATTGCCGCAGCGCCAGCATCGACATCCGCGACACCGCGCGGTTGCAGGACTTCCTCGACGACTTCGATCGCGACCACCCGATCGACCTGCTCGTCGCCAACGCCGGCATCCTGGACGGTCGGCATGCCGACCAGGTCACGGAAACCGGCGAGACGGCGCGGCGCGTCCTGGAAATCAACCTGCTTGCCGCCGTGGATACGGTCCATGCCGTGCTCCCGGCAATGCGGCGGCGGGGCAGCGGCGGCATCATCATCGTGTCTTCGCTTGCGGGCTTCGTCCCGCTGGCCGATGCGCCGGCCTATTCGGCCTCCAAGGCCGCCCTGGTGTCCTACGCGCTGGCGCTTCGCGATGCCCTTGCTGGCGATGGCGTGCAGGTCATGGCCGCCTGCCCCGGCTTCGTCGCCACGCCCATGGCCGACATCCATCTCGGTCCGCGGCCCGGCGAGATTTCCGCGGACGACGCTGCAACGCACATCCTCGAGGGGTTTCGGCGCAACAAGGCGCTGATCGGTTTCCCTTTGGTTCCCTTCTGGCTGTCGCGCCTCAGCCTTCTCGTTCCCGAGTTCGTCCGTCGACGGGGAGCCCGAGGCACCCGCTTTCATGTTGCCTCGCCACCGACTGACACGGCCCGCAAGTGATGCCGCAGGACGCTACCCCGCCGGCTACGCGCACCAACAGTGGCTGGCTGTCGGCCGCCGAGCAACGCGCCCTCGACTGGTTGGCGCCCCGCGTGCCGCGATGGCTCACGCCGGACGGCTTGACCGCCGTGGGCCTTGCTGCGGCCGTCGTGGCAATGGCGGGCTATGCGCTGACACCACGCTATCCCTTGGCCCTGTGGGTCGTGAATGTTGCCCTGGTGGTGAACTGGTTCGGGGATTCCTTGGATGGGCGGGTGGCCCGTCAGAGAGGCGTCGAGCGGCCGCGCTATGGGTTCTTTCTCGATCAGTCGATCGATGTGATTTCCCAGCTTCTGTTCGCCCTAGGCCTCGCCGCATCGGGCTACATCAGGCCCGAGATCGTCATGCTGGGACTGGCAACCTATCTGATGATGACGGTGCAAGGGCTGCTGCGGGTACAGGCAACCGGCGTGTTCCACCTGGCCACCGGCGGCATGGGCCTGACCGAGGTTCGCTGCCTGTTCGTGATCGGCAACGTACTGTTCTACTTCCTGCCGCCCTGGCCGTTCCAGGCAGCGGGACTGGTCGTTTCCTATCCTGACCTGTTCGGCCTGATGTGGATCGCGACAAACATCGGCTTGTATGTTGCCACGCTGATCACAGAAGGCCGCAGGCTGGCGCGGGAAGATCTCCCCGAGTCTCGCCGCCACGACGATTAGCCGCTATAGCCTTGCGCCCAGCCTCAGCATCACGACGTTCTGGTTGTAGTCGCCGTTGAACTGGTTCGAGTTGCGGGTGATGAACTGGTACACCGGACCGACGAAGAAGTTGGCGGTCGGCAAATACATCACGCCGGCGCGCAAGGTGACGTACTGGTCGTACTGATTGCTGCCACCGGCGCTCAGGGCTGAGTAGTCGGCGATGGCATAGTCGGCATGGGCGTCGAGGCGAACGTTGGGACGAACATGGTAGTTCACATCCAACCCGCCCGTGGTGCTGAGATAGGCCGCCGATCCGGTGAAGGCCGAATCATCGACGGTGCGGCGAATGAACGGCTTCACCCACAGGTCGTGTATTGGATTCCAATAGCCCGTCAAGCCAAAGGTCGGCGTGCTGATTGTTGAAAACTGGCCGGAAACGTAGGTCTGCTGCAGGTAGCCGGCAAAGACCTCCACGGCGGTGATGCCTCCAAGGTCGATGATCATGCCGCCCACGACGTCGAAGCCGTTCGAGGAGCGATCAAGGCCGGAACTATCGAGCTGATAGTACCGCCGCTGATTGAGGCTGCCGCGCACCCAGACCTCGTAGCCCGGCGAGAACTCGTAGCCGAAGCGCAATGCTTCGCGCAATTCGTTGCGGTTACGATCGCTATTGGGGATCACGCCCTGGGCCGGCCCCAAACCGTTGTTGAAGAAGTTGTAGTTGTCGTAGCGACCGTCGACCCTGACGTTGAGGCGGTTGAATGTCTGAAAGTAACCGACGTTGGCGCTGGTTTGGTTGTACACGGTCACCGGCAGCCCGATGCCTGTCGGCGTGTTGGGCGTGCCGAATTCATCGTGACGCCGATTCCATGACGCGCCACCATAGACGTTCCAGTTGCGCTGGATGTCGAGGCGGCCATCAGCGCCGACGGAGACGTCCTGATAGTTGTTAAGTGACGGATTGACGCTGTAGAGGCCAAACCCGCCTTTGGCGTAGGCACGCAGCATGTGATTGTTCCAATCCGACTTCAGCTCCAGGGTCGGATTGATGAGCTGAATGAACCCGGCCTGCTTGCCGAGCGCATCGGAGTTCGCATTGACGTTGTCATTGAAGACTTCGTCGGCTTCGAGAGTGCCGAAAAACTTGAAGCTCCCCAGACGAACCCCCTTGGCATCGTACTGCTCCGACTCCCGGACGACAGGGGAGCGGTAGTCTGGCCGCTCCTCTCGCTGTTGCGGCTGACCTACCGCACCAGGCACCTGAGCCATGACCTGCGCAACCGGGTAGCTCATCCCCATGAACACAGTTGCGATACGGCAAACTCGGAGGACACGTTCGGTGTTCATTGTATCTCCGGCTTCATTTGAACGGCCAACTCCCAATGTAGTCGTAAAGCCTTGCTCCGACTACATATATTGGAGCCTTCGATGCGGCCATACCTCCGCGCGCCGCGATTGCGTTTTTCTCAGAGACCTTTTGGTGACGCGGCCGCCACGTACGATATCGTACCTCGCCCTTACATTGGCGGCGTCAGTCCGTCCTTGCCGACCAGCAGCCTTCCGGCAGTCAGTTCGCCGTCGGCGCCCTTGGTCGCCCCCAGGAAGACTTTGGCGCCGACCTTAGCATCGGCGCGATCGCCCGGCGCGAAGGTGACGATGGGCGTGCCCGGCTTAACCTTGATGGTCTGCGTGCCATCCTTGTATTTCAGGGTCAGCGTCTGGCCATCGGGCGCGGCGGCGACCGTCGCCACCGTGGCGTTGGTCATCATGCTCTCGGGCTGCAGGTCCCAGGGATAATGCCCTTCGCCCGAGCCGCGGGCAGCCTCCGGGAAGATCAATACCTCGAGTGCATTCAGCGAGCCGTCCGGCCCCTTGAGCGAGGCGATGCCGACGAAGCTGTTTTCCTTGATGTCGGCCAAGGCCATCGGGCTCACCAGCATCACCGACCAGTTGTCGGCGAGCTTCACCGGCACTGACGTGCCTTCGCGCGTCGCGATGGTCGCAGTCTTGCCGTCGATCGCCGCGATCGAGCCGCGCAGCCGCGTCGGCGGGCTCGCGGGCGGGGTCTGGGCCAGCGCATCGGCGAGGAATCCCAAGGACGCTACCAGCGCGACCGCGCCTGCCAGCATCAAACGAATGGTTGTCATCGCACGCTCCCTTCTGTCGTTGGCGGTACGAGAGCCTGCCACGGTCGCGGCCACACGACTGTTTACGTTTGCGTGAGGCCGCGCCTATGGACGCCGTGGCCCGACGCAGAGGCTGCCTCGCACCGCACTCTCCGCAGCCTTCATCGGATGCGTACGGCGCCCATGGTGCGTGCTCGCCGAGGCGTCTAGCGTCTACTTCGCCCCTTTCAACCCGCTGTGAAGCAGAGCGATCGTCACCGCAGCGAATGGCGCCCGTGTGCCTCACGCCCCGCCAGGTCGCTAAACCGCTCGTGACCGACATATACAATCAGGTGACGCAAAGATCGGGGGGCCAACTTAGGAAACTTCCTTTCAGCCACCAAGTCCCTCACGACATGTCCCTGAGGCCCTTAATCGGCTCGTCGTTGCCCTCCGGTTCGCACGGCAGCGCGTTGCTCAACGACCCACCAACCAAAGGGACTCCCGGTGGCGACGGCAAGATCGAGGCCCTCTCCAACGTCGGTCTGGAACAGGACCTGCTCTATTAGAGCGGAAGGCGATCAGGTGGAACTGCACGCGATTCCATCTGATCGCATTTGGGCACAGGCGGAAGCCGGTATTCGTTCCCTCATCGTCGACTTTGGCAACGGTCTCGCCCGCGGCCGAGCGCTGGTGTGCCGCCATCAGGAAGGCCTGAAGTTCCTCCAGCGCCTGAATTCATCCCAATGCTGGTGTTGCGCCAGGCCACCCGTTCCAGGGCGATACGAGTGAGACCTTTCTCAATCGCGGTGCGCGTTTGCTGGAGCATCACATCCAGGGCCGCCAAGAAGGTCGAGATGTCGAGTTCATTGCGTAATTGCGCCAGAAAGGCCTACCGCTGTTCCGGGTGCATAGGCTCCCCCATCCTCATCGTTCTCTCAGCGACTCTTGTCGATAGCGCGCGAGTGGCGACAAAAGGTAGTCGACGACAGTTCGCGTCCCGGTCTTGATCTCGACCGTGGCCGTCATGCCCGGCGACAATGTCAGAGACGGGTTCCCATCGCGCAAACTGCCATGATTGAGGGCTATGCGTGCCACATATTCAAGCTCCGGCCCCAGCGGCCGGTTCTCGCTGCGCTGCGGATCTCCGTGCCGCGCAACCGAATCGCTCGAGATGGTAAGCACGCGGCCGGTCGCCAGCCCGTAACGCGTGAAATTAAAGGCATCGATCTTGATCTCCGCCTCTTGGCCGACGCGGATGAATCCGACATCGCGATTATTCACGATGGCCTCGATCTCGAGGTCGCCGTCCACGGGCACGACGGCGACCAGTGGCTGAGCGGCCGTCACCACTCCGCCTACCGTATGAACCGCGAGCTGGTGCACGATGCCGTGCGCTGGCGCAACGAGCTGCTGTTGCTCTGCCTTCTGCCTCGCCTTTACGACCTCCTGCCGCAGCCCCGCGGCTTTCTGCTCAGCCCGATTGAGCTCATCGAACAGCGTGCGCCGATACTCCGCCACGGTACGCGCGCGATTTTCGTCGGTGGCAGCGAGAGCCGCGTCGGCTTCCACGCTGCGGCTCTTGAGCACCAGCACCTCCTGCTGCGTTGCCGTGAGTTCCTGCAGATCTGCGAGGTATTGCAATCGCGATCCCAGCTCGCGATCGGACAGATGCTTGCGCACCGAGACACGATGCTCGATCAGCGGCAAGGTGGCCTCGAGCCTCTCGATCATGGCGGAAAGCGTGCCACGTTCCGCTTCCTTCTGAGCCTTCTGTTTATCCACGGCGCCGACCTTGCGCTCCTGCTCTGTTATCTGGCTGGCCAGGAAGCCGCGATGCATCTCGACCTGGGCGTGAGTGGCCCCGGGTGGAGGCTGAAAGGCGGCAAGCGGCGAGAAATCGGTCGCGAGCGCCGCTCGCAGGCGCGCGACATCAAGCAGGGCCGATGTCAGATCAGCGTTCAATCGCTCGAGCTCAGCACCGCTCACGGTGGGATCGAGTTCGATCAGTACTTCTCCGGCGCGCACCCGCTGGCCGTCGCGGACATGAATGGCACGCACGATCCCCGCTTCCAGCGGCTGCACTAACTTCGTGCGCCCGCTGGGAATGACCCTGCCTTGAGCCACGGCGACGATGTCGACAGTTCCCACAGACGCCCAGGCGGCAGCGAGACAGGCGACGACCACCACGGTGATGGCGATTGCCCGGCCGATCGGCGACGGCGGCGCTTCGATGATCTCGAGCGCAGCCGGCAGGAAGGCAAGCTCGGCGCGAGAGCGGCCGGATAGGATGCTAGTGGACACCATGGATTCCCGCCTGCAGCTTGTGAAGAGCCGCGTAGCGGCCGGGAGCGCGCATCAGCTGCTCATGCGTGCCGTCCTCGATCAAGCGCCCTTCGTCGATGGTGAGGACGCGATCGGCGATGCGCAGCGTCGACAGGCGGTGCGCTATGATGACGACAGTTCGGTCGCGCACGATCTCGCGCATATTCTCCTGGATGACGCGCTCGCTCTCATAGTCGAGCGCGCTGGTCGCCTCGTCGAAAATCAGGACGCGAGGGTCGCCGACCAGGGCGCGCGCGATGGCGATTCGCTGCCTCTGCCCACCCGACAAGCTGGCGCCGCGTTCACCGACGACCGTATCGTAGCCTTCCGGCAGCCTCAGGATGAAGTCATGCGCACCGGCGAGCTTGGCCGCGGCGACGATGCGCGCGAGCGGCAGGGCCGGATCGGCAAGGGCGATGTTGTCTCGGATAGTGGCGTTGAACAGTACGTTGTCCTGCAGCACCACGCCGATCTGCCGCCGCAGCCACGCTTGGTCGGCCATCGCCAGGTCCATGCCGTCGACCAGGACCCGACCGCTTTCTGGCACGTAGAGGCGCTGGATGAGCTTAGCGATCGTGCTCTTTCCCGATCCGGAGACACCCACGACGCCGACGACCTCGCCGGCGGCCAGGCTAAAGCTTACGTCGTGCAGCACGGGCTGGCCGCCCGGCCGGTAACGGAAGCTGACGTGATCGAACACGACATCCCCTGCGATCGTCGGCAGCGCCGCGCGGCCAGGCGCGTAGACGGGCTCAGTGGGCGTATTGAGAATGTCGCCGAGGCGTTCGACGGAGAGCCTGGTCTGGTGGAAGTCCTGCCATATCTGTGCCAGGCGCAGCACCGGCGCGCTGACCCGACCGGCGATCATGGTGAAGGCGACCAGCTCACCGATGGTCAGGCTGCCTTCGAGGGCGAGCCGCGCGCCGAAGAAGAGCACCGCGGCATTTACCAGCTTGGCGATCAGCTGCACGAGCTCACTGGTGGTGTTGCCGAGGCTGAGCACGCGGAAGGAGGCGGCGACATAGGCAGCCAGCTGGTCCTCCCACCGCCGCTGCATCTGCGGTTCCGCCGCCACCGACTTGATCGTTTCAACGCCGGCGACATTCTCGACGAGGAAGGCCTGGTTCTCAGCGCCGCGGCGGAACTTCTCATCCAACCGGCGGCGAAACAGCGGCGCGGCGACAAGCGAGATCGCGATGTAGAAGGGAAAGGCGGCGACGACAATCCAGCTGAGCAGCGGGGAGTAGAAGAACATCACCGCCACGAAGACCATGGTAAAGAACAGGTCCATCACCATGGTCAGTGCCGAGCTGGTCAGGAAGGTACGGATGTTCTCGAGCTCACGCACGCGGGCGACCGAATCGCCCACGCGTCGGCTCTGGAAGTAGGACAGCGGCAACGCCATCAGATGGCGGAACAGCCGCGCGCCCAGCTCGACATCGACGCGGTTGGTCGTATGCGCAAAGAGATAGGTGCGCATGATCCCGAGCAGTGTCTCGGCGAGGGCGAGGCCCGCGATCGCCATCAGCACCACCTCCAGGGTGGTTAGGCTGCGATGCACGAGTACCTTGTCAATCACGACCTGGAAGAGCAACGGCACCATCAGCGCGAAAAGCTGCAGGAAGAACGAGGCGAGCAGGACCTCGCCCAGCAGCATGCGGTACTTTGCGATCGCACCCATAAACCAGCCGAGATCAAAGCGATGCGCCACATCGCCAAGCGTGGCGCGGCGCGTCACCAGCACCAGGCGGCCGGTCCATATCTCTTCGAACTGCCGGCGCATCATGACCGTGGCCTGGCTCGCGCCGGGCACGTGCACCAGCACCTTGTCGTCGATCGCCTTGCCAAGAAGCAAGAAGGAGCCGTCACGCAGCTCGGCGACGGCCGGCAACGGCGTTCGCGCCAGCCGGTCCCACCGGGTGGAGAGGCCGCGCGACTTGAGGCCCCGTTGCCGGGCACAGCGTACCATCTCCAGCACGCCGACCGGCTTGCCGGCTAGGCCGAGCTGGTGATGGAGCTGGGCGGGCTCCGCCGGCACACCCTGCAGGCGCAACAGCGAAACGAGGGCGGCGAGCCCCGAATCGTTCGGCGTCATGTAACTACTCCCTGCATGGCGAGGCGACGAGGCGTTGTCGCCTCGCCGTCGGCCCCGGAATCGCACTCAATAGACCTTGATATCCTGCGCTTTCAGGACTTGGTCGGTGGCGAGCTGCGCCACGGCAACTGCCGCTCCGCTGCCGCTGCCATCGGCGTCATAGGAGACGATACCGGAGGCGGCATTGAAGATGACGCGCTGCTCGGACGTCATGGCCGCGGCGGCCTGAACGAAGGCAGCGGGCGACAGCTCCCCGACCGACAGCGCGACGAAGGTGGAGCGCGCAAAGGCAAGCTTGTCGGTACCGGAGGCAAAGTCGGTGATGCGGTCCAAGTTGCCCGAGATAGGCGCCGCCGTGAAAGCGAAGATGTCGGCGCCGGCGCCGCCCGTCAGTACATCGTTGCCCGGCCCCCCAGCGATCACGTCGTTACCGCTACCGCCAGTCAGGGTATCGGCAGCGGTGCTCCCGAGTCGAGCCCGGGCAGCGGTCGTGCTCGTCTTGCCGACTGGACTGGTGGCATTGACACCGTAGGTGTGGGTTGTTCCGGACGCCGCCTTGGCGTTGAAGCTCCAGGTTCCGTCGTCGCCGGCCGTGGCGTGACCCATCCAGGTCATGCCGTCGTAGATCGAAATCCGGTCAGCCGCGCCGCTGGTTCCCTTCAGCGTTACCTGCCCGTTGGCCGAGGCAATGGACGTGAAGCCAAGTCCGGCCGGGGTGGACGCGCTGTCGTCGTTGAGGATCGTGCCGCTGGCCGTTGCGGTCCCAATGGCCGTGCCAGCGGTGGCGTTGGCCAGCGTCACGGCGAAATTCTTGTTGGGCTCGACTGTGTTGTCGCCGGCTACGTTCACCGTGATGATCTTGGTCGTCTCGCCGACGGCGAAGCTCACCGTGCCGGTCGGAAACGCCCCGCCGGTGAAGTCGGCGGCCGTCGCCGGATTGGTCCCCGTTCCGGCCACGGCAAAGGCCACCGTCGACGCGGCCGCGGTGCTGCCGCCGCGCGTCACGTTGAAGGTGAACGGCGTGCCGCCACTGTTGCCCTCGTTGCGGCTGGCATCCGCCGCGGCGATCGAGACGGTCGGCAGTTGGCCAGACGTGCTGTACACCGCGAAGGCGTTGAGCTTGGCGTTCTCGAAGTTACCCGGCGACGAGTTGCCCGGTCCGACCTGGATCGATAGCGAACCGTCATTCACCGTCACGGACTGGCTGATGGTGAACGCCGCGTTCAAACCGACCTTGCTGTAGATATCGATGTTCTGCAGCGCCGAGAGGGCCTGCCCCTCCAGCGACATGTCGAACACGCGCTGTCCCGATCCGAAAATGCCCGAATAGATCTCCGCAAACAGCAGGTCGACTTGGTAAGTGCCGTTGGCGACAGCGATCTCGTAGGTGTAGCTGCCGCCCGGCGTGTAACGCTCGTTCTGGTACAGCACATCGTCGGTGGTGCCCGCGATGCCTGCGGTTGTGGAGAAGACTTGGCTCGCCGAGCCGCCGGTCGTCGGGCCGGAGTCAGCCTCGAATACGACGCCACTGGCCGCCGTCGCCTGGCCACCACCGACATTCACCGCCTTGACGAGCTTCGGCGTCGTTACCGGCGAGGGCGAAGTGGGCGTGGTGGTCGAGCCGGTATCTACCTTCAGTATGCCAGCGGGGTTGTAGTTGACGGCACCTCCAAGGTTCGCCGCATTACCGGCGGCATCGGCGACCCTGCCGCCTTCGAGGTTGAACGAGGTGACAGAGAGATCGCTGGCCGACTGGCCAGACGCGACCATGTGCGTGAAGGCAAGGCTGCTGCCGCCCGATCCGCCGGCATAGGTCGCTTTGCCTCCGCTGCTGAGCGAAAGCGTCGGCGTGCCGGTCACCGTGACGGCTTCGCTCATGGCCACGGTGAAGTTGACCGTTGCGCCGTCACCGACAGTGCCGCTGCCATTGGTGAGAGAGGCGCCCGATGCGGCGATGCTGGCGATAGTAGGTGCGATCGTGTCGACCGGCGTCGGCGCCGGCGAGAAGCTGCCGCTCGGCACCGCGCTGCCGCCGGTCACGGAGATGCCAGGACCGGCGATGACCTTCCCAACGCCAGCAACTGAAAGCGTGCCGCTGCCCTGCAGGTTGATCAACGCTGTCGGATCCCAGCCCCCGCCGTAGTATTCGTTGCCGGTACCAAGCAGCGTGACCTTGCCGCCATTGATCGAGCCCGCAATGCCGACTATCTGGTCGCCGTGGGTGGAAAAGGTGTCGCCCAGGAACGTCGACGAGCCTCCAACCCAGGCGCCGGCCCGCGCGTTGTTCTCGAAGCCGCTCTGCTCGATCCGAGTGATGCCAGAGGTGGCATAGACGCCGGCCCCCTCGTTCTCGACGAAATAGGCGCCTTGCACCGTCATGTCGCTGGCGCCGTTCTCCAGGATCAAGCCGGCGACCCCGTTCTTGCGGAAGCCGCCGCCGACCCAGCGCAGAGAATCGGCGGTGCCGCCGCCGCTGTTGGCAAACACGGCACCGCCCTTCGCGTTTCCGTGCATCCAGGAATCGAAAACCGTGCCAGAGACGTTGCCGAGGATTTCGAGGCCCGTGCCGCCGACATGCTCGACGTTGACGTTGCTCACCAAAAGATTGATTGAACGGTCCGCTCCGGCGGCGACGATCCTGATGCCGTCCCCTTCGCTGCCGTTGCCGACGACGCTGAAGTTCGAAAGCGTGAGGTTGCTCACGTTGACGCCCGGTCCGGCGACGATCTCGATGACCGCCCGGCCCCCCATGACCTGGGACACGATCTTGGCGCCGCCGAGGTCGATACCGATCGGACCCTGGCTCGATGCATTCAGGTAGATGACGATCGGCGTCGTGACGGTGAAGCTCTTGCCCGAAAGCGAGCCGACCGTGCCGCCGCCGAGAGCGTCACTCAGCGCCTGTTCGAACGCATCGCTGCCCGTGCTTGCGGTCGCGGCAGTGGCGGACACGACGGACGCAAGCGCCGGAACGCTGGCCCCCTGGCTGCTGACCGTCACCTGCGAGAGGTTGCCGCCGCCCAATCCGGCGACACCAAGGGCCGGTCCGGTGATGATCTTGCCGGTGTCCCCGACGATGTAGGCGCTACCCGTCCCTTGCAGATTGGCAAGCACCGTCAGATCCGATCCGCTGCCGGTATAGACGCTGCGGCTGTTGCTCACGACGGCGTTGCCGGTCACCCATGCCGACATGCCCGTCGCCTGCACGCCCGACGTCGTGAAGGTGTTGCTGTTGAAGTAGCCGAAGTTCTGGAACCAGATGCCGTCGCCGCGATTGTCCCGGAACTGGCTGTCGGTCACCGAGGTGATGCCCCACTCGGCGCTGATGCCGTCGCCATTGTTGTTGGCGACGGTGATGCCATCGATGCTGAGGTCACGGGCGCCGTTGCCAAGGAAAATGCCGGTACCGCCATTGTCTTCAATCTTGCCGCCGAACCAGCGTAGCGCACTCACCTGACCACCTCCGGCGCTATGACCGAAATAGGCACCGCCCAACCGATTGCCGATCATCGAGGAGTTCGAGATCAGCCCTTCGAAGACGCTGCCCTGAACATCCAGCCCGTAGCCGCCGACGCCACGGACAGTGACGTTGTCGACCGTAAAATTGTAGATCCAGCGATCGTTGCCGTCGGCAACGACCTTGATGCCGGCGCCTTCCCGTCCATTGCCCTGGATTGTGAAGTTGGACAGAGTCAGATAGCGCAGGTCGACGCCCGGACCGGCATTGATCTGGATCACGGGCGCGCCATTCGTGATCTGGGAAACGATCGTCGCTCCGCCGAGGTCGATGCCCATCGGCCCCTGGATGGTGCTGGTGACATTTATGACGATGGGCGCGCTAACCGCATAGGTCTGTCCGCTCATTTCGGCGACGTAGCCGCCAGCGATGGCACTCTTGAGAGCCGCCGCCAAATCATTCCCCGCTACCTGCATCCGTTGGTCCCCGCTCTTCGTTATCTGATCGCTCTTTGCACTTCCTCCACAGTTGCCACCGGGTGGTTACAGCGCTTCGTCCAGAAACGATGTTCACTTTGGTACACAAGCTAACTTTTGGCGTTTGACGTTGTAAGCGCTCGGTTGCGCTTCCCGGGGACGGGGAATGCGGTCAATTCAGCGAGAGTCGGTTGTGTCTGTCGCCGCGATCGCCAGAATCGGCACGCCGTTGAAGATCGCACGCAACGGTACGATCTACCGCCAGTCCGAGCGCGCCGACGTCGTTTACTATGTCGAGCGTGGCCTGGTAAGGGTTGACGTTGCATCTCCGGAAGGGAAGCATGCCGTCGTGGCGCTGCTCGGCCCCGGCAGTTTTTTCGGCGAATGCGCCCTTGCCCCACAGGCACAACGAAAAGGCAGCGCCAGCGCCTTGCTCGATACGCGAGTGATATGCATTATCAAAGCGGATGTGCTTCGCTTGCTGCGCAGCAATTCGACATTTGCCCGGCACTTCATGTCGCATCTGGTCCGGCGGGTGGCCCGCGCTGAAGAGGACGTGGCGGATCTGCAGCTGAACTCGATCGAAAAACGTCTGGCGCGGGCTCTCCTTCTCCTGGCTGACATCGACGACCAAGATGGCGAGCAGACGGCGCTCGCAGCAGTCAACCAGCAGACGCTTGCCGAGATCGTCGGAACGACACGGCCGCGAGTGAGCCACTTTCTCGGCAGGTTCAGGCGCGAGGGCTATGTCAGCGGCCGCGGGCAGATCAAGGTGCACAGCAGCTTGGTGAGGGTACTACTGAAAACCTGAGCGTCCGCCTTTCGACACCATGCGTCTCCGCAACAACGTCAACCGTTCCAGCATGGCGTCTATGGTTTCGGCGTCAAAGCGCAGCCTCACCTGTATGGGCTCGGAAATCTCCTCGAAAGACAGCAGCGGGAGTTCCAGACAAATCCGGCTGCTGTCCTCGTTCAGGTTCCACATTTCCACGGGATCAATTTCGATAGCCATGTCGCCTCGACCTTGCCGACATCGTCGGCGTCCACACCTGCGCATGCGAGCGCAAAACGGAGGCGCTCGCTTGTGGCCATTTGGAGACCTAGGACGTCTCCGGCAACGCGACGATGACCGCTCGGGTTAAGACGACGACCGATCGGATTAAAGAGCTACGGTCGCTGGGGCGTGCACCGTGGACGGGAAAACCATCGTTGCCATTCCTTGGTACCTGCGCACCGACTATGTGCAGGCCAAGGCCTTGTTCGGCGATATGCCGGAATCCTATGAGGGGTGGCTCGAGCGCGCCTTGCAGTGGGAAGCAGACTGTAAGTCGCAGGGTCAGGCTGTATCGCGAGTCGTGGTGCGAAGCGGCGCATTCCGCACCTGGTGCCAAGCGCGTGGCATGGCGCCGGACACCCGGGCGCGTACCAACTTCATTTCCAAACGAGCCTGGAACCTGATGCAGCAACAGGGCTAGCGCGGCGGCCGGAATGCCTGCCAGGCCTGCCGCAAGGCCTCTCGCTGCAGTGCCAACAGACACCCGCCAAGCACCACGGCAGCGCCACCGAGCTCCAGCCACCACAGATGGTCCAGAGAGCGCGGCAACGCGACAAGCACGGCAACGGCAGCCACGGAGCATAGCAGCGGCGGCAGCACGACCGGCAGCAGAGGATGCCAGAACTGGCGCAGCCGGTAGCGCGTGGCAATGCCGAGGGCCAATCCCAGGAGCTCCGACGCAAAAATCGCGGCGACCGCCCCCCAAGCGCCGAAGAGGGGCACCGCGACAGCCGTCACCGCGAGATTGAAAGCTGCTGCAGCGGCGGTCATCCGGAGCTGCAGGTCACCGCGCCCCCAGGGAATCAGGGCCGAAACCACGCCATAGTTCAGGAAATTGAAGCCGATCGCCAGGCACAGCCATTCAAAATACTGTCCGGCTGGTGCGAACGCCGGACCATAGAGAAGCTCGACCACGTAGCGACCGAACACCCAGCCCAGGGCCGCCGTGGGGAGCCCCATGCAGGCCAGCAGGCCGAGATACTCGCGCGACAGGCGGATTGCCTGGCCGGGGCTGCTCTCGGCACGGACGAAGGCCGGGAAATAGGCATTCCATAACGCCGCCGTCACGACGTTGGCGACCAGCATCAGGCGATAGGCGGACACGAATTGGCCGACCGAATCGTCGCCATGCGTGAAGCCCAACACCAGGATGCCGCTGTTGGCGATCACCAACAAAGCGGCCTGAGTGAGCGCCAGCGGCCAGGCCTCGTGCAGCATGGCACGCCCGCCTTTGAAGGTCGGCCGCAGCTCAAGCGGCCGCACGATGCCTCGATGTGCGAGGTAGAATGAATTGAAGACGACGCTGCCGAAGCCGAACAGGACGACGAGCACGGCGTACATCGTCAGGTCGTCCGGGCCGTGCACTAGAAGCAACAGTGCCGGCAGCTGCAGAATATTGAAGGCGAGAGCCGCGAGGCTCGGGACGACCATGCGTTCGTGGGCCTGCAGGACCCACCCCATGTTCCACGCGGTGACGAACAGCGTCACGCCCTGGATGACGAGCAGCACACTGATGACAGGTCCGCGCGGTTCGAGCGACGCCGCCACCAGGACGAAGGCGTAGACCACGCAGGCAAGCAGGGTCTGCAGGGTCAGGACGAGCGCGATGTGCGACTGACTCTTCTCGGGCGACTGGGCAATGCTGCGCTGGCCGACAAAGGTCAGTCCGGGGCTGACCAGGACCGTCAGGTAGCTCACGGCAGCCATCGCCCAGCTTACTTGGCCGATTGCGTCCGGTCCCATGGCGCGGCGCACATAGACGCTGATCAAGATCGTGACGAGAAGGCCGAACACGTTTGTACTGGCCAGCGTCAGGAAATTGACAGCGATGCGGCGGCGCGACACGCGTGGAGCCTCCGCCGACGATTGCCCGCCGGGTGCGATATCCGTCATTACAGCATTGTGGTTCGGGGAGCCCGACGAGCCAGTGACCTCGCCGTGACGCGGCAAAGCCACCGGATGAACACTCCCGATTATGGCAGGGAGCGCGCATCGTTCCCGATCATGGAATATGGAAAACCCTCTGTGTCCGTGGCGATTTGCACGCGCAATCGCGCGCAGAAAGCACAACGCGCCGCCGCCAGCGTGATCGCCAACTCGTTCACCGACTTCGAGCTGATCGTCGTCGACCAGAGCACCGATGACGCCACACGGAAAGCGATCGCCGCGCTTGCCGACGAGCGCGTTCGCTATATCCCCACTGACACGGTGGGCGTAGCGATCTCGCGCAACATCGCCATTCGTGAAGCATCTGCTGACATCGTGGTCTTTACCGACGACGACTGCATCTGCGATCGCGGCTGGCTTGACGCCATCCTTGTTGAATTCGAGGCCGATCCGCAGGCGCTCGGCGTGTACGGCCGGGTGGTGCCGTACGGCACGAAGGGATCGGCGACCTGGGATTGCGTTAGCGAAGCCGATGGCATGATCTGCCCCGCGCTCAACCAGTCGCCGACACGCCGCATCGTCGATCGTCCAGCGATCCCGCATCTCGTGCTGGGCGGCGGCAACAATATGTCTTTCCGCAAGGAAGCCTTTCGGCGGGTTGGGTTGTTCAACGAGATGCTCGGACCGGGATCGCCCATCGGCACGGGAGAAGATACCGAGTTCTCCTATCGCCTACTATTCAACCATTGCCGCTTGGTCTACTCGCCACAGCCCGTGGTCGAGCATGACAACTGGATGGATCGCGCCAACTTCGTGCACCACATGAAGGTGGCGATGCGCGTGCAGGCCGCCGTGTTCACGGCCTATGCCCTGCGCTTGGACACACTTTCGATGACGCATCTGCTGCGCACAGCCTGGTATCTTGCCGGCAACCGCATGGGCATTGGCTCGTCGGCGACCGGCCTTTTCTATTTTGCCACCGGCGTGCCCTGGGGCCTGAAGCTGCGATTCACGCCGCCGCCGGCCTGACATTGGCCATCGCGCAAAGCGCGAAAGACGCTTCACACAAAGAAAAAGTCGCCCGGATTGGCGCGCAGCAGAGCCACGGTCAGTTGACCCGTATTGTCGTGCAGATGGATCTGTCCGCCGGACGCCGGCACGATGTTGACATCGCCTGCACCGGCGCCGGCTTGCAGGGCGTTGCTGTTCAGGACCTGCTGAATGGTCTGGCCCGGGAAGAGATCCTGGTCCAGGCCGATCAGATCGTGATTGGCGCCCGTTGCGGCAAACTGGAAGATGTCGGTGGTGGCGAAGCCCTGCTGGAAGACGAAGCTGTCACTCGCCGCGTCGGATGTGAAGCTGTTGGGCGCGTCTTTCACCACCAACGTGTTAGAGACCAGGCTGGTTGCCGCACCCGTTGCAGGATCGATCGCAGCAGCGGTCACGGCGAAGCGGCCTGAGACCGATCCGCTAGCGAGGCCGGAGGTCGGCGTCTCGGCTGGCAAGGCGAGCGCCAGGCTTCCGGTTCCGCCCGCGCCGATGGTGACGTCGACGAAGGTCGGGTTCTGCAGCACCGTATTGCCTTCGTGGCTGCCAAGCGGGATGTCCATGCCGACACCGCCGAGCTCGGAGACCGCAAGCCGCACGGTCTGGCCGGCCGTGCCGGCGACGGTGACCACGACGTCGTTGCCCGGGGTTCCCGCGAGATCGTTGAGGCCGGGCAGGTTGAGCTTGACGATGCCACCGACCGCGTCTGAGACCAGCGGCGTGCCGCCCAGCGTCGACATCGACAGCACCGGCGCTGCCGATAGGCTGGCGCCCAGCGTCGCCATGCCGCCGCCCGGACTGCCCTGGGTGAAGACCTCGCTGCTTGCCGACGATCCATCGACTAGGCCGACGCTCACGGAGGCGCCGAGATGCTCGAAGCCCGAGATCGAGCCGGATTCGTTGGGACCGGGTGACGGCCCCTCGATGCTGGCGGGATCGGCGTCCAGGCGGAACGCGAAGGTCTGCCCGGCGGCGAGGCCGGCGCCGTCGAAGGTGACGGTGAGCGTCTTGTAGCCGCCCTCCGTAACCGGGTTTGGACCGTAGGCCCAGGTCGCGCTGACCGGCGCAGCATAAGGCGTGAGGTCGAGCGCCGTCGTGTCGCCGAAGGTGCCGAAGGGATCGAACACGGTGCCGGCGATCAGGCTGTTGTGCAGATCGATGCTGAGCGTGCGGATTGCCGTCGTGCCTGTATTGGTGAGCTCGTAGGCCGGCTGGGCGAAAGTGCTGGCATTGAGATCGGTACCCGGCGTGATCATCAGGCGTGCCGAGCCGGTGGTGCC
>NZ_BKAJ01000107.1 GCF_007992495.1 Reyranella soli
GGTCCTGGCCCCGGAGTAATTGCGTCGATCGACTGCCTATGGAGCGCAAAAACTAAAACCGTAGTTGACCCAATAGGTAACTTAAGTTATATTGACTCCGCGTTCGCCTCCCGGCGGCTCTGCTCTATGCATCGTTCATCCGATACCATCACGGGCGCAAGCGCTGCACTGGCAGGACACCAGCGCATGCGGGAACGGCGCCACCCGCGCTGGAGGGCAGGCGATGCTTGCCCCTTTCGTCCAAGAGGGGCAGTCCGGCGCGGGGGCAGCAGAAAATGCAAAAAATGCAGAAAATGCAAAAAGCGGCGTGAATTCAATGACTTGGGCAGGTGTCGGCCGGCCTGCAAAAATTAGCAAAAAATGCAGAAATTCATCAGTGAGCCTGGCTACAGTGCATCCACCCTGCGGCAAAGCCCGAGAGGCGGCGGCGCGCGCCGGCACATCTAGTAGCTCTGCCCAGTAGTTTTTTGACGAGCTGGCGAGGGGCCGATGAGATTGCCAGCACTACTGGCACCTGTGCTCGGCCCGGGATAAGTTCGGCGCTCTACGGCGCGCAGAAATTAGAACCGTAGTTGACTAGGCGGCCAGAGACGACTCGCTTGCCGGATCGCCGGCGATGCGGCTGTGCCACATGATGCGGCGCTGGGTCATGTCCCACGGCGTCGCCTGGTGCATCAGGCAGCGATTGTCCCACACGACGGCGTCGCCCGGCGTCCAGTCGTGATGGTAGATGCGCGGCGGCTGGCAGGCGAAGTCGATCAACTCGCGCAGCAGGCTGTCTGAGGCTTCCTGGCTGAGGCCCGGGATGTTGTGGGCGTGGCGGCCGGCAAGCAGCGACTTGCGGCCGGTCTCGGGATGGGTCTTGACCAGCGGCCTGAGCGGCACCGGCCCGTCATGCAGGCCGTAGCCCGAATACTCACCGTCGGCCTTCCTAGTCTGATGGCCGACCTTGCCCTGGCTGTAGTGCAGTGAATGATAGGCGTTGAGGCCTTCGATCCGGGCCTTCATCGCCGGATCGAGGGCATCGTAGGCGGCGCGCATGTCGGCAAAGCCGGTGCGGCCGCCGATCGTCGGGACCTCCTCGGCGCTGAACACCGCGCCCTTGGCCTGGACCGGCATGTAGGTGCTGTCGTGATGCCAGCCCATGTTGCCCTTCAGGATCTTCATGACGTCGTCGTTGTCTTTCTCCAGCCGCAGCGTGCCGTCCGATCGCACGTTGCTGATCGCCGTCATCTCGAACTCGAGCGGCCCGAAGCGCTTGGCGAAGGCGATCTGCTGGTCGCGCTGCAGGTGCTGGTCGGGGAAGATCAGCAGGGCGTATTGGAGCCAGGCGTCGTACAGCGCGCGGAAAGTTTCATCGTCGACTTCCGCGACCTTGATGCCTCGAACGACGGCTCCGAAGGTGGCGTCGATCGGTTCGATATCGAGCGTGCGGGTCATGAGGGACCTCCTGGCCGAAGTCTAGCCTCCTCAAGGCAGATTGACGATCTCCACCCAGTTGGGATTTTTGCCCATCGGATATTGCTTGAGCCTGGCGAGTTTGCCGCTGGCCGGATCGATGGCGTAGCTGGTCATCGAATCGGAAAGTTGGCCCACCGCCAGGAGATAGCGGCCATTGGCATCGATGGCGAAGCCGCGCGGCTGCTGCTCGGTCGCGGTGTGCCCGATCGGCGTCAGCGTCCCCTCGCCGGGATCGACCTTGAAGCCCGCGATCGTGCTGGTGCCGCGCTCGCTGGCGTAGAGGAACTTGCCGTCCGGCGTCAGATGAAGGTCGGCCGCCCAGATCTTGTCCGGCTTCTTCTCGGGCAGTGCGCTTAGCACCTGCAGTTCCTTCAGCGTGCCGGTTTTGGGATCATAGGCGAAGACATAGACCGTCGCTTCGAGCTCGTTCAGCAGGTAGACCCGTCCGTTGGTCGGATGGAAGGCGAAGTGCCGTGGACCGGCGCCCGCCTTCACCTGCGCCGCCGGAGGATCGTTGGGCGAGAGCGTTCCGGTCGCGGCATCGAAGCGGAACTGCCTGACGAGATTGCCGCCGAGGCTGGTTGCCAGCACGAAGCGATTGGCGGCGTCGGGCTGGATGGCGTGGGCGTTGGGCTCGGTCGGGACAATCTGCTTCGGTGGCTGCACCGTGCCGTCGGGTGCGATCGGATTCACCGTGACCTTGTTGTTGGGATAGGAGGCGGCGAGCAGGAAGCGGCCGCTGCGGTCGGTGGCGATATAGGCCATGCTGCCATCGAGCGGGCCGTTGGCGATGTGGCTGAGCTTGCCGGTCGCGGGATCGATGCGGAAGCTCGCCGCCACCATCGGCTCGCCGCGCGTGGCGGCGAACAGGAACTTCTTGTCCGGGCTTATCGCCATCGGCGTCGAGCCCGCCGTCTTGGTGATGCCGGGAATTGTCACTTTCTCGACCGGCGTGAGGTCGCCGCTCTGTGGGTCAAGCTGCAGGACGTGAATCTCGTTGCTGTCGGTGCAGCCGACATAGACGAAGGTCGCGGCCGTCGCCGGCAGCGCGGTGGCCGCCATCGCAAGCGCGGCGGCGAGTGCAGCGACGGAGCCAAGGGTCGGTGCCATGTTCCCTCCCGGGAAAGTCGTTCATTGGCTGAACGATCGATTGGCAACGCTGCGCGTGAGGATGTTCGGTGTCAACGCTTCAAGTGACCCGACCACGCTTCTCGGGAATGGCAGCGATCAGGGCCTGCCGGATCGGCCGGGCCTCGTCGGCCGGCAGTTGTCGGATGCGAAGCGTGCGCTCGACGAAGCGGTTCTCCTCGCCCTCGACGACCAGGTCGAGGAAGCGCGTCGTGCCCGGCGTGACGGCGCGCCGGCTACGGCCCTGGGCAGCGTCGGTCTTCTCGCTGAGCAGCGCCTGGATGGTGCGCACCGTCCGGACGGCAAAGTCCTCAGCCGGTTGGTTGTCGATCTGCACGCGATAGACGCCCTCGGGATCGACGCCCTCGATGCTGAGCGGCTGCTGGCGACAGACACTCACGGTGATGCGTGCCTCGCCGCTTCGGGGGTCGTGCCGGGCATCGAGCACCACCAGGCCCTTGTTGGATGGCTGGCGCACCAGCACGGCCTCGACTGTCTCGGGCTCGAAGCGGAGCGTCAGCGAGGAGCCTGGGTCGATTGGCGGGATGGTGACGAAGGCGCCGTCGGCGACGTGGATGAGCTCCTCGTTGTCCAGCCAGACGCTGCCGAAGGGCAGGCGCTGCTCGATCATCATGGCGGCAATGCGCCGGTTGGTCGGATTGGCGATCGTGACCTCGCGGCCACCGTCGCGGACCTCGAAGCCCAGCCCTTCGTAGTCGGCCATGCGCTGGTAGAGCTCGGCTTGCGTGGCGATCCAGTAGTTGCTGCGCTCGGCAAGGTTGATGCAGTAGCGCACATAGTCGAGCGTGCCCTTGCCGTTGTTGACCGAGGGGTCGCGCGCCAGCTCGGGATGGTACTGGAAGGAATAGACGCCGTTCTCGAGCTTGTCCTCGACGCCCGCCCGGCGGGCGCTATGGCCGGCGAAGATGGTCTCGACCAATTCGTAGGCCGCATCGTACTCGTGCGTGCGATCCCAGCCGCGCAGCTTGCGCCATTCCTTGTCCGTGGTGACGACGGGCCGGAAGGGGAACCAGATGCCCGAGGTGGCGATGGTGCGCCGCACGTCGGTGACGTAGGTGAGCGGCTTCTCGCCGATCGTGCCGCCAACCATGACGTTGGGATCGCGCACGCCGTATTCGATCATGTGGTAGTAGCAGAAGGTGCAGAGGCCGAGGATCGTCTTGTCCTGGGCGTAGAGATAATCCATCGCATCGATCGTCTCGGGATGCATGTGGCCGCCGGCATGGCGGCCGCAGGTGCAGATGGTGATGCCGAGACTCTTGCCGGCCTTCGCCACGTGCTCGAACAGGCCCTTGCCGAAGATGGCGGTCGGCGGATCGCCGATCGAGCTGTCATTGTGCAGCGCGGGCTCGATGAAGCTGTGTTGCGTCGTGCGCTCGACCCAATCGCGCGCCATCGCCTCGTCGATGTTGGTCGAGAAGGTCGGATCCTCGATGTCGTAGCTCGCCGGGATCAGGTTCTGGATCTGGTAGTCGAGGAAGGTGTAGTCGCGCATGCCGTGGACGTCGTGACGGAACGACAGCACGCCGTCGTAGGTGCCGAACGAGCGCAGCCGTGTCTGCCACAACGAGCCGAGCCCGATCTCGCGCATCAACCGGCGCAGGAAGAACAGCAGCGTGTCGCCCCAGTGCGTGGCGTTGGCCCAGTGGCGCACCGCCTCGACGTTGAGATGGGCCTGCATCATGCCGCCCAGCAGCTCGAACACCTGGTTGGCGACGTAGACCGTCCTGTCGGTGAGCACGATCGCCGGTCCCAGCTCGGCCACGGTCGCGGTGCTGGCGTCCGTGAGATCGCCTGAAAGCGCGACCAGGTCGGCGAGCACGCGGCTGCCGTTGGCCGGCACGATGCGACGCACCGGATGGCCTTTGTAGCCGCTGACATAGAGCGGCTCCCAGGCGTCGCCGGCGAAGGGCGAGCCCGGCCGCCAGCGCCAGCCTGTGTAGCCCTCCACCGGGGCGGCCTCACAGGATTGGAGCCCCAGCAGATGCGGCGGCAGGTTGGTCTTGCCGGTGACGATCAGACGGCGCTCGCCATCAGCCAGCCACGTCTCGATGCGCGTGATGGTCTCCGGCGCGAGATGGCCGGCGTTGGGGATCAAGAGCGCGCGGCAGCGCGCCAGCCGTGCGGGGTCGAGCTTTTCTTCTTCGACCAGACGATGCTTGAGATTGCAGCGCGCCAGCAGCAGGCCGGCGGCGTTGGGCGCGAGGTAGGCGTACTCGCCTTTGACCCAGGTGCGCGGCAGGCCCCAGGCGTCGGTGAAGGTGTAGGTCTCGCCGCGGGCCTTGGCTTCCGCGGCGTAAGCGTCTCGGCTGCTATTGCTGAACAGAACGATGATGTCGTGGGCGTCGTGATCTTGCATGGCGCGACTGTGCCCGCGCGTTCGGCGGCCAAGCAAATGGAAACGGCCGGGACTTGCCCGGCCGTTCCGCCAATGGAGGGGTGGCTGTTCCGCTTACAGGATCACGCTTTACTGAACCACGATCTCGACTCGACGATTCTGCGGCTCGCGCACGCCGTCGCCGGTCTGCACCAGCAGGCCCTGCTCGCCGCGGCCGATCACCGCAATCGCCTGCGCCGGCACGCCTTCGCGCACCAGGGCGTCCTTCACTGCGTTGGCGCGACGCAGCGACAGCGCCATGTTGTAGCTCTCCGGGCCCGACGTGTCGGTGTGGCCGGTGGCAGTGATGCGGGCGTTGCCCTTCGACTTGAAGGCCGCAGCAGCCTGCCGGATGGTGTTCAGCGCCTGGTCGGAGAGGTTCGAGCGATCCCAGTCGAAGAACACCATGAACGACGGCGGCGCGACTGGCGCTGCGGCTGGCGGCGGCGGGGGCGCCATCTCGGGCTGGCCGAACTTATAGGTCAGGCTCAGCATGGTCATGATGTTGTTGTTGGTGAACGCGCCGGGGTTGGTCGTGCCGTAATAGCGGCCGTCGAGGTTGATGCGGAACGCGTCGGTGATGTTGTAGCCGACGCCGATGATGCCCTGATAGGCGAACTGGGTGCTGCACATGTTGCAGCCCTGGATGGTCGAATCGACGAAGGCGATACCGGCGCCGGCGCCGATGAACGGCACGATGGGCCCACCGATGTTGAAGTCATAGAGCAGGTTGGCCATCACCGAGACCTGGTCGATGCGGCCGCGCACATTGGCCACGCCACCCGGGAAGAGGACGTTACCGGTACCGGTGTTAGAATGGTACAGGCCCTCCACCTCAATGCGGGGGCCGACGAAGTCGTAGCCGATCTTGCCGCCGGCGGCCCAGCCTGTGTCCATCTGGTAGCTGTTGTTGTTGAGCAGCCAGTTCAGGCCGCCTTCGGCGCCGATATAGAAGCCGGGATACTGTGTGCCGGTCTGGGCGTTTGCCGCAACTGGCAGAACCAGGGCTACGGCGGCGGCCAGCAATGACTTCTTGAACATGCAGAGGGTTCCCTCGTTTGGATGCGAGTAGTTCCCAACCAACGAGGCCCCTTCCGCCTTAGTTGCCCCAACGCCGCCATATCCTCGGCGGCGTTGCAACCTTGCAACACAATTGTGACCTGCGCGATTACTGCATGAACCAGCCGTGGCTGACGACCATCGACTGGCCGCTCAGTGCGGTACTGGACGCTCCAGCAAAATAGAGAACAGCATCAGCCACTTCATCAGTGGTGGTGAACTGACCGTCGATCGTGTCCTTCAGCATGACATGCTTGATGACGTCGGCTTCGCTGATGTTGAGTTCCTTGGCCTGCTCGGGGATCTGCTTGTCGACCAGCGGCGTGCGCACGAAGCCCGGGCAAACCACGTTGGCCGCGACGTTGTACTCCGCGCCTTCCTTGGCCAGCACCTTGGCGAGCCCGATGAGGCCATGCTTGGCGGTGACGTAGGGCGCCTTGAGCTTGGACGCCTCCTTGGAATGGACCGAGCCCATGTAGACGACGCGGCCGTACTTGGCGGCGTACATGTGCTTGAGGCAGGCCTTGGTGGTGAGGAAGGCGCCGTCGAGATGGATGGCCAAAAGCTTCTTCCAGTCGGCGAAGGGAAAGTCGACGATCGGCTTCACGATCTGGATGCCGGCGTTGCTCACCAGGATGTCGATCTTGCCGTACTTGGCCACGGTGTCGGCCACGCCCTTCTCGACCTGAGCCTCGTCGACAACGTTCATGGCGACGGCGAAGGCGTCCGACCCCTTGGCCTGAATCTCCTTGGCGGTGGCGCCGGCGGCGTCGAGGTTGAGATCGGCGATCACCGGAATGGCGCCTTCGGCGGCGAGCCGGAACGCGATCTGCTTGCCGATGCCGCTCGCCGCGCCGGTGACGATGGCAACTCTTCCTTTGAAGTTGGACATGGAACGATCCTTTCTCGTTGCGTTTTTCCTCCCCAGCTTCGCTGGGGAGGTGGCCCGAAGGGCCGGAGGGGTCATGAGCAACCGTCGTGATGCTCATGACCCCTCCGGCCGCTGCGCGGCCACCTCCCCAACTGCGTTGGGGAGGGAGGTTTATTTGGCGAGGTAGTCGAACACGACTTCACCAAGACCCAATGTCAGGTCGGTGACGTAATGGGTGGCCGACACGACCTGGCGCACCGGCAGGCGGTTGACGTCGCACAAGGCGTGATCGAAGAGCTGCAGCGCCGCTGGTCCCGACCAGGCGCCCTTCACAGTCACGTCCTCGCAGTAGTAGCGCACGAGCTCGCAGATGCGCGGCGTGCAGTCGACGTGCGGGATGATCTTGATCATGAAGGCGGGCTTGGCCAGGGCCTTGATCAACGGCGCGTGATCGATCTCGCGGTGCTTGTAACCCATGGTGGCGTTGACGCAGAGCACGCTGCCGTAGTGCAGCGTGCAGACCAGCGTCTCGCTCTCGTGGCTGATCTTCGGCGTGGCGAGCTTCTTGGGGAAACCCCAGATTTCGCGGCCGCCGGCGATCGGCGAGTTGTCGTCGAGATACATGGCGTGCACATAGCCGCCTTCCTGGACCTCGCCCTTGGCATCCTTGAAGCGGACCGGGATCACCTGGCCGGTCTCGGTATAGTCGCCGAAGCCTGTCGAATCGGGCATGCGGATGAATTCGTAGTTCACCGTGTCGCCCACCACCTCGAGCGGCTCGGGCACGACGGCGCGCAGGATCTCAGGGTCCGTTCGATAGCTGATGACGACGAATTCCCGATTGTAGAAACGATACGGCCCCCGCGGATACGCGGGATTGTTGAGCGGCATCGCGAAGGCGTTCTTGCGGACGTCGGCCAGCTTCATATTCATCTTCTCCTGGTGTCGGCCCTGCTAGTGTCGGCCCTGTGTGTTGAGATCGAAGGTGAACACACCGTCGGCATTCTGCGGCCTCTGCAGGACTTCCGGATGCTGCAGCGTGCGTGTCATGTCGCTGTAGCCGCTCGCCCAGTGCTCTTCCATGGTGCGGCGGGAGAACTCGTAGTCCTTCGACGAGCCCTCGTAGCGCTGGGCGTGATAGATCAGGTGGATGATGTTGTAGACCTTGCTGTCGGCCTCCTGGGCGAGCAGCTCTGCTTCCGGAGTCTGGCGCAGCTCGGGATGCATGCCGTCCAAGAGCTTGGCGGCGGCGCGGCGCATCGACTGCATGCGACGGAACTCGTCGGTGC
The DNA here is from genome assembly GCF_007992495.1 of Reyranella soli. Taxonomy (GTDB): domain Bacteria; phylum Pseudomonadota; class Alphaproteobacteria; order Reyranellales; family Reyranellaceae; genus Reyranella; species Reyranella soli. The sequence goes on from NZ_BKAJ01000107.1 coordinate 8,207, forward strand.
CTTTGCGCGTCCGGCTCGAATAGCGGATGTCCTTCTGGCGGACATCGACCTCGATCATGTCGCGCGGCAGCTCGCCGCGCGCGCTCCACAGATCGACCTGGAAGGCGAGCGTGTCCTGGCGCGGCCGGCTGTCGAGCACCCATTGAAGCGGGGTGTTGGTGACGATGCCGCCGTCCCAGTAGTAGTCGCCGTCGATCTCGATGGCGGGGAAGCCCGGCGGCAGGGCACCGCTCGCCATGATGTGCTCGGGGATGATTTTGTGGGTCTGGTCCTCGAAATAGATGAGGTTGCCGGTCTTGATGTTGACCGCGCCGACGCTGAAGCGGGTCTCGCCGGCATTGATGCGGTCGAAATCGACCAGGCTTTCCAGCAGGCTCTTGAGCGGCCTGGTATCGTAGAAGCCCAGCCTGTCGGGCACGGCCGCCGGCGTGAAGATCGGCGGCGGGAAGCGCGGCTGGAAGAAGCTCGGCGCGCCCCACATCAGGATGCCGAGCGCCCGCCACTGGTTGACCATCGTGTGCTGGAAGTCGTTGCTGAGCTTCAGCGAGGCGATGTCCGGGATGCCGAGCGGCGGCGTGCTCACCGTCTCCCAGAACTTGCGCAGCTTGTCGACGCGCTTGGCGGCGGGATTGCCGGCGATGATCGCCGAGTTGATCGCGCCGATCGAGATGCCGGCCACGCAATCGGGATGCAGGTTGGCCTCGGCTAGCGCCTGGTAGACGCCGGCCTGATAGGAGCCCAAGGCGCCGCCGCCCTGCAACAAAAGCGCAATCCGCTCGAAATCGGGTCGGGCCGCCGCCGACTTGGTCGTCATGACACGTAGTCCCCTCGCTCCTCGGCATCCTCTAGCACGATGCGGGCCGAGCGCGATGGGCCATCTCGCCGCTTGGTCAAACGCCTCGGACGGCCTCGACAAAAGCCTCGATCGACCAGCCGCCGACCACCTCGATGCGGGGCAGGCGCAGCGGATCCAGGCCGAGGGCGGCGTGGCCGGGATCCGTGGTGAAGCCGCTGGCATAGCCGCATCGGCGGGCGATGCGCACGAAGCGCTCGTCCCCTTCGCCGAACGGCGCGGCGATCGAGCGGCACTCCGCGCCGAGCGCCCGTTCCAGCGCGGCACGCGAACGGGCCGCCTCGAGCACGATCTCGCGACTCGAGAGCTCGGCCATGTGGCTGTGGCTCGCCATATGGCTGCCGAAGCGTACGCCGGCTGCGGCCAGCGACTGGATCTGCGGCCAATCCATCAGCGGCGCCGGCGGGCCATAAGCGACGTCCCAGTCGGCAAGGCCGCCGACCTTGTCGGTGACGACGAAGATTTCGGCGGTGAAGTCATGGGCGCGCAGGATCGGCCAGGCCGCGTCATGGAAGTCACAGTAGGCGTCGTCGAAGCTGATCAGCACCGGCCGTCCCGCGAACGGCTGGCCGGTGGCGAGATGGCGGGCGACATCGTCCGACGTCACGGCGTGATAGCCGTTGCGCCGCAGCCAGCGCATCTGCTCGGCGAAGGACGCTGGCGTCTGGCGATAGCGCGCCAGGTCGGCCGGACCGTCCTCCGCGATGCGATGGTAGAGCAGGATGGGCAGACGATCGGTGCGTTCGCGCTGTCCGACATCGCCGCGCCGCGCCATCGCTCCACCCCACACGACGGGGCGCGCGAAGTCGGGTTCCGGCAAGGGGCCGAGTTCGGTCTCTTCGATGTGCGGCGCGGGTGCGGCTTCGCCCCCAGCGAGACGACGGTACAGGTCGACGCGATAGAGCTCGGTCTGCAGCGAGCGCTCGAGGGCGAGGCCGGGTATGGCCGACAAGGTCTCGGCGATCGTCTTGGCGCCGAAGGCGGCCGCCCAGTCGTAGCCGGTATGCGCAGGATCATCCTCGAGCACCAAAGCATGTGCGCAGAGGAGGTGACCGCCCGGCGCCAGCGACGCCGCCAGGCGCTGGGCGATACGGGTGAGTGCTGCGCGGTCGGCGAGGTCGTACAGGACTTCCGAGCAGACGACGAGGTCGAGGCCATTGGGCAGCAGATCGTCGAACAGGTCGAGGCGGCGCCATTCGACATTGCCATGGGTGCTGCAACGCTGCCGGGCGCGTTGCAACGCCGTCTCTGAAATGTCGGCGGCGATGAGATGGTCGACGCGCGGCGCCAGCAGCTCGGTGAACCTGCCTTCCGAGCAGGCGAGCTCCATCGCCTTGTCGATCGGCTTCTGCGGCAACAGGTCGAGCGTGCGGCAATATTTCAGCTGCTCATAGGACGAACCGTAGGCCCACGGGTCCTCCGTACGATAGAGCGCTTCCCAGTAGGCTCGGCGATCGCCGCCCGTGGCGGCGATCGGCTCGGCGGGCTTCGACGTCGCGGCCGGGACGGTTCGCTCGGCCATTGTCCGCCCTTCGGCGATCAGCGCGGCGATGGCGCCCTCGCCGGAGCCCGCGCCGCCGGTCGCGGCCAGGGCTGCGTCGGCGAGGATGGCCTTGGCGAGCGCACGCAAGCTGCGGATCGGAACCGCGCGACGCCGTAGCTTCGCCATCGCCAGCGACGAGCCCAATCGGACCGTGGCGGCCGTCGCATGCAGCCAGAAGCCGGGCCGCTGCAGCAGCCCACCCGACTTCAGCAATTCGGCCAGGCTTACCGAATCGAGCGCCAGCTGCATGACGTCGCCCGCCGAGAAACCGCCCAGGGCGGGCGCCTCACCATGCCCCACGATGCGCGTGCCGCTGCGGAACTCGACGCGCACCCGATCGATGCGGGCATCGACGGCGATTGGAGCGAGGTGGGCGACATCCTGGCGCACCAGCAACGTGCCCTCGACCACCAGCCGGTCGGTCAGGCGTTGCGGGCTGAAGATCTCGGGCTCGAGGGCAAAGCGCAGCTGCTGCGCCAGGCCGGGCCGGCAGGCGGCGCGCTCGACCTCGTGCAGCAGGGCGCCGACGCGCTCGACGAAGGCGGGGTCGTCATGTGGCAGCTCGTCGGGCAGGCACTGAGCGCCGAATACGAGCGCCTGGACGATGGTCTGCCGGCAGAGCTCGGCGAGATCCCCGCGCCGGTCGGAGAGCGCCCTGAGCGGGCTGCCGCCGCGGCCGCCCTGGCCGACATCGGCTGCCGCACACCAGAGGGCGTACTCGCCGATTGCCATCTCCTTGGTGCCGATGGCCGGATCGGCGCCGGCGGCGTGACGCTCGGAGGGATTCACGACGCGCGGATCGATGTCGAATCCCCGTTCGATGACGCGCGTGCCGTCGGCCAGCATGGCTCGCACATCGGTCGACAACGAACCTCGCCGCATGTGATAGAGCGCGAGCGGCTCGGGCACGGGCAGGAACGCCACGCCGGTACGAGCGATGCGCTGGAAGAAGTCCGTATCCTCGGCGGTGCGCAGGCTGGTGTCGAAGCCGCCCTGCTCGGCGACCAGGGCGCGGTCCAGCACCACACCATGCATGACGATGGGCGAGATACGCGCCAAGGTCTCGAACGGTGCCCGCGCGATGGCCGTCGGAAACCATGCCAGCCCGCGCCGTCCCCTCTCCGTGATCCGGCGCGACCCGCAATAGGCGACCTTCGCACCAGGCGTGGCCTCGAGCCTGCCCAGCATGCGCTCGACAAACGATCGCTCGATGCGATCGTCGGCATCGAGGAACAGCAGCCAGCGGCCGGTGGCGGCCGCGATGCCGCGATTGCGCGCTGCGGAGACGCCTTCGGCGGATCCTTCGTGTGTCAGAAGCTGGAAGCGCTTGTCACGATCGACATGGTCCTGGACGACCCGCCTCGTGTCGTCGGTCGAGCCGTCGTCCACGACGATCGTGTGCCAGTCGTTACGGGTCTGGGCCAGTACGCTTGCCAGCGTCTCGGCGATCGTGCCGGCAGCATTGTGCGCCGGGATGACGATCGAAAGAGTCATCGCCGCGGACTATCAGGCAGCCGAGCGCGCATTGCCCTCACCAGACGACCTCGGTGTAGAGCGGCCACCGAGGGCGCCGGCCGAGATGCCGTTGCAGGCGGCCACGGGCGACGCTGAGGGCGAGGGTCGAGAAGTGCCATGCCGAGGCGAGCGGATGGCGCTGCAGCGCCCCGGTCAGCAGGGTGCGCACATCGTGCCGCCGCCGGGTCGCCGCGGCGCGATAGGCGAACCAGTGGCGCGCATTGCGTAGATGGTGCTCGATATCGGCGGCATGCTCCGGGTACTTCCGGCGGTATTCGTCGAGCACGAGTTCGGTCGACCGGAACATCTGCAGCGAATCGCTCGACATGTTGCCGGGCGTCGCGCGGTAGCCCACGTGGTACCGCGGCACCACGGCGAAGGCGAAATGCTCGGCCACGCGAAAGCACATCAGCAGGTCTTCCGCGCCCTGGGCGCCGCGCGCGCGCAAGGCGGGATCGTAGCCGCCCGCCTTCTCGAAGGCGGTGCGCCGCATCAGCAGCGAGGAGCCGTTGCCGATCCAGTTGTCGGCACACAGACTCTTCATCGCGTCGCCTTCGACCAAGGGCTGCGGCCCGAACGAGATCACGCGATCGTTCTGATCGATGCTGGCGAACCAGCAATAGGCGAGGCCCGCCGTCGGGCCGCCCTGGCGCAGCGCATCGAGCTGGAAGGCGATCTTGGTCGGCGCCCACAGATCGTCGGCGTCGACGAAGGCCAGGAACGACGCGGCGGTCGCCGCCGCGCCCGTGTTGCGCGCGGCGGCCACACCGGCATTCTTCTGCCGGACCAGCCGCACCCGGCGATCCTGGCGGATCTTCTGGTCGACGATGGCGACCGATCCGTCAGTCGATTCGTCGTCGACGACGACGATGTCGAGATTGGCATGGGTTTGCCGGCTGATGCTGTCGAGCGTGGCCGCAATCGTGCGTTCGGCATTGCGCATCGGCACGACGACACCGATTGTGTCTTGGTCTTGCTTCACAACGGCTGAACCTAGCCAACGGCGCCGGCTAAGGAAAGCGCTTCACTCCGCAGCGACGGCGTAGCGCAGGTCGGGCAGCGGCTGCGAGCGGTCGATCGCTGCGCCGGCGTCGAACTTCTTCAGTTCGGGCATCACGGTCCGGGCGAACAGGCGCATGTTGCGCGCCGCCTCCTCGTGCGGCATGCCGGCGTAGGAGAACACCCCGACGAAGCCCGAATTGTTGGTCTGCCTGTGGATGGTCATGATCTTCTCATGGACCTGTTCGGGCGTGCCGTAGACCTGCAGGTCGGCAAAGAACTCGATCGCTTTCTGGTCGCCGTAGACAGCGAGCTTCTCGTTCATCTTGGCGTAGTACTCGTAGCCGCGCTGGTTCTTCATGTGGGCGCCGGCGAACTGGTAGTGGTCGAGCACGGTGCGGTAATAGCCGCCGATGTACTTCATCGCCATCTCGCGCGCCCGTTCGGCGCTGGGATCGATGAAGATCCAGCCGGCCGAGATCGGCTGGGGTGCCGCCGTGCCGTTGATCTCGCGATAGAGCGCGTTGTACTCGGTCAATTCCTTCTCGACCTCGCGCCACGGCTTCTGCGGGATGATCAGCAGGCCGACGCCCAGTTTCGCCATGATGCGCGCGCTCTCGGGGCTGACGGCCGCGGCATAGGTGCGCCCGCGGAAGCTCTTGAAGGGGGCGGGGCGGATCGCGGTGCGCGGCTGGCGGTAGTGCTTGCCGTCATATTCCATGACGCCGCTTTCCAGGCCCTTGAGCAGCGCCTCGCCGTATTCAACGAACAATTCGCGGCTGTCGCCCATGTCGAGGCGGAAGCCGTCGAATTCGACTTTCCCGGCACCGCGTCCGAGACCCAGGATCATGCGGCCGCCGGACAGGTGATCGAGCATGGAGATCTGCTCGGCGGCCCGCATGGGATCGTGCCACGGCAGCACCACCACCATAGAGCCGAGCCTGACGTTGCGCGTGCGGCCGGCCATGTAGGACAGGAACTGCACGACGTCAGGGCACATCGTGTAGTCGGTGAAATGGTGCTCGACCGACCAGATCGAATCGAAGCCGAGCGGCTCGGCCATGTCGGCCAGGGCGAGCTCATTGAGGTAGATCTGGTGATCGCTCAGCGCCCGGCCAGTGTTCTGGAAGACGGCGGCCATTCCGACGTGCATGAGGTTCCTCCGGTATTTTGTCTCATGCTAAACAGTGGTTTACCTCGGCGGAAGTGCTTGATTCCGCCGTATTCGGAGAACATATGCCCGGCATGCGTACCTTTCTCGCTGTCCTGTCCGCTGCCTCTCTGTCCATGCTTGCGGTATTGCCGGCACAAGCCCAGCAGGAACCGCAGCAATTGGCCCAGCAAGGGGCGATCGGCGTGCCGCAGATCGAACAATATTTCAATTCGATCCGTTCGCTGAAAGCGCGCTTCGTGCAGAGCAATCCCAACGGCTCCGTGGTGCAGGGCAACCTCTATGTCCGTCGCCCCGGCCGCATGCGCTTCGAGTACGACGCGCCCTCGCAGCTCAAGATCGTCGCCGACGGCTATCAGGTGACGATGTGGGACAATGCTACGCGCGACTTCGGCCAGTGGCCGATCGGCTGGACCGCCGCCTCGTTCCTGGTCAAGGATCCGCTGTCGCTGTCAGGTGACCTCGCGGTCGAGAAGCTCGAACGGGTCAACGGCCTGCTGGAAGCGACCATGAGCCAGACGCGCCGGCCACAGGAAGGCAAGGTGATCGTCCGTCTCAGCGAGAATCCGCTGCAGCTGCGCGGCTGGACGATCATCGACAACCGCGGCAACCGCGTCACCGTCTCGCTGTCGGACATGCAGACCGGCCTGCAATTGGCCGATTCGCTGTTCAAGAACGAAAGCGGTCGCTGACGGCCTGCTCGCGCTATAACCCCCGCATGAAAAGCGTGTGGGGACAGAGTTAAATGAGCAACCTGATCGTGCGGGCCTCGACCGAGGCCGATGTGGTGCGCTGCGCCGAGATTTACGCCCATCATGTGCTGCACGGCACGGCCTCCTTCGAGGTCGATCCGCCGGATCTCGCCGAGATGAAGCGCCGCCGCGCTGCCGTGCTCGACATCGGCCTGCCGCACCTGGTGGCCGAGCGCGAGGGCCGCGTCATGGGCTATGCCTATGCCGGCAACTGGCGGCCCCGGCCCGCCTACAAGTTCTCGGTCGAGGATTCGATCTACATCGACAAGGATGCGGTTGGCCAAGGCGTCGGCAAGGCGCTGTTGCCGGCGCTCATCGAGCAATGCACGACGCTCGGCAAGCGCCAGATGGTAGCGGTGATCGGCGATTCGGCTCAGACGCCGTCGATCCGGCTCCACGCCTCATGCGGCTTCGAAATGGTCGGTACGCTGAAGAATATCGGCTTCAAGTTCGGCCGCTGGCTTGATGCGGTCCTTATGCAACGATCGCTTGGCATTGGCGCCAACGAATTGCCGCCCACTCGCTCGGCCTGACGATGCGCCGGCCGCTTCAGCGGCCTACAACCGTGGGGTTATCCCGCGGTGCCTTGTTCTGCTATAGTGGCGTCTCGCCAGTGAGCGGGGGACTCCATGCAGCGATCACACGCGTTCACGGTTACCGTCCTGACGTTGGTTGGACTTGTCGCGGCCGCATGTACGACGCCGCTGAGCGTCGTCAATGTCGCCGCGCCCAACGTCAATTGCGTCTTCGATCCGGCCTGCCGCCTGACCGTCACCGATACCGTCGCCAACCTGCCGCCATCGGCGGGTTACACGGGCACCGCGGTGCTGCAGTCGCGGACCGCAGGTCCCGCGCCGGCCGGCGTTCCAGGTGCCGGCAACGTTGCCTACCTCTACCGCGTCGACCTGACCGGTGCGGCGCCGGCGAGCGACCAGATGTGCGTCTCCTCGCTCTCCGTCAATTTCGGGACGGTGACCAAGCTGCCCTACGCCGGCCCGGGCACGACGCCGGCCGACGTGTTCGTGATTACCACCGGCGGGCTGGGCTCGGTGGGAGTGCGCTCGGCGGAGAAGACCGGCAACACCGTCACGCTGCGCTTCTCGCTGGCGTCCTTTCCCGCTCCAGGCGATCCCTATCCGCCGGTTTGCCCAGGGAAGACGAGCTATTTCGTCGGGCTTGCATCGCCCACTGCCCCCGTGCCGTCGACGACGACGGTTCAGATGGGCGTCTACGGTCCGCAAAGCGTGGCTGGCCGCGCGCCGTTGCCGTAGCTGATTGCGGCCTCCTGGTGGCACAGCGCCAGGGATCGGCAATTCGAGGAGTTTGGCGCGGCTCCCGACCGTGGCACGATAGGGTCACAGTCTAGGAAGGAAGCGTGCTTCTGAAATTCTGCAAGGCGGCGCCATGCGCCTGATCGACTATTTCGACAGGGGCGCCGACCTCCATGCCGATCGGCACTGTCTGCACGATGGGACCCGCGGATGGACCTATCGCGAGGTGAGGGCACAGAGTCACCGTGTGGCCAACGGCTTGCTCGCGGCGGGGCTCGGTCGCGGCTCCAAGGCCGCCGTCTACAGCCCCAACCATGCGGCCGCCTATGCCTGCCTGCTGGGCATCGTGCGCGCCGGCGTGACGTGGGCGCCGGTCAATGCGCGCAATGCGTTGGAGGAGAACCTCTATATCCTCGGCAATACTGACGTCGAATTCCTGTTCTACCATTCGAGCGTCGAGGCTTCGCTGGCGCGCATTCGCGAGGCCTGTCCCAAGATCGGGAACTTTGTCTGCCTCGACCTGCCGTCGTTCGACGGCTGGCTGGCGCAACAGAAGGAAACGGCGCCCGACCTGCCGGACGATCCCGATGGCGTCGCCTTCCTGGCGAGCTCGGGCGGCACGACCGGCCGGCCCAAGGGCGTGCAGATCACCAACCGCAACATCGAGACCATGAACTCGATCTTCTGGGCGTGCATGCCGGTCACCTCGCCGCCGGTCCATCTGATGGTGGCGCCGATGACCCATGCGGCGGGGGTCTGCTCCTTCCCGCTGCTGCCCTATGGCGGCACCAACATCTTCATGGGCACGGCCGATCCCGGCGCCATCCTGGCCGCCATCGAGAAGCACAAGGTCACGCATATCTACATGCCGCCGACCTTGATCTACATGCTTCTCGCCCATCCCAACGTGGCCAACTACGACTACAGCTCGCTGCAGCATCTAGTCTATGCCGCGGCGCCGATGTCGGTCGACAAGCTCGAGGAGGCGATAAAGGTGTTTGGGCCGGTGCTGACCCAGACCTACGGCCAGGCCGAGGCCTGCATGATCTGCACCTTCTTCTCGCCCGCCGACCATGTCGCCGCACTGGAGAGCAACAAGCGCCATCGCCTGGCGAGCTGCGGGCGAGCCTCGCCGTTGATGCGTCTGGAAGTGATGGATGACGAAGGCCGCGTCCTGCCGCGCGGCCAGCGCGGCGAGATCGTGGTGCGCGGCGGCCTGGTCATGCTGGGCTACTACAACAACGAGGCGGCGACGCGCGAGGCCTCGACTTTCGGTTGGCACCATACCGGGGATATCGGCGTTATCGACGACGACGGCTTCGTCTACATCGTCGATCGCAAGAAGGACATGATCATCTCCGGCGGCTTCAACGTCTTCCCGAGCGAGGTCGAGCAGGTGCTGTGGAGCCATCCCGCGGTGCAGGACTGCGCGGTGATCGGCGTGCCCGATGACAAGTGGGGCGAGGCGGTGAAGGCCGTGGTCGAGCTGAAGCCCGGCGCCGCCGCCACCGCCGACGAGCTGATCCATCTCGCCAAGGACAAGCTGGGCGGCGTCAAAGCGCCCAAGTCGGTCGATTTCATCGCGGCCCTGCCGCGCAGCCCGGTCGGCAAGGTGCTGAAGAAGACCTTGCGCGAGCCCTACTGGGTTGGCCGCGACCGCAAGATCTAGCCGTGAGGGGCTTACACGATTGGCTGCGACGCCTGCCGGCCAATGTGCAGGGTGCGCTGTGGCTGGTCGCCGGCGGCTTCATCTTCACCTCGACCAGCGCGATGATCCGCCTGCTGTCGACGCAGATCGAGAGCGTGCAGACGGCGTTCTTCCGCGCCGTCATCTCGGTGATCCTGCTGCTGCCCATGATCGCGGCCGGCCGCGTCAGGCCATGGCAGTCCAAGCGCATCAAGGGCCACTTCTGGCGCACCCTGATGGGCACCACCTCGATGGTGCTGGGCTTCTATGCCGTGTCGTTGCTGCCGCTGGCCGACGCCACGGCGATCGCCTTCTCGCAGCCGCTGTTCTCGGTGGTGGTGGCTGCAGTGATCGCCGGCGAGAAGGTGCGCTGGCGGCGCTGGAGCGCCACCATCGTGGGCTTCGTGGGCGTGCTGGTGATGGTCCGGCCGGGCGAGGGCAGCCTGCAGCTCGGCGCTCTGGTGGCGCTCGCCAACGCCGGCACGGTGGCGCTGTCGATCCTGCTGGTGAAGCGCCTGTCCGATTCCGAGACGCCGCTGATGATCCTGACGCAGTTCGCGATCTTCTCGACGATCCTGTTGGCGCCGCCCGCAATCTGGGTGTGGCGCTGGCCCGATCTCTGGGGCTGGGTGCTGGCGGTCGGCATCGCCCTGTCGGCCACGATCGGCCAGTACTTCTGGGTGCAGGCCTTCAAGGCCGGCGAGATGTCGGCCGTGGCGCCGTTCGAATACCTGCGGCTGCCCTTCGCGGTGTTCGTGGGCTGGCTGATCTGGGGCGAGATGCCGATTATCTGGACCTATGTCGGCGCCGCCATCGTCATCGCCTCGGCGCTCTACATCGCCCATCGCGAGGCCCAGCTCGCGCGCGAGCGCAAGCAGGCGGCGCTGGCGACGGTCAATCCACCGGAGAAGAAGCCCACTCCCTGAGGAGTCAGACGATCGCCGACGCCTGCTTGGCCTCGTGCTCCGGTTCGACGTGGATCATGACGACAGCGCCGTCAAACGCCTTCTGAAGAGCGGCTTCCAGGCGGTCGCAAATCTCGTGCGACTGCTCGACGCTCATGCTGCCGGGCACGACGAGGTGGAAGTCGATGAAGATGGTCCTGCCGGCATGGCGCGTGCGGAGGTCGTGGATCTCGATTGCTTCTCCGGCATCGCGTGAGATCACCTCGCGAATGCGCGCGAGCTCCTCGGCCGGAACGCTTTCATCGAGCAGTCCGCTCGCATTCTCGCGAATGACGTCCCACCCGCTTCGCAACACGTGCAGCGCCACCAACACGGCGATTGCAGCATCCAAGACGTCGATGCCTGTCAGCACCGCGACCGCGACGCCGACAACGACGCCAAGCGAGGTGATCACGTCGGCGAGCAGGTGCTTGCCGTCTGCGACCAGCGCAGCAGAGCGATGCTTGCGGCCCTGCCGGAGCAGCACACGGCTCCAGACGGCGTTGATGACGGTCGCCATCGCGTTCACGGCGACGCCGGTCCAGGGCGCGTCGATCGGCTTGGGTGCCAGGACCGCGCCATAGGCCTCCCAAAGGATTGCCAGCCCTGCGACAACGATCAAGGTGCCGACCATGACGGCCGAGAGGTACTCGGCCTTGTCGTGGCCGTAAGGATGTTCTGCGTCGGGTGGACGGGCAGCGCTCCGGATGGCCACGATGGCAGCTGCCGCCGTGAGAACGTTGATGATGCTTTCCATGGCGTCCGAGTAGAGCGCGACGCTGCCGGTCAGCAGGTAAGCGCCAAACTTGATCGCCAGCACGGCAATGCTCACGGCGAGGCTGCCCGCCGCGATTCGAAGAGACACGGGTATGGACGACCGCTGCTCTGTACCTCGGTTCATCGCGCCCCCAAAGTGACAGGGTCGCCGCCGTCAATCCACAGGAGGAGAAGCCTCGGCCTTGCAGAGCCAGGCGCGCGCCTTGTCGCGATGCGCCGCGGTGATGTGCATGCGCGCTGCGGTGAACGCCGCGACCATGATCGCGGCATCGTCGGTGAAGCCGAGGCCGAGCAGGACGTCCGGGATGGCATCGAATGGCATGATGAAATAGGCGAGCGCGCCGAACAGGGTGGCGCGGATCGGCAGCGGCGTCGCGGAATCCGTGGCGCAGTAGAAGGCAGCGACCGCGTCCTCGGTGAAGGGCACCTTGCCCAGGGTCGAACGGGCCTTTTCCCAAAAGCCCTGGCGGACGCGCGTCTCGTCGGCCGCAAGCCGGTCGGTCGTGCTCATACCGTGAAAGTTGGCAGTGTCGGCCGTCTTGGCAAGGGGGCGCGAGCCGCTTAATAAATCGCCCGGACACGGAGGGATTTGAATGAACGTCAAGGGGCAGGCTGCCATCGTCACCGGCGGCGCATCAGGACTGGGCGGCGCCACGGCCTCGGCACTGGCCGCGGCCGGGGCCAAGGTCGCGATCTTCGATCTGCAGGACGAGCTCGGCGCCGCCAAGGCCAAGGAAATCGGCGGCCTTTACGTGAAGACCAACGTCGCCGATGCGGCCAATACCGAGGCCTCGGTCAAGACCGTGGTCGAGAAGCTCGGCGCCCCGCGCGTCGTGGTGAACTGCGCCGGCATCGGCCGCGCCGCCCGCACCATCTCGAAGTCCGGCCCGCACGACCTTCAGATGTTCGCCCAGGTGATCCAGGTCAACCTGATCGGCACCTTCAACGTCATCCGGCTCGCCTCATGGGCGATGAGCCAGGCCGAGCCGATGGACGACGGCGAGCGCGGCGTCATCATCAACACCGCCTCGGTGGCGGCGTTCGACGGCCAGATCGGCCAGGCCGCCTATTCGGCCTCCAAGGGCGGCGTCGTCGGCATGACGCTGCCGATCGCGCGCGATCTGTCGAGCATGGGCATCCGCGTCTGCACCATCGCGCCCGGCCTCTTCCTGACGCCGATGATGATGGGCCTGTCGGCCGAGGCGCAGAAGAGCCTGGGCGCCCAGGTGCCGTTCCCGCCGCGGCTGGGCGATCCCAAGGAATACGCCCAGCTCGCCATGAGCATCGTCGAGAACCATATGCTGAACGGCGAGACCATCCGCCTGGATGGCGCCATCCGCATGGCGCCGAGGTAGCGCCATGCGGCTGGCGGAAGTCCTGGCGGCGGCCACGCTGCTGGCGCTGCTGTCGCAGCCGGCGCTGGCGGAGCCGCGTTGGCTTGCCTGCAAGTTCAACGCCGGCGGCAAGGAACAGAGCTTTCATATGGTGTTCGACGACATGCGCGGCACGGCCGCGCTGTTCGACGGCGGAAGCCTGGTCGAGGGCACCAGCACCAGCATCAACTTCCAGTCGCTGCGCACCCGCTTCCCGCAGTTCAACATCACCTACAACAGGAACGACGGCGCCCTGGCGGTTTCGCCGGTCGGCGTCGGCGGCCTCATGAACGGCGAGTGCCGCCGTGCACCGCCGCCGCCCGGCGCGCCGGCGGTGCAGTAGGACTAGAAGCCCAGGTCGGCGTTGCGCTCGCAGCGCAGGTCGGCGACACCGTTCTCCAACGACTGCTGGCCAGGCGTGGTCTGGCCGTTGCAGGTGAAACGGATGCGCAGCACCTTGGGATTGGGGTCCTGATTGCCGAAGATGTAGGCCATCGCCGGCACCTGGCAGCGCGTCGAGTTCTCGCCGCAGATGTCGCGCACCTGCTGGGTGACGTCGGCGGTCGAGCTTGCACCGGCCGAGCCCCAGGTCGCTTCGATGATGGAGATCGTGCGCGGCACGAGCGGCGGCCCGGCGATGCAGTCCATGCGGACCTTGAGGCCGGAGATCGCGACCTCCGACAGCACGAAGCGCTGCGGCTCGCAGGTCCAGATCAGCGTCAGCCGCTTGTTCATGTCGGCCCGCGGGTCGCCGTAGGTGGCGGCGTTGGCGAAGGCATCGCACGGGTAGCCGTTGGGGCAGGTCGAGGTGAGTCGGCCGGTGACGTCGGCACCTAGCCCGTCCTGCGGCAGGCCCCAATAGGCGCGCTTCAAGGACACCGTCGAATTCACCGTCGGGGGCCCGCTGCTGCAGGCTATTGCCGCCACCGCGCACAGGATCGCAAGACAAAGAATACGGCCCAAGTTCATGGCTCCCCCAAATTGCGCGGCCAACCTACCTGTGAGTTGTCCGCGTAGGCAATGCAATTAGTAAGTCAAACGCATCGAAGGGGCAACCAAGGCGGCACCGGCCTCACGGCTTCGTCTCGTAGGTGAAGTCGTCGAAGGCCGTGACGCTGTCCGCCTTGGTCCACACGCCGACCGCGCCGGGGCCGGCGATGTGGCTGTCGTTCAGCTCGATGTAGCTATTGCCGTCGAGCATTACGCGGATCTGCGTGCCGGTGAATTCCACGCGCAGCGTGTGCCAGGCATTCGCTGCGACCGGCGCGTCGACGTACTTGATCGTCTGCCGCCGGCCGCGCTCGGTGTAGTAGAGCGAGACGTTGTTCTCGAGCGCATTGGCGCGTGCGACGTAGGAGTTGTCGCCGTCCTTCCAGCGCCATACCACGCCGCCGGCCTGGTCCTCGCGACCGGCGATCGCCTTGAACTTCACCTCGACGATGCCATCGGCCAGCGCCGTGCCCTGCTTGACGCACCATGGGAACGGAGCCTTGCCCGATTGCTTCAGCACGTACCGGCCGCTCGCGGCTTCGGCGTCGGCGGCGACCGTCCATTTCGGCGTCCCGCCGCCGGTGCTGCCGCAGGTCCAGCCGGCGGGCGGCCCGCCGGCGCGGCTGTCTTCGAAGGTGATGGTCTCGGCGTGCGCTGCGGCGGCGGGCACCATCAGCGCGGCCGAGGTCATGGCGAGGATAGAGTGTCTGGGAGGGTGGCGCGCCATGACTGCCTCCTTCAGTTGACGACCAGTCGTGTGCCGATATCAGTTGCGCAGGCACGCCGATAGATCTCAGCGGCAGCGGCGACGTCCTGCAATCCCATGCCAGTGCTGTCGAAAAGCGTGATGGCCTCGGCGCTGCCACGTCCAGCCCGCCGGCCCGTCAGGACTTCGCCCAGCGTAGCGTGCACGTGGCCGCGCTCGACCACTCCGGCAGCGAGCATGGTGCAGGTCGCCAATCTCGGCTGCCTGCTCAATCGAATCAACAACCACCAGACTTGCCGCGTAAAGGCGCGGATCGATCTCCTGCTTGTCGGAGTTGTCGGCGCCAACTGCAGCAATGAAGGTGCCCGGGCGCACCAGCTCGGGGGTCAGGAATGCCTGCCGGGCCGACGTGCAGGTGACGATGACGTCGCTCTCCAGCGTCGTCGCGAGCTTCTCACTCGCATGCACATCGATCTGCAATTCGCGGCTGAGCTGGTGGGCCAATCGCACGGCGGCCTCAGGGCGGATATCCCAGATGCTCAGTCGCTCGAGCTTGAACGCCGCCGTGACGGCGCGCGCCTGGATGCGGCCCTGCACGCCTGCGCCGCAGATGGTTGCGATCTTCGCCTCGGGCCGCGCCAGATGATGAGCCGCCAGCGTCGTGGCTGCGCCGGTGCGATTGATCGTGACCTCGATGGAATCCATCACCGCCAGCGGCCGGCCGTTGCGGGCATCGGCCAGGTAGATGACGCCTTGCACGGTTGGCAGGCCGTTGCCGCCGGGGTTGCCGGGAAAGTTGCCGTTGAGCTTGATCGCGACCGCCCCGGCATCGCCCAGCAGGGCCGCGCCCTTGGCGTGGAACGAACCCTCCGGCACATGGATCGCGGCAGCGGGCGGGACCACGGCCTGGCCGTCCATGGCGGCACGGAACGCCGCCTCGACCGCATCGACGTAGCCGGCATAGTCCATCAGCCGCGCTACGTCGGCGCGCGACAGGATCAGCAGGCCTTCGTTGGCTGCCACGTCAGTACCGTGGCCGGTGCGAGGTGACCCAGGCGCGGGCATGCTCGACCGGCCTGCCGATGTGCGGCGCCACCATCGACCTGACTTCAATGACGCTGGGCAGCGCCTCCATGCGCGCCTTCCAAGCCGCAATTCGCGGTATGCTGGCCATCATGTCGTGTCCCTCGCCGGTCAGGCTGAGCGTGGTCATGGTCGGCAAGTCGGCCAAGGTCGGAAGGTCGGTGACCAGGAATTCCCGGCCATGCGCCAGCTCCCGTTCCATCACGTCGAGCGACGTCGCGATCCTGGGAAGCGCTACCGACACGATCTTCTCATCGGGCGCGATACCGAGTGCAGATAAATCAGCCGCTCATGGCCGAGATGGAAGGCGATGTTGGGATAATAGTAGCCATTGAGCGCGCTCACCCATTGATTCATGCGCGCCCGTTCCCGAGCACTGGCTGGCTGCAGGGCGGGGCCCGTGAAGGCTTCGTCGACATAGGCCGCGATCGCCGAAGTCTCGTAGATTCTGAAACCGTCGTGCTCGAGTATGGGCACGCGGCCGAATGGATGAAGTGCGAGATGGTTCGGACCGCCCATCTCGGGCTCGAGATCCTGGAATTCGAACGGCACGCCTTTGTGCGCAAGCACGAGCCGGACGACGTTGACGTACGTGCTTACCGGAAACCCGTAGACGGTGACATCGGGCATGATGGACCTCATAGGACGCTAAAGATCGCGGCACGATGGGTTTGCGGCAGGAACGCGATGAGGATATCGCCCGTCGGCGGGAAAGCGGTGGTGTGCGCGCCCTTCTCGGTGGCGACGCTGCCAAGGCTCTTCATCGTTGTGGTGTCGAATACGTCGACCACACCGGGATCGCCGACCGCGACGTAGAGGTGGCGACGTTTGGGATTGAACCACACGACGTCCGGCACCCCCGAGAGCTTGCCTTGGTTGAGCACTTTCCCCGTCCCGGCATCGAGCGTGACCAGCACGCCCGCATCGCAGGCGCAGAACAGGCGACGCGTTGCTGGATCGAAATCGAGGCCGTGCGCGCCGCCAGCCGGGATCGGCAGAATGCGCGCGACCCGGTCTGGCTGACCGGCGTCGACGACGACGATCTGCGAGGGCTCCATGATGTTGACGTAGAAGGCTTGGGCGTCGGCGTCGAACACCGTCCAGCGGGTGCGGCCCGGCACCTCGATCGCCGAACGCAAGGCGCGCGCATCGAGATCGACCATGGAGAGCGTGTAGGAATGCGGCACCGACGGGTCGCCGACGTTGGCAGCAAGCACCAGGCGCCGTCTGGCATCGTACGCGAGGCCATTGGGTCGTTCGCCGACGGCGATCTTGGTCACTTCCGGACCGGTCCCGGGTGCGAAGACGCCGATCGTGTTCTCACCTCGATTGGAGGTGAAGACCAGCTGGCTCTCATCGCTCACCAACGCGCCCGCCACGGCGGTGAGGCCGGGGATCGAATAGAGGTGCTTGCACGTCGCCGGATCGAACACGTCGATGGCGTCGTTGGCAGTGTGCGCGACATAGACATGGCCGGTGGCTGCGTGGACGGCGGCATGGTCGAAGCCGCCGTTGCCCTTGTGTGCGGGCAATTCGACGTGACCGGTGAGCTGTAGAGGCATGGCGTTCACCCCAGCTTGGCGAAAAAGCGGAAGGCCCCGATCAGCACGCCGCCCATCGTCACCAGGCCCAGAGCGGTGACGACGGCGATCCCGACGAGGCCAGTCTGCAGGATCTCGACGGCAATCCAGCCACCCAACACCACGACCGCGAGACGGCTGCCCATGGCGACGAGTGGCCATTGCGGCTGGCGCGTCGACTGGAAGGCCGAGTTGAGCAGGGTGCCGGCGACGAACGGATAGGCGAGCCCGACGATCGCGAGATAGAGCGCGCCGTCGGCAAGGATCTGCAGATCGTGGCTGAACAGGCCCATCCAGAGGCCTGGTCCGACAATGGCGACCAGGCTCACGCACGCCATGGCGCCGGCCGACAACGCCAACCCAATCCACGCGATGCGCGCGGCACGTCCGAACTGCTTGGCGCCGATACTGCTGCCCATCATGGCAAGCACGGCGGCGCCCATGCTGAAGTTCAGCGGATAGAGCAGGTATTCCAGCCGCACGGCCGCGCCGAAGGCCGCGAGCGACGTGGCGCCGAGCACGCCCGCGTACGTCGTGAGCGCGGCGAGCGCTGCATTGTTCAGCACCGGGGCGAGCGACATCGGCGCGCCGACCTTCAATATCTCCGCGAACAGCCGGCGCTCGAAGCGCACCCTGGTGAAGGAGAGCGTGATCGCCGTGCGGCCCGAGGCCAGGTAGATCGCGAGCGCCGTCGCCGAGGCGAGGAAGGAAATCACCGTGGCGAGGCCCGCGCCGGTGATACCGAGCGCCGGGAAGGGTCCCCAGCCGAAGACCAGCAGCGGCACCAGGGCGATGTGCAGGGCCTCGGCCGCGATGTAGACCCAGGCCAGGATCGCCGCGTGACCCGTGCCGCGCACGATGCTGGTCAGCGCGCCCAGTAGCCAGTAGGCAATCGCGCCGGCGAAGATCACGTTGGAATACTCCAGCGCCGCTGCCAGGACGGGGCCACGCTCGCCCAGCAGGCGATAGAGCTCAGGCCCGCCCAGCAGGAACGCCGCGCTGAACAGGGCGGCCGCGCCGGTGGCGATCACCAGGGCATGGCAGGCGAGGGCGCGTGCTTCTTCTGTGCGGCCCGCACCGAGGGTCCGGGCAACCGAGGCCGCGATGGCGCCGCCCATCGCCATGTTGGCCATCTGCTGCATCAACATCAGGAAGGGAAACACCAGGGCGAGGCCGGCCAGCGCATCCAGCCCGAGGTAGCCGACGAAGTGGGCATCGACGCTCGCCGTCACGGCGATCAGGATGACGTTCACGGCAAGATTCGGCGTCGCGATGCGCAGCATCGTCGGCACGACCGGCCCCTTGAGGAGGAGCCGCGTGCGCGTGGCGACCGCCGGAGCGGCCTGCTTCACCGTGGTGTCGGTCATGACGACCTCAGGTCATCTTGGGCGGCCAGTTATGCGTCTCGCCCACGAGGTGGCGGCACCACGCATAGAGCGCGTCGTACATCACCATGCCGTGCTTCAGCATCTCGTGGTCGTCCGCGTAGACGTGGCTCAGCCCCAGCGAGATCGCGAACAGGCCATGCGACTGCGGCGTCAGATCCAGTCGCGAGGTGTCGGCGCCGCGCACGATGTGGGCGAGCTTGTCGAGGCCCGGCGCGTCGAGCTTGTATTCGGCGATGAAGGCGTCGAAGCTGCACTTCTCGCCGACGTGGCTGAACTTCACCCCCGGGATGTCGTAGGGGACGGCGCCGGTCTTCTCGGCAGTCGTCAGCACCTGGTCGGCCGGCACGTAGAGGAACTCCGGCTGCTTCTCGATGAAGCGCTGGATCAGCCACGGGCAGGCTATGCGGTCGATCTTCGGCCGCTCACGTGTGACCCACTTCATGCCTTGTCTCCTTCCTTGAGAGGTTCGGTGGGATGGCCGTCGGCACGCCAGGTGCCCAGACCGCCGGCTACCGCGACGGCATCGATGCCGCGCTCGCGCAGCTTGGCCACGCAGTCGCCGCCGATCTCGAAGCCCCAGGCGCAGTAGACGAGGGCCTTGCTGCCCTTGGGCAGAGAGGCGGCGATGGCTTCGACCTGCTCCGGTGGCGCGCGGCGGGCGCCACGCAGGCCGACCGGGATCATCGCGGCGTCGGCGTTGAGCCGCGCGTCGATCACCAGCAGGTCGGGTTCGCTCTCCAGTCGCTGCCGGGCGGCTTCGGGCGAGATCATCGCGTCGGTGCGCCACGGGCTTTCCGAGCCCGCGAAGCGCTCGGCGATCCGGGGCCAATGCAGGTTGTTCATGAAAGCGTCGACGTACGCACCGACGTTGGCGCCGAAGTCGAGGTGGTAGGAATGCTCGTACATGTCGAGCGCCAGGATCGGCGTGCCGCCGGCGAGGCTGTGC
The DNA here is from genome assembly GCF_007992495.1 of Reyranella soli. Lineage (GTDB taxonomy): Bacteria > Pseudomonadota > Alphaproteobacteria > Reyranellales > Reyranellaceae > Reyranella > Reyranella soli. Next base: position 27,785 of record NZ_BKAJ01000107.1, read on the forward strand.
GTGTGGTCGGCCTGCCAGACATTGGTGAGGGTGCCGTCGCGCGGTGAGCGGGTCAGCACCACCCAGCCCGAGCCACCGCCCAGCGCGCGGCCCATGGCTGTGAACTGGGCATGCCAGCGCTCGGTCGAGCCGAAGTCGCGGGCGATTGCCTCGCCCAACGCGCCGTCGGGCTGGCCGCCGCTGCCACCCAGCGCGTCGAAGTAGAGCTCGTGCAGCAGCATGGAGTTGGTCGCGATCAGCTCCTCGCGCTTCAGGCCGTTCAGCATGAATCCGGGGGCGGCGGCCGGATCGAGCCCCTTCAGTTCGCCGCGGATCGCATTCAGCCGGCGTACGGCGCCGCCGTAATTGTTCTCGTAGTGGCTGGCGATCAGCCGGACGCTGAGACCGTTGAGACGCCCTGGCTTGAACGCGATGGGCTTGGTCTTGAAGGTCATTCCGATCTCCTTGATACAGTCGTTTCATAAGTCGTATAGGCCCGTGTAACGCCTGTAGCAAGGAAAAAGATACACCTGTTGCAAAATTGTTTGTTGGTGTGGTACAGGTGAACCATGAACGCTGGCGAGATCGTCTCCAAAGCCCCCTGGCTGCTGCTGATCCATCAGCTGCCGGCCAAGCCCGCCTATGCGCGGGTGAAGGTGTGGCGGCGCCTGCAGGCGCTGGGTGCGGTCATCGTCAAGAACGCGGTCTATGCGCTGCCGTCCAACGAGGAGACCCAGGAGGATTTCGCCTGGTTGACGCGCGAGATCGTCGAGCTGGGCGGCGAGGCGTTCGTCTGCGAGGCCGAGCTGGTCGGGGGCCTGGGCGATTCCGAGCTGCGCCAGATGTTCGTCGCCGCCCGCAACGAGGACTACGCACGGGTGGCCGGGGAGGCGCAAACGCTTGTTGCCCGCCTGGACGCGGCCGCAGCCGACGGCGAGCTCGCCGACATCGCCAACCAGACGGCGCGGCTGCGCAAGCAGCTGAGCGAGATCGCCGCCATCGATTTCTTCGAAGCCGACGGGCGCGACGCCGCTGAGCAGCCGATCGCACGCCTGGAACACCATCTGAGCCAAGGGAGCGAAGCCATGACCCCGCAACCCGGCGCGCCGGCCGCGCCATCAGCGGACAGCAAGATCTGGGTGACCCGCGAGCACGTGCAGATCGATCGCATTGCATCAGCCTGGCTGGTCCGCCGCTTCATCGATCCGGCGGCTCGCTTCAAGTTCGTGCCCGGCCGCAGCTATGCGCCGCGGGCCAACGAAGTGCGTTTCGACATGTTCGAGGGCGAGTACACCCACGAGGGCGACCGCTGCACCTTCGAGGTGCTGCTGCAGCGTGCCGGCCTCGATGATCCCGCGCTCGCCGCCATCGGCGAGATCATCCACGACATCGATCTCAAGGACGGCAAGTTCGGCCGCGAGGAGACGGCCGGCATCCGCACCGTCATGTCGGGCATCGCCGCCGCCCATCGCGACGACGACCAGCGTCTGGCCCGCGGCGGCGCCGTGCTCGACGACCTCTACGAGTATTTCAAGACCGCCGGCCCGGAGAAGCTGCGATGAGCGCGATTGCCGCCACCAAGGGCCACGACGTGCCAAGCCACGGCGTGCCGTTCGGCGAGGCCATGAAGGTGTGGGCGCGGGTCGCCGCGCTCTCCTTCGGCGGCCCGGCCGGGCAGATCGCGGTGATGCATCGCATCATCGTCGAAGAGAAAAGGTGGATCGGCGAGAACCGGTTCCTGCAGGCGTTGAACTACTGCACCCTGCTGCCCGGACCCGAGGCGCAGCAGCTCGCGATCTACATCGGCTGGCTGATGCACAAGACCAAAGGCGGGCTGTTCGCCGGCACGCTGTTCGTGCTGCCCGGCCTGCTCGCGATCATGGCGCTCAGCTGGATCTACGTGCTGTTCGGCAAGGTGCCGGCGATCGAGGGCCTGTTCTTCGGCCTGAAGGCCGCGGTGCTGGTGATCGTCGTGGAAGCGGTGCTGCGCGTCGGCCGGCGCGCGCTCAGGAACAACGTCATGGTGGCGCTGGCCGCGGCGTCGTTCATCGCGATCTTCTTCTACGACATACCGTTCCCCATCATCGTGTTCGGTGCCGGCGCGATCGGCTACGTCGCCGGCCGGGCGGGGGCGCAGCCTTTCCTGAGCGCGGGTGGTCACGGCAAAGTCGGCGCCAAGCAGGTCGCCGACTGCGATTCACTGCTGGGCGAGGAAACGCCCGAGCATGCAAAACCCAACCTGCGCTGGTCGCTGTCGATCGCGGCGGTGTTCCTGGCCTTGTGGCTCATACCTATCGCCGCCCTCTATGTCGGCTTGGGCGGCGGCAACGTCTTCACCCAAATCGCGATCTTCTTCAGCAAGATGGCGATTGTGACCTTCGGCGGTGCCTACGCCGTGTTGGCCTACGTGGCCCAGCAGGCGGTCGAGCACTATCATTGGGTCAAGCCGGGCGAGATGCTCGATGGCCTCGGCATGGCCGAGACGACACCCGGCCCGCTGATCATGGTCACGCAGTTCGTGGGCTTCCTCGCGGCGTGGCGCGAGCCGGGAGCGATGCCAGCGCTGCTGGCCGCGACGCTCGGCGGCCTGCTCACCACCTGGGTCACCTTCGTGCCGTGCTTCCTCTGGATCTTCTTCGGCGCGCCGTTCGTGGAGGCGCTGCGCTCGAACAAGGCGCTGGGGGCGGCGCTCGGCGCCATCACTGCCGCCGTGGTCGGCGTGATCCTGAACCTCGCGGTGTGGTTCGCGCTGCACGTGCTGTTCGCCAAGCAGGTGCCGGTGACGTTCCTCGGCGCCAGCGTCAGCGCGCCCATCCTGTCGTCAATCGACATTCCGTCGGCAGTGCTTGCGGTCGCCTCTGCCGTCGCGATCTTCCGTTTCAAGATCGGGATGATCCCGGTCCTGCTCGCGAGTGCGCTGGCGGGAATGATCTTCTACCTCGTCATGGGAGCTGCCTGAGCCAGCCTGGACGTTCCTCACTGCCGCAGAAGGAGGTTTGTATGACCATCGTGCAAGACCGCCGTCACTTCATCAGCATTGCCGCGGGCCTGGCCCTGGCCGCCGGCAGCGCAGAGGCCTTCGCCCAGACCACGCCGCCAAAGGTCGAATACGCGATCAAGAAGCTGCCGTTCGACCCGGCGAAGATCAAAGGCCTGTCCGAGAAGCTTCTCGTCAGCCACTGGGAGAACAACTATTCCGGCGCGGTGAGGCGTCTGAACGCCATCACCGCCCAGCTCGCTGGCCTCGATATGGCGACGGCGCCCGTCTTCGTCGTCAACGGCCTGAAGCGCGAAGAGCTGATCGCCGCCAACTCCATGATCATCCATGAGCTCTACTTCGACGGCCTGGGCGGCGAGGGTGATCCGAAGGGCGCCCTGGCCGAGGCGATGACGCGCGACTTCGGCAGCGTCGCCCGCTGGAAGGCGGAGTTCACCGCCATGGGCAAGGCGCTGGGCGGCGGTTCGGGCTGGGTGCTGCTCGCCTGGTCGCCGCACGACAAGCGCCTGATCAACACCTGGGCGGCCGACCATACCATGACGCTGGCCGGTGGCCGGCCGATCCTCGCCCTCGACATGTTCGAGCACGCCTACGCCATGGACTATGGCGCGAAGGCCGCGGGCTATGTCGACGCCTTCATGCAAGCGGTCCGTTGGGACAATGCGTTGGCGCTCTATGAGAAGTATTCCAAGGAGAGCTGACGGACGATGGGGCCGCCGATCATGCACCTCCCCCGATGACGGGGGAGGTGCATGAGCCGAGTGCGTCTTTTCCCCGAAACAGCCGACGCCAACGCCAGACGATTGGTCGCAGCGCGTGGCCTGCGCGCGCTGGTCGACGGTTATGTCAGCATCCTTCTTCCGGCCTACCTGCTGGCGCTCGGCCTCGATTCCTTCGAGGTCGGCGTGCTGGCCACGGCGACGCTGCTCGGTTCGGCGAGCCTCGCCCTCTGTGTCGGCTTCCTCACCAGCCACTTCGGCCATCGCCGCCCGCTCCTGGCGGCGGCTACGCTGATGATGGCGACCGGTTGCGCCTTCGCGGGCGTCCAGGGCTTCTGGCCATTGTTGCTGGTCGCTTTCGTCGGCACGCTCAATCCATCGAGCGGCGACGTCAGCGTCTTCCTGCCGCTGGAGCATTCCTTGCTCGCGCAATCGGTTGGCGATCGCGACCGGACGGCACTCTATGTGCGCTACAGCCTCGCCGGTTCGTTGATGGGCGCCGCCGGCACGCTGTTCGCCGTGCTGCCGGCGCTTACCGCGGAATGGTTGGACGTCTCGCCTCTTCGCATCATGCAAGGCCTGTTCCTGCTCTATGCCGCGATCGGCCTGGCGAACGGTCTGATTTACCGACAGATCGACGAGTCGCGCGTGCCCCAGGAAGGCAAGCCCAGCGCGCCGCTCGGCCCGTCGCGGGCCATCGTCTACCGTCTTGCGGCCCTTTTCTGTATCGACTCCTTCTCGGGCGGCCTGATCGTGCAGTCCATGCTGGCCCTCTGGCTGTTCCAGACCTTCGGCCTGTCGGTGGCGGCGGCGGCCAACCTGTTCTTCTGGACCAGCATCTGCTCGGCGGTGTCGATGTTTGCCGCCGTGCCGCTGGCCAACCGGATCGGGTTGGTGCGCACCATGGTGTTCACCCATCTGCCGTCCAGCCTGTGCCTGGTCGTGATCCCCTTCGTGTCGGACCTGTTCGTTGTCATCGCGCTGCTGGTGGTGCGCAGTCTGCTGTCGCAGATGGACGTGCCGACGCGCAATTCCTACGTCATGGCGGTCGTCACCCCGCCTGAGCGGCCGGCGGCGGCCAGCGTCACCTCGGTGCCGCGCAGTCTCGCATCGGCGATCGGACCGGTGATTGCCGGATATCTGTTCCTGCTTTCGGGTTTCGGTTGGCCGCTGTTGCTCGCCGGTATACTGAAGTCGGGCTACGACCTCGCGCTACTCGCCTTGTTCAGTCATGTGCGGCCGCCGGAGGAGCGTGAGGCAGCGCGGGCCAAAGCGGCTACGTCTGGCGGGTAGTTCGACCTTCAAATGGAAGCCACTGCGCATCGGATTTCAGGATGAGCCCCGCGAGCGTGAGCAAACTCACAGACGTTCGGACGCCACCGATGGCAACGTAAAGTTGCGAAGGTCGGCGCATCGGTAATCACAAGAAGAAACTACGAACTACCGCGTCAGGCGACGATATGAGCCCCGACCTCAGCGCGCCGTAGAGTCCAGTGAAGAAGGAACGGTTTGGTTCAGTGTGCGGAGCCTGTCTGCTCGCGCGCGACTAAGGACCAATTCACTTGCCCTCATCGCCGTCATTCGAGGTGCTGCCATGCCCACGAGTTCCATACCCCAAAACACCGATTTCACTCGCGACGTCCTCGGACGCTACGTCTGCAACGGCCTCGATGAGGCACTCGCCAGCAGCGATCCGGGACTCAACCCCAGCGCGCGTCCGTTCGATGTGATCGTTGTTGGCGGTGGTTCCTTCGGGCCGATCCTTGCGCAGCACCTTCTGTACGTCGACCAGGCGCGGTCGCGCCGCACGCTCGTGCTCGACGCGGGCCGGCTCGTGCTCACCGAACACGTCCAGAACCTGCCGATACTTGGCTTGACTGTCCCCGGGCCAATTTCAGTCGACCCTGGCGTTGCCCGCGCCGAGGTCTGGGGCATGCCGTGGCGGACCGATGTGCCGCGCGGCTTTCCCGGCCTGGCCTACTGCCTCGGCGGCCGCTCCGTGTATTTCGGTGGCTGGTCGCCGCAGTTGTTGCCGTCCGAGACGCCGGCCGTGTGGCCGGCGGGCCTCCTGGCCGACCTCAACGGGCCGTTGCCGGGAGGCGGTGACGGTTATTTCCGCCAGGCCTCCGAGCAGATCGGCACCACCACCACGAACGATTTCATCTTCGGAGAGCTGCACACTGCATTGCGCGCGCAGCTCCGCCAAGGCATCGACGCCAACACCGTCACGGATGCGATCCCGCTTGCCCAGCTACCCCTGCACCTCGATGACGTGCCCAATGCACAGCAAGACCTGTTCAAGCTGGAGGCGCCGCTCGCCGTGCAGGCACAGCCACCGCACGCCGGCTTCTTCCCTTTCAACAAGTTTTCCAGCCTGCCGTTACTGATCGAATCCAGCCGTGCTGCGCAATTCGAAACCGGCGGCGACGACACGCGTAAACGCCTGATGGTCGTGCCCGACTGCCACGTGACCCGCCTGATCACCGACGGCAGTGGTCCGATCCGCCGCGTCACTGCCGTGGAAACCAATCGCGGCGTCGTTCAAGTGCCCGAAGAGGCGGTTGTCGTGCTCGCCCTCGGCACGATCGAAAACGGACGGATCGCTCTGGTCTCGCTGCCCGGCCTGCCTGGCGTCGAGCGGATCGGCGCCAATCTGATGGCGCACCTGCGTTCCAACCTCACGATTCGGCTGCCGCGCGCGGCGATAGCCGGGCTCGACCCGGGCGTGAACGAACTGCAGGCATCTGCCCTGTTCGTCAAGGGCCGCCACGCCCATACCGATGGGCTTTTCGGTCATTTTCACCTGCAGATCACCGCTGCCGGCCTGAACAAGCCGAGCACCGACTCGGAGGCGGAGCTCTTCAAGAAGATTCCCGACGTGGACACGATCGCCGCCTTCCGTCACGCCAACGATGACAAGATCGTCCTGACCATTCGCGGCATCGGCGAGATGAGACCGAACAACCCGGCAACCCTGGTGAAGCTTGCCGGCGAGACCGACGAGTTCGGAATTCCCCGTGCGTTCGTATCGATCAATCCCGGGGTGGAGGACGGGATTTTGTGGAATGCCATGGATACGGCCGCCGACCAGGTGGCGCTCATCTTCGCCAATGGTCTGCCTTACGAAGTGCTCTCCGGGTCCGCATTCCAGCCGGTGGCAGCCAATCAGCCGGCGTCGGCGGTGCTGGCGTTTCCGAATCGTCGCGACGGCCTTGGCACCACGCACCACGAGGCGGGCACGCTGGCCATGGGCGACGATCCCGATACGTCAGTCACGAACGCCAATGCGCGCTTCCACAGGGTGCCCAATCTCTACGTTGCCGGCCCGTCGCTGTTCCCGACGGTCGGCTCACCGAACCCAATGCTTACCGGCACTGCGCTGGCGCGCCGGCTGGCGGACAACCTTGCGGCGCCGTTCATCGCGCAGGCAGGCTTCACCTCCTTGTTCGACGGCGCCTCGCTGCAAGGCTGGCGGATGTCCACCATCCGCAACCAGCCCGGCCGCGACGACCCGGGCCACTTTGTCGTAACCAATGGGGCGCTGGTCTCCGTGCCCGGTTCGGACATCGGGCTGTTGTGGCATGCCCAGCCCACCCCGCCGGACTATCTGCTCAAGCTCGAATGGCGACGCTGGCAGGAAGATGCGAACTCCGGCGTGTTCCTGCGCTTTCCCGACCCCGAAAGTCGCAACTACGACAATTCCGCGTTCGTGGCCGTCGACTTTGGCCTTGAGGTGCAGATCGACCAGCTCGCTTCCCCAGATGGCTTGCCGATCCACAAGACGGCGGCAATCTACGGCTTGCAAGGACCCAATAATCCGAATGCGCTCCCCGTGAATGCCATCGGCGAGTGGAATGCGTTCGAGATCCAGGTCCAGGGCCAGAACTACGCCGTAACCCTGAACGGCGTGCCGGTTACTGCATTCACCTTCGTGCCGGGCTCCGACGCCGCACATCCCGATCGGGGTATGCCGAGCACCAACGCCGTCCCGCGCTTCATTGGATTTCAGACACACACGCGCCGCGTCGCCTTTCGCAATATCCAGTTGAGGCCGCTGTAGAAGGCGAGGCGCGCCTGGTGGGGCATTCAGCAAATGCGAGTCTTCCACCTCACGACTGAGTTTCCTCCGCTCGTCTATGGCGGGCTAGGCACGGCCATCGGGGGGCTTGTCGCCGCTTCGGCGCGTGCTGGCATCGAAGTCACGGTATTGCTGGTCGCTGGTGATGCCAAAGCTTCGTATCAGTGGCCAGCGAAGACGTGGCAGGCCGATGCCGTCGACGCTGTCGACCATGGGGACGCCGGTATCCATCTTCTCCATGCCTCGCATGACAATGCGGAAGCGGTCGCTGTCGATTGGTTGCGGGCCTGCCGGGCGGACGTGCTGCATCTGCACGTCTTTTGGCTATGGCCGCTGGCGCGTAGGCTGCGGGAGCGGACTGGCATCCCCATTGTCTACACGGTGCATTCGCTGGATCGCGCCGAGTACGAACTCGGTCAAGGACCGCCGGAATGTCTGACGCAGTCCGACCTGCAGGAGAGCCTGATTGCGTCCGCCGATCGGATCGTGGCGCTGACGCAAAGCGAAAGCGCCTTGATCGCCGCTTACGTTCCCGCCGCCTGCGGCCGTGTCAGGGTGGTCGGCAACGGCATCGAAGATTGTCCCGGGGCACTCGCAACAGCGAGCCGACCTCCGACAACCGGCCCGCTCACGGTCCTCTATTCAGGGCGCTTCGTCGAACGCAAGGGCGTGCGGGACCTTCTTGCGGCCGTGCCGCTCGTGTTGGAGCGCGCACCGAATACAAGCTTCGTCCTGGCTGGCGGCCACCGGCATTGCAGCGGCGACGACATGGCCCGTTATTGGCTGCCGGTGGGCTTCGAGCGCTATCGGGAGCGGGTGAGATTTACCGGCTGGCTTTCTTCGCAAGACCTCGCGCGACTGTATGGCCAGGCGGATGTCCTGGTAGTCCCAAGCTGGTATGAGCCGTTTGGCATGGTGGTGCTCGAGGGCATGCTTTACGGATTGCCCATCGTCGCTTCGTCAGTCGGCGGCCCGGCGGAGATTCTCGAGCACGAACGCACTGGCCTGCTGCATCCACCGCGCGATGGAATTGCGCTCGCAGCAGCGCTTACGCGACTGATCGAAGAACCAGGTTTGCGTCAGCGCTTGCGTCAGGAGGCGGCCCGCGAGGTGCGGCAAACGTGGCTGTACTCAAAGGTCGTGCGGCGGATGTGCTCCGTCTACGCCGAGATGTGTACCGATGCGTCCGAAACGCCAACAAAGATCGGATTGCCCGGCTCTCCGCGGGGTCATTTCCCAATCATGAGACGAGAGCCTCACCATGTCAGTGCCGCTCCCTGATCATTGGCCGACCGCTTCGGCCGCGCCACGCTCCCCGCCGGAGGAGCAGGAGGCAGCGCGGGCCAAACGTGCCGAAGCTTAAAGCTCCCTTAAAGTTGCCTTGTGAGTCTGCGAGTTTGGGCACGGGATAGCCAAACGCGACGGTGCCAAGGAGCTGTTGCTCGAGATGCGAATTCTGGTGGTCGAGGACGAAAGCCGCATCGCCGAGATTCTCCGCGCAGCATTGTCGCGCGCGGGGCTCACCGTCGATACGGTGCGACTCTTTGCCGAAGCCAGTGTGGCCGTAGCGACCAATCCCTACGATGCCGTCATCCTCGATCTCGGCTTGCCCGACGGTGACGGACTCTCGCTCCTGGCGGAGATGCGGGCCCGCGGCTGCACTGTTCCCATCCTCGTGTTGACCGCGCGTGACGCCGTAGAACATCGCGTCGCCGGTCTCGATGCCGGGGCCGACGACTACCTGATCAAGCCCTTCGCCACGAGCGAGGTCGTCGCGCGTGTCAAGGCTCTCCTGCGTCGACCTGGCGGCGCGCTTGGAGCCGTCCTCAGCAGTGGCAACGTTGCTTTCGACACGGTCGGCCGCGACGTCCGCATCGGCGACGCCGTTCTCGCCCTGCCGCGGCGCGAGAGCGCGATCCTGGAGCATCTGATGCGCCGGGCCGGTCGCGTCGTACCCAAGGCCGTGCTGGAGGAGAAGCTTTACGGTATCGACGACGAGCTGGGATCGAATGCCATACCGGTGCATGTCCACCATCTGCGCCGCAAGCTGATCGATGGTGGCGCAACGGTCGAGATCCATACGGTGCGTGGCGTCGGTTATCTACTGGTCGGTCAAAGATGAGCCGGCGTCGCCTGCATTCCCTGCAACTGAGGCTGGTCCTGCCGCTGGTGTTCCTGTTCATCGTCGGCGCGGCGGTCATCGTCGGTTTCGTCATCTGGCGCGCCTACGACTCGGCCGATTCCCTGGCCGACCGCGAGCTCAGCCTGCGGGCGGCCGATCTCGCCAGCTACCTGGTCCGCCAACCGGATGGCACGGCGCGGCTGGACCTGCCGGAAAATCTTCGCCAAGCCTACGGCGCCGCACCGGCTGCCGACATCTTCGCGATTCGGGGCGCCGACGGTCGCTTGATCGCGGCCATGCCGCAAAGCTTTGGCTCGGTCGTCGAGCGCTGGACGTCCGCATCGGAACATGCCGGCTACTTCCATCTCAAGGAACTTCCCGGGCGCAGCGATGACTACTATGGCCTGGGGCTCGCGCTCGACAGTGCGGCGGGTCCGGTATCCGTCTGGGTGGCGCGGGCGAATGGCGCCACGGCGCTCGTCCATTCGATGCTCGAGGAATTCGTCTTCGACATCGCCTGGGTCATTCCGCTGTTCATGCTGTTGGCGCTTGGCATCGCCATTCTGACGACCCGCAAAGCGCTCGCGCCGGTGCGCGCCCTGTCGGAAGTCGCGGGCTCCATCGGACCGAGCACGACCGCGGTGCGGCTGCCGCAAGCGAGCCTGCCCAGCGAGATAGAGCCGCTGGTCGCGGCCGTGAACCGGGCCCTCGATCGCCTCGAGCAAGGCTTTGCCGTCCAGCGGCAGTTCACCGCCAACGCCGCACACGAGTTGCGCACGCCATTGGCCATCGTTACCGGCGCTCTCGAGGGCATGGACCCGTCGCCCGAGCTCGACAAGCTCAAGCTCGATGTGGCGCGCATGAACCGCCTGGTGGGACAGCTGTTGAGTGTTGCGCGCCTCGATGCGATCGCACTGGACGTTTCCGGCATGGTCGACCTCAATGACGTGGCACGCCAAGCCGTCGCCAACATGGCTCCCTGGGCGTTGGCACAGTCCCGCAGGCTGGCCTTCGACGGCGCCAGGCATCCGGTCGTGGTCAGCGGCAACGTCCATGCGATCGACGACGCCGTTCGCAATCTGGTGGAAAACGCCGTGGCGCACGCACCACCCGAGAGCGAGGTGATCGTGAGCGCGCGACCGGACGGTCGCATCGAGGTCAGCGATTGCGGTCCAGGCGTGCCGCCGCAGGATCGTGAACGGATCTTCGACCGCTTCTGGCGCAGCAAGGCCGCACCCGCGCATGGCGCGGGGCTGGGCCTTGCCATCGTGGCCGAGATCATGAAGGCCCATGGCGGGCGCGCCGAGGTCAGTGCGGGCGCTGAGGGCGGCGCCGTGTTCACCCTCGCCTTTCCGATGTCCGCAGCCGCACGCTAAACTTGCGTTAAACACAGTGCTTCAGCCTGCGTGCGCCACAACAACAGGGGCACGACATGATGGGCAGGCGAAGCGGGACATATTTGATCGTCGCAACGATGTTGGCGGGAGCAATGTCCCTCCAACAGCCGTCGGCCCAGCCGTCGGATCGGTCGGACATCCAGGACGGCGTCGTCGGTGGAGGAAACAGCCCCGAGGTCAGCACCGCGCAACTGCGACGCGCGCTCGCCGAGGCAAGCGCCATCGTGCTCGATGCCAGGCCGTACGAGGAATACGCGGTGAGCCACGTACCTGGCGCATGGGCGGTGCGGGGGATGCCGGGCACGACGCCTGCGCTGTATGTTGCCGACGTCACGGCGATCGTGGAAAGCCTGCCCGACCGCGAACAGCCGATGATCGTGTACTGCAATGGCCTTTACTGCGGCCGCAGCGAACGGTTCGCCGCCGACCTGGCGAAGGCCGGGTACCGGAACGTCCGCCGCTATCAGTTGGGTGCGCCGGGATGGCGGGCTCTGGGTGGCGTCATGCAGGTCGAGAAGCCCGCCCTGCTGCGACTCCTCGAACAGGATAAGACGGCCGTGCTGATCGACGGACGGACACAGGCCGGCGGCAAGCCGAGGCTTCGCAACGCCGTGCCGATTCCCCTGCCCGAGGCATCCAGGGCAAAGGACGACGGGCGTCTGCCGATGACGGACCACAACACGCGGATCCTCGTGGTCGCCGGGAGCGGTGATGAGGCGCGCAAAGTGGCCGAAGCCATCGTGCGCGACGCCTTCCACAACGTCGCCTACTTCGACGGCTCCTTCGCCGACTTAGGGGAGCTTCTGGAAGAGTCGTGATCCGGGGCGAGAGCCACCCTAGTCGTCGTCATCGCCGTCGTTGTCACCAGCAAGGCGCCCCGTTTGCGCATCGACCAGCACCTTGCCGGTCTGGCCATCCTTCACACCCATGGCTTGGATCATGCCGCCCTGGCGGATGGTCAGGACGTTCGTAAAGCCGTCCGATTGCAGCTTGTCGCGAACCTGCGCTTCGGTCACGGGTCGATCACCGGCGATGAAGACGGCTCCTTTGGGCTGGGCCGTCGCGATCAACACACCGGCCGCTGCAACCAGCGCGGCTCCACCGAGCAATGCCATGGCGCTTCTCGCATTCATGGTCGGTCTCTCCTCATTACTGGATGTCGATTATCGCCAGTGGAGCAACCAGCGTTTAACGCAGCGTTAAGTGTCACTCGGAGGGCGCGTAATACTGCGTTAAACCGGCCGGCCGATGGTACGACGGCACATCGGAGGTGACCGCCATGCGAGGCAATTCGATTTTCAGCATCGCCGTTGCAGCTGTCCTGCTGCCCGGCGGTCCTTCGGCGCGGGCCGAGGAGGAGACGAACCCCGCCGCTCTGGCCAAGGCGCTCCAGTCGGCGAGCCTTCCCTTAGAGAAGGCGATGAAGGTCAGTGAACGGGAGGGCAAGCCGATCTCGGCCAAGTACGAAATCGAGCACGGCGCCCTGCAGCTCTCGATCTACACCCAGAAGGGCGATCGGTTCAGCGAGCTGATCCTTGATCACAAGTCGGGCGCCGTGGCCAAGGAGGAATGGATCACCGATGGCGACGATATGAAGGCCGCCCAGGCGCAGGCCGCGGCCATGGCCAAAGCGAAAGTGTGGCTCGCCGTCGCGGCCGATCGTGCCGTGGAGACCAACACCGGCTATCGCGCGGTCAGTGTCATGCCGAAGCTAGAGGGCGACAGCCCGGTCGCCGTCGTCACCCTGATGAAGGGCGACGAGGTGAAGAAGGTCAGCGAGAAACTCAATTGAGGAGGATCGCCATGCGCTCCGTCATGAACACCGTGAAGACCACTGTTGCCGCGCTTGCGGTGGGCACTCTGCCGGCTGCCATTGTCGCGTCGGCCCCGGCCTTTGCTGCCGAGCCCGACTGGAACCAGGTTGCGCAGGCGCTCGGCAAGTCCGGCGCCGTCCAGGCTGGCGGCGTCTACCGCGTCGGTTTTCCGCGCACCGATCTCAAGGTGACGCTCGACGGCGTGGCTCTGACGCCGGGCTTTGCGCTCGGCGGCTGGGTCGCGTTTCTGCCGATGGACACGCAAGCCATGGTCATGGGCGATCTCGTGCTCACCCAGGACGAGGTGAATCCGGTCATGCGCAAGCTGCAGGAAGGCGGCATCGAGACCACGGCGCTGCACAACCACCTGCTGCGCGCCGAGCCCCTGACGCTCTACATGCATATCCAGGGCCACGGCGATCCCACGAAGCTCGCGGCGGCCATCCACTCCGGTCTCGCCGCCGGCAAGACGCCGTTCGCACCAACGCCTGGCACTGCGACCCCCGCCAACATCGACATGATCGGCATCGACCGCATCATGGGATACTTCGGTCAGGACAGTGGCGGCATCTATCAGTTCGGCGTTCCGCGTGCGCAGCCGGTCACCGAGCAGGGCATGGCCCTGCCGCCCGCCATGGGTGCGGCGAACGCCATCAACTTTCAACCGACGGGCTTCAACACCGCGGCCATTACCGGCGACTTCGTGCTCGCCGCGCAGGAGGTCAACCCGGTGATCAAGGCGCTGCAGGCCAATGGCATCGAGGTCACGGCCCTGCATAGCCACATGCTGGCCGAGCAGCCTCGGCTGTTCTTCATGCACTTCTGGGCCAACGATGATGCGCTGAAGCTCGCGAAGGGTCTGCGTGCCGCCCTGGACCAGATCGACGTCAAGAAGGACGCGGCGAGCGGGCGATAGGAGGCACGGCATGCGACGCCTGCTGATCGTGGCAGTCTTGATCGGGGTGCTGTCCGCCGGGCCGAGCCTGGCCGGGGACCCGCCGCCATTGGCGCTCGAAGCGAAGATCCCGCTCGGCACCGTGAAAGGACGCATCGACCACATGGCGGTCGACCCCGATCATGGGCTCCTATACGTGGCCGAGCTCGGCAACGACAGCGTGGCCGTCGTCGATCTGGCGGAGCGTGACGTTGCGCATCGCATTGGCGGCCTTAGCGAGCCCCAGGGCGTCGCCTACCATGCCGCCACCGGAACGCTCTACGTCGCCAACGCTGGCGATGGTTCGGTCCGGCTGTTCCAGGCTTTCGACTTCACACCGCTCGGTCGCCTCGCTCTCGGCGCCGATGCGGACAACATCCGGATCGATTCCTGGCGCAACCGCATTGTCGTCGGCTATGGCAAGGGCGCCCTGGCCGTGATCGACCCGGCAAGCCGGCGCAAGATAGGTGAAATGCCGCTGGACAGCCATCCCGAGAGTTTCCAGTTCGACGAGACGGGATCGCGGATCTTCGTCAATGTTCCGCAGGCGGACCAGATCGTCGGCCTCGACGCCGTTACCGGCAAGAAAGTCACCCTCTTCGAGAGCGCCGGCGCAAACGCCAACTTCGCGATGGCTTTAGATCCCGACGAACGCCGCCTCGTGGTTGCCTTTCGCACGCCTCCGCGTCTCGTGGGCTTCGACACGTCGGCCGGAAAGCGGCAGGCGAGTGTCGAGACCTGCCGCGATGCTGACGACGTCTTCGTCGATGCGCGGCGCCGTCGCGTCTATGTCAGCTGCGGCGAAGGCGTGATCGACGTCTTCGGCCGTGACGGCAAGGGCTACGCCCGGATCGCGCGCATTCCAACGATTGCCGGTGCGCGGACTTCTCTCTTTGTGCCGGTTAGGGACCGTCTCTACCTCGCCGTACGCGCTACGCTCTCGGAGCCGGCGGCAATCTGGGTGTTCCGGCCGGTGGACTAGGCGTCTATGTCCCTGGACGTCAAGTGGAAGGACCACGGCATTCGAACGACGCGCCCTTCGACGTCTCGCGCTTGGTTCTATACTGGACCAAGCCTTTGAAAAGGGCCGCTGTGCCTTGAGCATGGCAATAATCCTCGGCCAGCGGTCGTGCTTCCGCTTCGCTCCTTGAGTGGGTGATCACCACCGCCGGACCGTCGCCCTTGACCTCCTGCAGGTTCGATGTCCGATAGGGACTTTCGACACACGCGCCGACTGCCAGCGCTACCAGCAGGCCTGCAATGACACTATGGAAGTGATGCAGCATGGCTGAGCAAAGTTGCTCCCACCCCCATTACAGTGACCTGACACCGGGCGCTGATATAATGGGCGCATGACTGACACATCATCATCGGGCCAGCTGCCCGACCGCCTTTCGACCAACCCCAAGAGCCCTTACTACGACGAGGCGCTGCTGACCCGCGGCGTCGGCATAAAGTTCGACGGTCAGGAGAAGACGAACGTCGAGGAGTACTGCGTCAGCGAGGGCTGGATCCGCGTCGCCGTCGGCAAGACTGTCGACCGCAAAGGCAATCCGCTCACCATCAAGCTCACCGGCAAGGTCGAGCCTTATCTCGAGAAGTAGGCGTCCTCATGCACAGCCGTACGCTCGACGACTGGCGTCACGACCACGTCTTCCTCGGCGCCGCCCACGACCGCAATGAACGGCGCACTTGGCTGGTGGTCGGCCTGACCGCCACGATGATGGTGGCCGAGATCGCCGGCGGCACGCTGTTCGGCTCGATGGCGCTGCTTGCCGACGGCTGGCACATGTCGACCCATGCCGGCGCGCTTGCCATCGCCGCCTTCGCCTACCGCTTCGCCCGGCGCCACGCGCGTGATCCGCGCTTCGCCTTCGGCACCGGCAAGCTCGGCGATCTCGCGGGTTTCGCCAGCGCCGTCCTGCTGGCACTGGTCGCCCTGATGATCGGCTACGAATCGGTGGTGCGGGTCTTCCAGCCTGTGTCCATCCATTATGCCGAGGCGACCGCCATTGCCGTCATCGGCCTCGCCGTCAATCTGCTGAGCGCCTGGCTGCTGGGTGCCGATCACGATCATGGCCACGACCATGATCATGACCACGAAGATCACCATCATCACCACCACGATCACAATCTGCGTGCCGCCTTCTGGCACGTCATGGCCGACGCGCTGACGTCGGTACTGGCGATCGCGGGCCTGCTGATGGCCTGGGGCTACGGCTGGACTTGGCTCGACCCAGCGATCGGCATCGTGGGGGCGCTGGTCATCGCCCACTGGTCGTGGCGCCTGATGCACGATGCCGGCGCCGTGCTGCTCGACGCCGCGCCTGATGCCGAGCTGGCAACGGCGATCCGCGCGCGTCTCGAACAGGACGACGACCGCATCGCCGACCTGCATGTCTGGCGCGTCGGTCCGGGCCATCACGCCGCCATCGTCTCGCTGGTGTCGGATTCGCCGCTGCCGGTCGAGGACTATAAGATGCGCCTGGCCGACCTTGGGTGGCTGAGCCACGTCACGGTCGAAGTCCACCGCTGCAACCACAGCCACTGACATGCCATGCCCCATCGCAGACATTTCCTTCTCGGCGCCGCTGCCTTGGCAGCGCTGCCGGCACAGGCGCAGCCCATGAAGATCACCCTCGGCACGGCAACGCCGGGCGGCGGTTTCCCGGTCTATGGCGCGGCCTTCATCGAGGGCGTGCGCCGTACCGATCCCGGCCTGGAGATCGAGGCGATCAACACCAAGGGCAGCACCGAGAACGTGCCGCGCCTCGAAGCCGGCACGCTCGACATCGCCCTGGTGCAGGGCGAGGTCGTGCACGAGGCGATGTCGGGCGTCGGCCGGCCGCCGGCCAACCTGAAGATCATCACGGCGATGTATCCCACTGCCGGCATGTTCGTGGTGCGGGCCGATTCACCCTACCGCTCGATCGCCGATCTCAGGGGCAAGCCGATCGCCTGGGGTGCGCAGGGCTCCGGTCTGGTGATCCTCGGCCGCTATGCCATGGACGGGCTCGGCCTCGATGCCGCCAAGGATTTCCAGCCGGTCTATCTCGAGCGTGCGGGCGACGGGCCGGCCATGGTGCTCGATGGCCGGGTCGCGGCCCTGTGGGGCGGCGGCGCCGGCTGGCCGGGATTCACGACAGTGAGCAAGAGCGAGAAGGGCGCGCGCTTCGTTGCGCCCGACGCCGACGAGATCAAACGCATCCTCGCCAAGCACGCGTTCCTGAAGCCGGTCACCCAGGCGGCCGGCAGCTTTCCCGGTCAGAACGAGGCCATCCCGTCGGTCGGCTCGTGGAGCTTCGTGCTGGCGCGTCCCGACCTCGACGTCGCCGTGGCCTATCGCCTGGCCAAGGCGTTGCACGAGCTGGAGCGGCAGGGTGGCGCACCACCGCAACTCGTCGACACCACGGCGAAGAACACCGTGGTCACAGCGCCGGCCGATCGCCTCCATCCCGGGGTTGCACGGTATTTCAAGGAAACCGGCCTCAGCCGCTCGTAACCTTGCTCCACCGCACACGTTTCCTGGGCTGCACAAGCCAAAGGAGCGTTGCATGGACGACAAATCGAAGAAGGACGACCGCGTGGAGGGCGAGGGCAGCTACAGCGGCACCAAGTCCTATAACGAGGCGACGGCCAAGTTCCTGAAGAAGGGCAAGGTCGACGAGGCCGCGCAGGAGGCCAAGCGCGCGCTCGATTCCAAGGAAGCCGCCGAGCTGAAGGCGGCGGAAGCCAAGGGTCGCGCGGGCGATCCCAAGATGTGGGAGAAGAACCCCAGCCGTCCTAAATAGGTCACAAGTTCGGGCAACTCGCGTCGGCGCGGGTCGTTTGCCGGTCATGGCCACCGTCACCGATCCGCGCCGACGCATGGTCCGCCGCCAAATCGCAGGCCGCGGCATCGCCGATCGCCGCGTGCTCGCGGCAATGGAGGAGGTGCCGCGCGAGGCCTTCCTGCCGGAGGCCATGCAGGAATTCGCCTATGAGGACACGCCGCTGCCGATCGAAGAAGGCCAGACCATGTCGCAGCCCTATATCGTGGCGCGCATGGTCGAGGCCGCCGATGTCGGCGTCCTCGATCGCGTGCTCGAGATCGGCGCGGGCTCGGGCTACGCCGCCGCCGTCCTGGGCGAGCTGGCCGGCCGCGTGTTCACCATCGAGCGTCATCCCGCGCTTGCCGACCTCGCCCGCACCCGGCTCCGCCAGCTCGGCTACAACAATGTCGAGATGCGCACAGGCGACGGCACGCTGGGCTGGCCCGAGCAGGCGCCGTTCGACGCCATCATCGCCACCGCCGGCGGTCCGCGCGTGCCCGAGGCGTGGCGCGCCCAGCTCGCCGTCGAGGGCCGGCTGGTGATGCCGGTCGGCGAGACGCCGACTCATCAACGCCTGATCCGGCTGACGCGCACTGGCCTCGAGACCTGGCACGAGGAGGAGATCGAGCATGTCCGCTTCGTGGCCCTGATCGGCGAGCAGGGTTGGCCGGAAGAGCGCGAGGCCCGCAAGCCGAGCCGGCCGTCGCGGCCGCCGAGCGGTCTACATCAGCTCATCCGCGCCGCCGAGCAGCCCTTGCCCAACCTCGAAGATCCGACCTTCGCCAGTGCCTTTGATCGTTACGCCGACCGCCGCGTCGTGCTTTTGGGCGAAGCAAGCCACGGCACGTCGGAATTTTATCGCGCGCGTGCGGCGATCACGCGGCGCCTGATCGAACGACACGGCTTCAGCTTCGTGGCCGTCGAGGCCGACTGGCCCGACTCGCTCACCATCGACCGCTATGTGCGCCATCTGCCTGCGCGGCCGGGCGCGCGTCCGGCGTTCCGCCGCTTCCCGACCTGGATGTGGCGCAACACCGACGTCGAAGCCTTCGTCGAATGGCTGCGCGGCCACAACGAAGGGCAACCGGCCCAGCGCGGCGCCGGCTTCTTCGGCCTCGATATCTACAGCCTGGCGGATTCGATCGCCGCCGTGCTGGCCTATCTCGACGAGATCGATCCGGCCGCGGCCAAGGTGGCGCGCGAGCGCTACGGCTGTCTCACGCCATGGCAGCACGATCCAGCGGTCTACGGCCGCGCCGTGCTGAGCGAGCGCTATCGTGCCTGCGAGGCCGACATGGTGGCGACCCTGCGCGATCTTCTGGCCAAGCGGCTGGAGTACGCCGTCCATGACGGCGAGCAGTTCTTGGATGCCGCGCAGAATGCGCGCCTGGCTGCGGCGGCCGAGCGCTACTACCGCGCCATGTACTATGGCAGCGCCGAGAGCTGGAACCTGCGCGACCGGCACATGTTCGACACGCTGCAGCACCTGCTCGCCCATCGCGGCGAGGGGGCCAGGGCCGTGGTCTGGGCGCACAATTCCCATATCGGCGACGCTCGCTTCACCGACATGGGCCGCGTGAAGGGTGAGCTCAATCTCGGCGAGCTGTGCCGCGCCCGGTTCGGCCAGGACGCCGCCCTGATCGGCTTCGGAACCCACGCCGGCACCGTCGCCGCCGCCTCGGACTGGGATGCCCCGATGGAGGTGAAGGAGGTGCGACCGTCGCGCGAAGACAGCATCGAGCACCAGTTCCATACTGCCGGCCTGCCGCGCGCCGTGTTGCATCTCGACATACCGGGCGAGCTGCGCCGCCGCCTGCGCAGCCCGCGGCTGGAACGCTTCATCGGCGTCATCTACCGCCCCGAGACCGAGCTGCAGAGCCACTATGCCGAGGTCGAGCTGCCCGGCCAGTTCGACGCCTATGTCTGGTTCGACCGCACCACCGCCGTGACGCCTCTGCCCACCGTGCAACGCCCGGGCGTGCCGGAGACTTATCCGTTCGGGCTCTGACCACAACCCAGGAGAACGCCATGAAAGTGAGCGAGATCATGACGCGCGACGTCTGCGTCGCCCGACCCGACCACACCATCGAGGATGTCGCCCGCATGATGCTGGCGATCGACGCCGGCCTGCTGCCGGTCGGCGACGACGACCGGCTGGTCGGCACAATCACCGACCGCGACATCGCCGTACGCGCCATCGCCGAGGGCAAGGGGCCCAAGACGCCCGTGAGCGAGGTGATGAGCCAGGAGGTGAAGTACTGCTTCGAGGACGAGGACAGCGCCCACGTCGCCCAGAACATGGGCGAGCTGCAGGTCCGCCGCCTGCCCGTGCTGAACCGCGACAAGCGGCTGGTCGGCATCCTGTCCCTGGCCGATCTGGCACAGGCCGAGCGCGGCCAGCGGATCGGCAATGCGCTGCGCCAGATCGCCCAGCCCGGCGGCGAGCACACCCAGGGCGCCAACGAGCGCAGCGGCGGGATGTAATGCGTTCTTCCTCCCTTCGCGGATTCCGCGAAGGTGAGGTGTCGCAGCGACGGAAAGGCTAGCCGAGCACCTTGGCCATCAGGAAGGTCGACACGCCGTCGTGCTCCTGCAGCTCGATGAGCCGATAGCCCAACCGTTCGTAGAAGCCGCGCGCGGTGAGCGACGAGGAGAGGCTGAGCTCGCGTACGCCGACCTTGCGCGCGTGCGCTTCGAGATGGGCGACCAGCCGCGCGCCGACGCCGACCTGTTGCAGCTCGGGATCGACGAACAGCGAACGCAATCTGTCGCCGCCCAGGGCGATCGTGCCGACGACGCGATCGCCCTGCTGGCAGACGAAGACGTCGCGCTCGGCCATGCGCTGACCGACCTTGTCGGCGGCGAAGTTGGCGACAATCAGCTCGATCGCCTGCGCCTGGTAGTCCTTGCCGTTGGATATTCGGACCGTGCGCTGCACGAGCGCGCTGATCGCGGCTGTGTCATCGGGGCCGGCACTGCGTATCACCAGGTCTTTCATGACCTAACCCTAGCAGGGCGGAGGCCGGCCACTCTATGGTGCGGCTACTCATCGGGGGGCTTCATGACAAAACCGATCCTGCTCGCCGTCGTCGCCGCGCTGGCGACGGCGCCTCTGATGCCGGCGACTGCCGCCGATCCGGCCGCCATTGCCCGCGGCAAATATCTCGTCGCTATTGCCGGCTGCAACGATTGCCACACGCCGGGCTACTTTCTCGGCAAGCCGGACATGGCCCGCTTCCTCGGCGGCTCGGAAGTCGGCTTCGAGATCCCCGGGCTCGGCGTCTTCCATGGTCCCAACCTGACGCCCGACAAGGCGACCGGGCTCGGCGGCTGGACCGATGCCCAGATCGTCGCGGCCCTCCAGAAGGGCCAACGGCCCGACGGCCGCATGCTGGCGCCGATCATGCCATGGCACGCCTTCGCCAACCTCACCAAGCAGGATGTCGATGCGATCGTGTCCTATCTGCGCAGCCTGCCGCCGATCGCCAACAAAGTGCCGGGCCCGTTCGGTCCAACTGAGCCGCCGACCTCCTTCGTCATGAAGATCGTGCCGCCCGGCGCAAAATAGGCAGCCTTCCGACCCTGGGTGCGTTGCTCCGGCATGGCCGTCGTGCAGGAGCTGAAGCGCATCGTCGAGAAGCTGACCGGCTTCGGCCGGACGCGCGCCCGCGCGCTTGCCCGGCTGGTGCAGCCGCGCATGCCCCAGCTCTTTCGCTTTCGCGACGACGGCGAGACCCCCAACAACCGCCTGCCGCTGGTCGTCTATCGCGGTGCGCTCAAGCTCGACGAGGCGCACGACCCGGCCGCGGTGTTCGAGGAGACCTTCGCCTGCCACGGCTGGCGCGAGGCGTGGCGCGACGGCATTTACGACTTCCTGCACTTCCATTCGGCGACCCACGAGGTGCTGGGTTTCGCCCGCGGCAAGGTCACGATCGAGTTCGGTGGCCGCCGCGGCCGCACGCTCACCCTGCATGCCGGCGACGTCGCCGTGCTGCCGGCCGGCATCGGTCATCGTTGCGTCACGGCCAGCGCCGATCTGCTGGTGGTCGGCGCCTATCCCGCCGGCGGCCGCTACGATGAGCCCAAACCCGACGAGATCGACTACGCCGCCGCGCTGGCCTCGATCGCCAAGGTCAAGCTGCCGCGCCGGGATCCGGTCTACGGCGCCGGCGGGCCATTGATCGAGCAGTGGCGCAAGCCCGCGCCGGCGCGGCGACGCCAGGCCACTGGCAGCCGGCGCGCCAAGGCGCGGTCGGCCCGCCTCAGCCGCGCCCGGCGCGCCTGAGGCGGCCATGGCGACGGTCGATCCGTCGGCCGCAGAGCGCACAGAGGGACGCACGTTGTCCGGCAAGGTCCGGCTGCTGCTGCGCATGACCGGCGAAGGCTTCATCGAAGACGATGACTGGAGCCGCGGCGCCTCGATCGCCTACTTCACGCTGTTCTCCGTCGCGCCGACGTTGCTGGTCGTGATCGCCGTCGCCGGCCTGGCGTTCGGACACGACGCCGCCCAGGGCGCAATCGTCAGCCAGCTCGGCGGCCTGATGGGGCAACAGACCGCCGAGGCCATGCAGGGCATGATCCGCAGCGCCTCGGACAAGATGAGCGGCACGCTGGCGACGGTGCTGGGGCTGATCGCCATCCTGCTCGCCACCACAGGGGTGTTCGGCGAGGTCCAATCGTCGCTGAATGCGGTGTGGAAGGCCAAGTCGCGCCGCTCGACCCTGTCGCGCCTGGTGCGGGCGAGGATCGCCAGCCTCGGCCTGGTCATCGCCTTCGGCTTCGTACTGATGGTCTCGCTCGCCGTCAGCGCGGCTCTCACCGCTCTCATGACGTTCCTGCACGGCATCTTTCCGGTGCTGGAGGTGAGCTTGGCCGTGCTCGACTTTGCCCTGTCGATCGTTCTGCTCTCGGCCCTGTTCGCAGCCATGTACAAAGTGCTGCCCGACACGCCGATCGCCTGGCACGACGTCATCGTCGGCGCGATCTGCGCCACCCTGCTGTTCGCCGGCGGCAAGTACCTGATCGCGCTCTATATCGGCCAGAGCAACATTGCGTCGAGCTTCGGCGCGGCCGGCGCGCTGATCGTGCTGCTGCTCTGGATCTTCTATTCGGCGCAGATATTCCTGCTGGGCGCCGAATTCACGCGCGCCTGGGCCTGCGTTTTCGGCAGCCGCTGCTCCGCCGACGTTCGCTGAAGCCGGGGTGTGTCGGGGCGGTCACTATTGGTTTGATTCGGTGGATTCGTCGCCGACTGCCGCGTTTGCGCCACGTCTGTGCGCAACGCTACAGAGCTGGCGTCGTTCTTGGATTATTGGTGACGCAGCATTCTGGACGACAGATGAAACGCGGTATTGTCCTCGCGACCTTGATGATGACGGCGGCTGGCGTTGCCAGCGCCAACCTGCTGACGACGGCGCCCGCTGGTGTGACTTCGCCGTGGTCACAGGCACAACCGGCAGCCGAATCGGTGCCAGTGATCACCAGGAATAGCGCTGACAGGACCGTCACGGACAAGCCCGCCGCCGACAGGCTCGTCATCGACAGGCCCGCCACCGACAAGCGCACGGCCCAGCTAGCACCGACGGCTCCGGCCAAGGTCGCGTCGGCGCAGACCACGAAGTCCATGGTCGAGGCAAGCCAGGCGCCGGTGCCGTTCAAGCTGAAGCCGCGACCGCCGGTCAACCTGCCGCCAACCGCCGAGAAGGCGACCGAGGCCAAGGCGACGGACAAGGCCACGGACAGGCCGGCGGAAACGGCGACCGATCCGGCGGTTGATGCAGGCGGCGAGAACGCTGCGCGCGCTGCCATCGAGGCAGACGGTTACAAAGGCGTGAAGGTCCTGCGCAAGGGTACCAACGGCGTCTGGTATGCCAGCGCATTGCGCGGCAAGACGACGGTCATGCTGACGGTCGACGCCAGCGGCTCCGTCACGGCCGACTAGTAGCTCTGCACAGTGGTTTTGACGGGCTGAACGGCAAACGGGATCGCGTTCGTGCGGCTCTGTCGGGAATTTCCAGAAGCCA
>NZ_BKAJ01000108.1 GCF_007992495.1 Reyranella soli
GTCAGAACCACTGTGCAGAGCTAGCTGAATGCGCGCCACTTCGTGGTGCGTCATGCATTCTGCCGGCCGAACCACCACCACCTCACCCTGAGGAGCATCGCGAAGCGATGCGTCTCGAAGGGTGGGATACAGTCGTAATGTTGCCCCCCTTCGAGACGCGCACGGAGTTTACCCCGAGGTACTCGAGGGGGGCGCTCCTCAGGGTGAGGCTAGTGTGTTGCTCGGTCGGTCATGAGCGCCGCAGAGTGGCGCGCTCCCGGCAAAGCTCAGCGCAGGCTCGCGTTGATCTTGTCGAGCGCCGCCGGGCCCGGGCAGAGGTCGGGCGTGTTCAGCGTGTTGAGCGGCGCCTCGACCGTGTTCAGGTGGTGGTGCAGGTCCTTCGGCGTCGGATCGACATAGAGAAGGCCGGTCACGACCTCGCCGGCGGCCATGCCCTCCTGGACGCGCTTCATGGCGGCGACCTTGTCGGAGGGATCGTACTCCTCGCCGAGCTTGCGCAGGCGCAGCCACGAGCCGTCATGCTGCTGCACCGTCGTCATGGTGCCGGGGGCGTACTGGGTGGTGATCTCCTCGCGGCCCTCGATGAAGTCGATGCGGTTCAGCGCCTCGTTGTGCTCGCGCACATAGTCGTAGCTCTTGGTCGAGCCGGCGTGGTTGTTGAAGGCCACGCACGGGCTGATGACGTCGAGGAAGGCCGCGCCCTTGTGGGCCATCGCTGCCTTGATCAGCGGCACCAACTGGTGCTTGTCGCCCGAGAAGGAGCGGCCGACGAAGGTCGCGCCCATCAGGATGGCGAGCGACACCATGTCGATCGATTCGTCTGAGTTGGCGACGCCCTTCTTGCTGACCGAGCCCTTGTCGGCGGTGGCCGAGAACTGGCCCTTGGTCAGGCCGTACACGCCGTTGTTCATGACGATGTAGGTCATGTTCACGCCGCGCCGCATGATGTGGGCGAACTGGCCGAGGCCGATCGAGGCCGAGTCGCCGTCGCCCGACACGCCCATGTAGATGAGGTCGCGGTTGGCGAGGTTGGCGCCGGTCATCACCGACGGCATGCGGCCGTGCACGGTGTTGAAGCCATGGCTGGCGCCCACGAAGTAGGTCGGCGCCTTGGACGAGCAGCCGATGCCCGAGAGCTTGGCCACCTGGTGCGGCAGGATATCGAGCTCGTAGCAGGCCTGGATGATGGCGGCGCTGATCGAATCGTGGCCGCAGCCGGCACAGAGCGTGGAGACCGCGCCTTCATAGTCGCGGCGGGTGTAGCCGGCCTTGTTCTTGACCAGCGAGGGATGGTGCAGCTTGGGCTTGGCGATATACGTCATGACGCCGCCTTCTCGAACGGAACGACCTTGAACTGAGCGAGCTTCTTGGCGATGTCGGCCGCGATGAAGCGCGCGGTGATGGGGGTGCCGTCATAGTGCAGCACGGGAACGAGCTTGCGCGCGTCGAGCGTGAACTCGTTCATGATCATCGAACGCAGCTGGCCGTCACGGTTCTGCTCGACCACGAACACCTTGTCGTGCTCGTGGATGAAGTCCTCGACCGGCTGGGAGAACGGGAAGGCCCGCACGCGCAGCGCATTGACGTGGTTGCCGGCCTCCTCGAGATGATCCAGCGCCTCGGCCATGGCCGGGCTGGTCGAGCCGAAGTAGATCACGCCGAAGCGCGTCGCCTTGGGCGAGGAGTAGCGCAGCGGCTGCGGCGCGATCCTGGCGGCCGTGTGGAACTTCTTCTGCAGCCGCTCCATGTTGCGCACATAGACGGCGCCTTCCTCGGAGTAGCGCGCGAACTCGTCCTTGGTCGTGCCGCGGGTGAAGTACGAACCCTTGGTCGGATGCGTGCCGGGATAGGTGCGGAAGGGGATGCCGTCGCCGTCGACGTCGAGATAGCGGCCGAAGGTCTTGCCGGCGTCGAGGTCGGCCGCCGTCATCACCTTGCCGCGGTCGTAGACGCGCTTCTCGTCCCACACGAAGGGCTCGCACAGGCGGTGGTTCATGCCGATGTCGAGATCGGTCATGACGAACACCGGCGTCTGCAGGCGGTCGGCGAGATCGAGCGCGTCGGCCGTGAAGTCGAAGCACTCCTTGGGATCCTCGGGGAACAGCATCACGTGCTTGGTGTCGCCGTTGGAGGCGTAGGC
This sequence comes from Reyranella soli, assembly GCF_007992495.1. Classification (GTDB taxonomy): domain Bacteria; phylum Pseudomonadota; class Alphaproteobacteria; order Reyranellales; family Reyranellaceae; genus Reyranella; species Reyranella soli. The sequence goes on from NZ_BKAJ01000108.1 coordinate 2,141, forward strand.
GCAGGAGAGCAGGTCGGACTGCTGGGTGCGCGTCGGCATGCCTGTCGACGGGCCGCCGCGCTGCACGTTCACCAGCACCGCCGGCACCTCGGCGAAGGAGGCGAGGCCGATGAACTCGGTCATCAGCGAGATGCCCGGGCCCGAGGTGCTGGTGAAGGCGCGCGAGCCGTTCCAGCCGGCGCCGATCACGATGCCGATCGAGGCGAGCTCGTCCTCGGCCTGGACGATGGCGTACTTGGCCTTGCCGGTCTCCTTGTCGTGGCGCAGCCGCTTGCAGTGCGACTGGAAGGCCTCGGCCAAGGAGGAGGAGGGCGTGATGGGATACCAGGCGCACACCGTGGCGCCGCCATAGACGGCGCCGAGCGCGGCGGCATTGTTGCCTTCGACGAAGATGCGGTTGCCGACGTTGTTGGCGCGCCGGACTTTCAGCTTCACCATGCCCGGCTCGAGATGCTGGGTGGCCCAGTCGCGGCCGAGGTTCAGCGCCTTGACGTTCGAATCGAGCAGCTTCTCCTTGCCCTTGAACTGTTCGCCGAACAGCTTCTTGATCTCCTCGGGATCGATATCGAGCAGGATCGACAGCGCGCCGACATAGATGATGTTCTTGAACAGCTGGCGCTGGCGGGCGTCGGTGTAGGTGGCGTTGGTGATCGCCGTCAGCGGCACGCCGACGATGTTGATGTCTTCGCGAAACATCGAAGAGGGCATCGGCTTGGTGCTGTCGTAGAACAGGTAGCCGCCCGGCTCGATCTCCTTGACGTCCTCGGCCCAGGTCTGCGGGTTCATGGCGACCATCATGTCGACGCCGCCGCGCCGGCCGAGATAGCCCTTCTCGGTGACGCGCACCTCGTACCAAGTCGGCAGGCCCTGGATGTTCGACGGGAAGATGTTGCGCGGGCTGACCGGCACGCCCATGCGCAGGATGGAACGGGCGAAGAGCTCGTTGGCGGAGGCCGACCCGGAACCGTTGACGTTCGCGAACTTGACGACGAAGTCGTTAACGGCGGCTAGTGCTTGCGGCATGCGTGCTCCGCTTGAGTCATTTCCATGTAGTACTTGCGCATGTCCCACGCGCCGGTCGGGCAGCGCTCGGCGCACAGCCCGCAATGCAGGCAGACATCCTCGTCCTTGACCATGACGCGGCCGGTCTTGAGGTCGTTGCCGATATAGAGGTCCTGGGTCGGATTGACCGCCGGCGCCATCAGGCGGGTGCGCAGGTCCTTCTCCTCGCCGTTCTCGGTGAAGGTGATGCAGTCCATCGGGCAGATGTCGACGCAGGCGTCGCACTCGATGCAGAGCGTGCCGGTGAATACCGTCTGCACGTCGCAGTTCAGGCAGCGCTGGGCCTCTTCGAAGGCGAGCTTGGGATCGAAGCCCAGCTCGACCTCGGCCATGATGTCCTTCAGCGCCTCGGCCTTGGCGCGGTGCGGGACCTTGAAGCGGTGGTCGATGGTGGGAGCGTTGTCGTAGCTCCACTCGTGGATGCCCATCTTCTGGCTGACGATGTTGACGCCCGGCGCGGGCCGCTCGTCGGGGTCCTCGCCGATCAGCATCTTGTGGATGGAGATCGCCGCATCATGGCCGTGTGCGGCCGCCCAGATGATGTTCTTGGGCCCGAAGGCTGCGTCGCCGCCGAAGAACACCTTGGCCTGCGTGCTCTGCAGCGTGGCCTCGTTGAGCTTGGGCAGGCCCCAGCGGTCGAATTCGATGCCGGCGTCGTTCTCGATCCAGGGGAAGGCGTTCTCCTGGCCGATCGCCACCAGCACGTCGTCGCATTCGTAATGCTCGTCGGGCTCGCCCGACGGGATCAGCGAGCGGCGGCCCTTGGCGTCGTACTCGGCCTTCACCTTCTCGAACAGCACGCCAGTGATCTTGCCGTCCTTGTGCGTGACTTCCTTGGGCACGAGCATGTTGAGGATGGGGATGTCCTCGCCCATCGCGTCTTCCTTTTCCCAGGGAGACGCCTTCATCTCGTCGAAGCCGGAGCGGACGATCACCTTGACGTCCTCGCCGCCAAGACGACGCGCGGTACGGCAGCAATCCATCGCCGTGTTGCCGCCGCCCAGCACGATCACGCGCTTGCCGACCTTGCTGATGTGGCCGAACGAGACCGACGACAGCCAGTCGAGGCCGATATGGATGTTGGCGGCGGCTTCCCTGCGGCCGGGCACGTCGAGGTCGCGGCCGCGCGGCGCGCCCGAGCCGACGAACACCGCGTCGTAGCCCTCGGCCAGGATCTTCTTCATCGAGTCCACCTTCTGGTGGCGGAACTCGATGTTGCCGATGCCGGTGATGTAGCCGACTTCCTCGTCAATCACCGACTCAGGCAGGCGGAAGTGCGGGATCTGGGTGCGGATGAAACCGCCGAGCTTGGGATCCTGGTCGTAGATCACGATCTCGTAGCCCAGCACCGCGAGGTCGCGGGCCACGGTGAGCGAGGCGGGGCCGCCGCCGATGCAGGCGATGCGCTTGCCGTTCTTCGCCGGCGCCTTGGGCATCGCAGCCTTGATGCCCTCGTCGTCCTTGTAGTCGGCGGCGACGCGCTTCAGCCGGCAGATCGCGACCGGCTCCTTCTTGCCCTTTACGAGATGCTCGTCCTCGACGCGGCTGCGCCGGCATGCCGGCTCGCACGGCCTGTCGCACGTCCGTCCCAGGATTCCGGGGAAGACGTTGGACTTCCAATTGATCATGTACGCGTCGGAGTACCGCCCGTGAGCGATCAGACGAATGTACTCGGGGACCGGGGTGTGGGCGGGACAGGCCCACTGACAGTCGACGACCTTGTGAAAGTAGTCGGGATTCTTGATGTCGGTCGGCTTCAACAGAAACTCCAGGCGGCCATCACCGATGACTTGGCGGGTGCCGGGTAAATGACAGTTCAGAGCATAGCCCAAAAGGGTCGCGCATTGGGTATATTCGCAATGGTTACGTCAAGAACCTTGTGCGTTAACCGCTTGGGGCGAAACAACAAATCCACAGGCATTGCATGGCCTTTCAAGGGCGATGGCGATACGCGCTTGGGGAGGTGCCTGCTGCACGCCGGAACATCGCACTGAAAGCACTAACGCTGTCGTAGCCCAAATCGAGAGCCACCTGCGTCACTGGGGCGCCACTTCCCAGCCGTCCCATCGCTTCGAGGACGCGCGCCTGCTGGCGCCAGGCGCCGAAGGAAAGGCCGGTTTCGCTCTGGAAGTGCCGCGCCAGGGTGCGCGCGCTGGCATTGAGCGTCGCCGCCCATTCACCCAGCGTGCGTGAATCGCCCGGCGCGGCGAGCAGCGCCTGGCAGAGCGCGCGCAGCTTGGGGTCGCTCGGCATGGGCAATTGAAGGGGCAGGGATTGCAGGCCGCGCAGCTCGGCGATGATCAGCGCCACGACATGGCCGGCGGGCCCTTTCTCGTCATAGTCCAAGGGCAGTTCGGTGGCGCGCACGATCAGCTCGCGCAGCAACGCCGATACCGGCAGCACGCGGCAGACCTCAGGCATGAACGCGGCGGCGTCCTCGCGCAGATAGAGCGTCCGCATGGTGAGATCGCTCAGCATGATGATGCTGTGGCGCACACCGGCCGGCATCCACAAGGCGCGCTGCGGCGGCACCATCCACATGCCGTCATCGGTCGAGACGCGCATGGTGCCGGCGGTGGCGTAGATCAGCTGGGCGCGCTCGTGGACATGCGGCAGCACCTCGAAGCCCGAGGCGAAGTCCTTGGGCATGGCCGCAACCGCCCGCGGCACGCGCTGGTAGTCGAGCGGGTCGGTCGACCGGTTGGGGACGGATTGTCTATTTCGCGACATAAGTTGGCAGTCTAGCGCAAGACAGACAAAGCCGCCACGCCTAGTCTGGCGGTAGGAGGAAACGCGTAATGAGTCACAGCAGCCCGACGGCGATCCTGCTCAACATCGGCCACGCCATGGATCACTGGCTGATCGTGGTCTTCGCCTACACCTGGGGCGTGATCGCGGGTGTCTGGGGCGTCGAATGGACCGAGCTCACGCCGTTCAACTACGGCGCGCTGTTCATGTTCGGCATGGGCTCGATCGTGAGCGGACGCCTCGGCGACCACTGGGGCCGCTGGATCATGATGGTGATCTTCTTCGCCGGCATGGGTGTGTCCTCGCTGATCATCGCGCTGTGCAGCAACAAGTGGCAGATCGGCATCGCGCTGACCCTGATGGGCGCCTTCGCCTCGATCTACCATCCGGTCGGCATCCCGATGCTGGTGCAGAAGGCCAAGAACTACGGCTTCACCATCGGCGTGAACGGGCTGGCCGGCAACATGGGCATCGCCATCGCCGCCGGCGTCTCGGTCTACATCGCCCAGCGCTTCGGCTGGCAGATGGCCTTCGTTATCCCAGGCGTGATCTGCCTGATCTGCGCCGTGGCCTTCGTCGCCCTGGTGCCGCGCGAGCAGGAGGCGCCGGCCAAGCGGAAACAGAAGATGATCGACCTGCCGCCGGCCGTGATGGCGCGCGTGTTCGCCATCATGACCTTCACCGCGGTGACCGGCAGCATCGTCTTCAACTTCACGACCAACGGTAACGGCGAGCTCCTGCGCGAGCGCGTCAAGGGCGCGGTCCAGGACCCGGCCGAGCTCGCCATGATGCTGTTCGTGATCTTCTCGCTCGCCTCGCTGGCCCAGCTCGTGGTCGGCAAGCTGATCGACCGTTATCCGCTGAAGAACGTCTACGTGCCGATCGTGCTCCTGCAGGTGCCGCTGTTCCTGATCGCCTCGCAGGTCCAGGACTGGGCGCTGTTCATCACGGCGATCGGCTTCATGCTGCTGGTGTTCGGCGCCATCCCGTTCACCGACGCCATGATCGTGAAGTACATCGACGACCGCATGCGCAGCCGCGTCACCGGTGCCAGGCTCGCGATCGGCTTCGGTGTCAGCTCGGTCGTGGTCGCCCTGATCGGCCCGCTGGTCAAGGCCGCCGGCTTCCCGGTCGTGCTGATGGTGCTGGCGGGCTGCGCGTTCCTGGGCTTCTGCGCCATCTCGATGCTGCCCGGCGAGCGCGACATGAGCCAGGCGACGCTGAAGCCCGCGGAGTAACCGGACCACTGCGACTTCGAAGCTGCGACAAACGGAAGACCGCGCGGTCAACGATTGTGGCGTCGTGGCAGTGATTTTGCTTGCTGCTCTCAGCGGGCACTGGCGCGCGGGCTCCTGCCTGGACACGGCTGAGCGGGCGCGAGACCAGCGGTCGGCACAAAGTCGTGAAGCGTGATAGTGAATCCCAGTCTCTCGGGAGAACCGCGCTTTGCAGCTGAACACAAGGCAGATTGAAGCGTTCCGGGCCGTGATGCTGACGGGGAGCATGACAAATGCTGCAGAATTCCTGCGAGTCACTCAGCCTGCAGTCAGCCGGCTGGTAAAGGATCTCGAAACGCATCTGAAGTTCCGGCTGTTCCGGCGCGCGGGCAATCGCCTCATTCCGACGCACGAAGGCACGATTCTCTTTGCCGAAGTCGACAGGTTCTACGTTGGAATCGATCGGATCGCGAAGATCGCCAGCGATCTTCAGCACACGAAGGCGGGCTCCCTGCGAATCGCATCGATCAGCGCGCTTTCACTGAGCTGCATCACCGAGGCGATCAAGCTGTTCCACGCAGACAGGCCGGCGGTCAGTGTGATGCATGAAAGCATGAACACGCGCTCGATTTTGGAGCTCGTCGCGGGACGTCATTTCGATGTCGGCTTTGCCGACGCCAGCGGGGAGTTCCCTGGCGTGGATTTGACTCCTTTGCCGCTTGTCGAGGCTGTCTGTGTCGTCCCGCCAAATTATCCCGTCGCACGGAAGCAATCCATCGGTCCGGACGATCTCCGGGACTTGCCGTTTATCTCTCTCGGCAAGAGTAGCTCCTTTCGTCTCAAGGTCGATCAGCTGTTCGACGAGGCTCGGGTTCCACGGCATGAAATCCTCGAAACCACCCTGGCCGGGAGCGCCGTTGCGCTCGTGGCATCCGGCCTGGGGGTTTCCATCGTCGATCCCTTCTCGGTATCCACGCTCCGCAACAAGCGATTTGTCGTTCGGCCCTTCAAGCCCCGTCTGACCTTCGATTGTGTGGTCGTGACGCCAAGCCATCATCAGAACTCGAGATTGTGCAGCGAGTTCTCCAGCATCATGAAGCGTCTGTTCAAATCGATGCGAGCGACGCATGGCGTCGATGGCGTGCCACTCTAGGCGCGTGGCCGCGCCGCGACGATCAGCGGCCAGCGGTGCTTCATAATGTTTTGTTATTGAGGCAACACACCGCCTGCAGTTGAACCCTGCGGATATTTGCCGCCTATGGTGGGCTTCCTGCTTGGCGGCCGCCAGCGGTTCCCGCAAGGGGTCTCGGCCTTGTCTTACATTCTTTAGAGCTCAAACATGAAAAGTGCCTCGCCTCGCCGCATGAAGCTTGGGTTCAACATCGTTGCCAATGGCGCTCACGTCGCGGGATGGCGGATGCCGGGAGCCGAGGCGAACGCTGCGATGGATATCCGGCTCTGGAAAGAAATGGCCCGCGCCGTCGAGCGCGCCCGCATCCATTTCATGTTCTGGGCCGACGGCATCGCCGTGCGCCACTCCGCCAAGGACGACGACGAGCTGTCGTTCAATCCCCGCATCGACGTGTTCGAGCCGCTCACCGTGATCGGAGCCCTCGCCGCGGTAACCGAGCGCCTGGGCTTCGTCGCCAGCGCCTCCACGACCTACAACGAGCCCTATCACGTCGCCCGCAAGTTCGCCTCGCTGGACTACGTCAGCGAAGGTCGGGTGGGCTGGAACGTGGTGACGTCGTGGAGCGAGCAGGAGGCCTTCAACTTCGGTCTGGATGCCCATGTCGAGCACGGCAAGCGCTATCGTCGGGCGGAAGAGTTCGTCGATGTCGTCTTCGGCCTTTGGGACAGCTGGGAGGACGATGCGTTCATCCGCGACAAGCAGAACGGACGCTACTTCGACCCGGCCAAGCTGCACACGCTGAACCACAAGGGCGAGATCCTGAAGGTGAAGGGGCCATTGAACGTCGCTCGGCCTATCCAGGGCTATCCCGTGATCGCGCAAGCCGGCTCCTCGGGCCCGGGGCAGGATCTGGGCGCCCGCATTGCCGACCTGATCTACGCACAACATAAAACGAAGGACCAGGCGACCGCGTTCTATCGCAGCGTGAAGGAGCACGGCGCCAAGGCGGGCCGCGACCCGGACTCCATGCTCGTGATGCCAGGCATCCTCCCCGTGCTCGGCCGTACCAAGGCCGAAGCCGAGGACAAGTTCGCACAGATGCAGGATATGGTGCATCCCCGCGTCGGACTGCCCATGCTGGCGGAGGTGTTCGGTGACTTATCGGGTCATGACCTCGACGGGCCGCTGCCGCCGCCGCTCTCGGGCAGCAACTCGGTCAAGAGCGCCTATGACAAGCTGGTCGAGCTCGGCCGGCAGCCCGGCATGACCATCCGCAAGCTGTACCAGACCCAGGCCGGCGCCTCCGGACACTGCGTTTTCGTAGGGACCGCCAGCGAGGCCGCGAACCTGATGCAGGACTGGTTCGAGAGCCGGGGATGCGATGGCTGGAACCTGATTCCGCCCTTCATGCCGGGACCCGCGATGGAGTGCCTGGAGTGGTTGGTGCCGGAATTGCAACGGCGAGGCCTGGCCCAAACGGAGTACGAGGGCGATGGCACCTTGCGTGGCAGCCTCGGCCTGCCGCGCCCGACCTTCCACAGCCGGGGCGCCCATGCCCGGGAAAATGGCACGTTTATTGGAAAGCCTCGCTCATGAAGACCGTCACCCGCCTGCTGCTCTTCCTCGCCATGCTCGCCGGTGTCGCGCTGCCTGCCCATGCGCAGCAACCCGCGCTCCAACCCGGTGCGGATCCCGCCTTGGCCCAGCAGGCCGATCCGGCGCTGGTGAAGATGGTTCCGGCTGATGTGGCCGGCAAGCCCTTCACGGTCGCCATTGCGCTGGGCTCTCCGCCGGATGATTTCCGCAACGAGAAGGGCGAGATCGTCGGCTGGGAGATCGACATCCTGCGTGCCGCGACCCAGTCGCTCGGGCTCGGCCTCGAGCTCCGTCCCACCACCTTCGATACGCTGATCCCGGGCCTGCAGGCCAAGCGGTTCGATGCGGCGACGGGGCAGATGGGCGTCACCGTGGTGCGCCTGAAGGTGATCGACATGGTGGGCATGCTGACGAGCAATGAATTGTTCGCCGCCTACGCCGACAGTCCGATACAGGTCAAGACCCTCGACGACCTGTGCGGTATCACCGTCGCCACCACGCGAGGCTCGCGCGAGATGGTGTTCGCCGAGGAGCATCAGTCCAAATGCGCCGCCGCCGGCAAGAAGCCGATCAATGCGCTTGCCTTCAACGACGGCAACGGGGCCGCGGAAGCGATGATGAGCCGCCGGGCCGATCTCTTCTGGCTGGGCTCGACGGCCGTCAGCTACTTCATCGCGCAATCCAAGGGCCGCACCAAGATCGTTGGCAGCTACACCGACACGTCCTATATCGGCGTGGCGTTGCCCAAGGGCTCGCCGATGGCGCCCCTGCTGCAGGCGGCGATCCAGCACCTGATCGACAATGGCACCTATACCAAGATCGTCACCAAATGGGGCCTGGAGAAGGGTGCCATCAAGCACGCGCCGCTCAATCCGACGAACGTAGAGAAATGAGTTCAGGCGCGCCGGAGCCTTCCGCGCCGGAGCCTTCCGAGCCTGGGCCTGCCGAGCCTGCATCGGACGTGCCCCCATCGGACACGCCAATGCAGGTGATCCCGCTGCGTCGTCCTTGGACCTGGGCCGCCAGCGTGCTGGTCGTGCTGATCGCGGCGGGCGTGGCCTGGAGCGTCGCGACCAATCCCGCGTTCGGCTGGCCGGTCGTGGCGGAATACCTGTTCCACGAACAGATCCTGGCCGGGCTCATCCGCACGCTGGAACTGACCGTGACCGCCATGTTGCTTGGCCTGGTGCTGGGCACGGCGCTCGCGATCATGCGGCTGTCCGACAACAAGCTGCTGTCCACCTTGAGCTGGCTCTACATCTGGTTCTTCCGCAGCGTGCCCGTACTGGTGCAGCTGATCTTCTGGTACAATTTCGGCGCGCTCTACGCGCACATCACGCTCGCGATTCCGTGGGGCCCGGTGCTCTACAGCGCATCGACCAACAGCGTGATCACGCCGCTGACCGCAGCCCTCGCCGGATTGGGCCTGGCGCAGGCGGCCTATACCGCCGAGGTGATTCGCGCCGGCATCCTGTCGGTACCGTCCGGCCAGACCCGCGCCGCCAAGGCGCTGGGCATGGGCCCGGCGACGATCTTCATCCGTATCGTCTTTCCGCAGGCCATGCGGGTGATCATTCCGCCCGTCGGCAACGAGGTGATCTCGATGGTGAAGGGCACGTCGCTTGTCAGCGTCATTGCGATGGCCGACCTGCTCTATACCGCGCAGCTCATCTACGCCCGCACCTATGAGACGATCCCGCTGCTGATCGTCGCTTCGCTCTGGTACCTCGCCGTCGTCTCGATCCTCTCCATCGCGCAGCATGCGCTGGAACGGCATTACGGGCGCGGTGCATGACCGAGCCGATGGTGCGCATCCGAGGCCTGCGCAAGAGCTTCGGCACGAAAGAGGTTCTGTGCGGCATCGACATGGACGTCCAGGCCGGGTCGGTGATGTGCATCATCGGACCGTCGGGGTCCGGCAAGAGCACACTCCTATCCTGTATCAACCATCTCGAACGCATCGATGGCGGGCGCATGTGGGTCGGCGGCGAGCTGGTCGGCTATCGCGAGCGCGCCGGCAAGCTCTACGAGCTGCCCGAGCGCAAGGTGGCGAAGATGCGCGCGCGCATCGGCATGGTGTTCCAGCAATTCAACCTGTTCCCGCACATGACGGCGCTGCAGAACATCATCGAGGCGCCGATCCGGGTGAAGCGGCAGCCGCCGGCGGAGGCCCGCGCCAAGGCCATGGTGTTGCTGGAGCGCGTCGGGCTGGCGGACAGGGCGGCGGCCTTTCCGTCCCAGCTCTCCGGCGGCCAGCAGCAGCGGGTCGCCATCGCGCGGGCGCTGGCGATGGAACCGCAGCTGATGCTGTTCGACGAGCCGACGTCGGCCCTCGATCCAGAACTGGTGGGCGAGGTGCTGGCGGTGATGCGCGACCTCGCGGCGACCGGCATGACCATGATGGTGGTGACGCACGAACTTTCCTTCGCGCGCGAGGTGGGCGACGATCTCGTCTTCATGGCGGACGGGCTGATCATGGAACGAGGATCGCCCCGCACCGTGCTGGCGAACCCGCGGGAGCCGAGGACACGCGAATTCCTGTCGCGCGTGCTCTGACGGGCTTCTGAAAAAGCTCGTTCGCGCAACCATCTTGTGCGTGCTCCAATGGCGCCGGGCCTTCGCGATCCTGGCAAAGGGCGACAATGTCAGTTGAAAAGATAGACACGCTTGTCGTGGGTGGAGGCCAGGCGGGGCTGGCCATGAGCGAGCATCTGAGCCAGGCGGGCGTGCCTCATGTCGTCGTCGAGCGGCATCGGATCGCCGAACGCTGGCGCTCGGAACGATGGGACTCATTGGTTGCGAACGGCCCGGCCTGGCACGATCGCTTTCCGGCTCTCGCATTTTCCGATGTCGACCGGAATGTCGGTCCCGACGATTTCCCAGCCAAGGAAACGGTGGCGGACTATTTCGTCGCCTATGCCAGGAAGATCTCGGCCCCCATCCGTTGCGGTGTCGACGTCTTGAAGGTCGAAAGAAGGATCGGTCGTCCTGGCTTCCGTGTCGAAACCTCCACAGGCGTGATCGAGGCCAACAGCGTCGTCGCGGCAACCGGCTCCTTTCAGCGTCCCGTTGTTCCTGAGTTGGTTCCCCGGCAAGCCCGAGTGGTGCAAATGCACTCCACAGGTTACCACAATCCGGGCCAGCTAACCGAAGGAGCGATTCTCGTCGTGGGATCCGGTTCATCAGGCACCCAGATCGCGGAAGAACTGCTCGAGGCCGGGCGGCGCGTCTATCTCTCGATCGGCCCGCACGACCGTCCGCCGCGGGCCTATCGCGGTCGCGATTACTGCTGGTGGCTCGGTGTTCTTGGCAAATGGGATGCTGTCGCTCGAGAGCCGGGCAGGGAACACGTGACGATCGCCGTGAGCGGTGTACGCGGCGGCCATACGATCGACTTTCGCCGTCTTGCAGCGAGGGGAATGATTCTGGTTGGGCGGACGGAAGCCTACGCCGATGGCGCGATCAGCTTCGCGCCGGACCTCGTCGACAATCTTGACCAGGGCGACCAGAACCTTCGCTCGCTGCTCGATGAAGCCGACACCTATGTCGTCCGCAACGGTCTCGACCTCCCGGAAGAGGCGGAGGCCAGGGCCATCGGGCCAGACTCCGATTGCATAACCAATCCCATCTCAGGGCTCGATCTGGCGAAAGCGGGAATCACCACCATCATCTGGGCGACGGGATTTGTTGCGGACTACAGCTGGATAGAGCTCGATATTTTCAACGAGGATGGCAGGCCGAGACATCAGCGTGGCGTCTCGGCGGAGGCGGGCCTGTATTTCCTCGGCCTGCCCTGGCAGTCGCGACGTGGCTCCTCGTTCATCTGGGGCGTGTGGCACGACGCCAAGTATCTGGCTGATCAAATCGCCAACCAGCGCAAGTACATCGACTATGACCTCGCAAGGCGGGGAAGCCGGCCTCAGCTGCGGTAGTCCGCGTTGATCGCGAAATAGTCCTGCGTCAGGTCGCAGGTCCAGATCGTGGCGCGGCCCGGGCCGCCGACGCCGACGTCGACCCGGATGTCGATCTCGCGCGACTTCATGTAGGCGGCAATCGTCGGCTCGTCGTAGCTCGCCGCGCGTTCGCCTTTCTCGGCGACGGCACGGCTGCCGAACCAGATCGAGAGGTTGTCGCGGTCCGCGGCCTCGCCGGACTTGCCGACGGCCATCACGACGCGGCCCCAGTTCGGGTCTTCGCCGGCGATCGCGGTCTTGACCAGGGGCGAGTTCGCAACCGACAGGCCGATGCGGCGGGCGGCGGCGTCGCTTTCCGCTCCCTCGATCACGAGCGTCACGAACTTCGACAGGCCTTCGCCATCCTTGGCGACCATGATTGCCAGTTCCTTCAACAAGTCGTGCACGGCCGCCGTGAACTCGGCGAGCGCCGGGTCGCCGACCTCGTCGACCGGCTTCTGGCCGCGCTTGGCCGCGGCGCCCGTCGCAAATATCAGGCAGGTGTCGCTCGTGGAGGTGTCGCCATCGATCGTCATGCAATTGAAGCTCGTTGCCGCGCCACTGCTCATGATCTGCTGCAATGCCTGCGCCGAGACCGCCGCGTCCGTGAACAGGAAGCAGAGCATCGTCGCCATGTCGGGCGCAATCATGCCGGCGCCTTTGCAGAAGCCGTTGATCGAGACCTCGACGTTGCCGATCCGTGCTTTGCGGGTCGCGAGCTTGGGATAGGTGTCGGTCGTCATGATGGCGCGCGCGGCCCTGGGCCAGGCATCGGCCTTGGCCGATGTCACGAGGCCGTCGAGCAGGTGGCGGAACTTGCCGGCCTCCAGCGGCTCGCCGATGACCCCGGTCGATGCAAGGTAGACCTCGTCCCGGCCGCAGCCCGTGGCTTTCATCGCGAATTCGGCGGTCGCCTCGACCGCTTCGCGGCCCTTCTTGCCCGTGAAGGCGTTGGCATTGCCCGAGTTGACGACGAGAATACGCGCCTTGCCGCCTTCGAGACTCTGCCTGCACCACAGCACAGGCGCCGAGCACGTCTTCGATTGCGTCAGCACGCCGGCGACCGTCGTGCCCGGATCGACCACGGCGACCATCAGGTCGTCGCGGTTCTTGTAGCGGATTCCGGCCTCGCAGGCGGCGAAACGGACGCCCTCAATCACCGGCAGGTCGGCCAGCTCTGTCGGGGCAAAGGGGGAGATTTTGGCAACGTCGTGGGTCATGGCTCACACTCTCTCGGACACAAAAACAAAAAAGCCGCGCTCAGGGGCGCGGCTTGCGGACGGACGCAGCATGCGTCATCGCACTCGCGCTCTTCGGGCGGTGCGTCGGCGGCGTCGGATGTGCAGCCGGAGGTTCGTCATGGCGCCGACAAGTGCGCTATGTTGAGAATTGGGTCAAGCCAATAGTCCGCAGAACAAGGATGGGGTGGGAACGATGCTCAAGCGACGCAGCATGCTGGCGGGCACCGCCGGCTGGACAATCGTTGGTGCCTCGGCGGTGCGCGCGCAGGCGTGGCCGAGCGGCCAGGTCAAGATCGTGGTGCCCTACATTCCCGGCGGCGCCACCGACACGGCAGGCCGCCTGGTCGCCGAGAAGATGACGGCGCTGCTCGGCCAGCAGGTGATCGTCGAGAATCGCGGCGGCGGCAATACCATCATCGGCATGGAGCTGGTGGCCAAATCCAAGCCCGACGGCCAGACCCTGCTGCTGGGCACGACGACGCTCGCGACTAACGCCGCGCTCGGGCTGAAGCAGCCCTACGAGCCGCTGAAGGACTTCCAGCCGATCTCGACCATCGCCGACATCCCCGACCTGATCGCCTACAACAACGACGTGCCGGCCAACTCCTGGCCCGAGTTCGCCGCGTGGGTGAACAAGCAGCCGGAGAAGGTGCGCTTCGCCACGTCGGGCATCGGCAACCAGCCGCATCTCTGGATGGAGCTCTTCAAGACGCGCAACAAGCTCAACCTCGAGGTCGTGGCCTACAAGGGCTCGGCCGAGGCGATCCGCGACGTGCTGGCGGGCCATGTGCCCATGCTCTGCGACGTCGTGCTGCCGACCGGCAATCATGTGAAGGCCGGACGCATGAAGGGCCTGGTCGTGGCCTCGGCCGAGCGCTCGCCGATGTGCCCCGACGTGCCGACGGTGATCGAGCTCGGCATGCCCGACATGGTGAGCGCGGTGTTCTACGGCCTGGTCGCGCCCGCCGGCGTGCCGCGCCCGGTCGTCGATCGCCTGAACGCGCTCTGCCAGGAGATCATCAAGGATCCCGAGGTGAAGAAGAAGTTCGGCGACCTCGGCTTCTTCATGACCGGCAGCACGCCCGAGGCCTATCTCGAGAAGCTGAAGTTCGAGACCGCGCGCTGGACCAAGGTGGTCAAGGAGAACGATATCAAGGTCGAGGGCTGATACGGCCACCGCCCGACCGGGAGGCTGTAACGACCTTTGCGCCTGAGTCGTCTCTCCTTCGCGGACCGTGCCGCGGAGGTAAGACGATGCCGATGCTCCCTTTCGATCCAATAGAGCTGCGCGATTTTTGGCTGGAGGTCCGTCTCAAATATGCGCTCGACGACGAGCCGCGTGGGCCTGGTCCCAACAGGCCGTCGAACGTTGTGCATATTTCCCGCACCAACCACTCGGTCGGTCGGGTCTGCGACTTCGTTGATGGTTATCTTGTCGGGCTCTCGAGAGAACTCAAGCCGGCAGTCGAGAAGCACTTGGCGTGGATGGAAAGCGAGCCGGAGCCAGATCGCGTCATCTACATGGAGAACGGACTTACCTACGAAGGCTGGCTGGACTCGTTATATGACTGGCGTCAGGCACTTGGTTTGTGCAAGTGGCTCGGTCGAGGCGATCGCGCTTTTGCCGACCTCACGTCCGCCGCTGTCGCAGATTGGCAAGTCATCGAACTGGCGAGCCCCGCCTTGGCATTTCAAGCGCGTGCCAGTCGCCGCAATTTCATGGACATCCATCTTGCAGGGGCGCTCGCAGCCGATGCGCCGTTGATCGGCCTGAAAATCTACGAGGCTGCTGGAATGAAGGCTCCAATGGAGCCTCCGCCTTCGCCCGTCCGGTTCGGGCATTGGGCCTGTCGGCACCTCGTCGAGCGCGGGACTCGTGATGAAACCTTCGTTTCACGTGGCCGGGACATGCTGACTGCGAACCTGCTCCCCAGGTTCTACGAGGGAGGACGCATGTACCAAGTGGGACTGTGGCTGAAGGCTATCTATTTCGATAGCGGTGTGGTGCAAACGCCGGAGCAGGCTTTCGCCAAGGCGTACGATTCGATGCCCGGTGTGCCACGGCCGGATTTCATGCCCGCATAGGCGCGCTTCCGCACGCTCGTTTCGAGTCTTCCGACCTCTTTTCACTGACAAGCTGTAACAGCTTCCACGGTGAAGCCGTCTCATTCACGGAGAGCCTGCCGCCTGCCTCAATGACAAAACTTCAGTGCTTGACAAAATATAACTATAGTGGTATTTAGTCATGGCGCGTGACAGTGTTGGTCCTCAGGGGGCGTTCATGTCCAATTTCGGGTTCGATCCTATCTGGCGTTGGTTAGGTTCGGGACCGCTGCCGGAGGATGTGCCTGGTTTTAGGGTGCCCTCGGCCGACGTTGCGCCAGCCAGTGTACCTGGCTTGCACAATTGGCAACCACCCGCGACAGGCGCGGCTCCGTTTGCACCGGACGACACTCTGGCCGGTAAGGACGCCGGGCCGCCCCCGTGGTGGGAGCGTCCGACCGAGCCTGGTAACGTCCTTGAGGGCGAATCCCAGTCACCCTGGCATTGGCTTCGCGCGCCGACCGATGAGGTTCCGGGCTTCCGAGTGAAGCCAGATGGTTCGGTGCGGACGGGCGAGCAGGGCGGCAATGTCAGGCTGATGGCTGGGGCGTTCGCTCCTATCGAACCGCAAGCGCAGCCGAATGAGGTCGCAAGCAGCAATGGCATGACGTCGTCGGATGTCGGGCCAGCCCCGTCGCCACGTGCACCGCCGTCACCCTTTCCGGCCGGGTCGATTGCTCTTCCGGCGAGCGCCGGCGCCGGCGGGGCGGTCGATCTCGCGACCCTTATTGCGCGCGCTGCCCCCGCGTTGGCGGATGCAGTTCCCGCGTTGGCGGGTGCGGGGTCTGCTGCCCTTAGCTCATTGCCATTCCTGTTCATTCCAACCAACACGCAGTCAGAGACCACCGATCGCAACGATGGGCTTCGCGCCCGTGTCCGCCCTGGGCAGAGGACAGTGGAGATCGAGCGACGTGTTGAGAAGGGCTTATTCAGCACCAGCTTCGGGGAGAAGTGGGAGACCTTGCCCGTCGAAGCCTGGCAGCACGTGGGTAGAGACGGCAGTGTCAACACCGTCATCAATCACGAGCAGCTCAACCAAGCGCTGGGACGGAGTACGCCGGCGGAATCCAAGGACGGTGGCACGAGCGCGATGGCGCAATCGCCGAAGGACGGCGAGCCGCAGCAACTGCCGCCATCTGGTACCGGATCCGGCGCAGAGGAAGTCAACAAGCCCGGCATTGCCACTCCGCCGGCGACGGGATCCCTGGCGCCGACCCGGATCGACGCCAAGGTCCTCGAAGAGGCGAAGCAACGTGATCCCGAGGAGGAGCGCTTGCTGGCATGCCGCGCTGTCAGGGCAATGCCAGGACAACCGGCACCGCCGGGACACTATGACGGGCCTGGTGGCGTTGAGACTGCCGTTGGCATTCGTGTGGGGCCGGGCTTTCCGGCACCCAAAGGTGGTTACGATTACAGTCCCGACTATTTGCGCCACTTTAACGGCTACAAAGGGGAACTCGAACTCAAGAATAGAATCGAGAAAGCCGTTCCCTACGAACAGTTCGTCCACTACGGAAATCCGGCCGGAGATCAGGGGCCGGATGTCTTGACGATTGGACCCGACGGACGGTTCATGGAATGGGATTCCCGTTCGCGTATGGCGACGCGCCGACTCGGGCCGGGCATGGCCAGTTCTGCATCCCTCAATTCCAAGGCCGCACAGGACTATGTGTGGAACGCCATCATTGCCCGCAAAGTTGCGCCAGATGCCGGCGTCAAAGCGTTGCAGGAATTGGACGACGGCAACTACAACATTTGCACCGTCGGCACAGGCAATGCCTATGACGGCTACTTTGAATCTGTCCGTCGACATACTCCAACAGGGCCGCGGAGGTGAAGCCATGCTCCCATTCGACCCGATAGCCTTGCGCGACTTTTGGCTGCAAGTGCGTCTTCAATACACAATCGACAATGAACCCCGCGTGCTTGATCAAGAAGCACCAGGGCTCACGCACATCTCTCACAACGGGTACGCTGGCGGGCAAACCAGCAGCCTGGTTAGCGGCTATCTTCTCGGCCTTTCGAAAGAGCTCAGGGCGACGACGGACAAGCACATTGCATGGATGGAGAGCATGCCCGAGCCTGATCGCGCCATCTATATAGAACGAGGACTCACGAACGAAGGCTGGAGAGACTCACTATATGATTGGCGGCAGTCGCTCGGAGTGTCCCAGTGGCTGGCTCGGGGCGATCGGGCGTTTGCCGCCCTTACGGCCGCCGCAGCAGCAGATTGGCAGCTTCTGGAACTGGCGAGCCCAGCATTGGCGGCTCGGGCGCGCGCCACTCGGCGCAATTACATGAGCATCCATCTTGCGACGGCGCTCGCAGGCGACGCGCCGCTGATTGGACTCAAGATCTACGAAGCTGCTGGAGCGACGTTGCCAATGGGTCTCGCGACCTCACCTGTGCGATTCGGCCATTGGGCCTGTCGTCACCTCGTCGACGGCGGAAGTCGCGACGCTGCTTTCGTTGCGCGCGGCAAGGCGATGCTAACCGCGAACTTGCTTCCTACGTTCTATCACGGAGGAAAAATGTTCGAAGCTGCGCTGTGGCTCAAGGCCATCTATTTTGACAGCGGCGTGGTGCAAACGCCGGAGCAGACCTTTGCCAGGGCGTATGACTGCATGCCCGGGATATCGCGTCCTGATTTCATCCCCGCTTAGCGCTGCGTTGTCTCGATTGCACGTAACAACAGCTTCTTCAGATCCACCGCACTCAGCCGGTCGACCCGCGCCAGCACCATCGGGTAGCTGACATAGTGGTCAGTGATGAAGAACGTGTCGGAACCCGCCTGCAGCAGGTGATCACGCGTCTCGTTGCCGACTTTCAACACGACCGATCGGCCGTCCTGGTGCAGGCGGGCCAAAAGCTTGCCCTTATAGCGCCAGGCCGGCGTGCCGTAGGACGTGCCTTCCTCGACGCCGGGCAGTGCAGAAACCGTGCGGCGGATCGTGGCGAGGGAGAGCTTGCGCGTGGCCATGGCGGACCCGCAAAGTGCGCCGTCACGCCTATGGGGGGAAGACAGAAATGGCGACCGCTTCGGCCGTTCCAGTCCCGGCATCGCATCTCGACGTCGCCCGCGACGCCGAGCCCGCTACCCGGGCCGCCAATGCGGCGATGGCGGCCAAGCTGCCCTTTGCCGAGCAGGGTGACTTCGAAGCCGCCAAACGCGGCCTGATCGCGCCCGTACCGGATGGCATGGTGAAGTCGAAGAGCGGCACGGTCCTGTGGAACCTGGGCGAATACGCCTTCATCGACGGCGAGCTGGCGCCGGCCACGGTCAATCCCAGCCTGTGGCGCATGGCGCGCCTCAACATGGCCAACGGCCTGTTCAAGGTCACCGATCGGCTCTACCAGCTGCGCGGCTTCGACATCTCAAACATGACGGTGATCGAAGGCGACACCGGCCTGATCCTGATCGATCCGCTGACCACCGCCGAGGTTTCCCGCGCGGCGCTGGCGCACTACTTCAGCCACCGCCCGAAGAAGCCGGTGGTCGCGGTGATCTACACCCACAGCCACGTCGATCACTACGGCGGCGTGCGCGGCGTGATCGACGAGGCCGACGTGAAAGCGGGCAAGGTCGCCGTCATCGCACCTGACGGGTTCATGGAGGCGGTGTCGGGCGAAAATGTGCTGGCTGGCCTGCCGATGGGGCGGCGCGCGCAGTTCCAGTTCGGCACCATGCTGCCGCGCGGCGCCCGCGGCCAGGTCGATGCCGGGCTGGGCAAGGGTATCGCCCGCGGCTCGACGGGCCTGATCGCGCCGACCATGAGCATCGTGCAGCCGGTCGAGGAGCACACGATCGACGGCATCACGATCGTCTTCCAGCTCGCGCCCGAGACCGAGGCGCCGGCCGAGATGCACATGTTCTATCCGCAGCTCGGCGTGCTCAACATGGCGGAGAACGCCTGCCCGCTGCTGCACAACTTCATTCCGCTGCGCGGCGCCGTGGCGCGCGATCCGCGCATCTGGGCCAAGTACATCGGCGATGCCATCGCCATGTACGCGCCGGCGACCGAGGTCATGATCGGCCAGCACCATTGGCCGGTGTGGGGGCGCGAGGCCGTGCTCGACCATCTCGAATCGCAGCGCGACCTTTACAAGCACATCCACGACCAGACCTTGCGCCTGATGAACAAGGGCTGGCGGCCGGCCGAGATCGCCGAGGCGATCGACCTGCCGCCGGGCCTGGCCGAGCGCTGGACGGTGCGCGGCTACTACGGCTCGGTCAGCCACAACGTGAAGGCGGTCTACCAGCGCTATCTCTCCTGGTACGACGCCAATCCCTGCAACCTCCATCCGCTGCCGCCGGCGCGCGCGGCCGCCAAGTTCGTGGAGTACATGGGCGGCGCCGCGGCCGTCATCGCGCGGGCCAAGGCCGACTTCGCCAAGGGCGAGTACCGCTGGGTGGCGCAGGTCATGAAGGAGGTCGTTTACGCCGATCCGAAGAACATAGAGGCGCGCGCGCTCTGCGCCGATGCGCTGGAGCAGATGGGCTACCAGGCCGAATCGGCCACCTGGCGCAACGCCTTCCTCTACGGCGCGCAGGAGCTGCGCCACGGCGTCTTCCAGCTGCCGGTGCGCATCGCCATCGGCGCCGACACCCTGGCCGGGCTGTCGAGCGACATCTTCTTCGACCTGATGGCGATCCGGCTCGACCCGGCGAAGGCCGCGGGCCAGTCGATGGTGATCAACTGGCACTTCACCGATCGCGACGAGAAGCTTGTGCTCACGCTTAGGCACTCGACGCTGACGTATCGCCTGGGCGAATGGTCGGACAAGGCGACGGCCTCAGTCGTCACCACGCGCGACACGCTCGATGCCATGGTGTTGGGCAAGCTCACGCCGCCGCAGGCCATGCAGGCGGGCAAGCTCAAGATCGAGGGCGATCCCTCGCGTCTCGCCGTGCTGTTCACCGTCGTCGAGATGGAGCCCAACCCGCTGATGTTCGACATCCTGACGCCGGGCGAGGGGCGGCCTTAGAACGAGCACGCTGTCATCCCGAGCGTAGCGAGGGACCTTTCCTGTTGCCTGAAAGGCCCCTCGCTACGCTCGGGGTGACAGCGGTCGCTTGACATAAGCCTGCCCGCCCCGTGTGATGCGTTGAGGGAGAAACGCATAACAAGCGGCATAAGGGAGGACTTTGATGTCCATGGGTAAGGTCGCCCGCTTCATGGGCGGAATGGTGGCTGCCGTCGCAGCCTTGGGGGTCGCGGCTTCCGCATACGCCCAGGAGAAGAAGCTCAAGATCGGCGTCGTCTACGACCTGACCGGCCCCTTGGCCGGCGGCGGCTCGGAGCTGCAATACATCGGCGCCAAGATCGTGCTCGACCAGTTCACCAAGACCGGCGTCGAAGGCTACAAAATCGAGGCGATCTATGCCGACGCGCAGAGCAAGCCGGACGTCGCCATCAACGAGGCCGTCCGCCTGGTCGAGCAGGAAAAGGTCGACATGCTGCTGGGCTTCTACTCCTCGGCGCAGTGCGTGCCGGTGGCGGCCCGCGTCGAGCAGCTGAAGAAGTTCATGTGGATCACGACCTGCATCTCCTCGGCGGTGCTCGAGAACCGGAACCTCAAGTACGTGTTCCGCGCCCAGCCGAGCGGCCAGCAGTTCGGCCTGATGACCATGGACTTCATCAACCAGAACGCCAAGGAGAAGCTCGGCAAGGAGCCGAAGGACCTGCGCGTCGCCATCATCCACGAGGACGGCGCCTACGGCGTCGACGTCTCCAAGGGCAACGAGGCCGGCGCCAAGAAGGCGGGCTTCAACGTCGTGCTGAAGGAAGGCTATTCGGCGACCGCGCCCGATCTGTCGGCGCTGGTCACCAAGCTGAAGCGCGCCCGGCCGGACGTGGTCTTCCACACCGGCTACAACCCCGACATCACGCTGCTGCTGCGCCAGGCGCGCGAGCAGGGCCTGAAGTTCCAGGCGCTGGTCGGCCACGGCGCGGGCTACGGCGTCTACGAGAAGCTGAAGGAGGGCCTGGGCAAGGACGTCAATTACTTCTTCAACACCGACCCGATCTCGATCTGGCTGACCAACGAGAAGACGCTCGATCCCAAGCTGCCGCCCGAGATCAAGTTCGTCGGCGAGGAGTTCGACAAGGTGAAGCCGGGTGTGGCCATCCGCTCGGCCCATGTCGGCATGGCGGCGTCGAACACCTTCCTGTTCCTGACCGACGTGCTGCCGCGCGCCATCAAGAAGTATGGCGGCATCGATTCGGAGGCGCTGCGCAAGGCGGCACTCGACACCGACATCCCCGAGGGCGGCACCATGCTGGGCTTCGGCGTGAAGTTCGAGGGCGAGGGCCAGCCGATGGCCGGCCAGAACGATCGCGGCTTCCCGGTGATCATCCAGTACGTCGACGACAAGTCGTACGTCGTATGGCCCAAGAGCCAGGCCATGCGCGAAGCCGTGCTGCCGTTGCCGGCCGGCACGACCTACAGCAACAAATAAGGCCGTCCGGAAGCAACGGCCGTGCTTGTTGTCGAGGGTTTGGTCAAGCGTTTCGGCGGTTTCACGGCCGTCAGCAACGTGTCCTTCAAGGTCGATCAGGGCGAGATTCTCGGCCTGATCGGCCCGAACGGCTCTGGCAAGAGCACGATCTTCAACATGCTCTCGGGGACCTTCCCGCCGTCGGCGGGATCGATCAAGTTCGAGGGAAGTGAGATCGCGGGGCTCGCCCCGCATCGCATCATCAATCGCGGCATCGGCCGCACCTTCCAGATCCCGCGGCCGTTCCGCAGGCTCACCATCTTCGAGAACGTCGAGCTCGCGGGCTTCTACGGCCAGGGCAGCCACAGCCGCGCCAAGGCCGACGAGGCGGCCGAGAAGGCGCTGGCCATGGTCGGCCTGCCGACCGATCGCCGCGCGCCGGTCGATGGGCTGGGTGCTGCCGGGCTGAAGAAGCTCGAGCTCGCCAAGGCGCTCGCCACCAGTCCCAAGCTGCTGCTGGCCGACGAGAGCCTGGGCGGGCTGGACGAGGCGGAAATGGACCAGGCGGCCGACATGCTGCGCAAGATCCGCGACGAGCTCGGCATCACCATCATCTGGGTCGAGCACATCATGGGCGTGCTGATGCGCGTGGTCGATCGTGTCATGGTGCTCGACCATGGCGAGAAGATCAGCGAGGGGCTGCCCAGCGCCGTGTCGAGCGATCCCAAGGTGATCGAGGTCTATCTCGGCACCGACGCCGACGCGACCCAGGCGGCCGCGGCCGAGAAGCGGCGCTGACCATGCTCGAACTGAAATCCCTCGACGCCGGCTACGGCAGCTTCCAGGCGCTGTTCGGCATCAACCTCGACGTCAAGGCGGGCGAGGCGGTGGGCGTGATCGGCCCCAACGGCGCCGGCAAGACCACGCTGATGCGCGTGATCTCGGGACTGATCCGGCCGACCCGTGGCACCATCGCCATGGAAGCCGCCGACGTGGTGGCGACGCCGGCGCATCTCATCGTCGGGCTGGGCATCGCTCACGTGCCGGAGAACCGCCGGTTGTTCCCGCGGCTCACCGTCGAGGACAACCTCAAGATGGGCGCCTTCATGCCCAAGGCGCGCGCCAAGTTCGCCGAGCGCCTGGAGTTCGTGTTCGACCTCTTTCCGCGCATGAAGGAGCGGCGCAACCAGATGGCCGGCACCATGTCGGGCGGCGAGCAGCAGATGTGCGCCATCGGCCGCGCGCTGATGAGCGATCCCAAGCTGCTGCTGCTCGACGAGCCGTCGGCCGGCCTGGCGCCGGTCGTGGTCCAGCAGGTCTTCGAGCTGGTGAAGCGCATCCGGTCGGGCGGGCTCACCGTGCTGATCGTCGAGCAGAACGTGCAGCAGGTGCTGAAGGTCGTCGACCGCGCCTATCTCCTGGAGGCGGGGACCATCCGCGCTTCCGGCACGGCGGCGGAGATGCTGGCGAGCGACACGGTCAAGCAGGCGTATCTTGGTGTTTAAGTCAGTGGACCGCGGGCCTCTAGGCCCGCTCATGATCATGATGCGGGCCTGGAGGCCCGCGGTCCGATGAGGAGATCATGATGGAGTCATTCCTCGAAATCTTCGACATCTACCTCCTCGAGGCGGTGGTGAACGGCATCCTGCTGGGCGGCCTGCTCGCCCTGCTGGCGCTGGGCCTGAACCTGATCTTCGGCGTCATTGACGTCACCTGGATCTGCTACGCCGAGCTGGTGATGATCGGCATGTACGGCATGTACTTCCTTGTCCAGTACTATGGCGTGTCGTATTTCCTCGCCGCGCCCGTCGCCATCGTGCTGGTGGCGATCCTGGGAGCGGCGCTGCACTACCTGGTGATCGCACCATTGCTTTCGGGACCGCCGATCAACCAGCTTCTCGCCACCGGCGGCGTGCTGTTCGTGCTGCAGAGCTTCGCCACCGTCGCCTTCGGCATCGACTTCCGCAATCTCGGCATCCGGCTGCCGGTGCTGGCCTTTGCCGACATGCATTTCAGCTACTCGCGGCTGCTCGCCTTCGGCGCGGCGCTGATCGGCATGGTGGTGGTCTACCTCTTCATGACGCGCACCTATACCGGCACCGCCATCCGCGCGATTGCCCAGGATCGCCAGATCATGGCGCTGATGGGGGTCGACACGAAGAAGATCTACCTCATCACCTCGGCGGTGGGCGGCGCGCTGGCCGGCCTGGCGGCGTGCCTACTGGTGTTGCAGTACGACGTCCATCCCTTCGTCGGCCTGTCGTTCGGGCCGATCACCTTCCTGATCTGCGTGCTGGGCGGGCTGGGCAACTTCGTCGGCGGCTTCGTGGCGGCCTTCGTGTTCGCCGAGATCATCTCGCTCGGGGGCCTCTTCTCCGACCTCGAATGGGGCTATGTGCTGGCCTTCGGCTTCTTCATCATCATGATGTTCATCCGGCCCGGCGGGCTGCTGGCGAGGCGCTCATGAACCAGCGTTACGCCTGGCCGATCGCCGTCGCCGCACTGATCGCGCTGCCCTTCGTCTATCGCGATCCCTACCATCTGCACATTCTCATCCTCATCCTGATCTGGTCGTTCGCCTACACCTCGTGGTCGCTGATGGGGCGCTTCGGCCTGGTGTCGCTGGGGCACGGCGGCTTCATGGGCGTCGGCGCCTACGTGACGGCGCTGTTGTGGAACCATCTCGGTCTCTCGCCCTGGATCGGCATCCCGATCGCGCTTGTCTCTGCCGGCGCGCTGGCGCTGGTCGTCGCCTATCCGTGCTTCCGTTTCCGCATCACCGGCCACTACTTCGCACTGGTGACGCTCGCCTTGTCGGGCATCGTCCTGCAGGTCATCACCGCGACGCGCGACTACACCGGCGGCTCGCTGGGCTACACGCCCGAGCGCACCAAGGGCAACAACATCGTGGCGCTGCAGTTCGACGACAAGATCGTGTGGTACTTGATCGCGCTCGCGGTCTGGCTCGCAGGCCTGCTGATCTGGCACGTGGTCGATCGCAGCATGTCGCGCTACGCCATGGAGGCGATCTCGGAGGACGAGGACGCGGCGGCCGCGGCCGGCGTCAACGTCACCTTCGAGAAGCTCAGGATCACGGTGATCAGCGCCCTGATGACGGCACTCGCCGGCGCGCTCTACTGCCAGTACCAGATGTTCATCTCGCCCGACACGGTGAGCGGGATCGCGGTGTCGCTGCAGATGGTGTTCGCCGTCGTGGTCGGCGGCATCTACGTGGCGCTCGGACCTACCGTAGGCGCCATCATCACGCTGCTGCTGGCCGAGTTCCTGCGCATCTTCTTCGGCACCAAGGCGGTCGGCTGGGACAACCTGGTCTACGGCGTGCTGCTGGTGCTGTTCATCATCTTCCTGCCCAAGGGAATCCTGGGCAGCATCCTCGAGCGCGTGAAAGTCGGACCGGCGAAGGCACCGGTGGTGAAGAAGCCCGCCTGAGGCCTGCCGTCAGGCAAGAGCTAAGCGCGGCTGAGCGCGGCGATTCCCAGCGCGGCTTCGCGGCCGCGTACGCTGAGCGTCGGCAACGGTTCGGCGACGACGCCAGGCGGCAGCGTCGTCCTCGTCAGGAGATCGCCGGAGACCAGCACGTCGCGACCGACTTTCTTGGTGGCTTCGAGCAGCCGCGCCGCCACGTTCAGCGTGTCGCCGACATAGGCAAGCTCGGCGCGGACGTCGCCGATCTGGCCGGCGACGATCTCGCCGCAATGCATGCCGGCGCGGAATTCCGGCACCACGCCGAACCGCCGGAGATACCGTGTGCTGTTTGCGGCGATGTAGTCGCGCAGCACGAAGGGACAGGCGAGCACGTCGTCCTCAAGGGTGGGTTGGTCGGCAGGCCAGGTCAGAATGGCTTCGTCGCCGACGTATTTGTGGATCTCCGCGCCGCATTCCAGGGCGGCTTCCGCGATGTCACGGAAGAAGTCGTTCAACAGCTCGTGGAAGCGTACCGCGCCCAGCCGCTCGGCGACGCCCGTCGAGTTCTTCATGTCGATCAGCAGGAAGGCCCTGAGCTCGCGGCGGGGCCGGACATAGCGGCCGGTCAACAACCTGACCACCATGCGGAAGCCGAGCAGGCTGCCTATGGTGAAGATGGCGTTGGCCAGTACCGACATGACGATCGAGAAGGTGAAGCCGCCGTCGCCAACGATCTCCTCGAAACTGGCGTGCCCGGTGACCAGGGCGCGGGCAGCCAGCAGGCCGCCAACGATGACGATCATGTAGAAGACGACGCGGATGGCGAAGTAGAGCACGATCGGCAGCCGTTGCAGGCGTCGCACGACCGGGAGGCGGCGGCCCATGACCTCGAGCAGCAGGATCGGCGTGGCGATGAACAGTGAGCTTGCGATTCCCGTCGTCATGCCGCGCAGCGGGCCCTCGGTGCCGATGCTGGCACCGAACAATGCACTGACCACCGCGAATCCGACGCTGAGCCAGAGGAAGATCTTCCAGCGATTCCACGAGCGGTTCGACATGCTCATGCGGCGCGGCGCGCGAGAGCCCGCGCAAATGTGGCGTGGTCGACGTTGCCGCCCGAGCACACCACGGCGACCGCACGATCCTTAACCGGCAGCTTGCCGGTGAGGGCGGCGGCCAGCGCCACGGCGCCGCCCGGCTCGACCACCAGCTTGAACTCGCGGAAGGCCGTCTCCATGGCGTCGAGCACTTCGTCGTCGGTGACGACCAGGCCCGGCCCCAGCAGCTGCTTGGCGATCGGAAAGGTGACATCGCCCGGCGTCGGCGCCAGCAAGGCGTCGCAGATCGAGCCCGAGAGCTTGTCGTTCTTCTGCTTGGTCCCGCTGGCGAGCGAGCGGGCGAGGTCGTCGAAGCCCGCAGGTTCGCCGGCATGGACGCTGGTCGAGGGGCTGAGCCCCTTCACGGCGAGGGCGATGCCGGTCGACAGGCCGCCGCCCGAACAGGGCGCGGCGACAGCATCGAGCATGACGCCGAGCACCTTGGCCTGCTCAACGAGTTCGAGGCCCGCCGTGCCCTGGCCGGTCAGGATCCAGGGATGATCGTAGGGCGGCACGACCGTGGCGCCGGTCTTCTGGGCGATGCCCATGCCGATCTCCTCGCGGCTTTCCTTGACGCGGTCGTGCAGCACGACTTCGGCGCCCGAGGCCTTGGTGTTGGCGATTTTCAGCGCCGGCGCATCCTTCGGCATGACGATGGTGGCCTTCACGCCCATCAGGCGCGCCGCCTCGGCGAGGCCCTGCGCGTGGTTGCCCGACGACCAGCCGACGACGCCCTTCTTGCGGTCGGTCTCGCTCATCGAGGCCAGGAAGTTGTAGGCGCCGCGCAGCTTGAATGAGCCGGTGCGCTGCAGGCACTCGGCCTTGATGAACAGGCGCCCGCCCAGCCGCGCATTGACGCGCGCGTTCTCGAGCAGCGGCGTGCGGATGGCGACGCCGTCGAGGCGGCGGGCGGCGGCTAGAACATCGTCGAAAGTGGCGGACGCGGACATCAGGAAACACCAAGCAGGGAAGGGAGTTGAGAGAGGTCGTTTATCTCGGCCACGGTCTTGCCGGGCAAGCCGTCGTCGGGCGCGCGGGCGCGATTGACCCACACGGTGACGAAGCCGAAATGGGCGGCGCCGTGCGCATCCCAGCAGTTGGAGGACAGGAAGCACACCTTGTCCGGCTTCACGCCGCAGCGCTGCTCGACCAGACGATAGACGCGCGCATCGGGCTTGAAGATCAGGGCGTCGTCGACGCTCAGCACAGCCTCGAAGCGGTCGGCCAGCCCTGACGCCTTGACCATGGGGTCGAGCATCCCGGGATCGCCGTTGGACAGGATGGCGAGCCGCTTGCCGGCGCGCTTCAGCCTATCGAGCATCGCCGGCACTTCGGGGAAAGGATCGAGCGCTAGGTAGGCGCGCATGAGCTTCTCGCGCACGCCGGCATCGCTGATGCCATGGGCGGCCAGGCAATGGTCGAGCGCCTCGCCGGTCACCTGCCAGAACGGGTCGTAGGCACCCATGCTGTTGCGCAGCCAGGTGTACTGGATCTGCTTGGCGCGCCACAGGTCGGCCAGGGCGTCGGCCTTGGGCCCGATCGCGGCGCGATGGCGGGCAACGGCCGAGTTGAAGTCGAACAGCGTGCCGTAGGCGTCGAAAACGCAGAGCGCGGTAGCGGCGAGGGCCGCGGTCATGAATTGCTCCTGTCGGTCGATGACCGTAGGCTACCACGCATGTTCATCGCCATCGTTCAAATTCCCATGGCCAAGCGGCCGCGCGACGCGGCGGTCGAGGCGGCCGCCAAGTCGGCGCCAACCTACACCGCGCTCGGCGCCAAGGGACTGTTGAAGAAGTACTATCTCAACGGCGAGGCCGGCGGCGGCGGAGTCTATCTCTGGGATTCGGAGGCCGCGGCCCGCGCCTGGTACACGCCCGATTGGGAGAAGCGCATGGAGGCCGCGTTCGGCGCCAGGCCGACCGTGACCTATTATGACAACCACGTTGTGGTCGATAACGAGACGGGCAAAGTCCACGTCGACGGCCAGAATACCTAGCAAGAGGGAACGCACATGCAGAAGCGCAGGCTGGGCCGCACGGGCCTGGAGGTATCGGTATTGGGCTACGGCGCGGGCGCCGTCGGCGGGCTGTTCACCAAGGGCGCGGCGGCCGACCAGGAACGCGCCATTGCGCGCGCCATCGAGGCTGGCATCAACTACTTCGACACGGCCGCGCTCTACGGCAACGGCGAATCCGAGAGGAATCTCGGCCGCGTGTTGAAGGCGCTGAAGGCCGACGTCGTCGTCGGCACAAAGGTGCGGTTGTCGACCGAGCATCGCGCCAATGTCGGCAAGGCGATCGAGCAGGGTATGAACGACAGCCTCTCGCGCATGGGCCGCGACCATGTCGATCTCTTCCAGCTGCACAATCCGCTGGTCGCCAAGGATGGCGGCGACAAGCTCGCGATCGACATTGCGCTGAACGAGGTCGCCCCGGCGCTGGAGAAGCTCAGGAAGGCGGGCAAGACGCGCTTCATCGGCTTCAGCGGCGTCGGCGAGACGGCGGCGCTGCACCAGGCCATCGAGTCGAAGCTCTTCGACACCGTGCAGGTCGTCTACAACGCGCTGAACCCCAGCGCCGGCGGTGCCATGCCCAAGGGCACGCCGGGCCAGGACTATGGCCGCATGCTGGAGAAGGCCAAGGCCGCCGACATGGGCACCATCATCATCCGCGCCCTGGCGGGCGGTGCGCTCTCCGGCACCGAGCAGCGCCATCCCTTGGCCATGCAGTCGGTCGATCCCATCGGCTCGGCGCCCAACTTTGCGGGCGACGTGGCGCGCGCCAAGGCGCTGAAGCCGCTGGTGCGCGACAGCGGCTCGTCGAGCCTGACCGAACTCGCCGAGCGCTTCGTGATCGCCCATCCCGCGGTGTCGACCATGCTGGTCGGCTACTCGACGCTCGATCATCTCGAAGCGGCCATTGACGCGGTAAACAAGGGACCGCTTGCCGAGGCGGTGCTGGCGCAGGTCGCCCGATAGATGGAAGAACCAGCGTACATGCGGTGAACAGACGGAAGAAAGGCAGTTGCCGGGCCGACTGTGGTTTTCGAAGCGGCGCCGCTTTCAAAAGTATCCTCGGTTTGGTGTCAAGGCCGCGAGGCGCTTCGCGATGTCGACGTAGCGCTGGTTCGCGGAGATCAGCGAGGCTTGGTCTTTCGCGTTCGCGATCGGCCCTCCGCTTGCTCGCGTTGCCGCCATGAGCTTGCGAAGGATTTCGGGCAGAGTGCAATAGGCACCCCCCGAGTCGATCGCTTGCAATGTTTGAGACGCGAGAGACGCATGATCTCCTTCCCGGCGTGCGGCCGTCGACTGGGTTCCGTTCACGCGCCCCACGGTCCACTTGGCAACGGTCCCCGATGGCGTTAGGGCGGCCTTCAGGTCCGCCACGATCGTCTCGAGGCCCCTTGCCCCGCCGTAGTAGGACGCGAGCATGCGATCCCACCGCTTGCGTCCGCTGCTGAAGTCGCTGAGCGGCGGGGGGATGAGGCCGGCATGTCTCGCCGGCACCGGGAGACCATAGCCGTACTGTTGAGCCATCGGTGCGAGGTGGCCTGCCACAACATTGAAGCTCATGCCGCTTTGGGCAGCAGAGAGGAAGTCCTTGGGCGAGAAGTAGAGAGCCTCCGCCTCGGTGTTGGTCCCAGGGTCGCTGTTGCTGACGTGAAGGGATACGAAAGCATCGTGCTTGAAGAGCAGATTTGAATGAAGGAACCGTACAGCCGTCTGGAGCTGCCGATAGCCCGGCTGGTAGTGTCCGCTGCGATTGTCGATGGCGATGACGCGACCCTCCTCCGCGACCAGCATGCCGGCGGCGGACGTCAGTTCGCTGTCGAACAAGGCGCTGTGGAACCTCACGGAGGGATAGCAGCGCATGACCGTTGGCCCCCGCATCGCGTAGAGCGTTCCCCGGGTGAAATCGTTGGTAATGCCGTGTCTGCTGGAAGGACCGTTCGTCGTGTGGACGACGCGCAACATGGGAAGACTGACCGCGTTGTCGGCCCAGACGTTGCATGTCCATTCCCAACTTCCTGCAAACTCTTTCGCCTTCTGCCCCTCCCGCTGCCTGCCGGGAACCTTCACCTGGTATGTCCACATGCGTCGAGAGTCGCGAGGGCTCGAAAATTTCTCATCGCCCGGGACGTGGGTCCGAATTTCGACATTCAACCAGTCTCCGGCGGCTTGCGTGGGATGCAAACGTGCTTGCTTGGCGTCGACGAGTCCCCATAGGAGGTCTTCTATCAATCTATCTGAGACGTCTATTAGGCCGATCAGGAACTCAACGATGTGTTCGATTGGATCGGCATTCTTCTCGAGTTGCTGCCTGGCCCATGGCAGGTACACCCGCATCGAATCCCACGAACGCACGCTGGCCAACGGGTCCAGCCGCTCGTCGAAGTGATGATCGCGGACGGCAACGTCTCCTTCCCGATCCAGGTCCATGGTCGTCGAGACAACGCCCTTCAGAAATTTCTTGCCGGCGTCCGTCTTGTAGTATGAGAGCCGATCATAGTAGCGATGGGCCAGCTCGATAGATCCCCGAATCCGGCTGAAGGGGACGGAGCTTGCCTTGCCGGGGGCAAGTTTAATCGAGTTGAATTTGTACCTCGAATCCAGTGCGAGCACGATCGTCTGGCATTCCTTCATGCTTTCGGCGAGCCGCCCGACAGTATCGACGCGCTCGGGAATGGAGGCGGCAGTGTCCAGTTCGTCAATGAGCTCTTCCAGGCGATCCAGCATGGCGTCGGCAGGCGTCGCAGACACCCACCCGCCTGGCTTTGGCGGCGGAGCAGGCAATGGCTTCGCGGGCGACGGAGAGGCGGCCAATTGATCGCGGATGGCGATCAGCAACGGGTTCAAGGCCTCTTTCACCTGGACATTGATGGACTTGGCCATGCCGTTCCCTCTCTCAAAATTACATCGCCTGGATGACCGCAGGGGACCGAGATGGCAGCCGATCGATTCTGTGCCCTCGCCTGGCATGTCGGTTGCGAAACTATCGGGCCTCCCAATCTGCCGGCAAGGTCGTTGAACGACCGGCTGCAGAAACATCGGGTCATGCTCTCGCGTGACTTGGTGGAGATTGCCCGGGACTCGACGATCAGCTCGCCGTTCTCATCGTCCTGATAGGTGGTCGCGGTCCTTCCCTTACGACCGCCCCACCGCCGGCGGCACCGTCGTGAACGGCCCGTTCAGCCGGTCGCGATAGACGACGACGCCTTCCATGATGCTCTGCACGTAGTTGCGCGTCTCGCGGAAGGGGATCAGCTCGATCCAGTCGACCATGTCGATCTTGCCGTTGCGCGGATCGCCCATCGTCTCCAGCCAGCGTGCCACGCGGTTGGGGCCGGCATTGTAGGCGGCGAGCGCGAGCTCGTAGGAGCCGCCGAAGCGCCCCAGCATTTCGGCCAGGTACTGGCTGCCGAGCTGCACGTTGTAGGCTGGATCGCGCGTGAGCTTGTCCTGGATGAAGGGCACGTTGAGGCGCCCCGCGACATCGCGCGCCGTGCCGGGCAGGAGCTGCATCAGGCCGAGCGCGCCGGAGGAGGAGACCGCGGCGGCGTTGAACGAGCTTTCCTGGCGCGTCACCGCGAGCGCCAGCGCGCGCTCGACCGCACCGGTCGCGCCGAGCTCGACCACGGGGAAGGCGGCGTCGAACAGCACCACGCCGCTTTGGGCGCCGCGGCGCGCCACGGTGAGCGCCACGTCCGGCCGCTTCAGCTCGACGGCGAGCTGGCCCAGCAGCGCCGTCTCGCCGGGCGCGGTGACCATGCGCGCCAGCCTGAGCAGGAAGGGCCGCGTGCGCTCATAGTCGCCGGCCTGGCCGAGATAGCGCGCCATGGTCACCAGCTCGCGGCCGCCCAGCGACTGGCGGTCGCTGTCGGAGGCGACGGGATCGCTCGGCAGGCGCGCCGCCGTGCGCGGCAGCTTGCGGGCGGCGAGCTGGCCATAGAAGGTCTGGCCGAACGCCGAGGCGCGGCTGTACCAGTCGGTGGCTTCCTTGGCGCGACCGGCGGTCTCGTGGGTGCGGCCCAGCCAGTAGGCGGCGCGGCTCTTGGAGCCGTCGGTCGTCACGCCGTCATGCAGCGTCTGGAAATGCTTTTGCGCTTCTGCCGTCTTCTTGAGATGGCGCAGCGCGATCCAGCCGGCCAGGAACTCCGCCTCGGCGAAGGAGACGCCGCGGGTGAGGCCGTGCGGCACCACGATGGCATAGGCATCGGCTGCCCGGCCGGCGGCCAGAAGATCGCGCGCGACCTGGTTGCGCTCGGTCCACCACGCATCGTTCTGGTTGGCGACCGGCGCGGCGAGCAATGCTCGCGCGTCGTCGAGGCTGCCGGTGCGGCGCATCCATTGCGCGCGCTCGAGCTTGATCGCGGGCGCGTCGAGCTTGGCCGGCGCCACGCCGCGCAGCACGGTCACCGCATCGGCCGCTTTCGTCGCCATCGCCAGACGCGCATTGGCGAGCGGCTGATAGTCGGGCGGCAGCTTGGCCAAAAGCTCGCGGGCGACCTGCGGCTTGCCCTCGAGCATCAGGCGGTCGAAGCGGGCGATGTGGTCCTCGCCGCTCAGCAGATGGCCGTAGCGGTTCAAGAACTCGTTCTCGTCGGCGTTGCGGAAGGTGGCGCCGCGCCAGCTGTCGCTCGCGAACTTTTTCAGGTCATTGGGGCTCGCTACCTGGGCCGCCTCCATGCGGCGCATGTGGCCGGTGCTGGTGAGCGGCGGGAAGGCTGTGAAGTAGCGGAAGACCTCCTGTGGCGAGGTCTCGGGGCCGATGCGGTCCTCGGCCTGGCGGCGCAGCACCTCGGGCTCAGGCCAGTCGGGGCTCTCGCGCAGGAAGCGCCAGGTGGCGGAGAAGCCCGCGTCGGTCCTGGGGGCCACCCGCAGGATGCTCCACTCGACATAGCGGTCGAGCAGGGTGTTGCGGAAGTTGGCGACGGCGGCGCGGGCGTCGGCCCAGCGGCTTTCATCGACGGCTTTGATGGCGGCGGCGAGCGAGGCGGCCTCGGCCGGGCTCAGCGGCTTGGCCGCGCCACCCAGCACCTGGGCGGTCTCGCTGGGCGTCGGCGGTGGGATGATGCCCGTGCCTTCGTTGATCGGCTGCGCAGCGGCAGCGGGCGGGACTGCAGGCTTCGGCGCCGGCGTCGGTGCCGCCGTCGATCCGCCGTTGGGCACGCGGCGGACGCCGGTATCGGGCGTGCCGTTGGCCGGCTGATCGTTGCTCGTCCCGCGCAGAATGGTGACGCCACCCTGTTGGGCATGGACGGATTGCGCCGCAGTCAACGCAGCGAGCACGAGGAGGGGGTAGAGAGGGCTTTTCACGCTAGGAATCGTAGGCAGGCAGATGCGGCATCACAATGGCAAGTTGCTCACCTTGCCGGGACAAGGTGTGAAGCCTAAACTGGTCGATCCAAGAAGAATCGGAGGGGAAAGCCATGTTCACCGGGTCGCTCGTCGCGCTGATCACCCCGTTCAAGAACGGATCGGTCGATGAGAAAGGCTTCGAGAAGTTCGTGGCCTGGCAGATCGAGGAGGGCACCGACGGGCTGGTCCCGTGCGGCACCACCGGCGAATCGCCCACGCTCTCCATGGAAGAGCACAAGCGGGTCATCGACATCTGCATCGCCGCCGCCAAGGGCACCGGCGTGCCGGTGATCGCCGGCACCGGCTCGAACTCGACCGAAGAGGCGATCGAGCTCACCAAGCATGCCAAGAAGGCCGGCGCCGACGCCGCCATGCTGGTCGTGCCCTATTACAACAAGCCGACCCAGGAAGGCCTGTTCCAGCATTTCAAGACAGTGGCCGAGGCCGTCGACATCCCGATCCTGCTCTACAACGTGCCACCGCGCACCGGCGGCGACATGCAGGTCGACACAGTCGTGCGTCTGTCGCAGGTCAAGAACATCATCGGCATCAAGGACGCGAGCTACGACATGGCGCGCCCGACCTTGACCAAGCTCAGGGCCAAGAAGGGCTTCCTGCAGCTCTCGGGCGAGGATGCGAGCGCCATGGGCTTCATGGCGCAGGGCGGCGACGGCTGTATCTCGGTAACGGCCAACATCGCGCCGCGGCTCTGCGGCGACATGCACGACGCCTGGAAAAAGCGCGACCTCGACAAGGTGTTCGAGATCCAGGACCGACTGATGCCGCTGCACAAGGCGCTGTTCGTCGAGACCAGCCCCGCGCCGGTGAAGTACGGCGCCGAGCTTATCGGTCAGTGCAGCGCCAAGCTGCGCCTGCCGCTGGTCGAATGCACCGACGCCACCAAGAAGCAGGTGCGCGACGCCATGGTGCACGCCGGGCTGATCAACTAGCTTCCTGTCGTCCTGAGCGCAGCGAAGGACCTCATCGCCGCTTGCATCGGCATGAGATCCTTCGCTTCGCTCAGGATGACAGATTGAGGACACTACATTGGCAAAGAAACCGGAGCTGGACCGCACGGTAGTGGCCCAGAACCGCAAGGCGCGGCACAACTACTTCATCGAGGAGGTCTTCGAGGCCGGCCTTGCACTGACGGGCACCGAGGTGAAGTCGCTGCGCGGCGGACGCAGCACGATCGCCGAATCCTACGTCACGGAGGAGGGCGGCGAGGCCTGGCTGGTCAACGCCAACATCCCGATCTACGCCTCGGGCAACCGCTTCAATCACGAGCCGCGCCGGCCGCGCAAGCTGCTGCTGCATCGCGCCCAGATCAACAAGCTGGTCGGCGCCATCCAGCGCGAGGGCCGCACCGTCGTGCCGCTGCAGGTCTATTTCAATCCGCGCGGCCGCGCCAAGATCGAGATCGCGCTGGTCACCGGCAAGCAGGCGCACGACAAACGCCAGGCCATCAAGGACCGCGACTGGCAGCGCCAGCGTTCAAGGTTGTTGAGCCACAGACGTTAAGGGAGCGCGGGCCTCTGGCCCGCATCATGAGCGGGCCAGAGGCCCGCGCTCCCATGAGGAACCCGCCATGCTCCTGACCGAAGAACAGACCCTGATCCGCGACACCGCGCGCGCCTTTGCGCAGGAGAAGGTGGCGCCGCATGTCCGCGCCTGGGAAGCGGCGGGAGAGATCCCGCGCGCGCTTCTGCGCGAGATGGGCGAACTCGGCTTCATGGGCATGTGCGTGCCGGCCGAATGGGGTGGCGCCGAAGCCGGCATGGTGTCCTACGTGCTGGCGCTGGAGGAGATCGCGGCCGCCGACGGCGGTCTCTCCACCGTGATGAGCGTCAACAACTCGCCCGACTGCGCGGCGCTGCTCGCCTACGGCTCGCCTGAGCAGAAGGAGCGCTGGCTGAAGCCGCTGGCCCGCGGTGAGGTGCTGGGCGCCTTCTGCCTCACCGAGCCGCAGGCGGGTTCCGATGCCTCCAACCTGAAAACACGCGCGGAGCGGCGCGGCAATGGCTGGGTGTTGAACGGCGTAAAACAGTTCATCACGTCGGGCCGCACGGCAGACATGGCGCTGGTCTTTGCCGTCACCGATCCGACCGCACCCAAGCGCGGCATCTCGTGCTTCATCGTCCCGACAAAGTCACAGGGCTACCGCGTCGCCTCGATCGAGAAGAAATTGGGGCAGAAATCGTCCGACACCTGCCAGATCGCTTTCGAGGACTGCGCCGTCGGCGCCGATGCCATGCTCGGCCAGGAAGGCGAGGGCTACCGCATCGCACTCGCCAATCTCGAAGCCGGACGCATCGGCATTGCAGCGCAGGCCACCGGCATGGCCCGTGCCGCCTTCGAGGCCGCGCGGGCCTACGCCAACGAACGCGAATCCTTCGGTACCAAGATTGTCAATCACCAGGCGGTGCAGTTCCGGCTGGCCGACATGGCGACCAAAGTCACGGTGGCGCGCCAGATGGTGCTGCATGCGGCAACGTTGCGCGACGCCGGCCGTCCATGCCTCACCGAAGCCGCAATGGCCAAGCTATATGCATCGGAGATGGCCGAGGAGGTGTGCTCGGCCGCAATTCAGATCCACGGCGGGTACGGATACGTATCGGACTACCTGGTGGAGAAGATCTGGCGCGATGTTCGCGTTTGCCAGATCTATGAAGGCACCAGCGACGTGCAGCGCATCCTGATCGGCCGGGGATTGTCAGCTTTGTAGGGGCCCCGCGATCCCTTGTTCCCGGGCCTTCCCCGTGCGATTATCAGCCGGTGTGAGGGCAAGAAGGCCGCAAAAAGCGGCTTTGGGGAGCACAGGGGGAGCCGGGCGACGGATGGTCGGTCGTGCGCCGTAAAACTGTAGTCGCAGTTGCAATCGCCGCAGCGCTGCTGTCGGCGACGAGCCTTGTTGTTGCCCAGGACAAGGACAAGTTGGCTGAAAAGCCCAAGGATTTCGGGGCTATCCCGACCCGCGTCATTCACATGCAGACCGCCTTCAATCCGGCCCTTCCGGGTTCGGGCGAGGGCGTGCGGATTTTCACACGTACTGTAAAGCACATGTCGGGCGGGACGCTCGCCATCAAGATCGTCGAGCCCGGCCGCATCGCGCCGACCGCCGACATGCTGGACGCCATCATCAACGGCGACCTGGAAGCGGCCTTCACTTGGTCGGGCTATGCCGCGGCCAAGGCGCCTGTGTTCGGCGTCTTCGCCACCGTGCCGTTCGGGCCGGGGCCCGAGGACATGACCTCGTGGATGCTCGAGGGCGACGGCAGCCGCATCCATCGCGAGGCCTACGAGAAGCTGGGCGTCGTCGGCATCCCCTGCGGCATCCAGGGCGCCAAGGGCGGCGGCTGGTTCCGCACCGAGCTCAACACGGTGGCCGACTTCAAGGGCCAGCGCCTGCGCTTTGGCCGCTTTTCAGGCGAGGTCATGACCAAGCTCGGTGCGACCAACGTGCCGCTGCCGCCGGGCGAGTTCTTCTACAAGCTGCAGCAGGGCACGGTGGATGGCGGCGAGATGTCGACGCCTGCGATCGACGCCGCGCTCGGTTTCGACAAGCTCGGCCTGCCTTACTACATGCCGGGCTGGCAGCAGCCCTCGGCTGTGCTCGACTTTCTGATGCGCAAGGACAAGTGGGAAACGCTCTCGCCCATGCTGCGCATCCAGGTCGAGACCGCCTGCCGCGCCAACATCGCCTGGATGCTGAGCCGCTCGCCGCACCTGCAGGGCCAGGCGATGGAGAAGCTCAAGGCCTCCGGCGTCGTCATCAAGGAATGGTCGCCGGAGCTCCTGAAGGTGTTCCGCACCAAGTCCGAGATTGTCCTAAAGGAAACGGCCGAGCGCGATCCCGACTTTGCCGCCGCACTGGCCAACCAGCGCGCCTTCATTGGCCAGAGCATCGACTGGCGGAAGATGTCGCGGCTGCCCTGACTCACTTCTCCTCCCCCGTCTTCGGGGGAGGATACAGGAGGGGGCGAGCCGCACAGATTACCTCTCCGATTCCATGATCTGAAATAGGTTAGAGCCCGATTGAGGCTTTTCCCCTCCTCAATCCTCCCCCGTATGACGGGGGAGGAGGTCATGAGGTCAGCGCCCTTGCACCCTGCTCACCGTCCGGGCAGTTTGACCCGGCATGACGATCCTTTCCTCCCAGGTCGACACCCGCTCCGACACCTTCAAGCGCAACGCCGAGGCGATGCGCGCCCTGGTCGCCGATCTCAAGGCCCGCACCGACAAAGTGCGCCTGGGCGGCGGCGAGGAGTCCCGTAAGCGCCACGTCGCGCGCGGCAAGCTTTTGCCGCGCGAGCGCGTGCGGGCACTGCTCGATCCCGGCTCGCCCTTCCTCGAGCTGTCGCCCCTGGCGGCGATGGACATGTACGACAACGAGGCGCCGGGCTCGGGCGTCATCACCGGCGTCGGCCGTGTGAGCGGGGTCGAGTGCGTGATCGTCTGCAATGATGCCACGGTGAAAGGCGGCACCTACTATCCGATGACGGTGAAGAAGCATCTCCGCGCCCAGGAAGTGGCGATGGAGAACCGTCTGCCCTGCATCTACCTGGTCGATTCCGGCGGCGCCAACCTGCCGCAATGGCCGGAAGTCTTCCCCGACAAGACCCATTTCGGCCGCATCTTCTACAACCAGGCCAACATGTCGGCGCAGGGCATCCCGCAGATCGCTTCGGTGATGGGCTCGTGCACGGCGGGCGGCGCTTATGTGCCGGCGATGAGCGACGAGACCGTCATCGTGCGCAAGCAGGGCACGATCTTCCTGGCCGGCCCGCCGCTGGTGAAGGCCGCGATCGGCGAGATCGTCAGCGCCGAGGACCTGGGTGGCGCCGATGTCCATGCCCGCACGTCCGGTGTCGCCGACCACTATGCCCACAACGACAGCCACGCGCTCGGCATCGTTCGGCGCATCGTGGCCAACCTCAATTGGAAGAAGAACCCGTCGGCCGCACTGATCGCGCCGCGCGAGCCGAAATACGCTGCCGAGGAACTCTACGGCGTCGTGCCGCCCGACAGCCGCACGCCCTACGACATGCGCGAGGTCATCGCCCGCCTGGTCGACGGCAGCGAGCTCGACGAGTTCAAGCACCTCTACGGCACCACCATCGTCACCGGCTTCGCCCGCATCTGGGGCCATCCGGTGGGCGTGGTCGCCAACAACGGCATCCTGTTCAACGAATCAGCGCTGAAGGCCGCGCACTTCATCGAACTGTGCGGCCAGCGCGGCATCCCGCTGCTCTTCCTGCAGAACATCACGGGCTTCATGGTCGGCCGCAAGTACGAGGCGGGCGGCATCGCCCGTGACGGCGCCAAGATGGTGACGGCGGTGTCGACCGTGGCCGTGCCGAAGTTCACCGTGATCGTCGGCGGCAGCTATGGCGCCGGCAACTACGGCATGTGCGGCCGCGCCTACAGCCCGCGCTTCCTGTGGATGTGGCCGAGCTCGCGCATCTCGGTGATGGGCGGTGAGCAGGCGGCGAGCGTGCT
Organism: Reyranella soli; assembly: GCF_007992495.1. Taxonomy (GTDB): domain Bacteria; phylum Pseudomonadota; class Alphaproteobacteria; order Reyranellales; family Reyranellaceae; genus Reyranella; species Reyranella soli. The sequence goes on from NZ_BKAJ01000108.1 coordinate 41,011, forward strand.
CGCCACCGTGCGGCGCGACAATATCGAGGCGCGTGGCGGCACCTGGCCCAAGGAAGAGGAAGAAGCGTTCAAGCAGCCGATCCGCGAGCAGTACGACCGCGAGGGGCATCCATACTACGCCACGGCGCGGATATGGGACGACGGTATCCTCGATCCGGTCGACACGCGCATGGCGCTGGGGCTCGGCCTGTCGGCGGCGATGAACCAACCGATCGGTCCGACGAAGTTCGGCGTCTTCCGGATGTGACGATGAGCGCAACGGTAAAGACGGCGGTGGCGGACGGCGTGGCGAGGCTCACGCTGAACCGGCCCGACGAGATGAACTCGTTCGACGGCGACACCGCGCGCGCCATCATCGACGCCGTCGAAACCTTCGCCTCGGACGACAAGGTCCGCGTGCTGGTCCTGGGCAGCGAAGGCAACGCCTTCTCGGCCGGCGGCGACTTCAACTGGGTGCTGACCTGGCCCAAGCTCGACGCCATCACCCGCCGCGTCGGCGCCGACGCCATGATGGGCGCGGTGCAGGCGGTCTACGACTTTCCCAAGCCTTCGATCGCGCGCGTCCATGCCGCCGCGGTGGGTGGCGGCGTGGGCCTGATGCTGGCCTGCGACTTCGCCGTCGCGGCTTCGTCGGCGCGCTTTGGATTGACGTCCGTACGCAACGGCCTTTTGGCCGGCATCGCCATCCCCGTACTGATCGAGGCGGTGGGACCGCGGCTGGCGCGTCAGCTCCTGATGCATGGCGGGTTGTTCGACGCCGAGACGGCGCTGCGCATCGGCTTGGTCGACCAGGTCGTCGCCGCCGAAGCGCTCGACCATACAGTGGCCACGCTGGCGCGCGAGCTGACGCTGGGCGCGCCCTCGGCACAAAGGCTGATCAAGGAGCTGGTGCCCGAGCTCGATGCGCGGCGGCACGACGATGAGGCGGCAGACCTGATCGGCGAGCATGTCGCCGCGCAATGCACGACCGAAGAGGCGCTCGAAGGCATGCGGGCGTTTTTGGCCAAGCGCAAGCCAGGGTGGGCCACATAGTTTCCTCCCCCGTCATACGGGGGAGGGTAGGGAGGGGGAGAGCCCCACAAGAGATGCAGACAATTATTGATCTGAAATTTGCGCGGATGTCGCTTGAGGCTTACCCCTTCCCTACCCTCCCCCGTATGACGGGGGAGGAGATCTTCTTGCGAGATAGGCTCTAGATGTTCTCCAAGATCCTGATCGCCAATCGCGGCGAGATCGCCTGCCGGGTCATCAAGACCGCGCGGCGTCTCGGCATCAAGACGGTGGCCGTCTATTCCGACGCCGATCGCAACGCCCGGCACGTCGCACTGGCCGACGAGGCCGTCCATATCGGCCCGTCGCCGGCGCGCGACAGCTATCTGGTGGCCGACAAGATCATCGCCGCGGCCAGGCATACCGGCGCTGAGGCAATCCATCCGGGCTACGGCTTTTTGTCGGAGAATGCCGGGTTCGCCGAAGCCTGCGCCAAGGCCGGCATCGTCTTCATCGGCCCGCCGCCTTCGGCGATCCACGCCATGGGCTCCAAGAGCGAAGCCAAGAAGATCATGGAAAAGGCCAAGGTGCCGCTGGTGCCGGGCTATCATGGCGATGACCAGTCGCCCGAGCTGCTGGCGAAGGAAGCCGGGCGCATCGGCTTCCCTGTCCTGATCAAGGCCTCGGCCGGCGGCGGCGGCAAAGGCATGCGCGTGGTGGAAGAGGCGGGCAAGTTCGCCGACGCGCTGACCGGCGCCAAGCGCGAGGCCAAGGCCTCGTTCGCCGACGATCACGTGCTGGTCGAGAAGTACCTGACGCGGCCGCGCCACATAGAAATCCAGGTCTTCGCCGACGGCCACGGCAACTGCCTGTACCTCTTCGAGCGCGACTGCTCGATCCAGCGCCGCCACCAGAAGGTGATCGAGGAGGCGCCGGCGCCCAACATGGATCCGGCGTGGCGCAAGGCGATGGGCGAGGCAGCTGTCGCCGCCGCCAAGGCGATCGGCTACCAGGGCGCGGGCACCGTCGAGTTCATCGCCAACCAGGACGGCACCTTCTACTTCATGGAGATGAACACCCGCCTGCAGGTCGAGCATCCGGTGACCGAAGCGATCACCGGCCAGGACCTGGTCGAATGGCAGCTCGTGGTCGCGGCGGGCGGCCGGCTCCCGCTCACGCAGGATCAACTGCGCATCGATGGTCACGCCGTCGAGGTCCGGCTCTATGCCGAGGATCCCAATCGCAACTTCCTGCCGTCGACCGGCACGCTGGTGCATCTCCGGCTGCCGGAAGAGGGCCCGCATGTGCGGGTCGATACCGGCGTGCGCCAGGGCGATACGGTCACGCCGTTCTACGATCCCATGATCGCCAAGGTGATCGTGCATGACCGTGACCGCACCTCGGCGATGCGCCGCATGGCGGCGCTGATGGGTGAGACCGAGGTGGTCGGCGTCACGACCAATGCCGCGCTCTTGAAGGCGCTGTGCTCGCATCCAGCGTTCGTCGGCGGCGAGGTCGATACCGGCTTCATCGAGCGTCACCACGACACCCTTTTCGCGAAGCTGAAGCCCGTCGACGATCGCATGCTGGCCGTGGCGACCCTGGCGCGATTGATGGAGTTCGCGCCCTCCGGCCCCTTGAACGACCCGTGGGACCACAAGAACGGCTTCCGACTGCTCGACGAGGGCCATGACGAGGTGCGCTGGAAGGAGGGCGAGCGGGAAGTGACCGCGATCGCCCGCCGTCGGCGCGATGGCAGCCTGGGCCTCGAGATGCCGGGCGGCACGCTCGAGGCGAGCGTGCGGCGTGTCGAGGAAGGGCGGCTGGCGATCTGGCTGGGCGGCGACACCTTCACGGCGACCGTGGTGCGGCGGCCGGCGGCGGACGGCATCGACTATGCCGTGTTCGCCGACGGCGCCAGCCGGACGTTGCGGCTGGTCGATCCGCTCGACGTCACGCAGTACGAGGCGACGGCCTCGGATGAGGGCGCGGTGAAGGCGCCATTGCCGGGCAAGATCATCGACCTGCGGGTGAAGGTCGGCGACAAGGTGAGCAAGGGCCAGCCCTTGCTGGTGCTCGAAGCCATGAAGATGGAGCACACGCTTGCCGCGCCAGCGGATGGTACGGTCAAGACCGTACGCTATGCGGTCGGCGAGCAGGTGGTCGAGGGGGCAGAACTGGTGGAGTTCGAAGCCGGCTGATAGAACGCGCGCGAAGGACAACGGGCCGTACGAGAGGAACGCCATGGGCAAGTTCATCGTCGAACCGCACTTTCGTCTGCAGGAGTGGGTGGCCGAGGAGAAGGGCTACTTCCGCGCCGAGGGGCTCGACTACGAGTTCCGCGAGTTGATCCGCTCGACCGCCGGCCAGCATCACAACAAGGGCGCTTCGGGCGCCTTCCAGAGCATCGAGAAGGGCCGCGAAGCCGACGTGAGCTGCGCCTGTCACTGGACGGTGGCGGTGGCGGCGTCCAACGGCCATGCCCGGCTCTATGCCGACGCCTATTCGGTGGCGCCCGCCGGCATTTTCGTGCCGGCCGATTCGCCCATCCGCACGCCCGAGGACCTTGCCGGTGTGCCGATCTCAGTCGGCTTCCAGTCGGGCAGTCACTATTCGACGATCCAGGCGCTGGAACAGTACCTGCCGCGCGACAAGATCAATCTCACCTTCGAGGACGGGATGCTGTTCCGCCGCCTCGAACTGCTGATCGAAGGAAAGAGCCGCGCGGCGGCGCTGTTCAGCGGGCCGTACTACCTCGTGGAGCAGCTCGGCTTCCGCAAGGTGATCGACACGACCTTCATGATCGCCGCCATGATCAACGGCGAACCCGATCCCGAGGACATCCGCCGCTACTTCCGTGCGCTCAAGCGGGCGCAGCGCGACATCGACCTCAGGCCCGAGCTCTACACGCACTACTACAAGAACGAGTTCCCCGAGCGCTGGCACGCCATGATGGATACGCGGCGCTGGGGACCGGGCGAGCGCATCGTCTTCGAGCCGTACTCGCGGCAGGCCTACGAGCAGTCGTTCGATTGGATCGCCCGGCACGAGATCTTCGCCGAAGGCCGCATGGGCTCGGGCGACTACGACAAGGCGACGGTGTCGTTCTCATAGTCTTCCGGACCGCCGGCCTCTGGCCGGCATCAACACCGCGTTCAGGATCAGCGCGCCGAACGTCGCCGTGCCGATGCCGCCTAGGGCGAACTCGCCGAAGCTCAGCGTGAAGTCGCCGGTACCCACACAAGCGTGATGGCAGCCACGATCATGTTGCGGCTGTCGGTGAAGTCGACCTTGTTGTCGACCCAGATGCGCGCGCCGGCGATGGCGATCAGGCCGAAGATCACGATGCTGACGCCGCCCATCGCCGGCAACGGGATGGTGTGGATCAGCGCCCCGAACTTGGGCGAAAAGCCCAGCAGGATGGCGACCAGGGCGGCCACCACGAACAGCGCCGTCGAGTAGATGCGCGTCGCCGCCATGACGCCGATATTCTCGGCGTAGGTGGTGACGCCGCTGCCGCCGACGCTGCCCGACACCATGGTGGCGATGCCGTCGCCCACGAAGGCACGGCCGAGCCAGGGGGCCATGTCGCGGCCGGTCATGGCGCCGACCGCCTTCAGGTGTCCGAGATTCTCAGCCACCAGGATCAGCGCTACCGGCACGATCAGCGCGATCGCCCGCGTCTCGAACACCGGCGCCTCGAACCTCGGCAGGCCGAGCCAGGCCGCCTGCTCGATCAGCTTGAAGTCGATCGGCTTGCCCCAGCCCAGGCCGTTGGTCAGCACGCCATAGATCGCCGTCGACAGGACAAGGCCAACCAGGATCAGCAGCCGTCGCATCAGGCCGCGGCTGTAGACCGCGACCAGGGCGATGGCGAAGAAGGAGACGGCCTGGATCCAGGCGTGGAAGTTCGTCGGGCCCATGGTCTTGATGGGCAGCGCGGCGAGGTTCAAGCCGATCACCGCCACCACCGAGCCGGTGACGACAGGCGGCATCAGCCGCTCGATCCAGCCCGCGCCGGTTGCCGTCACGACCAGTCCGATCGCGGCATAGACCGCGCCGCAGACGACAATGCCGCCCAGCGCCACGCCGATGTTGGGGTTCGGGCCACCCTGGCCGGCATAGCCGGTGGCGGTGATGACAACGGCGATGAAGGCGAAGGAGGAGCTGAGATAGCTCGGCACGCGGCCGCCGACGGCGACAAAGAAGATCAGCGTGCCGACGCCGCCCATCAGAACCGCGACGTTGGCGTCGAAGCCCATCAGCAAGGGGCCGAGCACCGTGCCGCCGAACATCGCCACGACATGCTGGATGCCCAGCGCCACGGTCTGCGGCCACGGCAGCCGTTCTTCCGGCGCGACGACAACGCCGTCGACCGGCTGCTTCACCTTCCAGGAAAACAAGAGAACTCGCCCCCGCGTCAGTCCCGTGCCTTCATTCTCCTCTCCCCCGATAGGGGGAGAGGCTGGGTGAGGGGGCTACGCACGTCGATTCCCCCTCACCTAACCTCTCCCCCTAGCGCAGGGCTATCGCATGTGGCCCATTTTGCGGGGCTTGGCGAAAGGTTGGAATCCGCCGAGCTGTGCCAGCGCAATTTCGGAATCCGCCGGCCGCCCTTGGTGCACGATCGGAATCCGAAAACGCCACATGCGATTGCCCTGCCCCCTAGCGGGGGAGAGGAATATGAGGGAGAGAGCTTACACCGACGTCAGTTCACGACCACCTTGCGATAGAGGTGCCAGGTGGCGTGCCCGAGGATGGGCAGGACGATAGCGAGGCCCACCAGCAGCGGGATCGCGCCGATCACCAGGCCGGCCGCGATGATCAGGCCCCACGCCGCCATCGGGCCGGGGTTCTCGCGCACGGCGCGGAACGAGGTCGTCACCGCCTGGCGCACGCCGACATTGCGGTCGAGCAGCAGTGGGAAGGACACCACGCTGATCGCCAGCACCAGCAGGGCGAACAGGAACCCCACGCCGACGCCCGCGATCACCATCGTCCAGCCCTGCGGCGTGGTCACGGCGTCGCGCGCGAAGGCGATGGCCGAGACCGGCTGGTCGGGTCCGAGGGTCAAGGTGTAGATGACGTTGGCGGCGGCCAGCCACAGCGCGAACAGGCCGATCAGCACCAGGCCGAGCGCCATCACCGAGCCGATGGCAGGCGAGCGCACGACGGCGAAGGCATCGGCCCAGCCGGTGGCCGTGCCGAGCTCGCGCCGGCGGCTCATCTCGTAGAGACCGACGCCGAACAAGGGCGCGATCAGGGCGAAGCCCGAGACCAACGGGAAGATCAAAGGAAGCATCCCGTAGTCGAAGGCGAAGCGCGAGATGATCAGGCCGGCGATGGGATAGATCATGCACAGGAAGACCACGTCGGTGCGGCAGGCGCCGAAGTCGCGCGCGCCTTCGCGCAAGGACTGGCGCAGGTCGGCGATCCCGATCTTGCGCACGACCGGTGGCGCCATCTCGCGCGCTTCCCAGGCGCCGTCCATGGTGCCGGCGGCCGAGCCGATGGCCTGTCCGGTTTCCTTTAGGCGATCCCAACCCCATTCAATGGGGTTCCTGACATGGTGCTGCACGGCCATGGTTATCTCCTTCCTGACAATGGAAGGTCGCGGCCCAGGCGTGGCGTCCAGTCGTGGCACTGACATCAGTCCAAGTCGTCGGCCACAAGAGCCGCGATCCGCCACAAGGGAAGTCTACGCCTATTGGCGGCGGAAGTAAGGCCTCATCCTCATGTCATATCCTCCCCCGTCATGTTCCTCTCCCCCGCTAGGGGGAGAGGCTAGGA
>NZ_BKAJ01000109.1 GCF_007992495.1 Reyranella soli
TCCCAACCTCTCCCCCTAGCGGGGGAGAGGAGCAAGAAGGGGGAGGAAAATGAGACAGCCTAGTTCAAAAACTTCAAATACTGCCCGACGAAGTCGCAGCCGACGTCCTTGGCGTAGGCGTCGATCAGCTTCTTGGTGATCGGGCCGGGCGTCTTGCCGTCAGCCACCGGCCCGCCGTTGAAGCTCTTGACCGGCAGGATGCAGAGGCTGGTCGAGGTCAGGAACATCTCCTCGGCGTTGGCCGCGTCGAACAGGTCGATGTCGCCCGCCGTGCACTTGATGCCCAGGCCCTTGGCCATGTCGATGGTCATCTGGCGGCTGACGCCCGGCAGCACGTAGCGCTCGGACGGCGTGAACAGCTCGCCCTCGCGCACGATGAAGATGTTGCTGCCCAGGCCCTCGGCGAGGTTGCCATGCTCGTCGAGCAGGATCGCCCAAGCGTTGGGATTGAGTGCCTTCACCGGCTTCTCGGCCACGATCATGTTGAGATAGTTGTGCGTCTTGGCGCGCGGCGAGAGCATCGATGGCGCGGTGCGGCGCACCGTCGTGGTGATGACCTCGGCGCCGTCGCGGTACAGCGGCGCGCGTGCCTTGAGCGGAAGCGGCAGAACCTCGATCACGACGTTGGGGCCGGTATGGTCCCAGCCCTCGTCGCCCACCGCGTCGACGCCGCGGCTGACGCGCTGGCCGACCCACCAGTCGCCGACGGCCGGGCGCAGGTGCTCGTTGCGCGCTACGACCTCCTCGCTGTGCGCCACCATCTCCTTCGGGCCGATGCCGGGATCGATCTGCAGGTAGCGCAGCGAACGGTAGAAGCGGTCGATATGCTCCTTCAGCCGGAACGGCTTGCCCTCGAAGGTGCGCGTCATGTCGAAGGCGCCGTCGCCGTACTTCCAGCTGCGGTCGCGGAACGGGATCATGACCTGGCCTTCCGGCATGAAGTTGCCGTTGAACCAGGCGATGCGTTGATTGCTGAGCTGCTGGGCCATGCCGTTCTCCATTACTGCACGTAGTCGAATTGCAAAGATGTCATCGCCGTCCCCCGCCGCCGCCCAACGCCCGCCTTTGGCGCGGCCGGAGCGATGTTGCCGGCATCGTCGGCGAGTTCGGCAATATAGGACAGGGCTCGGTCGATATCGTTCTCGATTTCCCGGCGGGCTGCAACCGCATCGCGGGCCTGCATGGCACGAATGATGCGAGCACGGGTCTGCGGCCCGTGCGGCCGGTTGATGAAGTCGGGATAGAGCAGGTTCATGTACGGGCCGGTCTGCAGCCACAGTCCTTCGATGACCCGCAGCAATATCGGCTGGCCGGCGATGCCGTACAGCGAGAAATGGAACTCGCGGACGTGCTGGCGATCAGTCGCGTCGTCGCCATGGCTGCGGGCCGTGGCGATCGCCAGCGCGATGCGGCGCAGCTCGGCGATCTGCCGCTTGTCGGCGACCATGGCCGCCTTGGCTGTCGCCAGCCCCTCGAGCGACTTCCGGATGTCGCGCAACTCCTCGATCCGCGCCCGCGTCATCAGGGGAACGCGGACGGATCGGTTGGGCTGCATCTCGAAGGCGCCCTCGGCAACCAGGCGGCCAAGTGCTTCGCGGACCGGCGTCAGGCTGACGCCCAGCGCCCCGGCGATGAAGCGGAAGGTGAGCTTCTGGCCCGGCGCGAAACGACCTGTCGTCAATGCCTGGCGCAGCGAATCGTAGACCTGCGTGCGCAGCGAGGTGTCGGACATGGCGCCAGCTTAGCGGAACCCGTCCGATTTGTGATCACAAATTTCGTTGATGCCCACAGTTTAGGACACTAGAGCGTTTTCCG
>NZ_BKAJ01000110.1 GCF_007992495.1 Reyranella soli
CCGTGCAGAGCTACTAGCGCATTGTCAGGCCTTCGGGCCGGCTCCCCTGCGCCTTGGCGCCGGGGTGCTGCCATTCGGTCACGATCCGGTCGAGGTCCTGCAGATCGCGGTGCATCTGCTCCAGCGCGAAGCTTGCGGCAAAGAAGCGCTCGGCCGCATCGCCGGACAGTTGTCGGACGATGCCATCGTGGCGCAGCGCCGCGACCCCGGCCGTCCAGGCGGCCAGCGTGCGGTGCAGCCGATCGATGGGAGGCGACTCGGCGCCGGTGCGCAGAGCAACGGCCGCGTCGCGCAGCCAAGCCGACGTCCCGGCGACGACGTCCTCCAGCATCGGCCGCAGCCGCTCGTGCATCGCCTCACCGAGCGGCGAGCCAATGGCGCGGCCGAGGAATACCAGATCGTGCCGCAGGCGCATCAGCGTGCGTCGCATCGGTCCGGTCTGAACGCCCAAATTCAGCCGGATCAGGCGCTCGCGCTCGGCCTCGCCGCCTACGGTATCGAGCGCGACCATCGCGGCGCCGATGCGATCCTGCAGGCGACTGACATCGTCGATCGTCATGCCGTCCAGGATGCCCTGCGCCAGGATGCCCATCGTCTCCGCCATCTGCTCGAGCAGGCGGGCGGCGGCGCCGCGCATCTGGCGATGGGCCGTCGACGGTGCCACGACCAGCGCAACCAGCAGGCCGATCGCCGCGCCCACCGCCACCTCCAGGATGCGGTCGATGGCCGAGTTCAACGGATCGACGTGGCTGAAGGCCGGCATCAGCAGCACGATGATGGCCGAGATCGGCACGACGTTCATGTTGGCGTGGGTGGCGGAGTAGAGGGCGAGCGGCGCCACAGCGATCACCAGCACGGCGAGCAGAGCCGCCTCGCCGGCATGCGGCACCAGCACGGCGATCACGCCGCCGTAGATCGAGCCGGCGAGCGTACCCAGCATGTAGTTCGCACCGGTCTTGAGCGTGCCGCCGATGCTGAGCTGGCTCACGATCGTGGCCGTGAGGACCGACCATAGCGGCATGGGCAGGCCGAGAAGCTGTGCCACGACCAACGCCACCACCGACGCCACCGTCACGCGCAGGGCGAAGGCGAAGTCGGCCCTGGACAAGCGTTGGAATCCCATCTCAGCCCCGTTGTCGTCAATCCCCGATCATGCCTTCTAATGCGGCGGCATGGGAATGAACACTGGCGGGGTGCCCGGCATCTTCCCACTTGCCTTGATCTCGGCGTCGTTGGCGCCGTGAGGTTTCAGATAGACGTAGAACGGCGTGCGGCGCTCGACGATGTCGTTGCCGGGCTGGGCACTGCGGCTGATCAGCATGTCGGCCTGGATGCGGACATGCATGTAGCCCGGAATCAGTTCGGCCCATCCCGTCACCTCGGGCGTGAACAGCACATCGTAGGAGTAGGCGTCGGTGAGCTTGATCACGCCGGTGCTTGCCTCGCCGACCGGCCGAGACGGCACCTGCTGCCAGGTCATGCCGGTCTGCACGTAGATGCCGACGGCGTTCAGCATGATGTAGAGTGGCCGCGCCGCATCGATGTTCTGCATCGCCATGGTCATGCGGTAGGACTTGCCGTCGGCCTCCTGCACGATGCGCGTCAGCTCGACATAGAGCGAGCTGCGCGCCTCGTGCTCGAGCAGCAGCCGCGCCTGGCGCTGCTGCTGCAGGGCGCGCTGCTGCCAGATGCCGATGCCGCCGTCGATGGCGAAGGCGGCGCACAGGATCGCCACCGTGCCCATCACCACTGGTGACTGCCAGAGCCTCAGCCCGCGCCCGAGCTTCACGGCCAGGCCCGCCGGCGGCTCGATCGGCCGCCGTGGTGCGGCCTCGCGCAGCTTCTCGAGCAGGGCGCTCTCGCCCTTCTCGCTCGCCTCTTCGGCAATGCCGAGCCGGCGGCGCAACACGCGCGCCTCGGACTGCCCGGCGGCCACCTGCCGCCACAGGTCGCGGATCAAGGCGTCCTTCTCAGGCGACGTGAGCTTGGCGAGATCGGGCCGCTTGGCATTCATGACGCGATCGTCCCGCCGGCGATATGGACGATCTGCTCGGCCTGCTCGGCCAGCGCCAGATTGTGCGTGACCAGCACCAGGGTCGTGCCGAGTTCGCGGTTGACGGCCAAAAGCTCGTCCATGATCTCGATCTCGGTCTGCTCGTCGAGGTCGGACGTCGGCTCGTCGGCCAGCAGCAGCACGGGATCGTTGATCAGCGCCCGCGCGATCGCCGCGCGACGCTGCTCACCGGCCGAGCACTCCGAAGGATAGGCGTCGAGATGGTCGCCGAGCCCCATGCGGCCGAGCAGCATCGCCGCCTTGCCGTAGGTGTCTCCGTCGCCCCGCTTGCCCAGCATGGCCGGCAGGGCGACGTTGTCGACCAGCCGGAGCGTCGGCAACAGGCTCGCGAACTGGAAGACGAAGCCGATGCGGCGGTTGCGGAAGGCCGCGAGCTTGTCATCCGACAAGCCCCAGATGTCGGTGCCGTCGATCGTCACACTGCCGTCCGACGGCCGGCTGAGGCCGCCGACCATGGCCATCAGCGAGGACTTGCCCGAGCCCGACCGGCCGATGATGGCGGCGTAACGGCCCGCCTCGACGTCGAGGTCGATGCCGTCGACGGCCAAGACCTCGCCACGCTCGGCAACGTAGCTTTTGCGCAGGGCCCGGCACGACAGCATCGTCAGGTCCCGCCGCGCACAAGATCGTAGGCGTCGCGCCGGCTTGCCCGCCATGCCGGATAGAGCACACCCACCACGCCGATCGCCGCGGCGAGCACGATCGCGCCGACAGCGAAGGCTATCGTGCGCGGCAGGTCGACCCACAGGAACGGCACGCCGACATTCTCGAGGTAGTAGACGAGCGAGCGCTCGAACAGGCGCATCACCAGCACGCCCAGCACGACGCCCAGGATGCCGCCGATGCCGGTTGCCAAAATGGCCTCGGTGACCATGACGCCCAGCACCTGGCCGCGCCGCGCGCCGATCGCCTTCAGGAGCCCGAGCTCTGCGCGCCGCTCGGTGACGATGGCGGAGAACAGCACGCTCACCATCAGCGCGGTGCTGGCAAACATCAGAACCATCAGGGCGACGATGCCGTCGAGCAGTGCCGCCAGTCCTTGCCGGATACCCGACAAGGTGGTGTCGCCCGCCACGACCTTCACGCCCTTCACGTTCGACAGGATGGCGAAGCGCGCCTGCAAAGGCGTCGCGCCAGGCGCCAGCTCGGCCAGGAAGCCGGTGACCTTGCCGGGCGCCAGCACCGCGGGCTTGGTGCCGTGACCGCCGATCGCCTCACCCAGCGCATCGAGTGTGGCGAAGGACATGAACACGCCGCGCTCGTGCGTGCCCACCCCGGTGCGGCCGAGCCGGCCATAGACGACATGCGGCTTGCCGAAGATCAGGAGCTGGCTGCCCAGCACGCCGTCGCGCACCGCGCCCAGGATGACGTCGCCCTGTTGCATTGGGCGATTGAGCTTCTCGCTGAGCCAGGGCTGCACGGTGAAGTCCTGCGCCGGCTCGAAGCCGATGAGGTCGGCCGATTCGTGGTGGCTGCCGATGCCCGAATGCTCGACCCGCACGACCTTCTGGGCGGCGATGCGGCCCAAGCTGGTGATCCGCGCCTTGGCGAGCGCATCGGCGTCGAGCACCAGCTCGGTTGGCTCAACGACGAGCAGCGAGGCGGTGATGTTGGTGAGCGCCCCCTCGGGCACCACCATCATGTCGGCGCCCAAGCGGGTGAAGCCTACGGCCATGCTGCGGTCGATGCTCTGCATCAGCACGGCGCCGGTGAAGACGACGCCGCTGCCCAGGGCCACCGCCGCGATCAGCAGGAAGCTGCGCGCCTTGCGGCGCCCGAGGTTCTGAAGGGCGAGGCTGAGGAGCAGCCAGCGCATCAAAGCGTGCAGGACCGCGTGTGCTTCATGTGCTCCAGCTTGGTCGGGATGATGACGCAGTCATGATGGCCGCCGTTGCTCGGCAGGATGCCGATCAACGTGTCGGTCGAGGTGTCGATGACCGAGATGCCGCTCTGCTGGCGCTGGAAGCCCGAGAACGGCGTGATCAGGTACTTGCCGTCGTAGGTCAGCGCCGGCGTCTGCAGGTCGGGCCCGATGCCCTGGATTTCCTTGGCGATCGTCCAGGTCTTGGTGTCGACCACCATGATGCCGCTGAAGGCCGGCGAGGGATGGAGGATCGTCAGGTAGAGCTTGGAGCTGTCGAGCGAGAACACCATGTGGAACGGGTTGGGATACTTGCCGCGCCACAGCGGATCCTCGACATGGGCGACCTTGCGCCAGTTGCGCGGATCAGGATCGCTGCAGCCGAAGATCGAGCAGTTGTTTTCCCGGAGATTGTTCATCATCACCAGGAACCGACCGTCGGGCGAGAAGCCGATCTCGTGGCCCGGCGAATGGATCTTGTCGAATACGACCTTCCAGGTGTCCTTGTCGACCTTCTGCACCGGATACTGGCCCTGCGAATCCTTGTTGAACTGCAGGAACGCTGTCGGCTCGAAGTTGTTCTCAGGGTCAAGGATGGCGATACCGCCGCACAGCCGCACCACCGTCGCCGCCCAGCGGCCCTCGGGATGCCAGATCGTCCCGTCGGCGCCGGTCAGGGACAACGGGTCGTCGCCGGGCAGCGAGCCCTCTTCGACGAACAGCTCGCCCATCGGCACCATTTCCCAGTCGATCTTGTTGCCCTTGGTGCCCTTGTAGTCGTACTTGCCGGTCTTCGGATCGGGATAGATGCGCTTGATGGTGAGCGTGCCGCCCTTGATCCAGGCCTCGCGCAGGTTGGCGACGTTGGGCGTCCAGTCGAAGCGCAGGCAGGCCTTCACCTGCGAGGTCGTGCGGTCGAAGCAGGCGGCGATGTCCTTCTGGCCGTCGGTCACGAAGTAGGACTGGGCGTCCTTCGGGTTGACCGTGACGTGCACGCCGAGCCCGAGCCCGGTGGTCTCCGACACGTTCTCGATCAGCTGCATCTGCGTGCCGTCGTAGCGCACGCGGTAGATGTTGGTGCCCTCGGGCGCGGTCTCGGCCGTGACATTGGTGTTCATGCCGTAGATCAGCGAGTTCTGGCCGCCCTGGGTCGAATTGACGAATTCGAAGCCATTCGCCGGATCGGCCGACGGAAAGGCACAGAGATGGTGGCTGATCGGATTGTAGTCGCCGTAGTTCCAGTACCAGATCGAGCCCAGCACGCGGTTGGAGTTGAGGTCGATGGCGTAGGTGCCGCCGCCCATCTTGGTCGGCAGCAGGGCGACCCAGTTGCCGAGACTTTGGCCGCGCAAATCGGCCCTGGAGTCGATGACCTCACGCGTGATGTTGTGGCGCTGCGCCTCGGTGTAGTTGGCGCCGGCATGGCGGATGCCGTGGTCGGAGACCGAGCCGCCGGTACCGAGCGCATTGTAGCCCAGCACGGCCGCTTCGGCGGCGACCGCCGTGCCGACCGCGACGTTGAACATGGTGCGCCGGCTGACGCCGCGGGTCTTGGTTGGGGCGGCCACGGCCTTCTTGCGCGCGTCGGCTTCTTTCTTCTCCGCGAGATAGCCCTGGAATTCCTTGTGATCCTCGGCATCGACCTCGGCGCGGCGACGCGCATAGTCGGCGGCCGATGCCCGCGCGGGAAGCTTGGCTCCCTCCGAAACGATCCTGGCGCCGGTCCCCCCGCGCTGAGGCGTCTTGGTGGTCGTCCGCTTGCCGCGCTTCGCCATTTGTATCCCCCTCAATCGTTCAAGTTGTTGGCGCGCGATACTAGACAGACCTTGATGCAAAAATAAACTTTTTGATGACGGCGCGAATGCAGAGCACGATTGTCATCGGTAAACTCCAGCCGGCCCATCGGGGGAGCGCGTGAATGGACTACATGGTCGTCATCAGTGCCGTCGTCCTCGGCCTCTCCGTGCTCGCGACCGTGGCGAAGTTCCTCGACTGGTTCATGCACTCCGATCCGCGCACCATGATCCGCACGACGCGCTGGATGCTGTTGCTGATCCTGCTCGCCTGCATTCCCCTGCTGGTCATCATGATTTCCAACCAGCAATGGGCGGCGGCCATGCTGGTCGGCGCCGGCATGCTGGTCATTCCCACTCTGCTGAAGTGGCGGACCCTGTTTGCGCCCTTGCGCGCGGCTTTTGACTATCTCCGGCCGAAACCGAGGCCTTTCGACATGGAAATCTGGCAGGACCCGCCGGACGACCCGGAGACCGTGCGCCGCGCTGCAGCAATCCTCGAAGCCTACGTCAGCAAGGCCTCCCTGATGGCGTTGCGTGACGAGCGCCGTGACCTACGCGAGGAGGAGGAGGAGGCCGCCGAAGCCGAGCGCATGTCGCGTGGCGAAGCGCTGGAAGTGCTGGGACTGGAGCCCGGCGCCGACGAATCCGAGATCCGGGCGGCGCACAAGCGCCTGCTGCGGCTGGTCCATCCCGACCGTGGCGGCTCGGCCTATCTCACCCGGCGGGTTTACCAGGCGCGCGATACGCTGCTCGCGCCCTCGCGCAAGACCAGGAGCAGGACGGCCGACGATGAGTGACGACAAGGTATCGGACATGTGGCAGCCGATGAGCACCGCGCCCAAGGACGACGTGCCCGTGCTGCTCTACTGTCCGGGTCTCAAGGGCCACGTCGCGCAGGAGATCGTCGTCGGCGTGTGGCGCTTCGACGCCAACCGCCGCACCTTCGGCTACTGGGTGAGCGATGTCGGTCAGCTCGATCCGGGCTTCGCCGAGACGGGCCCGTGGATCGAGTATCGCGAGCTGCAGCCCAAGATGTGGGCGCCTCTCCCCGCCTGTCCGATCGCCAAGGCCTGAAAGGCGCGCGCCGGGTTCGACGTCCCGCCCCCTCATAGTCTTCCGGACCGCGCGCTGGGTCGCGTCTGACGCGACCTTCCCCGCGCGCTCATGATCATGAAGCGCGCGGTCCGGAAGAGGAAAAAAAGAGGCGCGACACACGCGATACGATTCCCCCCGACAACGACATCCCCACGAGACAGACCCCGCGTACACCCTCGGCAGCCCCGAACCCCTCCGCCGAGGACCCGCCAATGACCCCCAACCAGATCAAGCTCGTGCAGACGAGCTTCGCCCAGGTCGCCCCGATCGCGGCCACCGCCGCCGATCTGTTCTACGGCCGCCTGTTCGAGATCGCCCCGCAGGTCCGCGCCATGTTCCCCAACGACCTCAGTGAGCAGAAGAAGAAGCTGATGGCGATGCTGGGCACCGCCGTTGCGGGCCTCAGCCATCTCGAGACCCTGGTGCCCGCCGTGGAGGCGCTCGGTCGCCGCCACGCCGGCTACGGCGTCAAGGCCCAGCACTATGCGTCGGTCGGCTCGGCCCTGCTGTGGACCCTGGAGAGGGGTCTCGGCGAGGCTTTCACCGCCGAGGTCAAGGATGCCTGGGCAACCACTTATATCGTCCTCTCAACGACGATGATGAACGCGGCCAACGAAAAGCCTATGGCGGCGTAACCCCACCCTGCGCCGCCTCCTCGTAAGCTTTTCGCGCCGTAGCCGCCGCCTCGACTGCTTCATCCACCCTGGTCGAGGCGGCGGTATCGATCACGTACAGCACCGCGCCACCGAGTATGATCAACCCGCCCCACACGTAGTACGTCCACGCCGCCATCTCGAGGCGCAGCAGGACGACGACGAAGGGGATCGGGAAGAACACGCCGACGAACCGAATCCAGGTCGCGCGCTGGTAGGCCTGTGTCCTGGCTTCGGCGTGGCTCTCCAGCGCGAGCGCCCGTTGCTGCAGACCCGACAGATCCTGGGTTTGAGTGTTTGCGACCATGGCGCGTCCCTGCAGCCCCAACACGTAACCATCATCGCACGGGACAGAGGTTTCCGCCCGGTGCATTGTGCGCCGACCGATCGGGGAGACGATGACCGGGATGAGCGCGACGATCCGGGCGCTGACGTTCGACGTCCAGGGCACCTGTGCAGATTTCTGCAAGCCCATGCAACGCATGGGCGAGGCCGTGAACAAGGCCAAGGGGCTGGACCTCGACTGGGGAACGCTGTCTTCCGAATGGCGGGCGCTCTATCGCACCGTGCTGGATGATGTCATTGCCAGCCGTCGGCCCTGGCTGCGCGTGGACCGCATCTACCGCGAGACGCTCGACACGCTGCTCGAGCGGCGCGGCCTGTCGACGGCCTTCACTGCCGCCGAGCGTGACGAGCTGAACGGTGTCTGGAGTCGTCTGGAAGCCTGGCCGGACAGCGTCGCGGGACTTGGCCGCCTGCGCCGGCGGTTCGTCAACCTCGACCCTTTCCAATGCCGGCATGGCGACGATGGTCGCGGTGGCGAAGCACGCCGGCCTGCCGTTCGACGCCATCCTGACGGCGGAACTCGCGCACATCTACAAGCCGGCGCCGGCCGTCTATCAACTCGCGGTCGACTATCTCGGCTGCCGGCCCGACGAGATCATGATGGTAGCCTGCCACAAGTACGACCTGGCGGCGGCCCGCGCCTTCGGAATGCGCACGGCCTTCGTGGCCCGCCCGCTCGAGTTCGGACCGGACGTCCGGCCGGACATCGCGCGCGAAGACTGGTTCGACATCTACGCCGAGGATTTCGTCGCGCTGGCCGAGGCCCTGGGCGCATAGGCGCACCCCTCCCCACTCGACGGCCGCAGGCCAGCCTGCCACCATCGCTCCCGCAACTTACTTTGGGGGCAATCACGTGAGACTGAGCGACAACGACGTCATGGTCGCCGCCACCCTGGCGGCCGCAGTAGGCGAGACCATGACCAGCAAGACCGCCGTCGACCTGGTGACGGTGCTGGAGGAGATCATCGACGAGCTGACCAAGCGCGGCGGCACGGGCGCGATGTGCGCGGCGGCCTTCAAGAAGCACTTCCCCGACCAGGTGCACGATCATCAGCACTTTCCGGATCGGTGATATCGGCGCCGCTCACCCGCCGCGGCGTTCTTTGATCGGAAAGTGAACTGGCCACCGATTCGCGGTCGTCGTCTTCGTCGGAATGCACTCGCTTTTCGACGAGGCGGCGCGCTTGCGATCGGCTTCGTACATCTCCCTCGAGACCAAGGGCAGCATCGCAGATGGATGGTAGGGCCGCGGCGGCGGAGACGACGTCTGGCCGCGATTGAAGGCTTGAAGACTTGCCCGTACGCGTTTGGAGAGTATCTGCGTCATTGGGAACGCCTCGCTAAGCCGATGCTTGGACCGTACGGATCAGGCGACACGTCCTGATGCTCGACGCTTGCGAAGTCCCTCACAATGGGCGTTCGAAAACCCAGCCCATGCCGCAATGAGCGTTGGTTGACCCACTCTGCGAAGTCAAACACTGTCACTGCCTTAGGGGTGCAGATTTTGAAGGTGATGCCCCGAGACAGCTATTGGCGCATGTGTTTTCTTTTCTGTCGGCCGCTCTGGCGCCTTTCGGCAAAACTGCGCTAGACAGGGTGCACTGAGCCAATGATGCAGGATACGACGCCCGCCAGTACCCATCCCGCACAGGGGATGGGCCCCTTTCTATGGCGTTTTATCCGTTTTGCCCTGCCCTTCTGGTCGTCGGGGCACAAGTGGAGGAACCGGGGCTGGCTGGCGCTGATCGCGGCCCTGACGGTTGCGCAGGTTGCGGTTCAGGTCGGCCTGAATTCCTGGTCGGCGCGGCTCTACAACGCGATAGAAGGCCGTCACCTCGAAGCGTTCGTAGGCCTGATCACGACCTTCTTGCTCCTGCTGCTGGCAAGCATCCTGGTGTTCTCCATCACGCTTTATGCCAAGCGACGCCTGGAATTTGCCTGGCGTGTCTGGATCACCAAAAACACGCTGTCGGTCTGGATGGCGCAAGGAAAGCACTATCAGCTCGGCCTGGTCGCGGGCGAGCACGGCGACAATCCGGACGGACGAATCGCCGAAGATATTCGCGTGACGACCGAGCAGGCCGTCGAGCTGGGCCAGGCCGCGTTTTACTGCACCCTGCTCTTCGGGACGTTCGTCGCCGTGCTGTGGAACCTCTCCGGTGTCATCCACGTGGACATCGGCGGGACGGTCATTCCCATCCCTGGCTTCATGGTCTTCGTCGCCCTTATCTATTCGGCGATCGGCACCAGCCTGGCGCTATGGGCGGGATTCCCCTTGGTCGGTGCTTCCAATCTGCGGCAGACGGTGGAAGCCAATTTCCGGTTTGGCCTGGCGCGTGCCCGGGAATATTCGGAAAGCATCGCCTTGATCGGCGGCGATGCCGATGAGCGAACGCATCTTCAGGAGTTGCTGCGTGGCGTGAGACGAGGCTGGGAGCGCCAGACCTACGGTCTGGTGCGCATCATCGTGTTCACTACGGCGTACGGCGTGCTGGCAAACCCGTTTCCGCTTCTTGTCGCGGCGCCGCGCTATATCATGGGGTTCATCTCGCTCGGCACGCTGATGCAGATGGCCCAGGCGTTTTCGCAAGTCACCGCCGCGCTGGCGTTTCCTGTCGACAATCTTTCCGGCCTCTCCCTATGGCGCGCCTCCGTCGAACGCGTGATGGCGCTGCAGGACGCACTTGGCGGGCTCCAGCAGAAGCTCGGCGCGAACCGCATCGAGGTAGAGCATGAGGGCAATTCGCTGCAGCTCGCCGGCGTGCGCGTGATGGAGCACGATGCGACGCCGGTGATGAAGGAGATAACAGCCGAGATCCGCCCCGGCGAACATGTGGTGATCGAAGGCAAAACGCCGATCTGCCACAAGCTCATTCTCGCCGTTGCAGGGCTTTGGCCTTGGGGCGCTGGAAAAGTGACGCTGCCAGAGGGTGCGAACATCTTCATTGCCACTGACCGGCCCTATCTTCCCGTTGGTCCTTTGGGCGAAGCCGTTTGCTACCCCATGACACTTGGCGTGTGTGTACCGGACGACATCAATTCGGCGTTGCGTCGCGTCGGCCTGGGCGATTGGGCCGGGCAACTTGGCGTCGTGGAGAACTGGGATTCGGTGTTCTCCGTGGCGCAACAGCAGAGGCTCAGTTTTGCGCGCATGCTGCTTCACCGGCCCGACTGGATTCTCCTGTCGGAGGCAACGAACGCGCTCGATGCCGCGGCCCAGCGTGATATGGCCGAGTTGCTGGTCAAGGAATTTCCGTCGGCAACAGTTGTGGCCGTTGGTCGAGTCGGATTGTCCGACGGGTTTTTCCAACGCGTGCTGCCTGTGGAGGCAGAGACCGCGTCCGGGTAATTGTCACGCAGGATGGAGCAGCGTAGCCTTCGGCAAAACGCGTGTGTGACGCATATTGGGGGAGTGGCCCGTGGTTGGAACTGATGTTGAAGCCGTGCCGGGCTCACCCGTACCTTCCAAGTTGACGCTGCCAGCATCGTTCAAGTGGGGCGTCTCCACCGCGGCCTATCAGATCGAGGGGGCCGTTGCAGAGGACGGCCGCGGGCCCAGCATCTGGGACCTGTTCGGCCGACAGGCCGGCCGTATTGCCAATGGCGATACCGGCGATGTGGCATGTGACCACTACCATCGCTACAAGGAAGACGTGGCGCTGATGCGGCGCCTCGGCGCGCAGGTCTACCGGTTTTCCGTGGCCTGGCCGCGCGTGTTGCCGCAAGGGCGCGGCCAGGCCAACAGCCTCGGCCTCGACTTCTATGATCGCCTGATCGACGAAGTGCTGCGCAGCGGCATCGAGCCCTGGTTGTGCCTGTATCATTGGGATCTGCCGCAGGCGTTGGATGATCTCGGCGGATGGCAGAACCGCGATATCGCTCTTTGGTTCGCCGACTACGCCGCCCTGATTGCACGCCGCTATGGCGACCGGGTTCGGCATTTTGCCACTTTCAACGAACCCAATGTGTGCACGTTGTTCGGCTACGGCATGGGCTGGAATGCACCCGGCATTGCCAACCGGCGGAGCTTCCTGCAGGCGGCTCACCATGTGAATCTCGCGCATGGCGAAGCGGTCCGCACGTTGAGGACGACGGCACCGGGAGCTCTTCTTGGCGCAAT
The DNA here is from genome assembly GCF_007992495.1 of Reyranella soli. Taxonomy (GTDB): domain Bacteria; phylum Pseudomonadota; class Alphaproteobacteria; order Reyranellales; family Reyranellaceae; genus Reyranella; species Reyranella soli. The sequence goes on from NZ_BKAJ01000110.1 coordinate 11,945, forward strand.
ATACAATCGACAGGCTTGTCTGCCGATCAGCTCTGCGCCGCAGGACGCGGTGGCGGCGGGTATTCTGGACGCGTGCTGGAACCGGCTCTATGCGGACCCGCAATGCCTCGCCGAATATCCACCCGAACTGGCCGAAGGCTTGCAGGAATTCGTACAGCCCGGAGATATGGCGCGCATCGCCCAGCCGATCGACTGGTTGGGCCTGAACCACTATTGCCCGATCTATGCGCGCGCCGATCCGGGCCCGCTTGGTTTTGCCTGGGCCGATGCGCCGACTGACGTCCCCCTGACCGGCGTGGGCTGGCGCATCGACCCGGAAGCGTTCCGCAACGAAATCATCGGCACGCACCGGCGCTACAAGCTTCCTGTGTATATTACGGAGAACGGCTACGGCGCACACGAGACGTTGGATGCAGCGGGTGGGGTGAACGATCCCGGGCGCATTGCTTATTTCGCCACCTATCTCAAGGCGCTGGAGGAAGCTGCCGCGTCGGGCGCGGATGTGCGCGGCTATTTTCTCTGGTCGATTCTGGACAACCTCGAGTGGGGCGCGGGCTTCGCGAGTCGCTTTGGCATCGTCTACGTCGATTACGCGACCCAGAAACGTGTTCCCAAAGCGTCCTTCGATTGGTTTGCAGAGTTGATCCGAGCGCAGCAGAAATGATCGAGGGCTGGGTTACGCGTGATGCCAATTCCTTGCTGCAGCCCATGCAGCCGGCGGCGTTTTCCAGATCATTGCCGCAAGAGGCACTCCCCACGATCGACATCGACGACAGCCGGACCTTTCAGCCGATCGAAGGCTTCGGGTTCGCGCTGACGGGCGGCAGCGCCTATCTGCTGGCGGGGCTTCCGGCGGCAGACCGCGCGGCGCTGCTGGAGGAGCTGTTTGGTTTGACCGAGGCTTCGGTCGGGCTGAGCTGTCTGCGGCTGAGCATCGGCGCCTCAGATCTCGGCTGGCGGGATTTCACCTATTGGGATCTGCCTCCCGGAACGGCGGACCCCGACCTCGCGCGCTTCAATCTTGCCGTCTGCGATCCGGAAGTCGTTCCCGTGATGCAGCAGATATTGCGGATCAATCCGGCTGTGAAGATCATCGCTTCGCCGTGGTCGGCACCGCCGTGGATGAAGAGCAACGGCAGCTTCGTGGCCGGATCGCTGAAGCCGGAATGCTATTCGGCATATGCACGCTATTTCGCGAAATACGTGGCTGCGATGCGCGAGAACGGCATTCATGTCAGCGCGGTGACGCCGCAGAATGAGCCGCACAATCCGAAGAACGAGCCGAGCATGGTGATGACCGCCACGGAACAGGCGGATTTCATCAAGGGATACCTTGGACCGGAATTGCGCAAAGGCGCACCCGAAACAGAAATACTCTGCTGGGACCACAATTGCGACGAACCGGATTATCCGCTCGCGGTGCTGGGCGACGCCGAGGCGCGTCGCTATATCGCCGGCGTTGCCTGGCATTTGTACAACGGATCGCCGGAGGTGATGTCGAAGGTGTGGGCGCACTATCCAGACAAGAAGGTGTACTTCACCGAACAATGGGTTTCCTCGCATGACGATTTCATGGGCGCCCTGCGCTGGCATACGAAGAACGTCATCATCGGCACCCTGAGAAACTGGAGCCGCACCGCGCTCGAGTGGAATCTTGCCAACGATCCGGAATACGCCTTGCACACGCCCAACGGCGCCCAGGGAGCCCTGGGTGGTGTTACCATCGGGGCCACGATCAAGCGCAATCCCGGATATTATCTGATGGCGCACTCGGCGAGGTTTATCCGGCCGGGGTCGGTGCGGGTTGATTCAAGCGAGGTGGGTCAGCTTCCCAACGTCGCTTGTCGGACGCCTGATTCGCGGATGGTGATGGTGGTCTTGAATGACTCCGACGGTCCAAGGCGTTTTCGCGTTCAGCACCAGGGCGCTTATGCAACGCTGGAGCTGGGAGCGGGCGATGTCGCGACGCTCCGGTGGAACGTGGCTTCGGCGACAGCCTAGAGCGACTTGGGCCTCACGGCGCGTGGTCGGGCGCCACGTGATCCGGGTGAACGGCTGTGTAGACTCCGCGGCTGAGCTTCTTTGCGGTGCCAGCCTCCAAGCTCTCCTTGAGCAAGCTCGAGATGCGTAGGCACTCGCCTTCGCTGAAATCCTCCATCAGCCCCATGATTTGCATCACACGGCAGATGTCGACCCAATGCACAGGCACTTCCTTCAGCTCGGCGGCCTTTCTAAGTCCAGGTATCATCGTTCTTTCCCCTGGTGCGTGAGGAGCAGCGGCGACCCATATTTGAGCGCGGGGCAAGAAGCTTAACGATTTTGGCTAGGGTAGGTTGCACCGACACCCTCAGGTCCGAGCATCGCGCTCGCCGTCACATCAGCCAGCCGGAGCCAGATGTGCTCGTGAAGTCGAACTGCAGGATCAGGTCGTTGAAGTCATGGTCGCCGCCGCCGACCTGGTCCTCGAAGCCCCAGGTGTTGAGGCCGTAGTTCCACAGGTGGCCGACCGGCTGGCCGTTCACCTTCTCATTCGCCTGGGCGAATCCCCAGAAGACGTTGCCGCTCGTCCGGTCGGTCAGCCTGAAGGCAATCATGTCACCGGCATCGACGTTGGTCAGAACGTACTCCCCGTAGCCACCGTAACCAGGCCCGTCGAGCGACGTCATGCCGTTGCTGGCGGCGTAGACCCTCCCTGCGGCAGCGGCGGCGTAGCCGGCTGCGCCGGGTGCCAGGCCATCGACAGTGCCGGAAAGATCGTCGACACGAAAAACGCTGAGCGACAGGCTGTCCTCGCCGTTCTGCCGCAATCGCACGACCGCCGTCTGGTCGTCGGCGCCGCCCGCCGTCTCGGCAACGGCCACGGGCCGCGCCACGCGTACGGCGCCGGCTCCGGTGACGAAGTCGGCAAAGCCGAAGGGGCTGCTCAACACCCCCTGAATGGCTGTGGCCATCGAGGCGTTGATGGCGACAGTGAGATCGTCGCCGGCGCTGATGGACGCCTGCATGACGGCGCCCTGCGCCTGCTTGTCGAACAGCTTCACCAGCCCGGAATCGAAGTCGTCCTGCAGCGACTGCTGAGCCACGCGATTGGTCCACGCGTAGAGTGCCGAAGCGGTGCTGCCGAAGATCTGTGCGGAGCCGCCCAGGCCGAGCCCGATGGTGGCGCTCGACCCGGTCATGGTCTGGAACAGCAGCGTCTGGTCGGCGCCGCTTTCCCAGCCGTTGCCATCGGCCTCCAGCATGGCGGGACTTGAATCGAAGGACATCTGCGCGTGGGCGATGGCCGTGAGGGCGCGGCCGAGCAGCACGCCGTTGGGCGAGCCCAGTCCGCTCACGAGATCATAGCCGGGCCCGGCCTCGTAGCCGTAGCCGGTCGGCGTGAGGGCGGTGCCGTTCGATTCGTAAAGACCGCCCAGGGTGAAGGAAGAGATGTTGTTCCCCAGGGCAACATCATTGAACGAGCCCGGGGCGACCGCGGAAGCGATGTACAGGAGGTCGTTGGCGAATCCGAGGTCGGGCAGCCCCTGGTCGTGGAAGATCGCGTTGAACTGGATGGCGAGCGAGGCCCAGAGCGGCGCCGCGGCACTGGTGCCGCCGCTCAGGCTGAGGCGGTCCATGGCGTCGTTGGGCACGACATAGACGGTATTGCCGCCGGCATCGGCCGTGACGTCCGGCGCGCCGCGACCGGGCTGCGCCAGCGGATCGGTCGCTACAGGGTAGAGGCCGTACTGGGTTTGATAGAAAGGTGCGGGTTGGGTGACGTCGACACCGCCCGAGCTGGTCGTGTTGACGAGGTAGCCGCCTTCGAAAGGCTGGCCAGGATTGATCGTGATGTCGGTGCCATCGACGTAATAGGCGTTCCACACCGTCTCGACGAAAACCTGCAATGACGCCGCATCGGCGGGCAGGCTCTTCAGGCCGCCGGCAACCAGCATCCAGAGGGTGCCGAGATCGCCCTTGAGCGCCGGCGCCAGCACGGCATTGACCAGGCTGGGATCGGTTGGCGCCGAGGCAAAACTGGTGAGCGAGCTGCCGCCCACCATGACGTTGTAAGGACTGATGTCGTTGTAGAAGAGCTCGGTCAGCCCGGTCCCGATCAGGTTGCCCGAGCCGCCATCGCCCAGGGCATTGAAGAAGGTCTTGTTGCGCAGGGCGGCGTCGACGAAGAGTTGCTGGTACGCACTGTAGAAGGGCGAGCCCGGCGACATGCTGTTCACGTCGCCGAACGAGGAGGACAGGACGGCGGGGTTGGCCGTCATGTCCCAGATCGCGCTCTGGATGGCCGTGAAGGTGGTGCCCTGGGCATTGCCCGTGGCTGCCGTGAAGCCCGAGCCATTGTAGAGGGCAATGTTGCTGTTGGGGTTGACGGCCGCGACGACGCCGACATCCAGCGAGCGCTCGCCGGCGCCGCCCTCCGCCGCATTCTGTCCGTCGGCGCCTTGGACGAAGACGCTGCCGGTGCCGGTCCGGCCGATCGAGGCCAGATAGGCCTCGAGCGAGGCCTCGAACCCCGTCCCCAGCGGATCGTTCGGCAGCACGGATCCGGTCACGGGCTCGATCAGCCCGATCGTGCCGGTCGCGACAGCCTGACCGTCGAGCGGGAAGTTGTAGAGAGCAGCGATCTGCTGCGGCGGCAAATGGGCCAGGTTCAACGACCCGTTGCCGATGCTTTGCGGCCCTTGCGGCAGGGTCGCCGACTGGCCGGGCGTCATGTTGGATGGGTTGGGCAGGCTTTCGGTATCGAACCACAGGCCCGCGACGTTCCATTCCTCCGGCAGCGAGAGGCTTCCGGTCCAGTAGAGGAAAGTGTTGACCGGCGACGGATCGGCGATCGCCGCCATGGTGAGCGTGTTGTTCTGAAACAGGTTGGCGAAATCAGCCGCCGAGTTGATCTCCACCCAGATCGTCCGCGACTCGGCCGAGCTGACGTAGTTGCTGTTGGTGCCGTCGAGGACGGCGAGGTTGTAGGAGGCGCCTTGCAGTTGGGCAACGACACCGTCGTAGAGCGCCTGGTCGGCGCCGTAGGTGGTCCACAAGGTCCCCGACGCGTTCAGGTCGGCGAGTGTCTTCTGTCGTGTCGCCCAGTTCTCCGACAGCAGGCCCATCGGATCGCTATTGCGTTCGAGGACCAGTGCCACATTGAAGCCGAACGTAGGCGCGGTGCCGGTGACGCCGTAGGCCGCTTCGACAGATGTTTCGCTGGTGACGCGATAACCGGTGAAATCGAGGTACGTCGAGTTGGCGAGCGGTGCGTAAGCCATGTTGCCTTTGATGATCAAACAAACATCGCACTCGCTGCAGCGTGTCACCTCGCCGTCGGCTTTACCAGCCGCCTACTTGCAGAAGCCTGCCCGATCCAGTGCAGGCAGGTTCGCCTCAGTGTGTCTCAAAACTCCTTCAGATTGTCGGCAAGATGCTTGTGCACGTAGGCCTTGCGGGTCAGCCCGCGACGCTGCAGCTCGGGCACCAGCCCATCGCAGATCTCCATGATGGAACGGCGCTCGATCGGCGTATCGGAAAACAGGAAGCCGTCGCCGCCCACTTCCTGCATGACCTCAGCCATCACCCCCGCCACGCGATCGGGCGTGCCGGTGTAGTCGAGGCTGCCCTTGCTGGCGTAGCCGCGCACGATCTCGCGCAGGGGCTTGCCGAGCCATCGGGCCAGCGAGGACTGGTGGCCGTTGGTCGTGAGCGTGGTCGGCAGCGGCTCGTCGAGATCGAACTTGGAAAAGTCGATACCGGTCAGCCGCGACATGCCCGAGAGCTGCATCTCGACGTGCTTCAGCGAGTCTTCCTGCTGCAGCCGGCGCCGTTCGCGCGCCGCCTCCATCGTCGTGTCGACGATCGGCGAGCACAGGAACAGGAGCTTGATGTCGTCGGGATTGCGCCCCATCGCGGCGGCATTGCTGCGGACCTCCTGGCGATAGGCCTTCATCTTCTCGATGTTGCTGCCTTCGGTAATGATGGTGTCGGCCCACTTCGATGCGAACTTCTTGCCCGCCGCCGAGCCGCCGGCCTGGCAGATCGGCACGCGCCCCTGCGGCGAGCGCGGCGCGTTGATCGGTCCGCGCACCTTGAAGTACTTGCCGACGTGGTTGATCGGGCGGACCTTTTTGCCGTCGGCGAACATCGGGATGTCGCGATCGAGCACCACCGCATCCGCGTCCCAGGCCTCCCAGAGCCTGGTGACGACGTCGGCAAACTCGTCGGCCACCTCGTAGCGCTCGTCGTGCGGCCGGTGCTTGTCGTGGCCGTAGTTCTGCGCGGTGCCGTCGTTGCTGCCTGTGACGCAGTTCCAGCCGATGCGACCCTCGGTGACATGGTCCAGCGAATTGATGAGACGTGCCGCCAGGTACGGCGGGTATTCCGACACGGAGAGCGTCGGCACGAGGCCGAGATGCGTCGTCGCCTGTGCAAGCCATGGCACGAGCACCGCAGGGTCGAGCTTGGGAGAGCCCTGGGCGTATTGCAGATAGGTGTCGTGGTTGCCCTTGTAGGTATAGGGCACGTTCGAGGAGTCCTCGATGATCATGTAGTCCATGCACGCCCGCTCCATCCCCTTGGCGAGGTCGATGAAGAGGTCGGGCATCATCCAGCGCTTGACGTCGGTGGCACTGCCGGCCCATGTCGAGCGCCAGTTCTTGGAAGCGAAACTCTGGCCGAGAAACCAGGCGAGATGAAACGGTTTGGTCATGCCTGATTGGAAGCAAGACTCCGGCCAAGAAGCCAAGCGGCTCAACGGTTTAGTGATGCCAGTATGCGATCGCGAGCCTGCCAACTTTGGCAAACGTCAGCGAATTGCGTGTGACGCGGGCGCCTCGAGCAAACCGTCGGTTCAAGTCTTCAGATCGGCGCATCCTTCAACGCGCGCTCCAGTCGGGAGCCAACGTCGATCATGACGTAACAAAGCACCGGACGACTATCGGACGTTGAAGGCAAAGGTGGCCGAGCTCCACGAGGCAGCGGCACAATTCAAAGAGAATTCACAACGGATTCAAAGAAGGTTGAGAAGATGCCGCTGCCACTGGAACGCGCGAGCAACCTCCTCGCTGTGAGCAAGGAAAAACACGCAAGGCCTTGCCTTGCCAGGATTTGCGAAGGCCTGAGCATGAGAAAGGAGTGAGATGGTGCCCCGAGACTGCGCCACACAAATCTTCTAAGCAACTGGGTCTATTGGCCTTTGCGAGTTGCCATCTCGGGCGATACCTCCAATGGAGTCCCCACACTCATGCGTAGTAGCGAGCAAGTGTGATGCACTCAGAGGATCGCTACTCGCCGCGAGACGGCCAAGCTTTTCTCTCAATTGCCTCGACAAGATCACGAACTTTGAGGCTTCGGTATCGCCCCTTTCTTCGATCAGACTCACGACGCCGTCTGCGCCAAATCATCGCGAGGAATCCTTGCTCACCTGGAGCATAGGCGCCGAGATTGAAGTGGTCGAAAGTCGTACCGAACTCTTTGTGAATCCAATCAACAAGGTCGAAGTAGAGGACATCGCCGTAGATGCCGAGATCGTAGTAGATCTCCGTATCCGCCGAGATGTCGAGGGTCCGAGTTCGACGGGGATCGCCTATTGCGACCAGACGAGCAATCACCCTCTGAACGATTGGCGAGCTTTCCGTCATCGTCGGACTAGGTATCAGCGTACATGTTGGTACCCTGCTTCTTGGAGTAAACGCCATTGAGGTGTCTGCTCGTCACTGATGCTGGCGATTGCGATCCGCTGCCGAAACTGCTCTTCCAGAACCAGATCCACATTGTCTATGGCAATCTGATGCATCGGCGAGCCGTGCATGAACCGCCGCTGATAGCTTCGCCAATCAACTATTCGATTCGAAAGGTCCGGGTGAAGGCGCTTCAAGCGATTCTCTTCGTCATGTGAGAACGTAAGAAGAAACCGATCTGGTTTCGCTTTGAGCCATTCGATAAGTCGGGTGGTCTTGCCGCTGGCACGAGGCGAGTAATCAATTCTCATAGGTCTATCGCTCGAACGTGAGCCCGCTAGTGACAGGGCCACACTCGAACGCACTAGCTAATATGCCTTGATTGTATCACACGCTCGGCAACGCAATGTTAAGCTGTGGATTGGGAATCGAACCACCGACGGAATCCTTACAGCCGATACCCCACTCATTCTGAGCGGTACCCCCAGAGGTGCCACCATTTGAGTCGGATTGAGTAGCTGTGACTCCACAAGATGCTGCGGTGAGTCCCAGAGAGGGGAACCATACCGCAGACGCGATGGGGGTATTGGTGCCCCGAGACGGAATCGAACCGCCGACCCCATCATTACGAATGACGTGCTCTACCAGCTGAGCTATCGGGGCACGGCGCGGGTTCTAGGCGAAAGGCCCCCGCCGCGCAAGCGGCCATCCGGCCGCGTCGGCGCAAGCGGCCATCCGGCCGCGTTTCAGGGAGCTGGACCATGACCCGCAAGGCCCATTGTTGCTGCGGCGCCTGCAGCATCGAGGTGGAGGGCGACCCCGTCCTCAACGCCGTTTGCCATTGCGGCAACTGCAAGCGGCGCACCGGCAGCGCCTTCGGCTGGTCGGCCTATTTCGCCGACGAGCGGGTCACGGCCCGAGCGGGCGATTTCGGCCTCTACGAGATCACGGGCGCCAACCCGCAGCAGCGCTGGTTCTGCGCCGCCTGCGGCACCACCCTGCTGTGGAAGGCCGATGCATGGCCCGCGCGGACAGGCGTGGCCGGCGGGTGCTTCACCGAAATACCCCTGCCCGAGCCCACGGCCACGGTGTCGAACAACGGCCGCTGCGCCTGGCTCGGCCTGCCGGGCGACTGGCGCACCGCGCTCTAGCCGCCACGCCTCAGCGTCCCTAGCGTCCCATGACCACCCTGCTCGCCCTCGCGCCGCTGCTGCTCGTGCTCGGCTTGCTGGCCTCGGGCCGCGCCAGCGCCCTGGTCGCTGGTCTCGCCGGCCTGTCGGCGACCCTGATCGCCGCCTTCATCATCGTCGTCGAAGCCCGTGGCAGTGAGGCGCTGGCGCCGCTCTTCCTGCGCGAGACGGCGGCCGGGCTTTGGCTCTCCTGGCACGTCATCGCCATCATCGCCGCCGGCATGTTCTTCCATCGCTGCCAGCAGGCACGCGGCAGCGTGGGCGCCGGCACATTGCCCGTCAATGCACGTCGCCTGTGGTCGGTGTGCTTCCTGCTGGCGCCCTTCGCCGAAGCGGTGACGGGCTTCGGCGTCGGCTACATCATCGCGCTCGCGGCACTGCGCCGCCTCGGGCTCGGCGGCTTGTCGGCGCTGCTGCTCGGCCTCTACAGCCAGTCGCTGGTGCCGTGGGGCGCGCTTGCCACCGGCACCACGGTGGGCGCCACCCTGGCGGGCCTGACGCCCAACCAGCTCGGGCTCTCCTCGGCGCTGCTGCAGATCCCGATCCATGTCCTCTACCTCGCCTTCTACTGGCGGCTGGCGCGCGAGGCGGGCATCGCCGTGTCGCTGGCGCAGAAGATCGACGATGCGATCTGGACGGCGCTGCTGCTCGGCCTGATCTGGCTGTTCAACTACTACAGCGACGTCGAGATCGCGGGCGCGGCCTCGACCGCCTTGCTGCTGGCGCTGCGCTTCTGGCGCGACGAGCAGCCCGACGGCGCGCGCCTGCGTTCGGCATTGCACGCCAACGCGCCCTATGTCGCGCTCACGCTGGCGCTCTGCGCCACGCGGCTGGTGCCGCCCCTGCGCGATTTCCTGAAGCCCTTGTGGGCGATGCGGCCGTTCGACAACCAGCCCGCCTTCGCGCCGCTCTATGCGCCGGGCTTCTGGCTGGTCTCGATCGGGCTGGTCGTGGTCTGGCTGGCCCGCGCGCCGCTCGGCCGCGTGCTGGCCGAGACCGGCCGCGCGGCGTGGCGGTCCTGCGCCGTGACGCTCGCCTTCGTGGTCATGGCCGAGTTCTATGTCGGCTCGGGCATGGCCGGGACGATCGCCGAGGCCCTGCGCGCCGTGGCCGGACGCGGCGCGGCGCTGAGCGTCCCCTTGTTCGCGGCGACCGGCGGTTTCCTCACCGGCGGCGGCTCGGCCGCCAACGCCATGCTGATGCCGATGGTGACGGCGCTCGCCCGCGCCATCGCCGTCGATCCGGCCTGGGTCGCGGCGGTGCAGAACAGCATCTGCACCAACCTCACCATGCTGTCGCCGATCCGCGTCTCGATGGGTGCGGCGATCCTGGCGCTCGCGACGCCGGAGTCGGTGCTCTATCGTCGCGCCTGGCCGCTCGCGCTGCCGCCGCTGCTCACCGGCTTCGCCGCCATCGTGATCCTGCTGGTCCGCTCATGATCGTGACCCGACGCCGTTTCGCTGCTGCGGCGCTCTTGCTTGCCGCAGCGCCTCGTCCTGCCGACGCCGTCATCGTGCTCGACAGCACCTGGCGCGCCGAGGGCGGCTTTCGCGCCCATCTCGCCCTCGCCGACCAGCCGCAGTTCGCCTCGGTGATCGCGCTGTCGAGCGACGACGGCCAGGTCTGGGGCTCCGCCTCCGGCACCTGGATCGGCAATGTGCGCGGCCGCGCCCGCATCCTCACCGCCGCGCACGTCTTCAATCGCGGCGGTGCGGCCGACGACTACGTCTATCGCGCGCCCGACGGCACGGCGATGCAGGGCACCGATCTCGTCTTCCATCCGCTCTACAACTGGAACAACGCCGAGCGCACCGGCTACGACTTCGCCATCGTGCAGCTCGACGGGCCGATCGAGGATGGCGGCGCGCCGCCCGTGCTCTACGGCGACAATCGCGAGGACGGCCAGCGCATCGTCATGGTCGGCTGGGGCAGCCGCGGCATCGGCTCGGTCGGCCAAAAGCCAAAGTACTACATCGAGCCCGGCAAGGCCGCGGCCACCAACAAGATCGACGAGATCATGGACGCAGTGCACCCGGTGCCCAAAAGCGGCGATGCCGGCAACTGGCTGGGCGTCACGCTGCGCCGCGAGAGCGAGGGCGCCGAGCGCCTCGACGGCATCCTGGGCTCGGGCGACAGCGGCGGCTCGGCCTGGCTCCGCACGCAAGGCGGCGGCTGGGCGATCTGCGGCGTCAACGCCAACGGCAACGGCGACACCTACGGCTCGCAATCCTGGTTCGCGCGCGTCTCGGGCGTGCGCGACTGGCTCACTGCGACCGTGCCGGGCCTCCGATTTGTGACCTGAGGCCCGGACTGGCATCGGCCGGATTTGCCTCTATGATCGCGCCCTCAACGAAATCTCGCGGGAGTGGATGATGGCCAAGGTGGCATTTCTCGGTCTGGGCGTTATGGGGTTCCCGATGGCGGGCCATCTCGCCGCCAAGGGCCATGACGTGACGGTCTACAACAGGACCTTCGCCAAGGCCGAAGCCTGGAACCAGAAGCACAAGGGCAAGGCGGCCAAGACGCCCAAGGAAGCGGCGGCGGGCCAGGAGATCGTGTTCTCCTGCGTCGGCAACGACGAGCATCTTCGCGCGGTCGTGCTGGGCGACGACGGCGCGTTTGCCGGCATGGGCCGTGGCACGATCTTCTTCGACAACACCACGGCCTCGGCCGACATCGCGCGCGAGCTTCACGCCGAAGGCAAGAAGAAGGGCATCGACTTCATCGACGCCCCCGTCTCGGGCGGCCAGGCCGGCGCGGAGAACGGCCAGCTCACTGTGATGTGCGGCGGCGAGCAGGCGCCCTTCGACCGGGCGAAGCCGGTGGCCGACGCCTATTCCAAGGCGATCACCCTGATCGGCCCGCCGGGCTCGGGCCAGATCACCAAGATGATGAACCAGATGTGCATCGCCGGCATCGTCCAGGGCCTCGCCGAGGCGCTGAACCTGGGGCAGCGCTCGGGCCTCGACATGGAAAAGGTGATCAGCGCCATCTCCAAGGGCGCGGCGCAGAGCTGGCAGATGGAGAATCGCTGGAAGGCGATGGTCGAGGGCAAGTTCGAGTTCGGCTTCGCCGTCGACTGGATGCGCAAGGATCTCGGCATCAGCATGGCCGAGGGCAGGCGCGCCAAGGCGGCGATGCCGCTGGTCGCCCTGGTCGACCAGTTCTACGACCGCGTGCAGCAGCGCGGCGGCGGACGCTGGGATACGTGCAGCCTGATCCAGCCCCTGCAGAAGCCGTAGAGGTACAGCCATGGCAGGCTACAAGCTCTGGGGTCGCGCCGGCTGGGGCTCGACCATCGTGGAGGCGCAGCTCGTCTGGTACGGGCTGCCCTATACCTTCGAGCCGGTCGAAGACCTGTTCCGCACGCCCGACGCCGACGCCAAGCTGAAGAAGGTCAATCCGCTGGCCCAGGTGCCGACCTTGGAGATGCCCGACGGCAGCATCATGAGCGAGAGTGCAGCGATCACGCTGCTGCTGGCCGACATCACGGGCAAGGATTCGCTGGTGCCGCCGGCCAAAGCCAAGGAACGCGGCAAGTTTCTGCGCTGGCTGATATTCATCGTCGCCAACATCTATCCGACCTTCACCTACGCCGACGATCCGTCGCGCTTCGTGTCGGTCAATGCCGCGCGCGATCCCTTCCGCGCCGCCACCGACGCCTATGCCCAGCGGCTGTGGCGTCAGATCGAGGGAGAGGCCGGCGGCCCGTGGTTTCTGGGCGAGCGGTTCTCGGCGCTGGACATCTATATCGACATCATGACGCGCTGGCGCCCCAAGCGCGGGTGGTTCGAGAGCGAGGCGCCGCATCTCTTCGCCATCGCGCGGCGCGGCGACCAGGTGCCGGAGCTGGCCGAGGTGTGGAAGCGCAACTTCCCGGGCAACTGAGGTTCCCATGCAGCGTCGCGGTTTCCTGGCTCTCGGACTTGGAGCACTTGCCGGTCCCGCGCTTGTCTCTCGTGGATGGGCGCAGGCCAACTATCCCGACCGGCCCATCACCATGGTGGTGCCGGCGCCGCCGGGCGGCGGCACCGATCTGGTCGCCCGGCTCTACTCCGACCTCCTGTCGCAGGAACTCGGCCAGCAGGTGATCGTCGACAACAAGGGCGGCGGCAACGGCAATGTCGGCACCGCCGTCGTCGCGCGCGCCAAGCCTGACGGCTACACGCTGCTGATGCAGTACTCGGCCTACCATTCGGCCAATCCGGCGCTGATCAAGGAGCTGAACTGGAAGCCCGACGACTTCGCGGGCGTCGCCATGGGCGCGGTCGCGCCGCATGTCATCGTCATCGCGAAGAAGGTCCCGGCCGACGATCTCAAGAGCTTCATCGCCTACGCCAAGGCCAACCCGGGCAAGCTCAACTACGCCTCGGTCGGTGCCGGCTCGGTGCCGCATCTCGGCGGCGTGCTCCTGAACAAGGCGGCCGGCATCGACCTCACCCACGTGCCCTACAAGGGCGCCGGCCCGGCCACCGCCGATCTCGTGGCGGGCCAGGTCGAGCTGATGGTGGTGACGCCTCCCTCGGTGTCGGGCCACATCCGCAGCGGCGCGGTGAAGGCGCTGGCGCTGGCGAGCGATCAGCGGCATCCGGCCTTTGCCGAGATCCCGACGACGGCGGAGGCGGGCCTGCCGGGCTTCAAGCTCGATGGCTGGTTCGCCCTGTTCGCGCCGGCCGGCACGCCGCAGCCCATCATCGACAAGCTGAACGCCGCGATGCGCAAGATCGCGAAGATGGATACCGTCAGGGAACGCGCCAACCAGCTCGGCACGGTGCTGAAAGACTGGGCGCCGGCGGAGATGGACAAGTTCGCGAAAAGCGAGGTCGCCGACTGGGGCAAGGTGATCCGCGACAACAGCATCACGATGGACTGAGTTGGGCGGGGACTGACATGGCGTGCGTCGGAATTGTGGGCGGCCTGGGCGTCGGCGCCACGGTCGACTACTACAAGCGCATCACCGCCGCCTGCAAGGCGCGCAACGTCGTGCCCGACCTCGTGTTCGTCCATGCCGACGTCGATCGCGGCCAGGGTTACGTGCGCGACGGCCGCCTCGATGCGCTGGCCGACTATCTCGCGGGCTTCGTCGAGCGGCTGGGCCGCGCTGGCGCCGAGGCGGCGGTGCTGCCGGCGGTGACGCCGCACATCTGCATCAGCGAACTGATGCCGCGCATAAAGCTGCCGCTGATCAACATCGTCGATGCCATTGGCGCCGAGCTTCGCAAGCGACAGCTCAGGCGCGTGGCGCTGTTCGGCACGACCTTCACCATGCAGGGCAGCCTGTGGGGCCAGCTCTCGGGCGTCGACATCGTGAAGCCGCAGCCCGACGAGATCGCCTTCGTCGGCCGGGCCTATCAGCGCCTCCTCGACACCCAGCGCGGCCACGACGAGGACACCGCGGGCCTGCGCCGCATCGCCGCCGACCTGCAGCGGCGTGACGGCGTCGAGGCCATCCTGCTCGCCGGCACCGATCTCGCGGTGATCTTCGACGAGGAGACGGCGGGCTTCCCGAGCATCGACTGCGCGCGGGTACACATCGACGCCATCGTCGAACGGCTAACGTCTTAATCTTCCGGACAGCCGGCCTCCGGCCGGCGGTCCGGAAGATCATGACAAGGTTTTGACCATGTCCAGCACCGCCAGGTCGCGCCCGCCGCGCCGCACCGTCGAGCGGGCCTGACGCATGTAGCCGTGCTTGCGGTAGAACGGTACGGCGTTCAGCGTCGACTGCAGTGACAGGATCGCGGCGCCTCTTCGGCGGACTTCACCTTCCGCTGCCTGCAACAGCGGCCCTCCCGCACCGCGGCCACCCGCGGGATCGACGTAGAGGCCGAAGAGCATCGTTTCCTTGATCGACGCAAAGCCCGCGACCGAGCCGTCGTGCTCGGCGACCAGGATGGTCTCGCCGCCTTTGGTCATGGCGTGACGGAAGCCCGCGGGCTCGCGCTCGCGCAGCCACGCCTCGATCTCCTCCGCCGTGTAGGCGCCGAGGCACAGGGCCCTCACCGAGGCCTTGTGCAGGGCACACAGCGCTTCGGCATCGGCGGGCGTTGCCGGCCGGATCGTGAAGGCAACCATGACGGCGGCCTCAAAACGTCTGCCGGACGCCTACGATCTGCGACAGGCAGTGGCCGACATGATCGGCGGTGTCGGGCTCGAGGCCTTCGACCTCGATCTCGACCGACAGCAGATCGGCATCGGCCTGGGCGAACACGCGGGCCGGCACCAGGCCGCGCTTGGCCAAAAGCTCGAGCGCGCGCGGCAACACGCCGGGCTCAGCGTCGGCTTCGAAACAATATCGGACGGTAGACGAGTTGCGCTTAAGCGCGAGGACGGACGACATGGAACGACTCCCTTGCAGACGGACGAACAGCGACGCTCCGGTTTGCAGTGCAAACCGGGGTGCTAATTCGCCGAGCAAGGAGGTCCATGCGGGCCATGAGGTAACTATAGCGTCGCGGCCGGCCGGCAGGCTACGCTTTCTTCAAACGAGGAAGGGATGGAAATAAAGATGCGTTCGACACCCATTTACGAGGTGCATGCTGTCAAATACGCCCACCTGCCGCGCAAGGCTTGGGAAGTCCAGATCACGCCTGATCCGCACGATGCCGACTTCCCCATGGATTATTTCGTCTGGGTGGCGATCCCGCTCGACGAGGCGGGCAACCGGGCGATCGGCGGCAAGCCGGTCGTGATCGACACCGGCTTCAACGCCCAGGTCGGCAAGCAGCGCGGCCGTGAGGTCAAACGTAACCCTGCCGACCTTCTCAACGATCTCGGCATCGACCCCAGGGAGGTCGAGGACGTCATCGTCACCCACCTGCACTACGACCACGTCGGCAACTGGGACAAGTTCCCCAAGGCGCGCTTCCATCTTCAGGACAAGGAGATGCAGTTCGCCACCGGCCGGCACATGTGCCACGACCCGTTCCGCCACGCCTTCGAGGTCGAGGATATCGTCGGCATGGTGCGCGCGGTCTACGGCAAGCGCGTGGTGTTCCACGACGGCGACGACGAGATCCAGCCCGGCATTTCCGTGCACCTGATCGGCGGCCACACCATGGGCATCCAGTCGGTGCGGGTGATGACGCGCAACGGCTGGCTGGTGCTGGCCTCGGACGCCAGCCATTACTACTGGGGCATCCGCGACAAGAAGCTGTTCTCGATCGTCTATTCGGTGGCCGACATGCTGGCGGGCTACGACAAGCTCACCAAGCTCGCCGACGGACACGTCGACATGGTCGTGCCCGGCCACGACGCCGAGGTGATGACGAAATATCCGGCGTCGCGGGACGACATGAAGGGGATCGCGGTCAGGCTGGATTAACCCAAAAGCATTCCCTCCCCCGTCATCGGGGGAGGGTAAGGGAGGGGGAAAGCCCCAATCTGAAACTTCACAGATCAGCCGCGTCGCCTGCCCCCTCCCGTACCCTCCCCCGTATGACGGGGGAGGGACCATGAGGGATTACTTCTTCTCCACGTTCCACAGCGCCAGCGCCGGCGTGGGCGTGATCAGTCCGCTGAGGTTGCTGCGCACCGCAGTCGGCGTCGTGAACTGGCCGAGCGGGACGAACGTCGGATACTCCAGCAGGCGCAGCTGCACCTGCTCGGCGATCGCCTTCTGCTTCGCCGGATCGGTCTCCGCGGCGTAGGCGTCGCGCAGCTTCTCCAACGTCTCGTCGCAGCTCCAGCCGAACGTCGCCTTGTCGCACGAGGCATTGACGAAGGCGGCCGACACCGGGTTGAGCACGTCGGGCGAACCCCACGAGGTGAAGTAGGCGCTCCAGCCGCCCTTATCGAGCGGGTCCCTCTTGGCGCGCCGGCTGACCAGCGTCTGCCAGTCCATCGGCTGCAGGTCGATCTTGAGCCCGATCTTCTCGAGCTGCGCCTTCGCGACCGTGGCGAGGTTGTTGTGGCCCGCCGTGTCGGTCTGATGCAGCAGCACCGCCGGCGTGCCGTCATAGCCCGACGACGCCAGGATCTCTTTGGCCTTGGCAATGTTGCCCGTGAGCTTGTCCTCCCAGCCCTTGGTCGATTCCAGCGGCGAGCCGCAGGGGAACACCGACTTGCACTCCTTGTAGTAGTCGGGGTTGCCCGAATTGGCGTCGAGGAACTCCTTCTGCGACAGGGCAACGAGCACGGCCTGGCGCACCTTGGCGTTGTCGAACGGCTTGGTCAGCACGTTGAAGCGCATCGAGTACTGCCGGCCCCAGGTGTTGGTCGCCAGCACCTTGATGTTCTTGTCCTTCGCGAGCAGCGGCAGCAGGTCGGGCGGCACGATCTCGACCAGATCGACCTCGCCGTTCAGCAAGGCGTTGATCTGCGTCTGGGTGTCGGGGATCCAGATCCATTCGACACGGTCGACCTTCGCAACCTTGCCGCCGGCCATCGCCGACGCGGGCTCCGCGCGCGGCTTGTACTTCGGGTTCTTGAGGTAGACCGTCTTCTCGCCGGGCTTCGACTCGTCCTTCTTGAGCATGAACGGGCCCGAGCCGATGGACTCGGTGAGCTGGGTGTTGGGATCGACGCTCGCCTGCTCCTTGGGCATCATGAACGGCACGTTGGAGCTCGTCTTGCCGAGCGATTCCAGCACCAGCCCGTAGGGCTGCTTCAGCACCATCTTGATCGTCTTGGCGTCCGGAGCACTGAGATCGGCCGTGACACTCAACAGCTTCTGGCCCATCGAATCGCGGGCGCCCCAACGCTTGATCGAAGCGACGCAGTCCTCGGCCGTCACCGGCTTGCCGTTGTGCCATTCCAGGCCGTCGCGCAGGGTGAAGGTCCAGGTGAGCTTGTCGGGCGAGACCTCCCACTTGTCGACCATCTGCGGCTTGACCTGCAGCTTGTCGTCCATGGCGAACAGCGTGTCGTAGACCATGTTGCCGTGATGGGTGGAGATCAGCGCCGTGGTCCAGATCGGATCGATGATCTTCAGATCCGAATGCAGCGCGACCTTGAGCGTGGTTTGCGCATACGCGGGTGCCGCAAAAGCGGCAGCGGCGACCAGCGCGCCGGCAAGACGACGACCTAACTTCAACATGAAAGCTCCCTGAATGACCCCCCGGCCGGCAGCAACAATAGTGCCGTTAGCGGTCTTGTGCGATGTCTAGCAGCGCCTGCCAATCCGTCAATTTCACGCGAGGGCGGCCCAGCGCCGCGCCGGCCGCCACTTCGTGCTTGTCGATGCGATGCCAGCCCGCAGCGTCGACGGCGATCGGCAGCACGTCGGGCCCGCTTTTGGGATCGCGATCCTTCAGGAAGGCCAGGACCTGCTGGGCCACCGCATGGCTTTCCGCCCGGTTGGTCGGGATGGTGCCCGTGGGTCCGCGCTTGGCCCAGCCGACGGGAAAGACATCGTCGCGCTTGGGGAATTCCTCGCCGCCATAGCCGATGCAGGTCACGAGCAGGTCGGCCTTGAGCGTCCCTGTCGATAGCTCGACCTCGCCCGGCCGGATGGCCTTGGGCACCGCGCCGAACAGGAAATGCACGGTCACCGGCTTTTCGCCCGCCTTGTGGCCGGCAAAGCCCTTCAGGATCTCCAGGTTCTTGGTCTTGCGCAGCCGCTCGGGTGTCGGATCAGTGGCGGGTGGCGCCACGTCCAGCGCCTTGGCGTCGGTGACCGACACGGCCCGCGCCAGCCTTCCCATCTCGGCGAGCTCGTTGTTGGTGAAGGAGGCATGCTCGGGTCCGCGCCGGCCGATCACGTAGATATCCGTGAGCGGTGCGCTGGCGATCGCCGCACCCGCCTCCGGCACGATGTCGCTTTTCGCCATCTCGTCGGCGCTCTTGGCCAGCACGCGCGCCACGTCCAGCGCCACGTTGCCGTTGCCGATCACCGCCACGCTCTTCACCTGGGAGAGATCGGGACCAGCGCGGAAATCGGGATGGCCGTTCAGCCAGCCGACGAGACGCCACGAGCCCCAGACGTGCGGCAGATCCTCGCCCGGTATGCCGAGCTTCTTGTCGATCACCATGCCGGTGGCGACGATCACCGCATCATAGGCCGCGTCGAACTCGTCCCAGGAGATGTCGCGACCGACGTCGATGTTGCCGGCGAAGCGAACGTCGGGCTGGCCCAAAAGCTTCTCGAACTGGCGGACGATCGCCTTGGTGCCCTGGTGGTCGGGCGCGACGCCGGCGCGCACCAGCCCATAGGGCGTGGGCAGGCGGTCGATGATGTCGATATGCAGGTCGGGTCGGGCGCGCAACAACCCGTCGGCGGCATAGAAACCCGACGGGCCCGCGCCCACGATGGCAACGCGGTGGGTCATGGCCGCCCGCTTAGCATATGATCGTTACATGACTTAAACGGCACGACTGCCATGAAATCCTTATTTACTGAACTGATGTGGCGTTGGCTGAATGGCCGCCCCCGCTTGCATGCCCTCTTCCGGAGGGCAGCGCGCTGCCTCACTCGGTATCAGCTCTCTAGCATATGGCGAATGCTGCCCGTGTGGTAGGGCGCGCCACTCGGAAGTGGTGATCGAGGTTACGTACCTGACCTGGTAAGCCAGCAAAACAGGTCGCGTGCCGGACCCGACTCGCCGCTAGTCCCCTTCCTTGGCGCGCCTCTCCAAGTCCACCGCTTGGTCCTCAAGCTCGTCAGCGTAGCGAAGCAGCCGGGCTGCATCGTCGGCATCGGTCAGCATCCCCGCAAGCCGCCTTACCCGCTTAGCGAGGCCGCGATTCGCAACAGCTTGATCGGATAGTGAGGCCGACTTCATGGGTCAGGGGTCCTTACAACCAGCAATGCCCGCCACGGCCGAGGGTTGCCCGTCCACTGTTCAATATTGAACAGTATGCTAGACTGTTTTCAGTGGTCCGTTGGGCACGTTGCCCGCACCGCCGCCGTCGCCAACTGCCGTCAGGATCGTTCTATTCCTGAATCAATGTCGCTGTGTGCCGTTCAACCCAAGCTTCGGGTCATCAATGCCCAACGACACCGAAGCGATGGCACTTGCGCTGATACGTCTGCTTTATGAGGCAACCGACGGCGATTCGATGCCGTGGCGAACGATCCGTCGACTCGACGGCGCCACGGATGGAGCTGTGGCGCTTGCTGCCGAACGAGGCTGGTTGCAGCGTGATGACACAGGCCACGTTGCCCTGACAGATGTGGGACGAGAGCTCGCCCAGGCGCTGGGCCGCCCCTTGCATTAGCGGGCAGGCGAAAGGTCGCGCTTCGGCTCCTGGGTCAGCGTCCGCAAATCCGCGACTTCCTGCGGGCCAAGGGGGCCTTGGCGCTGCGGTCCATCGCAATCTCCGCTGCTTGATGACCGCAGGCTAAAGCGTAAAATTGACCCCGCCTGTTCAAAGTTGAACTGTCCAGTACTGAACAGCCCGCCATTCTTCGCAACTCATCGACGCAGGAGTACGGAGTGCCGGCAAGCGACAAATCGAAGGCAGCGACCCGACCCAAAAAGTCCGGAATCAAGAAGGTCGGCAACGCCATGGCCAGGAGAAGAACTGCGAGGAAATCGTCCAGCAAGCAGGACTTCGACACTGAAGCCTTCCTCACCACCGTTGGCGCTGGCCGCACCATCTCGACGTACAAGGCCAAGACCTACATTTTCAGGCAGGGCACCGAGTGCGACGCAGTCTTCTATATCCAGAAAGGCCAGGTCGAGCTCAGCGTGGTCTCCAAGCAGGGCAAGGAAAGGGTCGTCGGCGTGCTCGGCCCCGGCGCCTTCCTCGGCGAGTCGTGCTTGGCTGGCCATCCCCGCTACCTAGCGTCGGCGCGGGCCTCGACTGAAGCCATGGTGGCGCGCGTTGAGACAGCGACGCTTTCGAGGGCCCTGAACGACCACCCCGCGATGTCGCAGCGGTTCATGGCGTTCCTGTTGCTGCGAAACAGCCAGGTCGAGGCAGACCTCGTCGACCAACTGTTCAATTCAAGCGAGAAGCGCCTCGCGCGCCTGCTGGTCATGCTGGCCCAGGTCGGCCAGGAGGCGGAACTGCGGACGGTCACGACGCCGATCAGCCAGGAGGTGATGGCGGCGCGCGTCGGGACGACGCGTTCGAGGATCAACTATTTCATGAACAAGTTCCGGAAGCTCGGCCTCATCGAGTACAACGGCGAGCTGAAGGTGCATTCATCGCTGCTGAACGTGATCATCCGCGACTAGTTCCGCGACGGGCGCGGTGACGGCAGCCAGCCACCAGTCGGTGCCTTGTCCACGAGGAGCGGCCGTTCCGGTGCGTCGTTCCTCCGACCACCCCTTGCCCCGTCGACATCGTCGCGGTCTCCGAAATGGCGCCGCCGCAACGCCGTCATCGTGTTCAATGTGAGACAGACGCGCGTGGCCCCCTAACATAACTTGGCGAAGGTGCCGCTTTGGGGACGATCCTTCCATGGATCCCGACCGAGGCTGGGACGTCGAACACGCTGTTGCGCTGCCTGCTAGACTTTTCAATCGTCGACTTGCCGTTTGCAACAGCCAGAAAGCAGATTCATGGGCGCCGCGGCAAAGCGATCGACCTTCCGGCTGGTGCTGATCAAGCCCACGCACTACGACGACGACGGCTATCCGATCACCTGGTTCCGGTCGCACATTCCCTCCAATACCTTGGCGGCGCTCTACGGGTTGGCTGAAGACTGCCGCGAGCGTCAAGTGTTGGGACCGGATGTCGATATCGTCGCCCAGCCGATCGACGAGACCAACTCGCGCATCCGCGCCGACCGCATCGTCGCCGACATCAAGCGCTCGAACAGCAGAGCCCTGATCTGCCTCGTTGGTGTCCAGACCAACCAGTTTCCACGGGCTGTCGATCTGGCGAGCCAGTTCATCAAGGCCGGCCTTCCCGTCGCGCTCGGTGGCTTCCATGTCTCGGGCTGCATATCGATGCTGCCGGTCGTGCCGCCTGAGATCCAGGCCGCCATGGACATGGGTATTTCGATGTTTGCGGGCGAAGCCGAGGAAGGCCGCCTCGATGAGGTCGTGCGCGACGCCTGGAACGGCACCCTGAAGGCGCTTTACAACTATATGGACGACCTGCCGAGCATGGAGGGGGCAGCTCCGCCCCGCCTTCCGCCGACGGCGCTCGCGCGCAATGAAGGGCGCATTTCGAGCTTCGACCTTGGCCGCGGCTGCCCGTTCCAGTGCTCGTTCTGCACCATCATCAATGTCCAGGGTCGCAAGAGCCGCTTCCGCACCGCCGACGACCTCGAAGCGATCGTGCGCGAGAACTACAAGCAGGGCATCACCACGTTCTTCATCACCGACGACAACATGGCCCGCAACAAGCATTGGGAAGATTTCTTCGACCGGCTGATCGAGCTCAAGGAGAACGAAGGCATCGCATTGTCCCTGATCATCCAGGTCGACACGCAGTGCCATCGCATCCCGCACTTCATCCATAAGGCGCGCTGGGCTGGCGTGTTCCGTGTGTTCATCGGGCTGGAGAACATCAATCCGGACAACCTGCTGGCCGCCAAGAAGCGACAGAACAAGATCACCGAATACCGAAAGATGCTGCAGGCTTGGCACACGAGTGGTGCTTCGACCTGGGCGGGCTACATCCTTGGCTTCCCCGGCGACACGCGCGAATCGATCCTGCGCGACATGGAGATCATCAAGAACGAGCTGCCGCTCGACATTCTCGAGCTGTTCATCCTGACGCCCCTGCCCGGCTCGGAAGATCACCAGACCCAGTGGAAGCAAGGCATCTGGATGGACGCCGATCTCAACAAGTACGATGTGCATCATCGGGTCGTCCATCACCCAAGGATGAGCGACAAGGAATTCGACCAGACCTATCGCGATGCCTGGCGGACCTACTACACGCCCGAGCACACCGAGACGGTGGCGCGCCGGCATGGCGCGATCCCCGGTCGCAACCCGGCCGAGCCGGCCCGGTTCATGACCATGTTCAAGATCATGTTCGAAGCCGAGGGCATCCATCCGCTGGAGGGTGGCATCCTGCGCCTGAAGTACCGCGCCGACCGCCGCCACGGCATGCCGATCGTGCCAATCGGCCTGTTCCACTACAGGCTGGCTGTCGAGAACTGGAAGAAACTCAAGATCTACGTCCGCCTCGCCTGGCAAGGTTGGCGGATCGGTCAGAAGGTCAAACACGATCCCAAGCGCCACGAGTACATGGATCTCGCGCTGTCTCCCGTGGTTGAGGAGGATCTCGACAAACTCGCGCTATTCGCCGAGACGGCGGGTGGCGAAGCCGCCCTCAGCAAGCGCCGCGGCGAGGACATCGCCCGTGATCGCGTCGTCGCCGCCCGGAATCAGCAGCTAGCCGCCGCTGAATAGGATCTCGGTCGCCCGGCGCCGGGTGGAGCATAAATTGCCGTCATGCAAGTGCGCTGGTGGGCAAGTGCGCTAGTGGGCGAACGCAGCCTGATATGCGGTCTTCTCCGCGTTCGCCGCCTGTCCTGTTGCCGGTGGCGGCCCCGGGGGCGGTTCGCGAGGGGGCGGCATGGGTGGAAATGGCGTCGGCTTGGAACCAGGCGGCGGTTCGCGCGGTGCTTCAGCAGGGGGTCGCGGTATCCTTGCCATGTTGGCCCTTTCGTTCTGGTCCCACCATAAGCCAAACCGCGGCGAGGTTCGGAGGTTGCTGGCTGCCAACTTTTCGGGCCTTGGCCGCTTCGAAGAGGGGAGGTGCCAGCTCACGCCTCAGGATGCAACGTCGACATCCGTTACCCAGCTGGTGCGCCTTCCACTACTAGTGCCGATTCGCCAAGCATCGTCAGTGATGGAGATCAGATCGAGATCGCTCACTCGAAAGCAACACCATTTGCCCCCGAGCGGCAGGCCGCCGGGGCAGCCGCCGCCGTATTGGAAGGCAGTGACAACCGCTGTGCCGGATTTGTCTTTACCGATCGTTCGCGGGCAGAAGACCCGGACATAGTCTTCATACAATGCGCTTGCGCATTGACGATCCATGATGGCTTGGCGAATGATTTGGTAGGTCACCCCTGATTCCCTTCCGGCCCTTCGAGGGTACTCTCAACCCCCTTGGCGGTGGCCAACTTCAATCGCGAGGATTGCTATCTTTTTCGAGGATGGCGGCGACGTCCTGCGTAGGCATCTGGGGATGATCAATATGTTTGCAAGGGAAGCGGATCAGGATTTCCGAGCGAACGTCGCTCAAATCTGACGCCAGGTTCCCGGTTGCGGTGCGAGTCATCGAACTGGGCGAAAAGCAGCAAGAGTCGGGTATTTTGGGACGACCTAAGCGAGTATGAAACGTCAGAGGGCACGACATGACCAAATACCCCAAGCTCAGCCAGCTCGGCCGGCCCGCCATCCTGCCCGATTCGCCGGAAAAGGCCGTGCTGGAGACCGTGCCCAATCCGCAGCCGCGAGCGCTGTACCTGGTGCGCTTCACCGCGCCTGAATTCACCACGCTCTGTCCCGTGACCGGCCAGCCAGATTTCGCTCATCTGGTGATCGACTACGCGCCGCGCGCCAAGCTCGTGGAGAGCAAGTCGCTGAAGCTCTATCTCGGCAGCTTCCGCAACCATGCGGACTTTCACGAAGCCTGCACGCTTGCCATCGGCATGCGCCTCGAGAAGGTGCTGGCGCCGCGCTGGCTCAGGATCGGCGGCTACTGGTATCCGCGCGGCGGCATGCCGATCGACGTGTTCTGGCAGACCGGCCAGCCGCCCAAGGGCCTGTGGCTGCCCGATCCGGGGGTGCAGCCCTATCGCGGCCGAGGATAGCAGGGAGCGATGAGCCGGCAGCCTCCGGTTCCCAAACGCAAGCCGAAGCCGGCGACCCCGGCCGAGCTGCGCAATGCGATTCGCGATGAGGCGCTGAGGCTGGGCTTTGATGCCGTGGGCTTCGCGCCGGCCAACGCTGGTGCCGAGGCGCGCGACCAGCGCCTGCTGCGGCTGGGCGAGTTCTTGAACGCCGGCTGGCAGGGCGACATGGGCTGGCTCGGCGAACGCACCGAGCAGCGGGCCGATCCGCAAACCTTGTGGCAGGAGGCCAGGACGGTCGTGTCGCTGGCCATCAACTACGCGCCGCCGACCGATCCGCTGGAGGTCCTGCGACAGGACGAGCGCGCGGCGATCTCGGTCTACGCCCAGGGCCGCGACTACCACGACGTGATGAAGAGCAAACTGAAGACGCTGGGCCGCTTCATCTGGGACACCTACCGGCACGACCTGAAAGTCTTCGTCGACACCGCGCCCTTGATGGAAAAGCCCATGGCGCAGATGGCGGGCCACGGCTGGCAGGGCAAGCACACCAACCTGGTGTCGCGCCAGTTCGGCTCGTGGCTGTTTCTGGGCGAGATCCTGCTGTCGGTCGAATTGCCGGCCGACTCGCCGGAGAGCGACCATTGCGGCCAATGCCGCGCCTGCCTCGACATCTGCCCGACCAAGGCCTTCCCCGCGCCCTATCGCCTCGAGGCGCGACGCTGCATCTCCTACCTCACCATCGAACATGAAGGCCCGATCGACCGCGAGCTCAGGCCCCTGCTCGGCAATCGCATCTATGGCTGCGACGATTGCCTGGCGGTCTGCCCGTGGAACAAGTTCGCCCAGGAAGCGCGCGAGACGTCGCTGATGCCGCGGCCCGCGCTCAACGCGCCATTGCTGGCGGAGCTCGCGACGCTCGACGAGGAGGGCTTCCGCAAGCGTTTCGCCGGCACGGCCATCAAGCGCATCGGCCGCGACCGCTTCTTGAGGAACGTCGCCTATGCGCTTGGCAACAGTTCCAGCCGCGAGACCGCGCTGCCGGCGGTGGAAAGGCTGTTGGACGACCCCTCGCCGCTGGTGCGCGGCGGCGCCGTCTGGGCCCTGTCGCGTCTCGCGCCCCGTCAGATCGTGCAACGACAACGCACCGCCCGTGAAGACGACCCCGAGGTCCGCAACGAATGGCGTGAGGCGTTGCAAACTGTGCGGGGGCGAGAGAATGGCCGCTGAGATTTCGCGTCGTACGCTGGTCGAATTGATCGGGCGGATCGCAGGCGCAGCCACCGCCTACTCTGCTTTGAACATGGCCGGGTTGCTGGACACGCCGACGGCCCATGCCGCGCCGCCAGCGCTGCGGCCCGGCTCCGGCAACGGCAAGCGCATCGCCATCCTTGGCGCCGGAATAGCCGGCCTGACGGCAGCGTACTGCCTCGGCAAGGCCGGCTATCAGTGCACGGTTCTCGAGGCGCGCTCGCGGTCCGGAGGGCGGGTCTGGACGATACGAGGCGGCGATCGGATCGCCGAAACGGATTCCACTCAGCGTGTCGAATGGACGACGGACCGGGACATCTACCTCAACGCCGGCGCCGCCAGGCTTTCCAGTCACCACCAGGGCATCCTGGGATACTGTCGCGACCTCGGCGTTCCGCTCGAGCTTTTCGTGAACGACAACCGCGCCGCCCTTGTCCAGTTCGACGACCAATTCGATGGCAAGCCGCAAACGGCACGGCGGCTCCAAGCCGACCTCCGAGGGGCGATCGCGGCGCTCGCCGCCAAGAGCGTGCCGAATGACGAAAGAGTCCGGACGGTGCTGCGGATATTCGGCGATCTCCGGGGTGACCTGAGCTATGCTGGCTCGTCGCGTGCTGGTTTCACCGCGGACGGCACGCCGGGCAGCGGCACCCAACGCGGCCGCCTGCAACCGCCTCTTCCCCTGGACGAGATCGCCGGCCCTGCATCGGTGAAGATGGCCCTTGCCCTGTGCTTCGCGGAGTTGTGGCAGCAAGCGCCGACCATGCTGCAACCGGTGGGCGGGATGGACGCCATCGTCCGCGCCTTCGATCGGACGCTGGACGGGGTGATCCGGCACAATGAAGAAGTCGTGCAGATCGATCGCGTCGGTGACGGCGCGCGGGTCATCTCGCTCGATCGCAGCACTGGCCGGCGGAGCGCCCTCGACGCCGATTTCGTGATCTGCACGATCCCGCTTTCGGTGCTGGAGCACATTCCCGCCGACTTCAGCCCGGCGGTGAGTCATGCGATCAAGGTCGGGGCCAAGCTCTATTTTCCGGCGGTCAAGGTCGCGTTCGAAGCGCCGCGCCGTTGGTGGGAGATCGACCAGCAGCTCTATGGCGGCATCAGCTGGACCGGCCGCGACATCACCCAGATCTGGTATCCGTCGCACGGGTTCCATGGCAGCAAAGGCGTGCTGGTCGGCGCCTATATCTGGACTCAGGATGCGGCCCGACGCTTTACCGAGATGACTCCGGCCGAGCGTCATGCAGCCGCGATCAGCGATGGCGAGCGACTTCATCCCGGTTATGAGAAGCTTGTCGGACCGGCCGCGTCGGTCGCCTGGGCGAAAGTCCCCTATTCGCTGGGCGCCTGGATCGAGTGGGAGACCAGTTCAGGAGCCCGGCAATCGGAATATCCGACCCTGCTCGCCGGCGACGGACCGTTCTACTTCGCCGGAGAGCATATGAGCTACGTCACCGCCTGGCAGGAAGGTGCGGTACAGTCGGCTCATTACACGGTGGCCCAGATTGCCGAGCGTGTTGCGACAACGAACAAGTGATGAGGCAGATACCGACCTCGGTGCAGAATGGCGCGATCCAGAGGAGATGCGGATGATCATCCGACGAAAGACGCTTTTAGCGGCCGTCACTGCCGGTGCGGGCCTGCTGCTCGCTGTCCAGCCGGCATCGGCCCAGCAGGCCGCACCGCTCACGGCCGAGCAGGCCCAGCAGATCGTGGCGAGTCCCGATCGCAGCGCCGCCGATCGCACCAATGATCAACGGCGCAAGCCCGAGCAGATGCTGGTCTTCATCGGCGTCCGTCCCGGCATGACCGCGCTCGATCTCAGCGCGGCCGGTGGCTACACCACCGAGTTGCTGGCCCGCGCGATCGGGCCGTCAGGCGTGGTCTACGGCCAGAGCCGGCCGCGCGATCCCAGCCGTCCGGCCACGCCGCCGCCGGCCCCTGAGGGCAACAGCAATCCGACGGCGACGTCCGGAACGGCTGCCGCTGTGGCACCCGCGCCGGCGGCCGGTGCACCGCGCCCGTCGCCCGACGCCCTGGAAGCCCGCGACCGGGCTCTCAGGACCGCCGACATCAAGGCCGCGCCGATTGCCGCCGTCGTCCGCCCGTTCGAGGATCCCGTACCGCCCGAGTTGCCGGACTTCGACCTGGTGACCCTGATGTTCAACTATCACGACCTCGGACATCTCGGCGTCGATCGCGCGGCCATGAATCGCGCGATCTTCCAGGCGCTCAAGCGCGGCGGCGTCTACGTCATCGCCGATCATTCGGGTCGGCCCGGCACCGGCATATCGGAATCCGGCACGCTGCATCGCATCGAGGAAGCGTTTCTGCGCAAGGAAGTCGAAGCGGCCGGCTTCAAGCTGGCGGCGGAAGGGAACTTCCTGCGTAACCCGAAGGATCCGCGCGACAAGAACACGCCGGACCCACCGCAGCCCAAGGACGAGTTCGTGCTGAAGTTCGTGAAGCCCTAATCGGCGGCAGCGACCGTGGCTGTGAGCGCGCCGGGATGTTTCCGGCCGTTCAGCACCGCGCCGATGACGGTCGGCCGCACGCTATAGCGATAGACCGGCAGCAGCACGGCGATGGTTGCCGCCAGGACCAGCACGACCTTGGCGAGCGGCGGCAGCGGCACGCCGAGCAGGATCAGCTGGAACAGCATGATGACCGGCAGATGGGCGATATAGAGGAAGTACGAGGAATCGCAGAGATAGCGCCTGAGCGCGCTGTGGCCTGAGAGGTAGCGCAGGAACAGGCCGGTGATGCCCAGGATCAGGCACCACATGGCGAGCGCAAGCACGGCGCGTGTGGCATAGAAGGCCACGCCCCTGTCGGCGAAGGAGAACAGCAGGCCGAGATAGGCGATGCACGCTGGAACCGCGATTGCCGTATAGAGCCAGCCACGCCGGCGCAGGACATCGAGCAGATCGGCATTGGCGAACAACAGCCAGCCGAAGCCGAAGGGGATGGCGTAGGCGACCACGAGGTGCGGCGCCGGCACGAAGCCAGGCGGATCGTCCAGGCCGGCATACTTCGTCGGCAGCAAGGCAAGGAAAGACAGCGCGCCGAGCGGCAGCGGCGCCCACACCGACTGCGCGATCGTCCGGAAGAGGCGGAGCAGTTTCGCGCGCAGGCCGGGTAGCGCGACGCGAGGAAGCGCCACGACGACGATAGCCGCCAGGCCATAGAGCACGATCAGGTATTCCAGGAACCACAGATGCAATGGATGAGCGTAGTCGAGGAAGCGCCCCGACAGGAGGAAGTCGATCGCGGGCTCGGGGCCGCGACGGCCGTAGGCGGCCATGAACATGGCCAACGGATAGATCGCAATCCAGCCGACCACGAAGGGCACGACGATGCGCCAGAACCGGTTGGCGATGGCGCGCCGCGAACCGTAGCGCTCGAGCAAGAGAGCCGCGAAGAAGCCGGCCATGACGTAGAACACCGGCATCCGGAAAACGTGGATCAGGATGATCGAGTAGTCGAGCGTCGACGTGAGCTGCGGCGGCTTGAACAGCCATCCACCGATCGGCGAGTAGGCGACGGCGGCGTGCAGGTAGATGCCGAGGAACATCATGGCCGCGCGCAAGGCATCGAGCGCGTGATAGCGCGAGGCGGCCGCGATTGGAGCGCTCATCGGACGACCCTTTCGGTCAGGTGCCTGCGAAAGAACGCGACTACGGCGGCATTGAACTCCTTGTGGAAGGCCGTGCGATTGAAATCACCGGCGTCGACGCAGACCTCCGGCAATGCCTTCGCGGCCTCCGCTGAGCAGGGGACGATGAAGGCGAAATGCCCCGAGTTGGGCACCACGCGATAGTCGGGCTTGGCCGGCAGATTTTCGTCGATTGCCTCACCATCTTCAGGCAGCACGCCATCACCGCCACGCTCCGACGCCCAGAGCTGGATCGGAATCTTCACGTCCTCCAGTCCCTCGAGCGTGAAGGTACGGCCGAACTCCGGGTCGGCCAGGACGGCAGCGGCGAAGCGTGGATCCGCGGCCGGCCGCCGAGCGGGAATATGACCTTTGTCGATCTCGGCACACATACCGTCGATGAAGCCTTCGGAGCAGAGCGGGGCGATCCCGAGGATGTCGAGCCGGCCGCCCGCGATCACGAGGCCCGTATAGGCGCCGCGTGAAAAGCCGAAGAAGCCGATGCGCCGATGGTCGAGTGTCGCTGCCTCGGGCCATCCGTCGAGCATGAAATCGGTCAGGCGCCTGATGTCGGTGGGACGGTCGCTCAGGATCGACAAGGTATCGATACGGCTGCGATCCGACGCGTTGTCGCCGGGATGATCGATGGCGGCGACAACGAAGCCCGCATCGGCCAACGCCGCAGCGGTATCGCGATGAGCGCCGAACCAGCCTCCCGAGCCGTGCGACATGACGATGAGCGGCAGCCCTTTGCCGGCGACCGGACAATTCCTGGTCGCGACGATCGTGGCCTGGCGAAGCCTTATTTCCTGTGGCGGCTCAGTGCAGGGAGACCAGACCGCCCCCGTCAGCGCTGGACCGTGTGCATCGGCGGGAATGTCGATGAACCTGAAGCCCGCGGCCTCGACCTTGGGTGCTGCAAACCAGACGACGACAGCTATCAGCATCGCAAACAGGCGCATGACGATTACCTCTGGACAAGCTCTCTACCACTCACTACCTTGTTGTGCAAGGTACTGGGTCATGCGTTATAGTGCAGAGGCCATGTCGTGACGGAATCATTGTTGGTGCAGCTGCGCAAAGGCGTGCTCGACATGTGCGTGCTCGCCCTGTTGGCGCGCCAGGACGGCTACGCCTACGACATCGCGAGCCGGCTCGCCGAAGAGATCGGCATGGGTGAAGGCACGATCTATCCCCTGATGCGGCGCATGCAGGCCGACGGGCTGGTACGGACCTACCTCGAGGAATCGAGCAGCGGGCCGCCGCGCAAGTACTACCAGCTCACCAAGGCGGGCCATGCCGCGCTCGCCAGCCAGAAGACCGAATGGAACACCTTCACGGCAGCCGTTGCCCGGGTGCTGGAAGGCCGGTCGGCGGGGCCCGCCGCCAAGATCGCAGGAGGCAACCGATGACCAAAGCCGAATTCCTCAACACCTTGCGCGGACGTCTGACCGGCATGCCGCCGGACGAGATCGACGATATCATCGTCGACTACGCCGCCCACTTCGCCGAGGGCCGCGCGGCAGGCCGCAGCGAAGAAGAGATCGCCAAGGCGCTGGGCGATCCGCTGCGACTCGCACGCGAGCTGCGCGCCGAAGCGGGCTTGCGCCGCTGGGAAGAGGAGCGCTCGCCCGCCAGCTTCTTCGCCGTGCTGTTCGCTTTCCTGGCGCTGATCGCCGTTGACTTCGTGTTCCTGCTGCCGCTGATCGGCGGGCTTCTGCTCGCCGCCTTCGTCATCGCGATCGTGCTGATCGCGCTCTGCATTGCCGGCATCGTGCTGCTCGCCAAGGTGCTGAGCTGGGACGGCCTGTTCGCGCTGAAGTCGATCACGCGCGGGCTCTATGGCTTCGGCCTGCTGGGCATCGGCATCGGCGGCGGCGCGTTGCTCCTGATGGCGCTGGACTACGCGGTGCGCCTGCTCGGCCGCTTCGCGCGCCTGCACTACACGCTCCTGAACAAGGCCGAGCAGTCGGCCTGAGCCGCAGCGGAGGATCACATGATCAGGAATCTCGGTTGGATCGCGGTGGGCGGTCTCGGCATCGGCATCGCCTCGCTGTCGCTCGCCTATGCGATCGGCGGCCGCGACGTCGACACGTTCGGCTTCGCCGAGAGATGGACATCGAATTGCGGTGACAGTACGGGCTCGCGCGAACGTCGGCTCGCCTGGGACGGCGGCGACAGCGTCGAGCTGTCACTGCCCGGCACCGTGCGTCTGCGCGCTGGCGAGGGCAATGAGATCGTCGTGCGTGGCGCCCCCGGCCCAGTCGACCATGTGCGCGTGCACGGCAGCAGGCTCACGCTGAGCTGCCGCGGCCGCAGCGGCTCGCTCGAAGTCACCCTGCCCGGCCGCGCCTTCCAGCGCATCGCCATCGCCGGCTCGGGCAACCTCGTGATGGAGAATGTCAGCCAGCCCGAGCTAACGCTGCGCATCAGCGGCAGCGGCTCGATGCGGGCGCAGGGCGCCGTCGATCACCTGACCGTGAACGTTTCGGGCTCAGGCGACGCCAGGCTCGGCGAGCTCTTGGCCAAGCAGGCCACGATCCACATCTCCGGCAGCGGCAAGGTCGAGGCCTCGCCCAAGGACCAGGCCGACATCAGCATCTCGGGCTCCGGCGACGTGAAGCTACTCACCCGACCCGCCGACCTGCGCAGCAAGGTCGCGGGCTCGGGGCGCATCACCCAAGCCGCGGAGAAGTGACTTGCGTCGCCTTGTCTACAGCCTTCTGCTGGCCGTCATCGGCACATCGACCGCGCTCGCCGATCCACCATCGTTCCGGGCCGGCGTCACCCGCATTGCGGTTCAGGATGCCACGCCGTTCGAGGCCTTGATCGCCTATCCAACGGAAGCGACCGAGGCCTCGATCGAAGACGGACCGTTCAGGCTGCTGGCAAGCCGCGACGCCCCGGTCGCCGCCGGCGCTCGCTTCCCCATTGTCCTGTTTTCACACGGCGGCGGCAGCAGGCCGGGAACGCCGCTGGCTCAAGGCGCCCTTCTGCTCCATCTGGCGCGGCAGGGCTTCATCGTCGTGGCGCCGTTCCATCCCGCCACCGAGAAGCCTTTCGTCGACCGGCCGCGACAGATGCATAAGGCGCTCGATTCGCTGCTGGCGGATCCGCGTTTTTTCCAACGCGCCGATCCCAATCGTATCGCCATGGCAGGTTTCTCGTTCGGCGGGGCGGTGACGCTCATCGCCGCGGGGGCGATCGTCGATCTGGCGCACCTGTCGGCCTATTGCCACGATCATCCGGACGACATCAGGGCCTGCGACGGCATCGCCATCGATGGCTCCTGGGCCAAGGTGCCGCCGAGCCCGAAATCGGACGATGTGCTCCCTTTGAAAGCACTCGTTCTCCTGGAACCCTATGGTGCGCCGTTTGATCCCGAGGGCCTCGCGTCGATCGATCTGCCGGCCCTGATCTACTCGACGTCGCAGTCCGATCTCCGGCCCGAGGGCAACGCCCTGGCAGTTGCCAAAGCGCTACCGAAGCCGCCGCAACAAGTCATCGTACCCGGCAGTCATTTCGTGTTCGTCGATGTCTGCTCGCCGGCTTTGGCGGCGCTGGCGCCGGAGCCATGCAGCGACCCGCCCGGTACCGATCGCGCCGCCATCCATCAGCGCTTCAAGCGAGAGATATCGGATTTTCTGCGAGGACGTCTCAGCGCCGCTCCCTGAAGAAGACGCGCAGCAACTCGCCCGCTTCACCTTCGCTGAGTCCGGGGTAGAGCTCGGGCTTATGATGGCAGGTCGGCTGGTCGAAGATGCGCGGCCCGTGCTCGATGCCACCGCCCTTGGGATCGGCGGCGCCCCAGTAGAGCCGGCGGATGCGGGCGAATGAAATCGCCTGGGCGCACATCGGACAGGGCTCCAGCGTGACATAGAGATCGCAATCGACCAGCCGCGGCGCGCCGAGCTTGGCCGCGGCGGCGCGGATCGCCAGCATCTCGGCATGGGCAGTGGGATCGCGGTCCTGCTCGGTGCGATTGCCGGCGGCCGCGAGCATCGCGCCGTCGGGGCCCACGATCACGGCGCCGATCGGCACCTCGCCCCGCTCTGCGGCTAACCGCGCCTCGCGGAGCGCGCGCTCCATGGGTGACGCTCTTGTCGTTCCGGTCATAAGGGGGAAAATAGCGCCAACATCGGGTCGGGAGGAGTATGTCATGCGCTTCAGCTTCACGCCGGAGCAAGAGGAGTTCCGCACCAGCCTCAGGCGCGCGCTCGAGGCGCGCTCGCCGACCAAGGAGGTGCGCCGCCTGATGGCGACCGACCAGGGCTTCGAGCGCGACGGCTGGCAGAAGCTGAACCAGGAGCTCGGCCTCACCGCCATACATATTCCCGAGGCCTATGGCGGCGCGGGCTTCGGCCAGGCCGATCTCGCGATCGTGCTCGAGGAGATGGGCCGCGGGCTTCTCTGCGCCCCCTTCCTGTCGACGGCGCTGGCGGCCAACGCCATCCTGAATGCCGCCACCGAGGAACAGAAGCAGGCATTGCTGCCCGCGATCGCCGCGGGCGAGAAGACTGCCACGCTTGCCTTCTCCGAGGATGACGGGGGCAACGATGCCGAGGGTGTCGCCATGACGGCCACGCAGTCGGGCGCGGCCTGGCGGTTGGAAGGCAGCAAGAGCTTCGTGCTCGACGGCCATACCGCCGACCTGATCGTCGTGGTGGCGCGCCGGCCGGGCTCGCAGGGCGAGGACGGGCTCTCGTTCTTCATCGTCGACGGCAACTCGCCGGGCCTGGAGCGCAAGCGGCTCAAGACCATGGACGAGACGCGCAAGCTCGCGCGCCTCACCTTCAACTCGGTCGAGGCCAAGATCTTGGGCGAGGCGGGCGCCGGCGCCGCGCCGTTCGCGAAAACCATGCAGCAGGCCGCGGTTTTACTCGCCAACGAGATGGTGGGCGGAGCGGAGCGGCTGCGCGAGGACGCGCTCGCCTACACCAAGATGCGCATGCAGTTCGGCCGGTCGATCGCCTCGTTCCAGACCACCAAGAACAAGGCGGCCGACATGCTGGTGGATGTCGAGCTGGCCAAGTCCGCCGCCTACTATGCCGCCGCCGCGCTCGACGAGGGCGATGACGAATTGCCCGCCCTCGCCTCGCTGGCGAAAGCCTGCGCCGCCGAGGCCTACCTGCAGACGGCCATCCATGCCGTGCAGATGCATGGCGGCATCGGCTTCACCTGGGACAACGACACCCAT
Source organism: Reyranella soli (assembly GCF_007992495.1). Taxonomy (GTDB): domain Bacteria; phylum Pseudomonadota; class Alphaproteobacteria; order Reyranellales; family Reyranellaceae; genus Reyranella; species Reyranella soli. The sequence goes on from NZ_BKAJ01000110.1 coordinate 46,557, forward strand.
CTCTGGTTCAAGCGGGCCAAAAGCAGCGAGATCCTGTTCGGCGATGCCAACCAGCATCGCGAACTCATGATGCAGCACTGGAAGCACTGAGGGCCCCGATCATGAGCGAAGAGACCGAAAACTCCGTCCGCGCCGAAGTCCGCGCCTGGCTGGAAGCCAACTGGAAGCCCGACTACGGCCTGGTCGAATGGCGCACCAAGCTGATCGAATCGGGCTGGGGCGCGCCGCACTATCCCAAGGAGTGGTACGGCCGCGGCCTGCCGGTCCATTTCAATCCGATCGTCGACGAGGAGTTCGCGCGCATCGGCGCGGTCGGTGTCGCCAAGGCCGGCATCCGCACGCTTGCCGCTGCAACCATCCTCGATCACGGCACCGACCTGCATAAGGAGAAGTTCCTGCGCCGCATCCTCACCGGCGAGGACACCTGGTGCCAGCTGTTCAGCGAGCCGGGCAGCGGCTCGGACATGGCGGGTGCCGTCACCCGCGCCGACCGCCGCGGCAACCAGTGGGTGATCAACGGCCAGAAGGTGTGGACCACCAGCGCCCACAAGGCGCATTGGGGGCTGCTGCTGGCGCGGGCCAACTGGGACGTGGCCAAGCACAAGGGGCTGGCCTACTTCATCCTCGACATGAAGCAGCCGGGCGTGCAGGTCCATCCGCTGAAGCAGATGAACGGCCATGCCTCGTTCAACCAGGTGTTCTTCACCGATGCCATCGTCGAGCCAGAGATGATGGTGTGCGACGTGGGCGACGGCTGGACCGTGGCGACCACCACCCTGATGCACGAGCGCCGCGGCGCCGACGGCCTGCGCAGCTGGGCGCAGGCCTCCAGCCGCAAGGGCCGCATCTACGAGGAGGAGAAGGCCGAGATCGCCTCCACCATGGAGCCCTACAAGTGGTATCCGCAGCGAGCGGGCCGCGTCGACCTGGTGATGGAGCGGGCGAAGGCCACGGGCAAATTCAAGGACCCGGTGATCCGCCAGGAGATCGCCAAGCTCCTGATCATGTCCAAGGCCGCCGAATGGACGGCGCGCCGCGCGCGGGCCGCGCAGGAACAGGGCAAGCCGCAGGGGCCGGAAGGCTCGCTCGGCAAGCTGGTGTCGAGCAACGTGGCCCGCCAGGCCGCCCGCGTGCATACCTACATCACCGGCGCTGACGCCCTCTTGACCGGCGAAGACAGCCCGATGGGCGGCGTCATCGCCGAGATCCTGGTCTCCGTCCCCGCCACCTCGATCGCCGGCGGCACCGACGAGATCCAGCGCAACATCATCTCCGAGCGCGTGCTGAAGATGCCCAAGGAGCACAGCGTCGACACCAACAAGCCGTTCAAGGACGTGCCACGCAACATCACGGCGAAGTCCTAAAGTGTGATATCTTCGCGGGCATGCCCCGTCCCCTCATCGGAGTCACCCTGGATGCAGAAAAGCCGGGGGGCTATTCCAAGTTTCCCTGGTATGCGCTGCGCCAGAACTACCTCGACGCCATCGACGCGGCAGGCGGCTTGGCGGTGGCCCTGCCGCACGAGCCCGACCGCGTCGGCGACTATCTCGAGCGCATCGATGCCCTGGTCGTGACCGGCGGGGCGTTCGACGTCGACCCCTCCTACTACGGTGGCGGGCCCGCGCACGCGACCGTCATCACCAAGGACCGCCGCACCGCCTTCGAGTTCGCCGTCACCAAGGGCGCGCTCGACCGGAACAAGCCGGTGCTGGGCATCTGCGGCGGCCAGCAGCTGCTGCATGTCGTGCTGGGCGGCAAGCTGATCCAGCACATCCCCGACGCCATCGCCGAGGCTTTGGCGCACGAGCAGCCCAACCCGCGCAACGAGCCCGGCCACACCGTGCAGGTCGCCAGGGGCACTCAGCTGCACGGTATAGTCGGCGCCGACGAATTGCAGGTGAACAGCGCCCACCACCAGGCGGCGGCCGACGCGCCGGCCGGCATCGTGGTGAACGCCACCGCGCCCGACGGCGTCATCGAAGGCATCGAGGCGCCGCGCTATCGCTTCTGCATCGGCGTGCAGTGGCATCCCGAATTCCTGATCTCCGAGGGCGACGCCAGACTCTTCCGCGCCTTCCTGGGAGCGGCAGCAACCAAGTGAGCGAACCCGAGAGAATAGCCAAGCGGCTGGCGCGCGCGGGCCTTTGCTCGCGCCGCGACGCCGAGCGCTGGATCGCCGCCGGCCGCGTCAAGGTCGACGGCAAGGTGCTCGACACGCCCGCCTTCACCGTCACCGACGAAAGCCGAATCGAAGTCGACGGCAAGCCCCTGCCCGACGCCGACCGGGCGCGGCTGTGGCGCTATCACAAGCCCACGGGAGAGCTGGTGACGGCGCGCGATCCGCAGGGCCGGCCGACCATCTTCGATGCGCTGCCCAAAGGCATGCCGCGCGTCGTCACCGTGGGCCGGCTAGACTTCATGTCGGAGGGCCTGCTGCTGCTCACCAACGACGGCGGGCTGGCGCGGCAGCTGGAGCTGCCGGCCAACGGCTGGACCCGCCGC